>NZ_JASDVN010000063.1:0-48579 GCF_041440645.1 Flaviflexus sp. | reverse complement strand
CTGGGCAGCGGCGGATTCCAAAACAAACTACACCCCCAATTATGAAGAGCCAGTTTCAGCTTCTTGCGGAGAACCTCTGGGGCGACATCAACGCCACGCTTCTTGATCTCGAGGGTTCCGATGCCGCGATTCTTGAGCTCTCGGGCCAGCTTCTTTTCTTGCAGGGGGAGCACCTCCTGCACCGTGAATGCCTCAAGGAAGGGTAATTCAACGAGAGCATCCGAGGTGAGGTATGCGATCCCGGGAGCTACCGGCGCAAGATCGAATCTCCTACACAGCTCTGCGATGCCACCGGCCCTGATCACGGCCGGATCCGGCTCGTAAAGGTACGTGCCAAGCTCACCAGCATCCACCATCTCCGCAGCGCTGTCCGGTGCCGTGTCAATCGTCAGTTGATCTTTCCCCAGGAGGGTGGCAACGCGCCCTGGTTGATCTGTTCCGAGCCAGATGATTGCCTCAACGAGGTCTCTGCCAATCGATAGCCACTCCACCCTGGAATCTGGCGGGAGGTGGGAGTAGTCGATGCCGGGGGCGACCTTGATTCCGGCAAGCCTCACGCCCCTTGCGGCTTCGACAACCTGCGATAGCGCCGGCATCCACTCCTCAGGATTGGAGATCCGGCCCTTTGTGCCACGGCGCGCAGGATCTGCCCACATCCCCTCCTCGCTGATATCGGCCAGGCCGTCAGCCCCCTCGATGCGAACGTTGTCAAAGTCGGCCAGGTTGTGGCGAGCAAGGAGTGCTCTGTCGTCATCCAGTTCGCGAGCAGTGACGGTCAGTCCGGCGATAGCAAAGGCAGTGGTGTCGGCACCGATGCCGCATCCGACCTCCCGAAGCGAATGAACCCCCGCATCGAGAAACACCTGCGCGTGGTGGGCGGCCGCTTCTGGTCGGCTCGCCTGCTCGAGAGCGTCGCTCGTGAAGAGCATTTTGGAGGCGCGCTCACCAAGCTTCGGCACAGCCTTCTCTCGCAGGCGGGCTTGCGTCAACGCCTGGGAGATAATGTCGGGTTGCCAGCCCTCCTTGCGGAGCGAGTTCGTCAGGGCAAAGACCTCATCCTCCCGGTAGGGAGGTAGCTGATCGAGGAGTTGAAGAACATCCGCATGTAGTGGAGAGGGCACCACACCATAGTGCCAGATCGGAATCCATAGTCCCGCGGGACAAGGGAGGAGGAACTCGTTCTTTCCAGGGAAACACCGTAACGAGCGCATATCTCTCTCGGGTTCCCTCCCCGGCCTGCGTGGCGGACGGCATTGCCGTAGGGTTCAGTCCATGACTGAGCCAGCTGATGAACATGGGCGAGTGGATCCGCCGTTGGGTGCGGGGGAGTGGGAGACCCTCACGGGTTTCCTGAGCTTTCTTCGTGGCACCATCGCCATCAAGACCGATGGTCTCTCGGATGATCAGTTGAGTCAGCGGCTCGAGCCGAGCGAGATGACCCTGGGTGGGATGCTCAAGCACCTCACCCTCGTGGAGCGACAGTGGTTCTCCGACGGCCTCGCTGGGAAGGGTTACGGGCAGCCGTGGGACAGTGTCAACTGGGATGCCGACTACGACTGGGATTGGCACAGCGCAGGCGAGGACTCGGGGGATACCCTGCGGTCGGAGTGGCGGAAGGCCATTCAAGACTCCGATCGATACGCCTCGGAAGCCCATGAGGCGGCAGGAATGGATGCGCTCGCGAAGCACCAGTTTATGGAGGGCAAGGTTCTTCGGCTCCGCTGGATCATGGTTCACATGATTGAGGAGTACGGTAGGCACTGCGGCCACGCCGATCTCATCCGGGAGTCCATCGACGGACAAACCTGCGAATAGCAAGCGGATCAGAGAGTGCGGATTGCTCCTTCGCCCCGGTGCGCATCGGATCATCTCGCTTACCGTGAACAATTGGCACTCGAGTTGACCGAGTGCTAACTTCTCTTTATTCTATTTATCAGACGTGGTTCGCCACGCAGTACGTTTCTTCCGGCCCCCGCGACGGCGGATAGAGGCGTTGTCCAATCCGTTTAGATAGGAAAAGGAGGGGTCCGCGTGTCGGTCTCCATTAAGCCTCTCGAGGATCGCATCGTCATCACCCAGCTGGAAGCTGAGACGACCACCGCCTCGGGTCTCGTTCTCCCTGATACCGCAACCGAAAAGCCCCAGGAGGGCAAGGTTGTTGCAGTTGGCCCCGGTCGCGTTGACGACAAGGGTAACCGCATCCCCGTTGACGTTGCCGTTGGCGACGTCGTCATCTACTCCAAGTACGGTGGCACCGAAGTGAAGTACGCCGGCGAGGAGTACCTCATTCTCTCGACTCGCGACGTGCTCGCAGTCGTCGAGAAGTAGCAATTCTTGCTCTGAAGGGGTGGCCGATGGCCACCCCTTCAGTCATGTCTTAACCCTGAACCCCTGCGCCAGCTCAAGTCGCCCTGTCTCCAGCTGACGCTCCGAGATATGAGCAGTGGGTCAGAGGAAGAAGTGGTTAAAGGAAGGAAAGTGTGGGTGCCGGCATTGATGTCGGCACCCACACTTTCCTTCCTGTCCTTTTCTCAACTTCCCTGTTGCTCGATTCTGCGTCGCATTCTTCGACGCGAACGATCAAGCAGGCGAGGAACTGATCGAACAGAGATGGACTTACGAAACTCTCTTGATGCGTTCCGCAGCGATGATTGCGTGACGCTCTTCCTCGCTCATGCCGCCCCACACGCCGTAGGGCTCGTGCGTGGACAGGGCGTGCTCGCGGCACATCTCCAGAACCGGGCATCGTGCGCACACTCGCTTGGCTGCCTCTGCGCGCCTGCGGCGAGGTCCTCCTCGCTCACCCTCCGGGTGGAAGAAGAAACTGGGGTCCATTGAACGACACAGTCCGTCCAACTGCCACTCCCAATGATCTGAGTTTGGTCCGGGGAGTCGATGGATGTCAGCCACGTACCTTTCACCTCTTCCTAGGGGTAGCGATCTTACAACCGCTAACTTTTTGCGAGCGGCAACTAAAAGAAACTGTTGGTATATCAACGGTTTTTATTACCGTTCCATTTTTGACCGGCCCCGAAATCAAGTCAACATCATTCACTCGAAATCCGTGGGGAGTGCTTCCCAGGGTCCTCCCCGGTCGTCAGGGGCGGACGATTATCACAGTGGACGAGCATCGCCAGTTGCCAGCTTTGGATCTAAGGTTGGGGTGTGAGCAACGAGAATAATGATCCCTTTGGCTTTATTGGACTAACCTACGACGATGTCCTCCTGCTTCCGGGAGAGACCGACGTGATCCCGTCTGAAGTCAACACTTCGGCGCGACTCACCAAAGAAATTAATCTTCAGATCCCCCTCGCCTCGGCTGCGATGGATACCGTCACCGAGGCCCGCATGGCGATCGCCATGGCCCGCAACGGCGGCATCGGCATCCTGCACCGCAACCTTTCGATCGAGGATCAGGCGCACCAGGTGGACCTCGTCAAGAGGACCCAGACCGGTCGCATCACCAACCCTGTCACCATCGGCCCCGACGCCACACTCGACGAACTCGATGCCCTCTGCGGCCAGTTCCGAGTCTCTGGCCTCCCGGTCGTGGATGAGGGGGGCAAGCTCCTCGGCATCTGCACGAACCGCGACCTCCGCTTCACCCCGGTCGCCGAGTGGGGCACGACCCTCGTTCGTGACGTCATGACCTCCGAGGGTCTCGTTACCGGCGCCTCCGACATCTCCCACGAGGAAGCAACCTCGCTCCTGCGCAAGTACAAGCGTGAGCGCCTTCCCTTGGTCGACAAGAACGGCATCCTCACCGGCCTCATCACCGTCAAGGACTTCGTTCGTTCCGAACAGTTCCCGATGGCATCCAAGGACTCCAACGGTCGACTCCTCGTCGGCGCAGGCGTCGGCTACTTCGGTGATGCCATGCAGCGCGCCGAGGCACTCGCTGATGCTGGTGTGGATGTACTTGTCGTTGATACCGCCAACGGTCAGGCCCGTCTCGCTCTCGACATGATCAGGGCGCTCAAGGGCAGCTCGGTCTTCGACAACGTTCAGATCATTGGCGGTAACGTCGCAACCTACGACGGTGCTCTCGCCCTCGCTGAAGCCGGCGCGGACGCAGTCAAGGTTGGTGTTGGCCCCGGCTCCATCTGCACCACGCGCGTCGTTGCTGGCGTTGGCGTTCCCCAGATCACCGCTATCTACGAGGCATCGAAGGCGTGCAAGCCCCTCGGTGTTCCCGTGATCGGCGATGGTGGCCTCCAGTACTCCGGTGACATCGCCAAGGCCCTCGTGGCCGGTGCAGACACCGTCATGGTTGGTTCGCTTCTCGCTGGCTGTGAGGAGTCCCCGGGTCAGCTCGTTCTCATCAACGGCAAGCAGTACAAGGCATACCGTGGCATGGGTTCGCTAGGTGCGATGGCCTCCCGCGGCAAGAAGTCCTTCTCGAAGGACCGCTACTTCCAGGCAGATGTCTCCTCCGACGACAAGATCGTTCCCGAGGGCATCGAGGGCAAGGTCTCCTACAAGGGTTCCCTTGGCACCGTCACCCACCAGCTCATTGGTGGCCTGCACCAGTCCATGTTCTACGTGGGTGCACGCACCATCCCCGAGCTGAAGGACAAGGGCAAGTTCATTCGCATCACCCCCGCCGGTCTCAAGGAATCGCATCCCCACGACATCACGGCAATCGCTGAGGCACCGAACTACTCGACCAACTAGCCATCTCCGTCCTCTGCGTATCAGGGGCGGTCCAGAAGTTCGATCGCTTGCTCGATTGATGGTTTGAGCGGTCGTTAGTTCGTTAACTCGATCGTTCGCCTCAATCTCATAGCTGAATCAGAGAAGGGTCGGGAGCATCGTGCTCCCGACCCTTCCTGTTACTCGAATCACTTCCGATCGGTCCCGGTACTCCTCATCAGCCCAGGTAATTGCGATCAGTCCTGGGGTGTTGATGAACCGAGTGGCCACGCGGGATCGACGTCGGACTTGCGGCCCTGCTCCTTCAGCCACTTGTTGAAGTTGACTGCCCACTTCTCGTGGGACTGTTTCTGGAGCTCGTGGAGCTTGCGCAGGGAGGAGGCCTTGAGCATGGCGTGCTGGTTGATCATGGCGCGTAGGAGCTTGAGGGTAGCGACCACGTCGTTGTGAGCATCGTGGAACCCGCCAGCGTCGATCCGATAGATCCCGATGAGGGTCTCGAGCCTGCGTGGTCCCTTCCGGTACGGGTCAAGCATGCGGTCGAGAACGAGGGGATCCAGGACCGGCTTCGGCTCGCCACCAAGGAGCTGGGACATGGTGGACAGGCCGTGCCTCTCCAACTCGGATTCCATGAGGGTGAGGTCGAAGGCGGCATTGAAGGCGACAACGGGGTGACCGGCACTCATGTGATCCACGAGCAGGTCACGGATCTCGGTCAAGACCTCCTCTGGATCGCGGCCCTCGGCGCGTGCCTGGGCGGTGGAGATTCCGTGAACTTCCTGGGCGGCTCGGGGAATCTCAACACCCGGGTTGGCGAGCCAGTTGTGCGACTCCGGTTCCTGGCCGGTCACGACAGTTGAGGCTGTGACCAGGCGAGAGTGTCGTGGGCTCACCCCGGTCGTCTCGGTATCGAAACCGATGAGGGGGCCGTCAGTCCAGTGTGCTTGCGTCGCCATGCCCCGATTGTACGTGGGCCAAAGGTGAAAAACTGTCGACTCTCGTTACACTGGTGGCATGGTACAAGAGGTAGAAATTGGTCGCGGCAAGAGGGCACGAGTCGCCTACACACTCGACAAGGTAGCGGTCGTCCCGTCACGGCGCACGCGAGATGCATCCGATGTTTCAACGGGATGGCAGATCGACGCGTACTACCTGGATATTCCGATCATGGCCGCACCGATGGATTCGGTGACCTCACCTGAGACCGCTATCGCCATGGGCAAGTTCGGGGGAGTGGGTGTTCTCGACCTTGAGGGCCTGTGGACTCGCTACGAGGATCCCAGCTCCCTTCTCGAAGAACTCGCCAATATGGCTGCCGAGGAGGCGGGGCTCCGCATGCAGGAGCTGTACCGCGAACCCATCAAGCCCGAACTCATCACCGCTCGCCTCAGCCAGATCCGCGAGGCCGGAGTGACCGTAGCTGGCGCGCTTTCTCCCCAGCGCACCCAGGAGCACTGGCGCACCGTCGTCGAAGCCGGTGTCGACCTCTTCGTCATCCGCGGCACGACCGTGTCCGCTGAGCACGTCTCCTCCAACCGGGAACCCCTCAACCTCAAGCGGTTCATCTACGAACTCGACGTCCCTGTCATCGTCGGTGGCGCCGTCACCTACACCGCCGCCCTTCACCTCATGCGCACCGGCGCCGCTGGCGTGCTCGCCGGCTACGGCGGCGGCGCGTCCTCCGCGAACCGCCGCACCATCGGTGTTGCCGCCCCCATGGCCACCATCGTGGCCGACATTGCGGCCGCACGCCGCGACTACCTCGACGAGTCAGCGGGCCGCTACGTGCACGTGATCGCCGATGGTTCAGTTTCCTCCTCGGGTGACATCGTCAAGGCCCTCGCCTGCGGCGCCGACGGGGTCATGCTGGGCACCGCTCTGGCCCGCGCCTCCGAGGCACCGGGACGCGGCTGGCACTGGGGTGCGGAAGCACGCCACCCCGACCTGCCCCGCGGTGAACGCGTGTGGGTCGGTGACGAGGGATCGCTCGAGCAGGTTCTGTTCGGCCCCTCCCACAACGCCCGCGGCGTTCTCAATCTCGTTGGCGCACTCCGTCACGCGATCGCTTCGTCGGGATACTCGGATCTCAAGGAGTTCCAGCGCGTGGAGATCGTCGTCCAACCTGACTGATTCGGGACCATTCGCCGTGTTTTCTCGATCGAGGTGAGGGACAATTGAACCATCACCACATCAAAGGAGAAAACAAGTGAGTGAAGAGTTTCGCATCGAACACGACACGATGGGCGAAGTAAAGGTTCCTGTTAACGCCCTCTACCGAGCTCAGACACAGAGAGCAGTCGAGAACTTCCCGATCTCAGGTAAGACGCTCACCTCTCACCACATCAGTGCACTCGGTCAGGTGAAGCGTGCCGCGGCACTCGCCAACGCCGAACTCGGTGTCATCAGCGAGGAGCTTGCCCAGGCGATCGTGGCTGCCGCCGAGCAGGTCATCGACGGCCAGCACGACGGAGAGTTCCCCATTGACGTGTTCCAGACAGGTTCGGGCACGTCCTCGAACATGAACACGAACGAGGTCATTTCGACGATCGCGACCCGCGACTCCGGTCTCGAGGTCCACCCGAATGACCACGTGAACGCATCCCAGTCGTCCAATGACGTGTTCCCCTCCTCGATCCACATCGCAGCAACGGAGGCCGCCGTCCGCGTTGTTATCCCCAAGCTCACGGTTCTCGCCGAGTCCCTCGAGAAGAAGGCCGAGGAGTTCAAGGATGTGGTGAAGGCGGGTCGTACCCACCTCATGGACGCAACCCCGATCATGCTCGGTCAGGAGTTCTCCGGATATGCGCAGCAGGTCCGCAACGGCATTGCCCGCGTCGAGGCCACCATCCCGCACCTCGCTGAGCTTCCCCTCGGCGGCACCGCCGTGGGCACCGGCATTAACACCCCCGCAGGCTTCTCCGAGCGCGTCATCGAGCTCATTGCGGAGAACATGGACCTCCCGTTCGTTGAGGCACCGAACCACTTCGAGGCTCAGGCCGCACAGGACTCCCTCGTTGAGGCATCCGGCGCCCTCCGCGTCGTGGCTGTTTCCCTCGTGAAGATCTCCAACGATCTCCGCTGGGCGGGCTCCGGCCCCCGCGCCGGCATCGGTGAGATCAACCTTCCCGACCTGCAGCCGGGTTCGTCGATCATGCCGGGCAAGGTCAACCCCGTGCTCCCCGAGGCAACCGTTCAGGTGGCCGCACAGGTCATCGGCAACGACGCTGCCATCGCCTTCGCTGGCGCGCAGGGCAACTTCGACCTGCTCGTCATGCTCCCCGTCATGGCTCAGAACCTGCTCGAGTCCATGAACATTCTCGCCAACGTGGCAGAGACCCTCGCTGTGCGTTGCATCGATGGCATCACCGCCAACGTTGAGCGTGCCAAGGAACTCGCGGAGTCCTCGCCCTCGATCGTGACGCCTCTTAACCGCATCATCGGCTACGAGAACGCCGCGAAGATCGCGAAGCACTCGGTCAAGCAGAACATCACGGTCCGCGAAGCCGTCATCGATCTCGGTTTCGTTGAGCGTGGCGAGATCACGGAGGAGCAGCTCGACGTTGCTCTCGATGTCGCCTCCATGACCCGTCCTGCTGCCAAGTAGTAACCAAGCAGACCGTCAACGTAGGAACCCAGTTCCTAGAACGAGCGGAACCTAGACAGGTGAGGGCCCGTACTCAGGTACGGGCCCTCGATTCATGTCCAAGACTCATGCGGAGCCACTAACTCAGCATTGGCTTTCGAGGGACAGATTCAAGGAGCCGTGGGTTGCAAGCCTAGTCAATCGCAGAGTTGCAGGAGTCCCTCGGGTGGTCGGAAGCCACCGGAGGGAAGAAAGTCATAAGGTGAATTCAACTGGTGACAGGAAGTCGTCGGGAGGCGGAAGATCGCTGGTTGCAAGGGAAGACGTCTGAAAGACTCTGCTTCGTTTTTTCTCGTGAGTGTTCCGTGACTGTTCTCGCAGGTCATGGGCCTGAGGTTTTGCGCGTTTCGATTCTTGAAATTGCTAGTGAGAACGTACCTTTAGCTCATGGAACTTCCCGGACTCATCCTTGTGGGACTCGCGATCGTCATCGGTATCATTGGCACGATCATTCAGCTCTATCCCGGCCTGCCCATCATCCTGATCGCGATCGGTGTGTGGGCTGCCGTCGTTGGCACCGCCACATCCTGGTGGATCTTCGCTGGCGTCGCAGCGATCATCGTGCTCTCCTACGTGCTCGGTTTCCTGCTTCCAGCGAAGCTCATGAGAAACGAGGGTACCCCGTGGAGTTCAATGACCGCGGGCATCATCCTTGCTTTCATCGGCTTCTTCGTCATACCCGTGGTCGGCATGCCGATCGGCTTTATCATTGGTGTCTACGGGGCCGAGTACCTGCGGCTGAAAGACAACGGGAAGGCCTGGTCGCAGACGAAGTCTGCACTCAAGGGAGTCCTGCTTTCCATCCTTATTGAGCTCATCGCGGGAGCTCTCAGCGCCGGCCTCTGGGTCGTCGGCCTCTTCATCACCTGAGCGACGAACAATCTGTGTGAACTGAACCAATGATAAGGGATCGTTTGTTCAACAGCCTGCCGATCACTTGTTTCAACGATTGATGGGCGCCCGAATCGGGCACCCATCAAAGGTTCTGAGGTTCGCTCCGACGTGCCCATCTCCGAATGCCTTCAGAAGCTCAGGGCATGAGCGAGGTCTAGGACTGGCGAAGCTTAGGGACGCGGAAGCTTATGGCTACTTCTTGTAGCGGTAGACGTTGGTTTCGCGGATCTTGAAGCCCGTGCGGACGTAGAGGCGGTTGGCCGCTTCGCGCGAGGGACGGGAGGTGAGGTCGACGGATCGGGCGCCAATGTGCTCTGCGTATGCGACTGCCTCTTCCACGAGGGCTCGGCCGGCTCCTTCGCCGCGAGCGTTCTCAGCCACGACGACATCTTCGATCCAGGCACGGTAACCGGTGGGGATGATGAAGGTGGCGAGGGTCAGCATGCCATTGATCTTGCCGGTGGACTCGCTACGGAAGATGAAGAGGTGGACACGGTCTTGATCGAAGAATGTGTCGATCTGCTCATCCGTCAGGTGTTGTGCGGACTTGGAGAGCTGGGGGAGGAGTTCATTGATTGCCTCAGCAACTTCCGGGGTCGCTGAGGTGACGAGTTCAACGGGCATAGCTAGTCCTTCCAAAGAGTATTCAGGCACCAGTCTGCCACCGTGACGTGTGAGAGGGCGCGGTTAAACGTCGGTGCGTCCAATCTTTCATCGAAGAGAGTAGCTGGATACCACAGCGTTCATTGCAACGCCTGAGTCACGGAAACTGACGAAATATCTGCCAACACTGGGAGTAATGATCCGAAAGCCTTGGAAGCGATGGGGTGGGCTTGATTGAGGAATTTTTCGTTGCATGCCTGCGCTCGTGGCGAATCGTGGGCGAGGATACGGCGCGGAAAGGACGCTTATCCAGCTCAAGTCGGATAGGCTAAAAGGCGGATTAAACCACCAGGGAGGGGTTCGACTTCATCATGACCAATTCACCTGAAAAGTCGCCCATTGTCGGCGACTTCAATAATGACCATGTTCGGCGAGTTCTGTTGAAGCTTTCGGGCGAAATGTTCGGTGGTGGCTCAGTCGGGCTCGACATTCAGATCCTGACCCGTGTTGCCGAAGAAATCAGGCAGGCAGTTGAGAAGGGCGTCGAGGTCGCCATCGTTGTTGGTGGCGGTAACTTCTTCCGCGGTGTGGAGCTCCAGAACGCCGGCATGGACAGGGCACGCGCCGACTACATGGGCATGCTCGGAACCGTCATCAACGCCGTTGCACTCCAGGACTTCCTCGAGCACGCAGGAGTTCCCTCCCGTGTCCAGACCGCGATCAACATGACTCAGGTTGCGGAACCCTACATCCCGCTTCGCGCGATCCGTCACCTCGAAAAGGGCCGCGTCGTGATCTTCGGCGCCGGTGCCGGCATGCCCTACTTCTCGACCGACACCGTGTCCGCCCAGCGCGCACTCGAGCTCGGTTGCGACGAGATCCTCGTGGGCAAGAACGGTGTCGATGGCGTGTACACGGCGGATCCGAAGGTTGATCCGACCGCGACTAAGCTCGATTACCTCACCTACCAGGATGCTCTGGCTCAAGGCTTGCGCGTGGTGGATGCTGCGGCATTCTCCATGTGCATGGATAACAATATGAACATGCGGGTCTTTGGCATGGGAGAAGACGGTGCGGTCACGCGTGCGCTTCTTGGCGAAAAGATCGGTACCGTAGTCTCATCGACCCCAGTGGAATAAAGGACAACTCATGATTGAAGACGCACTGCTTGAAGCAGAAGAAAAGATGGAGAAGGCGATCGAGGTCGCCCAGAACGACTTCTCAAACATTCGTTCCGGACGTGCCAATGCCGGCATGTTCAACTCGATCCTCGTCGACTACTACGGCGCACCAACGCCCCTGCAGCAGCTCGCAACCGTTGCTATCCCTGAGGCACGTACCGTCACCATCTCGCCTTACGATCGTTCCGCCATCACCGCCATCGATCGCGCGCTGCGCGAGTCCGATCTTGGCGTGAACCCGACGGACGATGGTCAGTTCCTGCGCATCAACCTGCCCCCGCTGACCGAGGAGCGTCGCCGCGACTACGTGAAGCTGGCTCGCACCAAGGCCGAGGATGCTCGCATCACCATCCGCTCGATCCGCCGCAAGGCCAAGGAAGAGCTTGACCGTATCAAGAAGGATGGCGAAGCGGGCGAGGATGAGGTTGATCGCGCCGAGAAGGAACTCGAGTCGCTGACCAAGCGCCACACCGACCTTGTTGATCAGATCCTTGAAGCCAAGGAAAAGGATCTCCTCGAAGTCTGAGATGGAGGGAGTAATCGGTGATGCGTGGCTGGGGCGCCTGGCGCCTCGGCCTCTCAAGCCACCCCCGCCATCTGATTCACGAGCAGGGAGGAACCTGCCGGCCGCCATTGTGACGGCAGTGTCCCTCCTTGCGATCGTGGGTCTGTCCCTGTTCGTGTGGATCGACTCCTTCGTTGTCCTCGTCATCGCCTTCATGGCCGTGGGCCTCTGGGAGGCAGCGGGAGCCTTCTCCACGCGTAATTTCTACATCCCGGTCCTTCCACTATGGATATCGGCTGTCGGGATAGCCGTCAGCACGTGGTTCTTTCACGACCTTGGTCTGCTCATATCCTTTCTGACCGGCGCCTTCCTTATTGTCGCGTGGCGGTTCAGAGCCGGCGGCAAGTGGGCCGCCAGGGACTGCGCCGCGGGAGTGTTCGCACTCTCCTGGATCGGGCTCCTCGGTGGTTTCGCCGTGATACTGGCCGGCATGGACAACGGCGCGTGGGCTGTCATCACGTTCGTCATCCTTCCCGTTGCGAACGACACGGGTGGCTACTTCGCGGGCGTTCTGTTCGGCAAGCACCCGATGGCACCCACCATTTCACCAAAGAAATCCTGGGAGGGTTTCGCGGGATCAATCCTGCTCGCAGTCGTTATTGGAATCCTCTGTGCCCATTTCGCTCTCGGCATTGCCTGGTGGTGGGGCATCATTCTCGGCGTCGCCTGCACCGTTGCGGCCACGGCCGGTGACCTCTCGGAATCGCTCCTCAAGCGTGACCTTGGCGTGAAAGACATGGGTTCGATCTTCCCAGGCCACGGCGGTGTTCTCGACCGCGTCGACTCCATTCTCGTGTGCGCCCCGGTTGTCTACATCCTGCTGCTAGCCGCCACGGGCGGCTTCGCGGCGTAACCGGCCCGGTTCTTTTTCCCTGCTTTCTGTTGAGAGCGTGAGGTAGCTTTCGCTTCTTTGGGTGTTAACTTCCAGCCTCATTTGAGAGACTAGGGCGGTGAATAACTCAAAGCCCCGCCAGGTCAGGCCTGCAGTCGAGTCCGGACCCCGCCCCGTTCTGACGTTTACCGCGCAGCGTCGAGGCAAGCCGCCCCGCCACTTCGCCGACCTTTCCGTCGACGAACGCAAGGAACTTGCAGAGGAACTGGAGATCCCCGGTTTCCGCATGGACCAGATTGCCCGCCAGTACTACGTGCATCGCAACGCCGACACGTCGACCATGACGGACCTGCCCGCGGCGGACCGTGAGCGCCTCGGCGAGGTGCTGTTCCCGCCGCTCCTGGAGAAGGTACGTGACCTCGAGGCCGACGGCGGTTCCACCATCAAGTCGCTGTGGAAGATGTACGACGGTGCCATGGTTGAGTCGGTGCTCATGAAGTACCCGGACCGCGCCACCCTCTGCGTGTCCTCGCAGGCAGGTTGCGGCATGGCGTGTCCGTTCTGCGCCACGGGCCAACAGGGTTTCACCCGCAACCTCTCCACGGCGGAGATCATGGAGCAGATCCGCCAGGCGCACATCGCGTGCGAGCGCGGCGACCTTGGCGAGAAGGTCAAGCTCACAAACATCGTGTTCATGGGCATGGGCGAACCGATGGTCAACTTCAAGGCCGTCTTCAACTCCCTTCACCGCATCTGCGATCCGGCACCCTCTGGGTTCGGCATGTCGGCACGTGGCGTCACGGTTTCCACCGTGGGTCTCGTTCCCGGCATCAACAAGCTCGGTGACCTCGGACTGCCCGTGACCCTCGCGGTCTCCCTGCACGCACCGGACGATGATCTGCGCGACGACCTCATCCCGATCAACTCCCGCTTCAAGGTCAAGGAACTCCTCGACGCCGCCCGTGAGTACTTCGTCAAGACCGGTCGGCGAGTCTCCATCGAGTACGCCCTCATCAAGGACATGAACGACCACCAGTGGCGCGCACAGGCCCTTGCCGATGAGCTGAACAAGCGCGGTAAGGGATGGGCTCACGTGAACCCCATCCCGCTCAACCCCACTCCCGGATCGATCTGGACTTCCTCGACACGACGCTCGCAGGACACCTTTGTGCAGACACTGCGCGATAATGGGATTCAGACAACCATTCGAGACACTCGTGGCTCGGATATCGATGGTGCGTGTGGGCAGTTGGCTGCGGAGTTGGTTGCCCAGAAGGGTCAGGCATAAGTGGCAACCTTTACGACGTCCGGAACGTTACGTAGGGGATACGACAAGGACGCGGTCGACACATTCTTCTCGGAGGCTCGTGAGCTCTATCAGCAGGACGAGCTTCCGGAGGAACTTGAGGTTGAGCGCATCCGCACCGTCACCTTCCCCCTAGTGTTCTCCGGATATCGTACTGACGATGTCGATCAGGCATTGGAACGACTCGAGCAGGCGTGCTGGCAGCGCCAGCGCGCCCAGGTCGTCGCAACGTTAGGAACCAAGGAGTGGCTCTCCAAAGCCTACGACTCCGCCGCATCCCTCTACCCGCGACTGAACAGGCCCCGGGGCGAACGCTTCCGCGCCCCCGAGAAGGGCAAGGGCTACCAGCGATCCGAGGTGGACGACCTCCTCGATAGGCTCGCCAAGTACTTCGACGGTCAGGCAGAACTGACCGCGACTGATGTCGCATCCGCCACCTTCACCCTCAAGGGCAAGGGCAGCAGCTACGACATGTCGGTCGTCGATGTTTACCTCGATCGCGCCAGCTCAGTCCTCCAGGCAGTCGAATGAGCAGCGTCGTCATCCTGGGATCCACGGGATCCATCGGCACACAAGCCCTCGACGTCGTCCGCAGGCACGAGCGGTTCACCGTGCGCGGGCTCTCGGCAGGTGGCGGCAACCTCGACCTGCTCGCACATCAGGCGGCTCAGTTCAATGTCCTGACAGTCGCGATCGCCGACTCCGCACGAACCGATGAGCTTGCACGCGCACTGAAGGATGCTGGCTCCAGTGCCGAGATCGTGTCCGGCCCGGACGCGTCCACGGAACTTGCCTCCCTCGTCCCGGACGGCACCGTGCTCAACGGGATCACCGGTTCCATTGGCCTCAAACCCACTCTCGCGGCACTGAAGTCGGGCGCGACCCTTGCGCTCGCGAACAAGGAATCGATGGTCGCGGGCGGTAGCCTCGTCAAGGACGCAATGGTGCGCCCCGGGCAGATCGTGCCCGTCGACTCCGAACACTCCGCGATCGCTCAGGCGCTTCTTGGTGGCCGGCACGAAAAGGGCCTCACCTCACCGGTCCTGACCGGACACAGCGAGGTCAAGAGACTGATCCTCACCGCCTCGGGCGGTCCCTTCCGCGGCAAGACACGCGACCAACTGAAGGACGTGACCGCGGAGGCCGCTCTCAAGCACCCGACGTGGGCCATGGGGCCCGTCGTTACCATCAACTCCTCCACCCTCATGAACAAGGGACTCGAGCTCATCGAGGCCTCCCTGCTCTTCGACATCGCGCCCGGCGACATCGTCCCGGTCGTGCATCCCCAGTCCGTCATCCACTCCATGGTCGAGTTCATCGACGGCTCCACCCTTGCTCAGGCCTCACCGCCCGACATGAGGCTCCCGATCGCACTCGGGCTCACGTGGCCGGAACGGCTCGATGGTATCGCCACGCCCTGCGCGTGGGATTCGCCCGTGCAGTGGACCTTTGAGCCGGTCGACCACGAGACCTTTCCGGCGCTGCGCATGGCGCAGGGTGCGCTCGCGGCGGGCCCGCTCCATCCCGCAGTCCTCAACGCCGCCAACGAGGTCGCAGTCGACGCCTTCCTCAAGGGGCAGATCGAGTACCTCTCGATCACGGATCTCGTGTCCCGGGTCCTTGACGAGTTTGATTCACCATCCACCATCACCATCGACACGGTTGCCGACACGGAAGAGTGGGCACGCCGCAGGGCAGGGGAGATCGCCGCTTGAGCATCACCGGGTTCCTCGTTCTCTTCATTGGAATCATCGTTGCCATCGCACTTCACGAGCTTGGTCACCTGATACCGGCCAAACTCTTCGGGGTGAAGGTACCGAAGTACTTCATCGGATTCGGCCCGACCCTGTTCTCCAAGACGATTCGTGGAACCGAGTACGGGGTCAAGGCCATTCCCCTGGGCGGCTTCGTCACCCTGTCCGGCATGTACGCCCCGGGCAGGGAAGGCCGCACGATCTACAACCGCAAGGGGCAGCTCACCCTTGCTGAGGAGGCACGCCAGGTCTCAGCCGAACAGATCGAGCCGGGGGAGGAGGAGCACGCCTTCTATCGGCTCTCAGCCCCCAAGAAGCTCATCGTCATGTTCGGCGGCCCCTTCGTCAACCTCATCATCGCCCTTGTTCTTGCCACTGTTCTGCTTGTCGGCATCGGCGCACCTACCATGCTCGCCCAGGTCGGAACGGTCGCGGAGTGCGTCAGCTCAACCGAGTGCACGGACGAGGACCTGGCAGGACCCGCCTACTCGGCAGGGCTACAACCGGGCGACACGATCATCTCCTGGGGTGGGGTCGAGACTGAGGACTGGAACGACGTCCAGCAGACCATCGCCGGCGGGCAGGCCAGCCCCACCGAGGTCGTCATCGAATGCGACGGTCAAACCCAGACCGTGACCGTGACGCCGGTGATGCAGGAGAGGCCGATGGTGAATGAGAACGGTAACGCCGTTCTCGAGAACGGCGAACCGGTCATGCACACGGTCCCGTTCGTGGGGATCTCACCATCGATCGGTCTCGAGCGCCAGCCGATTGCCGAGGTGCCCGGGTACATCGGCAACATGCTGTGGCAGACGGCCGGCATCATCGTGCGCCTGCCGCAACAACTGTGGAACCTGACCTCAGATTTCGTCACCGGTCAGGAGCGCGACCAAACCGGCATCGTCGGCATCATCGGCGTCGCCCAGGTGGCGGGCCAGATCACCGGATCCGACATCGACGGTTACTCGGGCCTTGAGAAGTCCGCCGACCTCCTCAACCTACTTGTTGCCCTCAACATCTCGCTCTTCGCCTTCAACATGCTCCCGCTCCTCCCGTTGGATGGTGGGCACATCGCTGGCGCGATCTACGAGGGCGTGCGCAGGCAGTGGGCAAAGCTCCGCGGCAAGCCGCATCCTGGCCCCGCAGACACGGCACGGCTCATGCCGCTGAGCTACGGCGTTGCCCTCGCGTTTGTCGTCATGACCGTCATCCTCGTCGTCGTCGACATCGCGAACCCGGTCACGATCTATTAGCCATTCGATCAATTAGCCACTTGATCTACTAGCCTCACGACTTATTTGCCACTCGATCGACAGGCCACGCAAGCAATTGGGCATTCGTACTTTGAGTCATAAGGAACGCTTATAGAGTTATAACTGTGTGGCTTTTCTGGGATCCTGAGTATTCATTGATAGTCCGCTGAAAGGGACCTTGGTACTAAGGAACTTGGTTTCTTTCGGTCATATGGTGCACTCGTAGACCGGTCCGGTGTAGACGGCCCGCATGTTACGAAAGGCGCGAAGATGACTCAGACGATGCAGGAGAATAGGAGACCCGGGAGAAGCCGACCTTCGGCCTCTCGCGCAGGCGCTTCCTTCAGTGGTCGGGTGTCTCCGCGGGCGCAGTTGGCCTGCTCGCAACGACGCAGCACCTCGGCATGCCAACGACTGCATCGGCAGTCGATGTCGACGGCATGGAAGGCGTAGATAAGACGGTGTGGAGCTCGTGCCTCGTAAACTGCGGTTCGCGATGTGCGCTACGGTTCCAGGTCAAGGACGGCACGATCGTCCGCGAGCTCCCCGACAACATCGGCTCCAATGAACTGACCGAACCTCAGTTGCGCCCGTGCGTGCGCGGCCGCTCAGGCGTCGCGTGTACAACCCGGACCGCCTGAAGAAGCCACTCAAGCGCAAGGAAGGGACCCGCCGCGGCGATGGTGAGTGGGAAGAGATCTCGTGGGACGAGGCTGCTGAACTGTTCGTGTCGGAACACCGCCGCATCGTCGACACCTACGGCCAGGAAGCCATCTACAACCAGTACGCCTCCGGCGTGACGGGTGGCAACATCACGAACCGCGCCTGGGGCAGGCTCCTTTCCCTGATGGGTGGTTACGTTGGTTGGTACGGCTCGTACTCGACCTCACAGATCACGCGCTCCATGCCGTTCATGTACGGTGCCCGTTTCGAGTCGAACACCATTGCCGACACCGAGCATTCGAAGCTCGTCGTGTACTGGGGTGACAACCCGGTTGAGACCCGCATGTCGGGCGGCAACGACATGTGGAGCGCTCTCAAGACACGCAAGGACCACGGTGTCCGCACGATCGTCATCGATCCTCGCTACTCAGAGACCGCGGTCAACACGGCCGATGAGTGGATCCCGATCCGCCCCGGCACCGACGCCGCTCTCGTTGCCGCGATCGCCTACGTTCTTATCGAGGAGGACCTGCACGACCAGGAGTTCCTCGGCAAGTACTGCATTGGCTTCGACGAGGACCACATGCCGGAGGGGGCGCCAAAGAACGCCTCCTACCGAGCCTATGTTGAGGGCGATGGTCCTGACGGTACTCCGAAGACCCCCGAGTGGGCCTCCGACATCACCGGCATCCCCGTTCAGAAGATCCGTCAGCTCGCCCGCGAGATCGGTACGGCAAAGCCGTGCGCGATCTTCCAGGGCTGGGGCATCCAACGGCAGGCGAATGGCGAGTACGGCTGCCGTGCGGTCATGGTGCTGCCTCTCATGACCGGGAACGTCGGCATCCACGGTGGCTCCAATGGTTCTCGCGAAGGCACCCTGTGGTTCCCGCTTGCGAGGCTCCCGTTCGAGAACCCTGTGACAACAATGATCCCGTCCTTCAAGTGGACCGAGGCCATCGACCACGGCACGGAACTGACGGACGTGAAGGACGGTGTGCAGGGGAGGGAGAGCCTCGAATCGAACTTCAAGATGTTGGTCAATGTCGCCGGCAACATCTCGCTCAATCAGCACTCGGATCTCAACTAGACCCGAGACATTCTGAGGGATGAATCCAAGTGCGAGTTCATCGTGACCGTCGACAACCACATGACGGCATCAGCCCTGCACTCGGACCTGGTCCTGCCCGGCACGACCAACGCCGAAGAGGATGACTTCATTGCCTCTGAGTACGCGGGTGACACGACCTACGCGATCATGGTTGACCAGGCTATCGATCCTCTCTACGAGGCAAAGTCTCACTACGACATGTGCACTCTGATTGCTGAGAAGTACGGAATCAAGGATGAGTTCGCGGAGGGCCGCACGCAGAGCGAGTGGCGTTCGTTCCTCATCGACGAAACACGCAAGGAGGTTCCGGACCTGTGGACCGAGGAGGAGTTCCACGAACGTGGCGTCTTCCGTGTATCGAACCCGAACGGCACCGACGTCGCACAGAAGGCGTTCCGTGAGGATCCCGAAGCCAACCCTCTCGAGACGCCCTCGGGCAAGATCGAGATCTACTCGCAACAGTTGGCGGACATGGCGAAGGAATGGGAGTTCCCCGATGCGGAACCGGGCGACCTCCTGATTCCGCTTCCCGAGTACGTCAAGACGTGGGAATCCGCCGAGGAGGCACGCACCAACGAGAAGTATCCGCTCCAGCTCATTGGTCACCACTACAAGGGTAGGACCCACTCCAGCTACGCATCTGTGGACTGGACTGTGGAAGCACACCCGCAGAAGGTGTGGATCAGCCAGAAGGATGCGGAGGAACGCGGCATCAAGAGCGAGGACATGGTTCACGTGTTCAACGACCGCGGTCGCATCGAGCTACCCGCCTTCGTGACGCCGAGAATCATGCCCGGCGTGCTCTCCGTGCCCCAGGGTGCCTGGTACAAGCCCGATGGTGATGTCGATAAGGGCGGCTGTGTCAACACTCTCACGCGCATCAAGGCTTCACCGCTGTCGAAGGGCAATCCTCAGCACACCAACCTCGTACAGGTTGAGAAGGTGAGGTAAGACCACATGGTCGGTGTTTGAAACTGGTTGCGACCGGCTAGGCGCTGGACGAAACACACGCTGCGGCAAGTCCAGCAGGGGAGGGGTGACAGATATTCTGTCACCCCTCCCATCGTTTTCATCGCACCCATTGACACGTATACCCCCGAGGGTATATTCTCATTTCAGTGAACATATACCCCGTGGGGTATACGGTTCCCAGTCACGTGAACGGAGAGGTTCCATGAGAGTTGTCGTTGTCGGTGGAGTTGCTGGTGGCATGAGCTTTGCGGCCCGTGCCCGCAGGTTGAATGAATCGGCCGAGATTATCGTGCTCGAGCGTGGCCCCTATGTGTCGTACGCGAACTGCGGTCTGCCGTACTATGTCGGTGGCGAGATCACCGATAGGAGCAAGCTTCTTGTGCAGACCCCCGAGTCCCTTGCCGCTTCCTTGAATCTTGATGTGAGGACCGGGCACGAGGTCACCAGCGTCGATGCATCGGCCAAGGAGGTGACCCTGTGGACGGAAGCGGGAGAGGAGACGCTCGCGTACGACTATCTCGTTCTTTCCCCCGGAGCCAAAGCCGTTCGACCAGACATTCCGGGTCTTGAGGAATCCACTCGCCTCCACACTCTTCGTAGCGTCGATGATGCTCTGACGATCAGAGACATTGTCGAGACGGGTGTCAGGCGTGCCGTTGTCCTTGGCGCTGGCTTCATTGGCCTGGAGACCGCAGAGGTGTTAGCGCGGGAGGGCCTGGAAACGACAATTGTTGAGCTGGCACCCCACGTTCTCCCAACCCTTGACTACGAACAGGCCCACTTCGTTGAACAGGAGCTTGTGCGTCTCGGATTGGACGTGAGAACGGGAGTTGCCGCCACGGAGATTCTTCCCGGCGTCAGTGCGGAAACGGTGGTCCTCTCCGACGGCGCCAAGATCGAGGCAGATGTCATCGTGCTGTCTGTTGGGGTCAGGCCAAATACGGCGTTCCTTGATGGCAGCGGCGTGGAGCTCGAACGTGGCGCCATCGTTGTTGACGAGTACGGGCGAACATCGGTCCCCAACATATACGCGGTTGGTGACGCCACGGTCAGCACCGACCCAGTCACGGGTGTGCGCAGACCAGTGGCGCTCGCGGGACCCGCTAACAGGGCGGGGAGGCTCGTTGCCGATGTGCTGATGAGGGGTGAGGGGCATCCGATTCCCGAGCCACTCGGTACTGCGATCGTGCGTGTTGGTGAGCTGACTGTGGCCATGACCGGAGCAAACCGGGAATCTCTCACTACTGCCGGGATTGGCTTCCACACGCTCCATCTTCATCCTCTTGATCATGCCGGATACTTCCCTGGGGCCTCGCAGATCCACCTCGTTGTTCACGTGCGAGAAGGCGATGGCTTGATCCTTGGCGCTCAGGCCGTCGGTGCTAGTGGCGTTGACAAGAGGATCGATGTTCTTGCGACCGCAGTCCGTACCGGCATGGTCATTGACGAGCTCATCGACCTGGATCTCAGCTACTCGCCGCCCTACGGTCAGGCAAAGGACGCCATCAACCTTGCGGGGATGGTCGGAAGCAACGTTCTCGATGGCACCCTCAAGCTTTGGTACGCGGAGGATCTCGACAGCGTGCGAGACTCCTCCCTCATCCTCGACACGAGGGGCGATGCGGAAGTGGCAACCGGAATGGTTCCCGGAGCGCTCCACATTCCCCACACGCAACTGCGCGAACGCATGGACGAGGTGCGGGAGGCGGCGGGTGACCGGCCGGTGCGAGTTATGTGCGCATCTGGCGTCCGATCCGCAATCGCCCATCGCATTCTTGATCAGGCCGGCATCGACTCAGCATCCCTCTCGGGAGGCATGATCACGCTTCGCGCAGTTTTGGGGGACAGGGCGGAGGCGCTGCTCGTGAATGGTGCGACGGCAACGGGTAGTTAGTAGTCCCATGGCTTTCGACGAAGCAATTCCCAAGGCATCAGTGTCACCCCCCGACTCCAGCCTGCGAACCATCAGTCACTTCGCTTCGCCCGAGGCGGATGGGACCTCGATAGGGATTGGGAAGCACCTGAGATCCCGTAGTTCCTTTGGAAAGATCTCGGTGGGACAGCGCGTGGCGGCCGGCCTCATCGCCATCATCCTCATCGTTACTGCAATCGAGTTCCTAGGAGACAGCGTGATCCTGGCTCTGGTTGCGGGGATGAGCGCGGTCATGGCCGTACGGCTCGCAGCAACGGGACGATGCTCAAGTTGTGGGGTGTGCGTGGCACCCGGAGCCGCGTTCACCTTCGGTGCTAAGGATGAGAAGAATGAATGACAATGCTCGGATCACTGAGCCAGGGAAGGAATGGTCATGGACATGAACGACGCTGAGGCTCAGAAGAAGATCCTCAATCGGTTGAAGAGGGCACGGGGTCAGCTCGATGCCGTCATCAACGCAGTCGACGAGGGAGGGTCGTGCCGTGACGTCATCACGCAGCTGGCGGCCGTCACCCACGCGCTCAACCGTGCAGGTTTCCTTGTCATCTCCAACGCCATGGAGAACTGCATCGAAGATCCCGAAGCGGCAGAAGAAAACGACGGAGTCACAACCCAGGAGCTGGAGAAGCTCTTCCTCGCACTCGCGTAATCGGTGCCTCCGCGGGCGCCAAAAAGAAAACACTTCCAAAAAGTAGAAATCAGAAATCTGAAGGAGAACAATTATGTGTCGACCAGTTGCGTGCAAGACATGCGGAAAGACCACCTGGGCAGGATGCGGTGAGCACATCGACCAGGTCAAGGCTCAGGTGCCCGCGACCCAGTGGTGCGAAGGTCACGACGGCCCGGATGTTGGTCGCCCCGGCATCTTCTCCCGATTCTTCGGGAACTAACAGTTCGCTACCTGCGCAGTTCGTCGATGCGGGACTAACTCCTATTGAAGGTTGGCGTGGCGGTTCGCCATGTCTTCGTACTTGCTGTCATCGCCTTGGATGATGGAGAGAATGAGGCTGTCCCACAGGATGAGTGCGGATTGCTCGAACAGAGAACCTCCGAACTGAACC
This sequence comes from Flaviflexus sp., assembly GCF_041440645.1. GTDB lineage: Bacteria > Actinomycetota > Actinomycetes > Actinomycetales > Actinomycetaceae > Flaviflexus. Next base: position 26,158 of record NZ_JASDVN010000063.1, on the reverse strand, counting down.
GACCCTGGCAGATCGATCACGATCATCTCATCTGCAATTCTCGCGAGGCTTGACGTTGCGCTCGAGGTGATGACGTAGACGGTTGCGTCGTGGCGCTGTGCGGTCTTGGCAAAGTGAGCCGCGACTGCGGTTTCCCCTGAGGAAGAGAAAACCACGAGCGAGTCGCCTTCCTTGATTGCCGGTGTCGTTGCTCCACCGACCACGTGAGACTCGATGCCTAGGTGCATCGTTCTCATGACACTCATCTGAGCGACGAGCCCCGACCTGCCTTGACCGGTGAAGAACCAGCGTCCACGTGGCGTTGCTAGGGCGTCGCGAATGGTATTGAAGGAAACAGAATCAAGTGTGCCAAGTGCGGCATTGAGCTCCCGCAGAATCGTTTCGACTGACTTACTCATGATCTACTTCCGTGACGTGTCAGGCACTTTACCTGAAATCATGAGGAGCTGCCCTTTTCAGAAGGTGCCACTTCGCGCAGTGTTTCTCCAGTGATGGCTCCGCCAACAAGTATCCGCCCCTGGAATCGTTAGCGGTTGTCGCTGGTTCTTCTGTTCTCTTGCTCCAAGGATGCCTTCGCGCATGCCATCCAGCTAGTTCGGCTGAGGAGTTAGCGGATCGAGAGATGCAGTACACAGTGTGCCTTGCAGTGCCATAATGGTGAGGTGACTGAACCGATTTCACTTGGAATGCCCGGTATCCATGAGGAGCCGGCCGTGCTGGCCCCGCGTAAGAAGACCCGCAAGATCAAGGTGGGTGATGTGTACGTAGGGGGTGATGCTCCCATTTCGGTGCAGTCGATGACGACCACCAAGACGCATGACATTGGTGCGACCCTGCAGCAGATTGCCGAGTTGACCGCTGCCGGTTGCGACATTGTGCGCGTCGCCTGCCCGACCGACAAGGATGCTGACGCGCTCAAGATCATTGCGCAGCAGTCCACCATTCCGGTCGTTGCCGATATTCACTTCCAGCCCCGCTACGTCTTTGCCGCCATCGATGCTGGCATGGGCGTGAGGGTCAACCCGGGCAACATCAAGAAGTTCGATGATCAGATTCCCGAGATTGCAAAGGCCGCTAACCTCAACGGCACCGCCATGCGCATCGGCGTCAACGCTGGTTCTCTCGATCCCCGCCTGCTGAAAAAGTACGGCAAGGCAACGCCCGAGGCCATGGTCGAGTCCGCAGTCAACGAGGCGAAGCTCTTCGAGGATGCTGGCTTCCACGACTTCGCGATCTCAGTCAAGCACCACGACCCCGTGACGATGGTGCGCGCCTATCAGCTTCTGTCCGAGGCGGGGGACTGGCCCCTCCACTTAGGAGTGACTGAGGCGGGTCCCGCCTTCCAGGGCACCATCAAGTCCGCCGTCGCCTTCGGTGCTCTCCTCGCTGAGGGTATTGGTGACACCATTCGCGTGTCGCTCTCCGCTCCTCCCGTTGAGGAGATCAAGGTGGGTGAGCAGATCCTGCGTTCCCTCGGTCTGCGCCCCAAGCAGCTCGAGATCGTGTCGTGCCCGTCGTGCGGCCGTGCCCAGGTTGATGTCTACACCCTTGCCGAGAAGGTGACGGAGGGACTCAAGGACGTGACGTTCCCGCTTCGCGTTGCCGTCATGGGTTGCGTTGTGAACGGCCCGGGTGAGGCACGTGAGGCCGATCTTGGTGTTGCCTCCGGCAATGGCAAGGGTCAGATCTTGGTTAAAGGCAAGGTCGTCGAGACCGTTCCCGAGGAGCAGATTGTTGACGCTCTCGTCACCCGCGCTCGCGCTGTCGCGGAGGAATTGGGCCTGGAATCTGCCGAAGGTGTTAGCCCGGACGTTATCGTCTGATGTTCTGGGGTTCGTCCGGCCGCAAGGTGACGCGGCTGTCGGGGCGCTACAAGAACGCGGTTCTTGAGCATCTGTCGAAAGATCCGGTCGCATCGGTCCTTGCGGCCGTGCACATTGACACTCTCGGACTGGGTTCTTCTCGCATGCTCGGCGTCGTCGAGAGCGGCGAACTTCAGAACACCGTCTGGTACGGAGCCAACATGGTTCCTGTAGGAACCAACCATGCCGACCGCCTGCTCTACGCGGACTATGTTCTCGGACGACCGAGGGAAAGCTCTTCGATCGTCGGCAACTCTGATGAAGTGTTGGATCTGTGGGAGATGCTCCGCATGTCCTGGTTTGGTCCCGTTGAGGTGCGCGCCAGCCAGCCATCCCTCGTAGCGGGCGACATTGCGGTCGATCCGGATCCGACGGTGCGGCCGGCCACGATCGACGATGCTCCGATGGTGGCTCCGGCCGCGGTCGCGATGTTCACGGAAGAGGTGGGCTACGATCCCACCGCATACGGTCCCGGATATATTTCCCGTGTCTACGAGCTGTGCCGATTGGGGCACAGCTTCATCCGCACCGGAATCGGGCCCGACGGCACCGAGCGGGTTGAGTTCAAGGCCGATGTTGGTGCCTGTTACAACGGGGTCGCTCAGATTCAGGGCGTGTGGACCGCGCCGGATCTGCGGGGGAGCGGGATCGCGACAGGTGCGATGGCGGCAGTCGTTGAACACGTGCGAAAGAACATTGCTCCCACCGTTTCTCTCTACGTCAATTCCTATAACCATGCGGCACTCAAAGTGTACGATCGCGTGGGATTCACTCAGGTGGGGGAGTTCGCGACAGTCCTGCTCTGACTCGCCTGTACGACATTGCCCTAACTCACCAGTTCACCGCAGTGGGGTGAGATGACCGGGGTGGCAAACTTTCGGTAAGCTGAGCGGGTGCTGAAAATGTCGAATCTCTTTGTCCGAACCCTGCGTGAAAACCCGGCTGACGCGGAGGTGGCCTCGCACCAGCTTCTCGTACGCGCCGGCTACATTCGCCGTGCCGCACCCGGCATTTACTCCTGGCTCCCGCTGGGCATCAAGGTGCTCCGCAAGGTTGAGGACATTGTCCGGGCTGAGATGGACCGCTCGGGCGCTCAGGAAGTGCACTTCCCGGCTCTGCTGCCCCGCGAACCCTACGAGGCAAGCAAAAGGTGGACCGAGTACGGACCCAACCTGTTCCGTCTCAAGGACCGCCGCGAGAACGACTACCTGCTGGCACCCACCCACGAGGAAATGTTCACCCTTCTTGTGAAGGACATGTACTCCTCGTACAAGGACCTGCCGACCCTCTTGTACCAGATTCAGACGAAGTACCGTGACGAGGCACGTCCCCGCGCGGGCCTTATCCGTGGCCGCGAGTTCATCATGAAGGACGCGTACTCCTTCGACGTCACGGACGCAGGCTTGGACGTTGCGTACCAGAACATGAGGGACACGTACCAGAGGATCTTTGATCGCCTCGGCCTCGACTACGTCATCTGCTCCGCCATGTCCGGTGCCATGGGCGGCTCTAAGTCCGAAGAGTTCCTGCACCCCACCGCAATCGGTGAGGACACGTTCGTACGCTCCCCGGGTGGCTACGCGGCCAATGCTGAGGCCGTCACGACCCCGCCCGCCGAGGATCTCGACTTTTCGAACGTGCCCGCGAAGGAAGTCCACGATACTCCCGATGCCACCACGATCACCGCGCTCGTGGATCTTGCGAACGAAAGCTACCCGAAGGACACCCCGTGGGAGGCAGCCGATACGCTGAAGAACGTTGTTCTCGCTCTCAGCCATCCCGATGGCGAACGCGAGATCATCGTTGTGGGTGTTCCCGGTGACAGGGAAGTTGATCTCAAGCGCATCGAGGCATCCGTGTCTCCCGCTGAGGTTGAGGTTGCTGGTCCCGAGGATCTGAAGAAGCATCCGGAACTCGTTGCGGGCTACATCGGCCCCGATGTCATTGGCCCGAACTCTCCCTCCCGCACCACGGACGAGGACGGCAACACCTCCGGTTCGGTTCGTTACCTGCTCGACCCGAGGATCGCTCGCGGCTCAGCATGGATCACGGGTGCCAACGAAGTCGATAAGCACCAGTTCAATGTCGTGTACGGCCGTGACTTTGAAGCGGACGGAACGATCGAGGCAGTGGAGATCCGCGAAGGAGATCCCGCTCCCGACGGCTCCGGCCCGCTCGAACTCGCCCGCGGCATCGAAATCGGCCACATCTTCCAGCTTGGTCGTAAGTACGCGGAAGCCCTTGATCTCAAGGTGTTGGACGAGAACGGCAAGGCCCAGGTTGTCACCATGGGTTCCTACGGCATCGGTGTCACCCGCGTTCTCGCATCCATAGCGGAGAAGAACCACGACGATCTCGGTCTCGTGTGGCCGATCAACCTGGCACCCGCCCACGTGCACGTGCTCGCCACCGGCAAGGGCGAAGACATCTTCGGCAAGGCAGAGGAGCTCGCTTCCCAGCTGTCTGATGCTGGCTTCGAGGTCGTCTACGACGATCGTCCGAAGGTATCCGCAGGCGTGAAGTTCAAGGACTACGAGCTCCTCGGCATTCCCTACGGCCTGGTCATTGGTCGCGGACTAGCCGATGGCAAGGTCGAGATCCGCAACCGTGCAACCGGTGAATCCACCGAGGTCTCAGTTGATGAGGCAGTGGCACAGCTCAGAGAGATCCTCAAGGAGGATCTCGCCAAGCACGGTGAGTAGATTGTCATCCCGCCTGCTGTGATTTCAGATTGAAGCAGGCGGTGCAGATTTAGACGGGGCCGCGAAGGAGAACACGTCTCCAGAGTGGCCCCGTTTCTTCTGCCGACAGCTTTCTGTCGCGAATGCAATCTTGGCTTTCAGTACATGAATCTTCTCGCAGGATAGTAGTTTCGTAGGCAAAGTGGATTGGATGGGGAGATGACAATGAAAGTAGCTGTCATTCAGTACAGCCCATCGGACAACAAGGCTGAGAATCTCGAGTTCATCGAGAGTGCCGTTCGAGCGGTAGCTGCTGATGGGGCGCGCCTTGCGGTACTCCCGGAGTACTCAATCTTCACGTTGCCCAGTCTGGATGAACGATCCATTGAGAATGCTGAAAGAATTGACGGGCCCGCTGTATCCCTCTTGATGAGGCTTTCTGGAGAGCTTGGCATCGCGCTGATTGCCGGCATCAACAAGGTCGCAACCGATACTCGCATCTACAACACGCTCGTGGGGATCGATGGGGGAGTCGTGAAGGAAACCTATCGAAAAGTACATCTTTACGATGCCTTCGGCCACAAGGAATCTGATTGGATCATTCCCGGGGAACCCAATAGTGGGAGGGTCTTCAATGTTGATGGTTTCAGAGTCGGACTGCAAACCTGTTACGACCTACGGTTCCCAGAAGCTTCGCGGGTGCTGATGGATGGTGGTGCGGATGTGATTGCCATGCCGGCCCAGTGGGTTCCGGGCCCTCTCAAGGAACTCCACTGGGATACCCTGATCAGAGCGCGAGCGATTGAAAATACCTGTTACGTGCTTGCCGCCGATCAGGCTGGACCAAACGGCGCTGATCATAGCGCGATCATTGATCCTATGGGTATTGCACTGGCCCAGCTTGGTGATGCCTCCGGAACCGGTTTCGCGACCATCAGTCGAGAAAGGCTCGACGAGGTCCGCAAGACAAACCCGTCGCTCAGCCACCGTCGATATGCCGTTAGGGCCAAGTCCTAGAGCAACGTGGTGTTGCTGTGGGCGACTGATGCATGGGCATGCACAGTGCGTAGAGAGTTACGCGCAGAGAAAACTCAGCCTCGAGCGTCTCGATGTGCCTTGGGGTGGCTTGCTTGCCGCTTCTAGAGATTCGCAATCGCACCAATGACGAGATCCCAGAACCTTTCGACATCGATCTCGGTGGCAACGTGGGTGGTTGTGAGGGAGGTGATCCAAGGCCTGCGATCAACGAGAGTCATGCCGGTGGTGTACTCGCCCTGCGTCTCGACCACGATGGGGAGACGTTCTGTTTTCAAGATCGTGGGATCGATGATGTTGGCGAGGGCCACGGGGTCGTGGATCGGGGGAGCGGCAAAGTTCTGCTCTGCCAAATTCGACTGAATGAAGAACGCCATGAGGTCATTAACGAAGTGGGAGATGGGGGAGTTGATGGCTCGGATGCGATCGAGGACCTCCGGTGTCGCCTGAGCATAGTGGGTGACATCGAGCCCCACCATCGTGACCTTCCACGGGGCCGAGAACACGATGCTGGTGGCCTCGGGATCGGTCAGGATGTTGAACTCTGCGGCCGCGGTCGCATTTCCGACACTCATGCCGCCACCCATGAGACTCACTTCCGCTACCCGGGACACGATCTCGGGTTCCTTCTGTACGGCGGCCCCAATGTTCGTCAGTGGCCCCAGCGGCACGAGCGAGATAGTGCCCGGCTCGGACTCCATGATCGTGTCGATGATGAGATTGACGCCGTGTCTCGGGTCAAGATCCATGGTGGGTTTCGGAAGAGTGACACCATCAAGACCGGATTCGCCGTGGATCTCGGGAGAGGTCACGAGGGGACGATCAAGTGGTGCTTCGTGACCGGCAGCAATGGGAACATTGAGGCCAGCGAGAGTGGCTAGACCCAGGGCGTTGCGAGTGACCTTCTCGAGGGTCTGATTCCCGCCAACTGTGGTGATGGCCCTGACGTGAACGTCCGGATGCCCGGCGGCGAGCAGAATCGCCATCGCATCGTCATGTCCCGGATCGCAATCCAAAATGACACTCTTGACCACGTCACTGCTCCCTCGTCGACGACATCCGATACTCAGCAAACTCGGACCCATCTCAACCCTATCGGTTGCAATCGCGTTCCTGGTGGGGCCAGGGTAAGAAAATGAGTGGAGTTTAGCCGCCACTAGAGCCGTCGTTCGGCTCCGACTCCGGAGCGCCAGATGAGGGCGTGGTGGGTTCGGGTGATCCGGACTCCGTGGAGTCGGAATCAGAGACCGGAGGCGTCACCGTGAGGTAGGGGAAATCCTCGATCTCGGCCCGCTGGCCCTCGGTGAGGAACTCGAGGATGGTGGCAACCACCTGGGGGTTCACCGCCATGGTCGAGGTGGGAATGTAGGTAAAGAGTTCCAACGCCACGAGGTTGTACGCCTCGGACTCGAGCCTCGTCGCAGTCTCCGGGCTGGGATCTGCAAGGAACCACTCGGGAAGCGCAGCGAAGGGCTCCCTCGTGTCGGCCATACCGGAATCCAGGATCTCGCTCGTGTAGTCGTTGAGTAGGGCGATGCGGGTCGTGATACGCTCGGGGGAGTCGAGATGAGGGGCGGCGGTCTCCAGCCACTGGCGGGCGCGATCCAGCTCCACGAGAGTCGAACTGGACGCGAGATCGGCGACCTGCTTGGAGGTCAGGGGCTCAACGGTCAGTCCCTCGTTCGGCGCTGCCGTGTCCGCATCACCATCCGCGGCCTGTTCCTCGGTCGTTTCAGCCTCACCCTCTGGGTCGGCCACGTCCTCGTTGCTCGCAACGTCCTCCGAGGCCGAGTCACCTTCCGTGCTCTGGTCCTCTCCCGCTGCCGGGTCCGTCCCTGTTGCCTGCGCAACGAGGGCCTCGTAGGCAACCTGCTGGCGGATGAGGATGGAGGCGTAGAGAGCTGCGTCCGCCGGATCGCCCTCCTCGAGAGCAACGCGCGTTGCCTCAATGGAGGTGGCGAGAAGGTCGGTCAGGTCCGCGCTCGAGACCGCAGGGATCGGGGGATTGGTTGCTCCCTCGGGGGCGCCGTCGGGCCAGGGAAGCCAGATGCCACCAACGGCCTCCAGGTGCTCGGACGCCATCGTGGCGAGCTCCTCGTTACCCTGAGAGCCTGCCACCTCCGCCACGTGCTCGTAGGCGATCGCAGCGTCTTGGCGTGCCACCTCGTCCGCGCTCGCGGCCGGTGGCTCCTCGGGACCGGAATCCAGTCTCGTGCCGAATACGACCATGGCGAGAACAAAGATGGCGATGCCAATGGCTACGGCTAGCGCGAATGCTGGTTTGCTGAGCCCTTCTCGATTGGTCATGGCTCAATCTTGCCACAGTGAGCCGAAGCGGATTGTGTCGAATATGTGTGTGCCAGGGTGTGCTCTCGTGAGGTGTGCCAGGTAACCTGTAAGATATGAATGACGTCAAAGACCTCCATGAGGTGCTTGCTCCCGTGGTGGAGCAGGTTGGCCTGTACCTGGAAGAAGTAGAACTCAAGCCCGCGGGTAAGCGCACGCTCCTACGGGTCACAGTGGATCTCCCAGACGGTCCCGGCGGGGTCGACTCCGATCAGTTGGTTGACGTCACCCGGGAAGTCTCGGCCTTCCTTGACGAATCACCCGAGGCGCCGAAGGGGCAGTACGTTCTTGAGGTCTCGACCCCCGGTGCTACCCGGAAGCTGACCACCCCGCGCCACTTCCGCCGCGCTGAGGGCAGAAAAGTTGTGTTGAACACGGCCGCAGGCGAAGTTACGGGCCATGTGGAATCTGTCGAAGGCGATACACTGACCATCAGTAGTGGTGGACACACGTCCGAGATTGCAATCTCGGACGTTACCAATGCCCGCATGGAAGTCGAACTCTAGGAGCATCCGTGGATATTCAGATGAGCGAACTGCGAATCGTCGAAGCAGAGCTCGGAATCAGCGTTGACGTTCTCGTCGGTGCAATCGAAGACGCGCTCCTGCACGCTTACCATCGTGTACCGGGAGCAATTGATCAGGCTCGTGTCGAGCTGGACCGCAACTCCGGCAAGGCTACCGTGTGGGCTGTCGAGTTGGACGACGATGGCAACCAGGTCGGCGAGTTCGACGACACCCCCAACGACTTTGGTCGCATCGCGACCTCCACGGCGCGTTCGATCATCGCTCAGCGCCTGCGCGACGCCGAAGCAGATCGCGTTCTCGGTTCCTTCAAGGGCAAGCAGGGCTCCGTCGTGTCCGGCGTTGTCCAGGCGGCACCGCCCCGCTCCAACCCCGATGACATCTACGTCAACGTTGGTGAGCACGAGGCCATCCTCCGAAAGGACGAGCAGGTCCACACCGAACGCTTCCGTCACGGCGACCGCCTCCGCGCCTACGTCGTTGACGTGTCCGTTGGCCACCGCGGCGCTACCGTGCGCCTTTCCCGTTCGCACCCGGAACTCGTGCGACGCCTCTTTGAGGCTGAGGTTCCCGAGATCGAGGGTGGCGACGTTGAGATCGTTGCCCTTGCTCGCGAGGCCGGCCACCGCACCAAGCTTGCCGTGTGGAGCGCGGATGAGTCCCTCAACGCGAAGGGCGCCTGCATCGGCCACAACGGACAGCGCGTCCGGGCCGTCATGGAGGAGCTGAACGGCGAGAAGATCGACATCGTCGACTACGACGACGATCCCGCACGCTTTATTGCGGCCTCCCTGTCGCCCGCGAAGGTCAGCCACGTCGACATCCTGTCCATGGACAACCGTCAGGCTCGCGCCGTCGTTCCCGACGATCAGGCATCGCTCGCGATCGGCAAGGAAGCACAGAACGTGCGCCTCGCTGCGAAGCTGACCGGATGGTCCATCGACATCCGCAAGGAGTCCGAGATCCTCGCTGCTCGCGCCGAGGCTGAAGCCGCGGCGGCCCGCAGGGCAGCCGAGGAGGCCGCTCTTGAAGATGCCGAGGACGACGAAGATTACGACGGGGATATCGACGATTCTCCGGTGGAAACCGACTCCGATAACGGTGAAAACTAACCCTGACGTCGGTGAAAACCGTTTCCGATAACTGAGATCTCACACACCATGCACGCAAACTGGTTGGTTTGTGGGCTGGAATTGATAGAATGTTAGACGGTTTGCGTCGCTAACTGGATGGACGAGTGTTGACACATATTCCTCAACGCATGTGCATTGCATGCCGGCAACGCGAACCACGATCCGTCCTCATCCGACTCGTGGCGCAGCAAGACAAGCTTGTTGTTGACGTCGAGAAGAATCTCCCGGGACGAGGTGCGTGGCTACATCGTCGCCGCGACTGCCTAAACAAGATGCTGAAGACACGGTCGTACGCTCGCCTACAGGCGACCGACACGACCGCGGTGACAGACTGGTTTGATCATGGCTCAACCGGAGCCGAAGAACACGAAGCGACGAAGAAAGCGGGTAGAGAGCCGATGGGCGCCCGATGAGTACCCAGCGATGAGCTGCCAGCAATAACGGGTCTGTCGCAACATGCGCGGACCCCACACGAAGGAGAAATGTGGCAAAAGTCCGCGTCTACCAACTCGCCAAAGAGCTTGGTATCCAGAGCAAGGAACTGCTCTCGTACCTGGCCGATGCCGGTGAGTTTGTAAAATCTGCGTCATCGACGCTTGAGCCTCCCGTTGAGATGAAGGCTCGCAATCACTATGGCAAGAAGTCGGACACGACTTCCGCCCCGGCTGCTCCGAAGCAGTCCACCCAGGCTCCGAAGCCTGGTCCCAAGCCGGCACAAACCGACGCGAAGCCTGCCGACACGCAGGCACCCAAGCCCGGCCCGAAGGCAACGCCGAAGCCGGCTGCACCCAAGCAAGAAACGTCTCAGCAGGACGCTCCCGTAGCGAAGCCCGCTACCGCCGAGGCTCCCAAGGCCCGCGCAGCTAAGCCCGGGCCCGCGAAGCCAGCCCAGCAGGCATCCGCTCCGCAGGCTCCTGCTGCTACCCCGGCACCGGCCGCTTCGGCCAAGCCCGGACCCCGCCCCGCGGCCCCGAAGCCGGGACCGAAGGCGAACGCTCAGCGCGGTCAGCGCGGCGGCAATACCGGTGGTGGCAAGGGCGGTCCCCGCCCCGGCAACAACCCGTTTGCATCGAACCAGGGCATGCCTCGCCCCGGTGGTGGCAAGGGCGGTCCCCGCCCCGGCAACAACCCGTTTGCTTCCAACCAGGGCATGCCTCGCCCCGGTGGCGGATCTGGCAACAAGACTCAGGGCGGCGCACCCCGTCCCGGTGGTGGCAACGCTGGCCGTGGCGGCCCGCGCCCCTCGCCGGCCATGATGCCCGGCCAGTCCGCACTCGCGAACAACACCAAGGGTGGCGGTCGCGGTGGTCGCGGCGGTCGTCCCGGTCCTAACCGTGGCGGAGCCCCCGGTGGCGCACCCGCGGGTGCTCCCGGTGCAGGCGGTCCTAACAAGGGCGGTCGTCCTCAGCGCGGCGGTACCGCTGGCGCATTCGGTCGCGGTGGCGGTCGTCCCGGTAAGGGGCGGAAGTCGAAGCGTGCGAAGCGTCAAGAGTACGAGCAGCAGCATTCGCCGATGGTGGGTGGTGTCCGCGTCCCCCGCGGCGATGGCTCCACCGTCATCCGTGTCCGTTCCGGCGCGTCCCTTGCGGACTTTGCCGAGAAGATTCAGGTCGATCCCGCAGCACTCGTGACAGTCATGATCACCATGGGTGAGATGGTCACGGCCAACCAGTCGCTGGACGAAGAGACGTTCAAGCTGCTGGGTGCCGAACTGGGTTACGACATCCAGATCCTGTCTGCAGAGGACGAGGATCGTGAGATTCTCGAGTCCTTCAACATTGATCTTGAGGCCGAAGAGGCCGACGAGGACGATGCTGATCTGCTCCCGCGTCCCCCGGTTGTCACCGTCATGGGTCACGTCGACCACGGTAAGACCCGCCTTCTTGACGCCATCCGTCAGGAAGAGGTCGCGGCCGGCGAGGCCGGCGGCATCACCCAGCGCATCGGTGCCTACCAGGTGTCCGTTGAGCACGACGGTGAAGAGCGCGCTATCACGTTCATCGATACCCCGGGCCACGAGGCGTTCACGCAGATGCGTGCCCGTGGTGCCGAGGTCACCGACATCGCGATCCTCGTTGTCGCCGCTAACGACGGCGTCATGCCGCAGACCATTGAGGCACTCAACCACGCACAGGCTGCTGGCGTGCCGATCGTGGTCGCCGTGAACAAGATCGACGTCGAGGGTGCTTCCCCGGACAAGGTTCGTGGACAGCTCACCGAGTACGGTCTCGTTGCCGAAGAGTACGGCGGCGATACCATGTTCGTTGACGTCTCTGCTAAGCAGGGGCTGCACATTGAGGAACTACTCGAGGCTGTCCTGCTGACCGCGGACGCCGCCCTCGAGCTCACCGCCAACCCGAATAAGCCCGCTCGCGGCGTCGCCATCGAGGCGAAGCTCGACACCGGTCGCGGTTCCGTCATCACGGCCCTCGTCCAGTCCGGTACCCTGCGCGTCGGCGACGCCCTCGTTGCAGGTTCCGCACACGGTACCGTCCGAGCCATGTTCGACGACAAGGGCAACAACGTGGATGAGGCAGGCCCGTCGGCTCCCGTCCAGGTTCTTGGCCTTACGTCAGTTCCGAGCGCAGGCGACGGCTTCCTCGTTGCTGACGATTCGCGTCAGGCTCGCCAGATCGCCGACAAGCGTGAGGCAGCCAAGCGTGCAGCAACTCTCGCGAAGCGCCGCAAGCGCATCTCGCTTGAGGACTTCAACGAGGCACTCAAGGCCGGCCAGGTCGAGACCCTCAACCTCATCATCAAGGGTGACTCCTCCGGTACTGTCGAGGCTCTCGAGTCCTCGCTGCTCGAACTGGAAGTGTCGGATGAAGTGGCGCTCAACATCATTCACCGTGGTGTTGGTGCGATCACCCAGAACGACGTCAACCTCGCAACGGTCGACTCGGCCGTCATCATCGGATTCAACGTGCGCCCCGCGGAACGCGTGGCAGACTACGCGGATTCCGAGGGTGTGGAGATGAAGTTCTACTCCGTCATCTACGACGCCATCGACGATGTCGAATCTGCCCTCAAGGGTATGCTCAAGCCCATCTACGAAGAGGTCCAGCTCGGTACCGCGGAGATCCGTCAGATCTTCCGTTCCGGCAAGTTTGGCAACATCGCCGGCTCCATGGTTACCTCCGGCACGATCAAGCGCGGCACCAACGCCCGCCTGGTCCGCGATGGTGTTGTCATCACCCCGAATCTCGAGATCGTCTCTCTCCGTCGCGAGAAGGATGACGTCACCGAGGTCCGTGAAGGCTTCGAGTGTGGTATCACCCTCGGCCACAAGGACATCGCGGTTGGCGACATCATCGAGACGTTCGAGATGCAGGAAAAGCCCCGCGACTAATCTCGCGACTATTGCACAGGCAGGTGGGCCCCTCGGGGCCCACCCCTGGGAATCAGGAAAACCATGGCTGAGAACCCTCGCGCCCGCAAGGTAGCCGACCGGATCCACGAGATCGTGGCCGTCATGATCGATCGCAAGCTCAAGGACCCGCGCCTGGGCATGGTGACCGTGACTGATGTGCGCGTAACCGGAGATCTGCAGAACGCGACTATCTTCTACACCGTCCTCGGTAACGAGGCGGACCTGCGTTCGTCAGGTTCGGCTCTTGAGTCCGCCAAGGGCATGATCCGTTCCGAGGTGGGCAAGCAGCTGAGCCTGCGTCTCACCCCAACAATCGAATTCGTTGCTGACGCACTTCCCGTGACGGCACAAAGCATCGAGGATGCTCTCATTGCCGCTCGTGTGCGGGATGCTGAGCTGGCACGGCAGCGCGAAGGCGCCGCCCCCGCCGGTGACGCCGACCCGTACAAGAAGCCGAACGACGCTGAAGACAGCGAATGATTGACGTTCCTCGGGGAGCTCAGCCGGCCCCGTCCGGCATCCTCGTCGTCAATAAGCCCGCCGCTGCCACCTCTCACGATGTGGTGGCGGCGGTTCGCCGTCTCGCTGCCACCCGCAAGGTCGGCCACGCCGGCACCCTCGACCCTGCCGCAACGGGTGTTCTTGTTCTTGGCATTGGTGCCGGCACGAAGCTCCTCACATACCTGTCGGGAGCCGATAAGGACTACGAGTCCAGATTCCGTCTCGGTCAGGAAACTGACACGGAGGATGCTGACGGCCAAATTCTCTCCACGCCCGGTATTGCCGCGACCGATGAAGAAATCGATGCCGCACTGCGGGCTCTCAACGGCACAATCCACCAGGTGCCGTCCGCGTACTCCGCCAAGAAAATCGACGGGAAGCGCGCCTACAACCTCGCTCGGGCGGGAGAAATGGTTGAGCTCAAGGCGGTCCCCGTCACCATCGACCGGCTCGAGCGGACGGGCCCGGTTAGCCGACACGATAACCTCGCTGACTTCGATATCGAAGTCACCTGCTCGACCGGTACTTACGTCCGTGCCCTCGCCCGGCAAACTGGCCAGCTACTCGGCAGCGAAGGCCACATCACTCAACTTCGTCGTACGAGAGTTGGTGGCTTCACCCTCCAGGAAGCATCCACGATCAAAGAACTCAGTGCTCAAGCCGAACAGGGCGCGATTGAGGTGGTGGGGATGGCGGAGGCCGCGAAGCGCTCCATGCCCCATGTCGAAATCTCCGCGGAACAGGAGCAAGCGGCGAGATACGGGCAGTTCATCACGGTCGAAGCCGACTCGTTCCCGCTTGCGTTGATCCGCGATGATCGTCTCGTTGCCATCGGAACCCGGCGCGGCGACCAGGTCGGTCCCGCAACCGTTTTTCAAGTCTGAACCAAACCGAACCTACTGAGGTCCGTCTGAGTTTGATGGTGACTGGAATACTCGGTGGACTGTCTCGTTCTTGGAGGAAAGCTGAGCCCAGTCGCGAATCCACTGCACTAGGCCAGCGGTTGTGGCTCACCGGTGGAATCCTGAGTCAAGTGGAGGGCGAGCCACAGAATCGATGCATCGGAGGTCCGGCGCGGATCAAGGCCCGTCAGCTCGGTTAGCTTGTTGAGCCTGCCGGTGAGCGTGTTCTTGTGAATGAATAGGAGTTGTGCCGCGTGAGAGAGAGCGCCGTTCGTATCGAAATAGGCTTGCAAGGAACGGAGAGTATCGTCGCGTGACTCCGCTGGAATTCCGCCAAAGACACGGGAAATAAAAGACAGGCGTTCGCGTTCTGGGATTGAAGCAAGGAGAATCTCGAGGGTGAGCTGATCGTAACGGTGCACATCCACAGCGGACCTTGTGCCGTAACTTAATGCTCGCTCGGCCTGGGACATGGCTTCGGGAGCCGGAGCGTCGCCGCTCGAGATACCGACAACAAGGCGCATCGGTGATGTGCTCCGCACATGTTCCGCCGTGTTCTCGAGACCCTCAACGATCGCAGTGAGGAACCCGTCGGAATCAAAACTTTCATTGGTTTCGTGCTCGTGCGTCGAGCCGGATTGTTGATTCGTAGTGTCATCTGTGCAGGGGAAGAGCATGACGATGCGGGAATCGAGGAGGGCGGTGGTGGCACCAAGGCGGCGTGCCCTCTCCGTGGCCAGTTCGCTGATCCGATCAACCTCCGCCTGCCGGGTGGCGATCATCGTGTGGGCACCCATGGGGGAGCGGTGGAGAACCTGAGCGGTGGCAACGATGTAGTGCGATCGGACGTCAATATCGAAGTCACCGCCTTCGGTGACCAGCTCCCTTGTCACCTCCCGTGCGTCTCGGAGCCACGCTTGGAGGAACCGCGTATAGGAACGGCCGTGGCGCTGCGCCCTTTCTCTTGACAGCGTCTCGCGTAGAAGAATCTCCGTCATCTTCTGCAACACATGGGCGGGAGTCGTGAATGTTGCTGGGTTTCCCGTAATTCCGAGTACTCCCGCGATTCTTCCCTCCACCCAGATCGGTAAGTTCAGTCCCGGACGCACGCCTGGGATCTTGTCAGTGGGGCGGATAATGAGCCGGTCGAGCTCCTCGACAACAATGCGCTCTGCGCCGAGGTGATGATTGCCAACGCGATTGGGGTCGGTGCTCGCAATGATGATCGCGGACTGATCCATGAGGTTGACGTCCTCACCCAACACGTCGCTGATCTCGGTGACGATCCGCTGCGCGTTCTCCAATGAAATCTGCATAATGTCCCATCCCCAGTAGCGCCCTGTTATGACTATTCGGCCCTGCACAACCCGTTCTACGCCCCGTTGTGGAAGATACTCAAGCCCACTGACCAATAACCATAGCCGCTTATGGTCTGGAGCACATAGTAATTAAGAAATTCAGGTCTGGGGAACGTCGACAATATGAACGGGATGCTCCTATGGTTTGTCTGTATATTCCCTGAAGGTCTCAAGCAAAGGAGCTGACATGACCGGAATACCTTTGATCCTCGTTCTTGTTGCGGAGATCATCATCATGATCGCCATGATCTCCATCTGGAAGGTTCACCCCTTCATTTCCATCATGCTTGTCGCCCTCACATTCGGGCTCATCGGCGGCATTCCCCTCGTTGACCGGAAGGTCGATGGGGAAGTGGTGGAGCAGGGCATCGCCACCGTCATCGGGCAAGGCTTCTCGGGAACGTTTACCTCGATCGGCATCGTCATCATCCTCGGTGCCCTTATCGGCCTCGTTCTGGAGAAGACCGGTGCCGCCTTCCAGATCGCTGACGCGATCGTGCGCGTGATCGGAAAGAAACGCCCCGTCCTTGCCACGCAGCTCATGGGCTGGGTCGTCTCCATTCCCGTCTTCTGTGATTCCGGATTCGTGATCCTCAACCCGATAAGGCGGGCACTCGCACGCAGGACCGCAACTTCATCGGTGGCCATGACCGTGGCACTCTCGGCGGGTCTGTACACGGCTCATGTGTTCATTCCTCCCACCCCGGGCCCGATCGCTGCCGCGAACAACTTGGGCGTTGGCAACAACCTGCTGCTGGTCATGGGTATCGGCCTTCTTGTCTCGATCCCGGCTCTCATCGTGTCCTACTTCTTCGCCCTCTACATCGGTAAGCACATCAGGTCGACGGAAGACGAGATCATCGAGGACGAGGCCATTCTCGAGGTCGCGTACGAGGAGCTCCGAACCACCTACGGCAAACTCCCCTCAATCGGTGCATCCTTTGCCCCAATCGTTGTCCCAATTCTTCTCCTCGCACTCGGCTCGATCGGCTCGGTTCTCAAGTGGGACGGATTCCTAGGTGACATTGTCGGATTCTTCGGCACCCCCGTCATCGCACTCGCGGTCGGCGTGATCTTCGCTGCCATCACTATCGCGACTGTCGGTAAGGGCAACCAGATGTACGTCATCACGGATGAAACGCTCCGCACGGTCGGCCCGATTCTCTTCATCACCGCCGC
The DNA here is from genome assembly GCF_041440645.1 of Flaviflexus sp. Lineage (GTDB taxonomy): Bacteria > Actinomycetota > Actinomycetes > Actinomycetales > Actinomycetaceae > Flaviflexus. The sequence continues at coordinate 9,267 of NZ_JASDVN010000063.1, read as the reverse complement.
CGGTGGTGTGCTCGGCAAGGTCATTTCCTCCACCGACGTCGTTGTCTACATCGAGGACAATGCGACGAGCTTTGCCTCGGTTGGCCTTTTCTTCCCGTTCCTCATCTCCGCTATTCTCAAGACCGCGCAAGGTTCCTCCACGGTTGCACTCGTGACCACCGCGGGTATTGTTGCTCCGCTCCTGCCCACCCTGGGATTGGAAACTCCGCTCCAGATCACGCTGGCGGTTATGGCGATCGCGGCGGGTGCGATGACGGTGTCGCATGCGAACGACTCCTACTTCTGGGTGGTCATCCAGTTCGGTGGTATGACGCCCCAGCAGGGTTACCGCACCCAGACTATGGTGACGGGTCTCATGGGTGTGACGTCGATTATCTTCATCTGGATCCTGGGACTGTTCATCATCTAGTGACCGATGCCAAACTAGTAGCCCAAAAAAGAGTTACTGCGGGTGGGCGGGGCCATCGACAGCCACAAGCTGACACCCGGCCCCGCCTACCTGCACATCGAGAAAGAACATGCTCGTGAAGAACATCGTCGTCATTCCCGACTCGTTCAAAGGAGCCGTGACCTCCTCGGAAGCCTGTGCGGCGATCACCGAAGGCCTCCGCCAGGTCCTCCCCGATGCTGTTATCACGCAAATCCCGGTAGCCGATGGGGGAGAGGGCACCGTTGATGCCATGCTGGCAGCCGGCACCGGCCGCAGCATCACCGCGCAAGTGTGCGGTGTCTTTCCCGGGGAATCGATCAATGCCACCTACGGAATCCTCGATTCGGCTGATGATACTGCAACCGCGGTGGTGGAGATGGCGGCGTGCGCCGGCCTTCCGCTTGCCGAAGGTAGAAAGAGCGCTGGCACGACAACGACCTACGGAGTGGGTGAACTCATTGCTCACGCAATCAAAGGTGGCTCCAAGAACGTCATTGTCGGAGCCGGTGGGAGCGCCACCACAGATTTGGGATGCGGGGCGGCTGCCGCTCTCGGCGTCCGGTTCTATAACGGGTCGGATGAGGAGTTTGTTCCCGTCGGCGCCACGCTCACAGACGTGGCCCGTATCGATGCCACCGGCGCGGAAGAGATTCTCTCCGGTATCTCCGTCACCGTCATGTGCGACATCGACAATCCTCTTGCCGGCCCCAACGGTGCCGCCTATGTCTTCGGTCCCCAAAAGGGAGCCGATCCCGACACGGTGAAAGAGCTGGATTCCGGGCTTATCCACGTGGCCGATATCATCAAACGCGATCTCGATATCGATATCGCCCAGGTCCCCGGAGCGGGTGCCGCCGGGGGACTTGGTGGAGGCCTTCTTGCTTTCACCGGCGCCGAGCTCCGGCCCGGAATTGATACCCTCCTCGAAGCCGTATGCTTTACCGACATCATCAAGGACGCGGACCTCATCATCACGGGCGAAGGCCAGATCGACGGCCAGTCCCTGTCGGGAAAGGTGCCGGTAGGAGTATCCCGCTGGGCAGTCAAGCATCGCGGACCCGTCCTCCCCGTCGTGGTCCTTGCAGGATCCATTGGCGAGGGGATCGACGACGTCTACGCCGAGGGTGTTACCGCCGTGTTCCCCATAGCTCGGCGCCCCGGTTCCCTTTCGGAAGCGATAGCGCACACTGCCGAAAACCTCACCGCCACCGCGAAGGATGTTGCCCGGCTAACGGCTTTCCTCACGTAGGATCGGTTATCTTCGGCGACAAGTGAGTTCTCGGTGGAGCGGTTATTCCGGCGAAGTATTTGGTCGTGACCTCTAGCGCCCAACTAACGTCTGTCACTAGATGGCGTTAGCTTCTTTGGTCCAGCGGATCAGGTCGCGCGGGATCTTTTCCTTGCCGATCACGTCGTCGACAAGGCCGTGATCGATGAGCCGGTCCGAGGTCAGGATTGAGATTGCGCCGGTCGGTTCGAGGATGATCGCCGAGATCTGATCGTTGGATTGGATGCCCGCCAGGCGGAGCTTTGACTGGAGTTCGTCACGACTGATTCGGGTCTTCCGAAGCACATCCTCGAGGGGCTTCGATCCGGCATACAGCAAAATCGGCTGGTTGTTTACCCAGTACTCGCCACGCTTCGTGTGGGCGATCTGTCCGATCGTTCCCTGTAGAGCAACAAGTGTCAGGAAAGCGATGATGCCGGTTGTGAGGGTGGGGCCCGGACCCAGGGTGGCACGTCCGATAATGGCGCCGAAGATGATTCCCGCCAGCATGTCGAAGCTCGTTAAGCCCGTGAGCACTCGAGCACCAAGTATTCGTGACATGAGAATGACAAGAAGGTACATGACGGTCGTGGCGATAATTGTCGCCAGCGCACCTTCCGGGGTAATAAACAGCCATTCCAACAGAATCTCGGTATCCATAGAACAAGCTTGCCAAATCCCAAGCTGATCAACCGAGAAAAGGAGAAAACAGACACAGGCAGGTGTTTTCGTTGGATATCGTATAGGGAGAGATGGCGGTCGTTGGAAGAAGCAAAACAAGGGCCCGCAAGTCCTGCGGAAGCACGGACCGGATGACGTACGAGGGACCGGATTACCGGATGGCCAGTCGAACGGCCAGTGGAATGCTAGTACTGCGGGCCGATGTTGACAGTGTTGCAGAATTTTGCCGTGCGTCACCTACGTCCCTGTTTCTCCAAGCGCATACGGTTCCGCCTCGGTGGGTGGATCGACGTAGACTGTGGCCATGAGTCAAACCTGTGCATGTGGAAAGCGCGAAGTATCGGTAGCATCCAGCGGATGTGGCTGTGGAGGTCACGGTCACGCCCACGGTGGCGGCCACGGTCATTCCCACCAGGGTGGCGGTTGCGGATGCGGCGATCACAGACGAACCGTTGACCCGAACATTGTGGACCGGTCCGAGGGCCGCCAGCAGCTTGGCCTACGGTCTGGCCGATAATGCAGATTTGGCGACAGCCCAGCGATATTCCCGCTGACCTTTCGGGTTCCGTTGTCACTATTGGCGTGTTTGATGGAGTCCACAAGGGACATCGTGCCGTCATCACCGAAGCGGTCCGGCAAGCCCGCGAGAGGGAACTGCCCTGCATTGTTCTCACCTTCAATCCCCACCCGGCCACCGTTCACAATCCGGGGTTGACGGTCCCACTTGTTATTTCTGTCGATGACAGGTTGAGAAGACTCGAGGCCCTCGATGTGGATGTCACCTACCTTCAGCACTACACCCTGGACTACTCCACCGCGACGGCACGGGAGTTTGTGGTCGACCAGCTCCTTGGGCAATTGAAGGCCCGCGCAGTGGTTGTGGGGGAGGATGCTCGCTTCGGCTGGGGTAACGAGGGTGATGTCGAAACGCTCTCCGATCTGGCTGACGAACTGGGCTTCGTCGCGACCGTGGTGCGGGATCTGAGGGATGATTCGGGACGCCGCTGGTCGTCAACCTGGCTCAGGGAAATTCTCGACCGCGGAGACGTTAGGGCCGCAACGAAGGTTTTGGGACGCCTGCACCGATTGCGTGGGGAAGTGGTACACGGGCACAAGCGCGGCCGCGAACTCGGCTTCCCAACAGCTAACCTCCAAGCATCCTCCGCCGGTGTTGTGCCGAAGGATGGGGTGTATGCCGGGTGGCTGGTACGTACCGTCCCGGGAACGAAGGCGGTCGAGAACCTGCCCGCCGCGATTTCGATTGGCACGAATCCACAGTTCAACGGCGAGGGGCGTACCGTGGAAGCACACGTCCTGGGGAGGGCGGATCTGGACCTGTACGGTGAGAAGGTTGCGATCGATCTTGTCTCGTACCTGCGTCCCATGGTCTCGTTCAATTCCGTTGAGGAACTGTTGGAACGCATGGACGAGGATTTGCGTCAGACCGCTCTCGCTCTCGGAGTGCCCGTCAGCGGCCGCGTCGATCCCAGCGAGGTCACGGCGGGCTCCGACGAACTCGAATCCGCTGATATCGACTAGAGCGGACATGCCGAAGTCCGCCAGGACACAATCCCAGACGGCATTTGTCCTGATTGGCGGGGTCGTGGGGGAGTGGCTTCGTAGTGAAGGTCACCGAATCCCGCAGGGAGCCCGATGTGGCAACGTGCTAAGCTAGCTAAGCCGTTAGATCGGCCACGGACGCGTCATGCCCGGGAGAATAGGCCCCGGAGCTCTGTGCAACGGATAAGAAAGATGGAGAATCAATGGCTCTCTCAGCTGAAAAGAAGCAGCAGATCATCAAGGAATATGCCACCCACGAGGGTGACACTGGTTCGCCCGAGGTGCAGGTTGCGCTTCTCTCGCAACGCATCAACGACCTGACGGAGCACTTCCGTTCGCACAAGCACGATCACCACTCACGTCGTGGTCTCATGCTGCTGATCGGTCAGCGCAAGCGCCTCCTCAAGTACCTGGCTGACGAAGATATTGAGCGCTACCGCGCTCTGATCGCTCGTCTCGGCTTGCGTCGATAAGTTTACCGGCCCGGACCAACTGGTCCGGGCCAACCGCTGTCTAGGCACAGCACACTCAAAGAAGAAAAAAGAAGAAATACCGGGGAATCAGGCGACTGGTCTTCGGTTGTGGACTACGGAACTCAGGTCCGTGGCTGACAATCGATGACCGTTACCGGCCCCATGAAGAAAGAGGAACCATGGAAGGTCCCGACGTTAAATACTCAGAAGCAATTATTGACAATGGTGCGTTCGGCACCCGCACGATTCGTTTCGAAACCGGGCTTCTTGCCCGCCAGGCCGCAGGCTCTGCCATGGCCTACCTCGATGGTGAGACCGCCATCCTGTCCGCCACCGCCGTCTCGAAGGCACCGAAGGATCACTTCGATTTCTTCCCGCTGACCGTTGACGTTGAGGAGCGCTCCTACGCCGCTGGCCGCATCCCCGGATCGTTCTTCCGCCGCGAAGGACGCCCCGGCACCGACGCCATCTTGGCATGCCGCCTGATTGACCGCCCGCTCCGCCCCGCATTCGTCAAGGGCCTGCGTAACGAGGTCCAGGTTGTTGCGACTGTCATGGCCGTGCACCCCGACGATGCGTACGACGTTCTCGCCATCAACGCAGCCTCCATGTCCACCACCCTGTCCGGTCTGCCCTTTTCGGGCCCGATCGGAGGAGTGCGCATCGCCCTGATCGACGGCCAGTGGGTTGCATTCCCGCGCTTCTCCGACCTGCCCCGCGCCACCTTCACCATGGTGGTTGCCGGTCGCATCGTCGGTGACGATGTTGCCGTCATGATGGTTGAGGCCGAGGCCGGCGAGTACGCATGGGATCTGATTGCCGATGGTGCTCAGGCTCCGAGCGAGGAAACCGTTGCCGAGGGCCTCGAGGCCGCCAAGACCTTCATCCGCGTTCTCTGCGAGGCGCAGCAGGAGCTCGTTGACGAGGCCGGTAAGGAAACCCAGGACTACCCGCTGTTCCTGCCCTACTCGGACGAGCAGTTCGAGCGTGTTGAGAAGCAGATCGGTGATCGCCTGAGCCCGATCCTCGAGATCGTTGGCAAGGCAGAGCGCGACGATGCTCTGAACGAGCTCACCACCCACGTGGTTGCTGAGCTGTCGAAGGACTACCCGGAGGGCGAGGGTGAGCTTGCTGCCGCCGTGAACTCGGTCTTCAAGAAGCAGATGCGTCACCGCGTCCTCACCGACGGCGTACGCATGGACGGCCGTCAGCCCGCCGAGATCCGTTCGATCACCGCGGAGACGAACGTTCTGCCCCGCGTGCACGGCTCCGCACTGTTCCAGCGTGGCGAGACCCAGATCCTTGGTGTCACGACCCTCAACATGCTGAAGATGGAGCAGCAGCTCGACAACCTCTCCCCGGAGAATGCCAAGCGCTACATGCACCACTACAACTTCCCGCCCTACTCGACCGGTGAGACCGGCCGCGTTGGCTCCCCGAAGCGTCGCGAGATCGGCCACGGCATGCTCGCCGAGCGCGCCCTCGTTCCGGTTCTGCCCTCGCGCGAGGAGTTCCCGTACGCGATCCGTCAGGTGTCCGAGGCTCTCGGCTCCAACGGTTCCACCTCGATGGGCTCCGTCTGCGCATCGACCCTGTCCCTGCTGAACGCCGGTGTGCCCCTGCGTGCATCCGTTGCCGGCATCGCCATGGGCCTCATGTCCGAAGAGATCGACGGTCAGCAGCGCTACGTTGCTCTCACCGACATCCTCGGTGCTGAGGACGCCCTGGGCGACATGGACTTCAAGGTCGCAGGTACCCGCGAGTTCGTGACCGCCATCCAGCTCGACACGAAGCTTGACGGCATCCCGGCTCAGGTGCTCGCAGCGGCCCTCGGTCAGGCACGCGATGCTCGCCTCGCCATCCTCGACATCCTGGACGATGCCATTTCGGTTCCGGACGAGATGAACGAGACCGCTCCCCGCATCATCACCATCAAGATCCCCGTTGACAAGATCGGCGAGGTCATCGGTCCCAAGGGCAAGATGATCAACCAGATCCAGGAGGATACTGGCGCTGACATCTCGATCGAGGACGACGGTTCGGTCTTCGTTGGTGCAACCACCGGCTCAGCCGCTGAGGCGGCCCGCCAGGCCATCAACGCGATCGCCAACCCGACCATGCCCGAGGTGGGCGAACGCTTCGTAGGTACGGTCGTCAAGACCACCTCCTTCGGCGCCTTCGTTTCCCTCACCCCCGGCAAGGACGGCCTCCTCCACATCACCCAGATCCGTCGCATGGTTGGCGGCAAGCGCGTTGAGAACGTCGAAGACGTCCTCAACGTGGGTGACAAGGTTCAGGTTGAGCTCGCAGAGATCGATCAGCGCGGCAAGCTGTCGCTCCACGCTGTCGTCGAGGGCGAAGAAAACCAGGACGAGAACGTCGACGATGCTGAGTCGAACGGCAGCGAGAACGATGCGAACGAGGGCTCTGAGGAGCAGGCGGAGCGCAAGCCCCGCAACCGTCAGCGTCGCCGCACTCGCAAGAACGACGAGGACTAATTCTCGACATCTCAAGAATTCTCACGCTGATTCGGTTCACGCTGGGAACTCTTAACGAGTAGTACTGGGCCGGCCATTCGTGGCCGGCCCACACTGCTACCCGGATGCAGTACGGTTACGGCCCCGGACAGGCAGTCAAGGGTGGCGCTGTTGACCCATGGACGTCGACACCCATACAAGCTTCAAACACCCATACAAGCTTCAACACGTTAGCGAAGATGACATACACAGAAATTCAACTCAACTCCCAGGAACTGGACGTTGAGGATCACGGAGCAAAGCTCCGGCGGACCATCCGTCATGGCATCCGCTTCATGACGGAGAACATCCCGACCCAGCGATCGGTTGCTCTTGGCATGTGGATCGGTGCGGGATCGCGGGACGAGGCACCCGGGCACGAGGGATCGACCCACTTCCTTGAGCACCTTCTGTTCAAGGGCACCCGCACGCGTTCCGCCATCGACATCGCGGAGGAACAGGACTACCTCGGTGGCGACTTCAATGGCATGACGGCGAAGCAGTTCACCTGCTACCACGGACGCGTGTTCCAGGATGATCTGTCGCGTGCGGTCGACCTGCTCGCAGACATGGTCACATCTGCACGCCTCGACGAAAAGGACATGGTGACGGAGCGAGACGTCATTCTCGATGAACTCGCCATGTATGCGGACGATCCGAGCGAGGTCGCCCACGAAGCCCTTCCGGCATCGGTGTTCGGTCAGCACCCGCTGTCCCGTCCGGTCGGTGGCACACCACTGTCCGTCAACGCTCTCGAGCACGGGGCACTGCTGGAACACTACCGTGACCACTACCGTCCCGGTGAGCTCGTTGTGACCGCGGCCGGAGCCGTCGATCACTACGAATTCGTTGAGACAGTTCTTGCGGCACTACGGAAGTACGGCTGGGACCTAGGAGATGGTGAGTTCGTTCCCCGCAGGATCGAGACACCCCTGACGTACAACCTGAGCGATCAGGTCATTGCGCAACGCTCCGAGCAGTCCGTTGTCGTGATCGGCATGCCGGGCATGGTCAACTCCGATCCCGCGAGACCAGCCCTCCTTGCGGCACTGACGATCCTCGGCACCGGGTCTTCTTCCAGGCTTTTCCAGGAGGTCCGCGAGAAGCGCGGCCTCGCATATTCCGCCTACTCGTTCGCCTCCTCCTACGAGACCGGTGGGCTGGTTGCCATGGCGGCACCGACGGCACCGAAGAACACCGACACGGTTGCGGCACTCATGAATGAGACTCTCGATGGGATGGTGGGGACCGTGAAGGAAGCGGAGGTTGAATCCGCCTACCGGAGACTACGTGCGGGTGCCGTGTTCGATGCTGAAGCCGCTCAGCAGCGCATGCTACGCCTCGGACTGGCCGAGCTCTCGACCGGCAAGCTCGTCTCCCTCGATGAGGCACTCCGCAAGCAGCGGGCGGTCTCCAGATCCGACATCGAAGAGGTACTCGAACGCCTGACGCGAAACGACAGAGCCCGGGTCACGGTTGGACCGGTACAGTGATGGGTATGAAGGTAGCAATCATTGGAGCAAAGGGCCGCATGGGACAAGCCATGGCGGCTGGAGTGACGGCAACCGACGACCTTGAGCTCGTCGCCCAGCTGGATGTTGGTGACGACATCACGGCCGAGACCTTAAACGGGGCTGAGGTTGCCATCGAGTTCACGAAGCCATACGCGAGCCTTGCGAACGTTCTCGCGATCATCGATGCTGGAGTGAACCCGGTCGTGGGCACGACGGGATGGACGGACGAGGCACTCGCCCAGGTCGAGGAAGAGCTTGCGACCAAGCCAGAGCTCGGAGCAGTCATCGCCCCGAACTATGCGCTCTCCGCAGTACTCGCCATGACCTTCGCGCAGAAGGCGGCACGCTACTTCGACTCCGCAGAGGTTATCGAACTCCACCACCCGAACAAGGTGGATGCTCCCTCGGGCACGGCACTCACCACCGCCAAGCACATTGCCGAAGCACGCCGCGAGGCAGGCCTGGGCGCCATGCCGGACGCAACCGAAACGGATCCCGATGGCGCTCGCGGAGCCAACATCGATGGTGTCCACGTGCACGCGGTACGACTCAAGGGCTTGACCGCGCACGAAGAGATCGTGTTCGGTAATGCTGGTGAGCAGCTCACCATCCGCACCGACTCCTTCGACCGTGAGTCATTCTGGCCCGGTGTTCTCCTCGCAGTCCGCGAGGTCAAGAACCACCCCGGACTCACCTTCGGACTCGACAAGCTCATGGATCTCTAGATTCACCAGTGCTGACGTCACAGGCTCCGAGGCCATAACGAGATTGATGGCTCTTCATAATTGAGTGTGTAGCGGGCGTTTTGCGCGTCGTGGCATGAAAC
>NZ_JASDVN010000062.1:0-51699 GCF_041440645.1 Flaviflexus sp. | reverse complement strand
ACCTCAGCCTCGATGTCCTCACCCGAAGCCGCTTCCAAGCCATAGACGATAACGGGATCCAGGTGAACGACGAACCTCTCGAACTCAGCGCCTAACCCCTAAACCCAATGAAACGAAGGAAACCCGCTACACCACCTAAAGGGACTTGACCGCTTATGCCGGCTCGCGATGAAACTCGATACTGAGAATGAACCGCATGGAATCACCACGGCTTGTCGGATGGGGATACGAAGGCAAGGCCACAACTGACCTCATTCAAGTCGTTGCCCTCCTTCAAGCAAATGCGGCGGTCGACATTCGGTAAAATGCAGTTAGCCGTAAGAAGGGTTTCTCAAAGTCTCGACTCCACGAAACCCTTGAGGCTTCGAGCTTGCGGTATGTGCATCTTAGATCCCTGGGTAGTCCAAAGAACAACTGCACGGGATTCGCTCAGCCCGACACCGCAGAAGGAATACGAGCGCACTCTATATTCCAGCAGGAGGTTCTCAACACTCCGGCCGGTGAACACGCCCTCCATGAACTGGCGGACCTCGCCAAGCATGGAATAGTCATTGTTCTTTGCTTTGAGTCAAACAACTCGCATTGCCACAGGCACCTGGTCATTGAAGCCGCAACGAAACTAATGCACTGAGCTCAATAGTTGAGGTATCGCAATTCCGATACTTAGTGCGGCAGTGTTCCGAAAACATCTATGCCGTCCAGCAAGAGTACTAAGACACCGTTGAGAACACTTTGGGGCCTAACGTGATCGGGTTACCGCGTTACCGCGCAGGTTCCGCCGGTGGCACATGGCCGTCTCTTCGCGACTTGCTTGTATGTTGCACCAGCCAAGGGGCTAACGATCCGCCAGTCGATAATGGAACCAAGCCAACTCCACGGCACACCCATGGTCTTGAGAACTGCGGCTACGGCGTGATGTCCACGCTGGACTGTCTCTCCAGCAAATACCAGGTACTCGCTGTACGCAACGGGATCCACTCCCCTGTCACGCAAATCAGCGTATCCAGTGAAGGTGACGGGAGAACGCTTACTGGCCCAGCAAGCTAGCTTGGTGCAGATCGAGCAATCGGCATCGTAGACACAGATGGGCTGTACCTTTGTGGTTTCTCTTTCCCTGCTCATTGCTTACCTCATTCCCAGCGACCCCAGAAGGTCACAAGGATCGTTTTGCCTATGGAAGCTACTTCCCGCCCTGCACACGATCCTACGCGGTGTCGATCAATGTGAGTAAGCAGGACTCCTCCCTTCAGCAAGTAAGCCGGAGGCCGACCTTTCCGATCGATGTTCAGAGAGCATGCCATCCCGGATCGTGCGTACAGCTGGACTGTGGCCACCTACTCCGTGACGTGAACGAATCCGTGAGCTCCTCGTTCTGCTTCGCTCATGATGTGGTTGACCACTGCGTAGTTGCCGGGCTCGGGGAACTCGAGTTCAACGAAACCGCCCTCTGCTGGGAGTAGCGAGAGTACCTGCGCTCCCCCATCAGTCGCACCAGTCCACGACTCACCTTGCCTGATGAGGTAGGTTCCTTCACTCCATGTCGTGTCGAACTGGCCACCAACGATGTGGAAGGCAAGGGGCACGTTTGGTCCAGCATCCAGCACCCAGAACCGGACCCTTTCACCCACCTGGGCTTCGAAGCGTTCCTGGTCGTACTGGTTGGCAACGCCGTTGAAGACCGTGCGGTCTGGCGTGCCTGCAGCGATCTTGTCGGCATCGAGCTCTTCGGCCTCTTCCGGTGAGTGTGCCTCGTTTGCGAGGTAGACCTCGGACTGAACCACCACGTACTGGCGGTCCACAGGATCGAGATCCTCGGGTTCAATGATGACCGCCCCGTGCATGCCGGATGCAATGTGGGTGGACATGGGGTGGGTTGAGCAGTGGTACATCCACACACCGGCACGGTTTGCCGTGTACGTGTAGACAAGTTCCTCGCCCGGGGCAATGGTTCTCATCGGCTCATCCGGTGCGAGAGCACCAGCATGGAAGTCAATGGAGTGCCCGATACTGCCGTCGTTGATCAGGGTGATCTCAAAGGTGTCCCCCACCCTGCCGTGGAGCACGGGACCCATGGAGCTGCCGTTGAAGGTCCATCGTGTCTGCCACAGCCCGGGTGCGACCTCGAGAGGTACCTCTGTCACGGTGAACGTGAGTTTGTGGGTTACTGGGCCATCGGACTCGGGTAGCGGCTCAAGCTCTGCGGGATAGACCTCGCCAATCTCCGCACCCTCGACGTTTTGAATCAAGGGAGATGAAGAGTGACCATCGTGGCCGCTTGCCGTAGTTGTAGAACTACCCTCGACAACCACATCCAGGGTCATTCCCATTTGTCGGTGGCCCGCCACGGAGCAGTAGCCCTCCTGGGAGTAGGACTGTACGCCATAGTTGATGGTCTCCTGTTTGCCCGGCTGAACACGGGAGGACTGAACATCACCGATCACGAGATCGTGACCGTTCTTGTCATCCTCGTTCACGAGAGTCACGACCAACTCGTTGCCGGCCGGTACCTCGATGACATTCGGCTCATAGGTCATATCGGAGGTCGCCACGATGGTGACTTCCGTGGTCTCGCTCGTGGGTTCCACTTCGGTACCCGCAGCCGTATTCCCTGATCCAGCAAAGTTCGGGTTGGTGGGCAGTGATGTGTCGTTCGGGTTGAGCGCTACTCCGAAAGACACTGCGAGCAGGAGAGCAACAACCGCCGCAACCAATCCCGCAGCCGACCAAACAGAAGAAATTCCCGAGTTCGACTGCTTACCGCGCAGAGCTCCGGTGGGCTTGATCTCACTCATGGCTTTCCTTCGAGGTTGTAGTCTGTGCGGGTGTCGTGGCCTGATCAGGTGTGCTGGACTGGTCGAGTTTGCTGGTCTGATCAGGTGTCCTGGGCTGGGAGGGTTCAGCAGACTGTCCGGGCGGCTCGTTTAGCCACTTTGTGAGTGGCGGCAGTCCCTGCTGGGACGATCCCTTTTCTGTCTCTTGCTGTCTTCTGTGCTTCAGTCCGCGAACTACCGAAATCATCATGATCGGTATCGCGGTCATGATCGCGAAGATCCCAAGGAAGGCTACGACAATACGGATCGAATCGGGTACCGAGAGCAGGTACAGGAGCAGGCACATATTGGGCACCGTGATGCGGAAGGTCGACCACGTGTTCAAGCCATCCTGGTAGACGGCAACGTTCTGAGGTGACCTCCCCATGAGCACCGGCAGCAGGTACGAGAGAGCACCTAGAAGAATCTGTAGGGCAAAGCCGAAGGCCAAGATCGGGGCCATGACAACGATGCGGTCCGTGACCTCTGGCCAGTCGCTCGAGGTTGCGAGGATGACACCGATCCAGGTGAGCCCAACGATTGCCCAGACCATGGCGGCTCCTACGGAAGCTGGGGCGAACTCTCGGATGCCCTTGAGAGCAATCGGTTTCCAGAGGGATCTGCCCCACCAGATCAGACCACCCGCGTACACGACCACGCCAAGGAGAGAGATCAGAGTTTGGCCGAGGAGAGCGCCACCGGAGATGATGAGGATCCCTACCAATAGCGGCCACAGGGCCTGCTTGACGAGTCGTTCCGACCTCTCGTCCATGCGCGCCCTGATCATCGTTGGCCAGAATGTCACGAGTGTTCCCACGACCGTGAGCCCGATCCATCCGAGCAGGTTGAAGGTCATGTGGGCAATCATGAGCCTGCCACGCCACTCATCCCCGAAACCAAAGGCAAGGAGCACGCCAAAGGTGGCCCCAACGGGAAGCATGAGTGCTGCGGTGATGTAGTAGCGGATGACGATCCGGAACCGACCGGGTAACGCCTTCTTCATCTTCCTGAGCAGGTAAGTGGCGTGCCAGAGCACTACCACGACCACGAGGCTTGCTCCAACGAGCACCATGACCCAGATGTCCATGGGGAAGCCAATGAACACGAGCAAAGCACCGAGGCCGACGATCAGGCTCCTCACGTCCTGCATCTGCCGCTCGTTGTCCTTCGGTTTGGTCTTGAGCAGCGTATTAGCAAAGTACTCAGACCACACGAGTGCGGAGTGCGTGAGAGCCCCGAGGAAGGTCACGTGAATGGCGAGCCAGTCCGATGACAGAATCTGTTCGTGGAAGATCACTACCACGATGAGAACGACCAACCACACGATCGCTCCCATGTCCCTAATTGGACTGAACCGGCTCTTTTTCTTTCCCTGTTGGTTCGTAGCAGGAGATGGCGTACCGATCTGCACTACCTGTCCACCTCACTGCTCAAGTTCTGTGTTTGATCCTGACCATCAATCTCGAGATTCTGGGTTACCCGCTCCGTGGAGGGAGCATTCGTGGAGCCCTTGGTTGAATCAGACTCCGTAGCTTTCGCTGTCCTTGCGGTATCGCTCTCCCTGTCTGCAGTAACCCCACTACGGGACTTGGCTGGCTTCCCAGTCCTCTTGGGTTCACCCGCCTTCTTGGGTTCACCGGCGATCACTGTGCCAACGATCGTGATCACAAACAGAAGGATGGCGATCACGTTGATCTGACCACCGTGAACCCACAGTGCTCCCTGACCAACGGTGATCTCGGCAAAGATTCGAAGCGCAAGCCCGAGATTGAGCAGCACGAGTGGCACGTACATGATTGGTCGGTACGGGACCGGGATGCCCATGACTGCAGGGAAGATTGTGGGGGCATGAGCCATGATCATGGTGAAGGCGAAGCCGATGAAGATGGCGTGAATGACCACGTCGTAGTAGGGAGTGCCCACGGCTCCCGCCGTGGCGATCCAGGTGATGCCACCAACGATCAGCCAGAAGTACCCAGTCAGGAGAGCTATGGCAGTGTAGCGGTGTATTCCCTTGGACTTGATGAGATGGCGGGGCGCATCATCCTTGATGAGCCAGAGAGCGAGAACGAGCTGAACTGCTCCGAAGGCTCGTGCACCGGCCTCCGGCCACAGCAAAGATCCAGTTGCAATGAGTACGAGCAGGATCGAGAGCACCAGCAGAGTGGGAACTGCTCGCGGCCCCATGGAGAGCTGCGCGAGCTCCGCTCGCTCCGATGCGATGGTGATGATGAGGAAGGCTCCGAGTAGCGGAATGAGAGCTGAGACATCGAAGCGAAGAACAAGGATCGTGGCAACGAGTAGGGGTACTGCCGACAGGATCTGGGTTGCGAGGAGAGTGAGTGGGGCACGCCTCCACAGCCACAGGTACACGAGGCTGAAGACGAGCGCGCCCTGGATCATGAGCAGGTGGCCAACCATCCCCCAGAAGCTTGCAGTGCCGCCAATGCCAAGAAGAATGCCACCCGCACCAAGCAGACCCGGCGCAAGGAATGCCCATGAGTTCTTCGGTTCATTGTGGGCAAGTGCTTGAGCTCGCTCGAGGGAGATCAGAGTACCGAGGAAGCCCGCGGTCATGACAAAGCCGTGTACCGACTCATCCTGGCTTGCTGATGGCGCCCACGAACCAAGGTTGAGTAGCCCCGCGTTCATTCCTATCAGCAGGGACATTCCTCCAAGCACAAGGAAAACCACCCGCCATGACACACTGCGGGACTTGCGTCCAACAGTGGGCTGACCCTGAAGCGCACCTAACGACATACTCCCCCGAATTCCTTCACCTCACGCCACCATAGGCGGGCGAGCCTCGGACACCCAAGACCCGCAACATCATCACGAAAAGTCGTGCACGCTACGGGAGTCGGTTCAGGCGAGTGAAAAGATAAGTTGTGGCTGGGACGCGACTCGCCCTTCGCCTCCCAGCCACGGCCTTGAATGTTACTTGCGGGTGAGGGAGATCGTCCAGGGCTCCTCGGACACGTAACCAATCTCGATAGCATCCTCGCCGTTGAGATCCTTAAGTTGCTGGAGAAGCGGAAGCGGGTTGTGAGGAGCAATGAGGTGCATGGTCGCACCCGGGCGCAACTGAGAGAACGCGCCAATGACGGAACCGTGACGAATGGCGTGAGGAATCAAGCGAACATCGAGAACTGGAATGTCGTGATCGTGCTCGCCACAGCCACAGCCGCCGCCCTGCTTCGAAACGTCAGTCAATGAAAGTTCAGCCATGATTTCCTCCAGGATTTGCAAGTAATAATATTTATTACAGCTTAAATAGTGAATAAAAGATAGCCCCGGGACTTGTGTCCTAGTTTGTCCGGATTGAGTTTCCTCTTGGACCGACCCTCGATCAGGTAGCGTTCATCGAATCGACCCCATTCCCCGCCCTGGATTCGGCACATTCAACGAGTCCGCATTCTTATAGACAATCGCTTGCCGTGGACGTTGGGCTAGGACTCTGACCCGTGCTGAGCAATCCTCCCAATGCGCAAGTTCGCCCCTCATATGAGGGGCGAACGCCGCCCTATCTATAGGGGCGAGGTCTTTGCTGAAGTTCGCCCCTCATATGAGGGGCGAACTCATCTGTGCAGTTTTCTGTCGGTTGTTCAGTTTTCTGAGCCGTACTCAGTTACTTGTCGCGTATTCAGTTTTCTGTACCGTACTCAGTTACTTGTCGCATACTCAGTTACTTGTCGCGGCAGTTATCGGTTGCGTCAGTTATCTGTCACGGCACCTGTTTGAGCCGGCTACTTTGGCACGACACCCAAATTAATTACGTGGCACTCAAGCGCACAACGCACTATCTCATGCCCCTGACGTGATCGACACAAGCGTGAATCTTACTCGTACTCCGGAAGCGGTTGCCGCGAGTACGTGATGTACTCGTGTCCTTCGGTGATGCCGAGGCGATTGTAGAGGCGGCGTGCCTTCTCGTTCCAGCTCCACATGCCGAAGGTGGCAGCGTCAGTTTCCTCGAGCTCACGGTTAATGGTTCCGGCCATGACGGCACCACCAACACCGTTCCCCTGCATCGCAGGGTCGGTGCCGAGTCCCGAGAAGTGAGAGCCCGTGGTGCCATCGCTGTGCTCTGTGCGATCCACACCCATGGCTCCCGCAAGCAGGTTCCCATCGACATAGCCGTACCAGGTCAGCTTGTCGATGTCGCGAAGCGCCGAGGTGATCGGGTTCGATGCGGTGATGACGCGTTCGACTTCGGAGATCCACTCGGGTCCGAGCTTCTGAACGTGCTCATCCTGCTTCGGGGTCGCGATCTTCTCCAGTGCGTAGAAGAAGATCCACTCGTACCCCACGTGCTCGCCGAGCCAGGACATGTGACGGTCGGACAGGCCTTCCCTCGTGTTGTCCTGGATCATGGCGCGGCTCGGGGTGGGGAGAACCCCGCGACCGGGAAGGGTCGCGAGGGTTCCATCCTCTGCCTGCTGGCGCAGGAGATCGAGTGCCTCGTTCACTGGCTTGGGATCGCCGAGTGCGAGCATCTGGATGAATCCAGGCTCGTCAGCGCGCTTGGTCAGCTCCTCTAGGTCCGCAACCTTCTCGGATGCGTACATGACGAGTACGTGATTCTCGCCCTCGTCAAAGACAAGAAGTGAACCCGCGTTCGCTGACTCCAGCCACTCATCGCGGTCGGCGTGCCAGAAGACCTCTGTCGCCTGCTCCATACCTACTTGGTGGCCTCGACGGCCGCTTCAGCATCGGCCGCAACATCGGCCTTGGACTTCGGCTTCGCATCCACGCCGGCTTCCTTGCGCTGTTCCGGGGTAATCGGAGCAGGAGCGTCGGTCAGCGGGTCGTAGCCGCCACCCGACTTCGGGAAGGCAATGACGTCGCGGATCGACGGAGCGTCGATGAGCAGAGCAACAATGCGGTCCCAGCCGAAGGCGATGCCGCCGTGAGGCGGTGCGCCGAACTTGAAGGCCTCGAGGAGGAAGCCGAACTTCTCCTGCGCCTCTTCCTGGGACAGTCCCATGACCTTGAAGACACGCTCCTGAACGTCGGAGCGGTGGATACGGATGGAGCCGCCACCAATCTCATTGCCGTTGCAGACAATGTCGTAAGCGTACGCGAGAGCGTTGCCGGGATCGGTGTCGAAGGTGTCGAGGCACTCGGGCTTCGGGGAGGTGAAGGCGTGGTGCACGGCCGTCCACGCGCCGCCACCAACAGCAACGTCGCCCTCGGCCTTGGCCTCGGCAACGGGCTTGAAGAGCGGTGCGTCAACAACCCAAACGAACGACCAGTCCTTGCCCTCGGTGAGGCCGCAGCGGTCTGCGATCTCGAGACGAGCGGCACCGAGAAGTGCGCGTGATGAGGTGGTGTCGCCTGCGGCGAAGAAAATGCAGTCACCCGGCTGTGCGCCGGTGGCCTCGGCAAGGCCATCTCGCTCAGCGTCGGTGATGTTCTTGGCGACGGGTCCACCAAGGGTGCCGTCCTCAGCGATCGTGACGTAGGCGAGACCCTTGGCACCGCGTGCCTTGGCCCATTCCTGCCACTTGTCGAAGGTGCGGCGGGGCTGGGAGCCGCCACCGGGCATGACAACGGCGCCGACGTACTCGTTCTGGAACACACGGAACGTGGTGTCCTTGAAGTACTCAGTGAGATCAACGAGTTCCTGTCCGAAACGCAGGTCCGGCTTGTCGGAACCGTACTTGGCCATCGCTTCCGCGTAGGTCATACGCGGGATCGGGGTCGTGATGTCGTAGCCGATGAGCTTCCAGATCTCCTTGAGGACCTCTTCGGCAATGGCGATGACATCGTCCTGCTCGACGAAGGACATCTCGACGTCCAACTGGGTGAACTCGGGCTGACGGTCGGCGCGGAAGTCCTCGTCACGGTAGCAGCGAGCGATCTGGTAGTAGCGTTCCATGCCGGCCACCATGAGGAGCTGCTTGAACAGCTGAGGCGACTGCGGGAGCGCGTACCACGAACCCGGTGCGAGACGGGCCGGGACCAGGAAGTCGCGTGCACCCTCGGGGGTGGAGCGGGTCAGGGTCGGGGTCTCAATCTCAACAAAGTCGTTGGAGTCAAGAACGGTGCGTGCGGCGCGGTTGACCTTGGCGCGCAGGCGGATCGCGTTCTGCTCGTACTTGCGGCGCAGGTCGAGGTAGCGGTACTTGAGGCGGGCTTCCTCGCCCACCTTGCCGGAGTCCTCAGCGTGCTCGGACACCTGGAACGGGAGCGGTGCGGCGGAGTTGAGGACCTCAACGGTGTCGGCAACAACTTCGATCTCACCGGTGGGAATGCCGGCGTTGGCGTTTCCTTCGGGGCGTTCGCGAACGACGCCAGTTACCTGGATAACGAACTCTGCGCGCAGCTCGTGCGCGACTTCTTCACGGACAACGATCTGGGCGATGCCGGAGGCGTCACGCAGATCGATGAAGGCGATGCCGCCGTGGTCACGGCGCCTATCCACCCAGCCGACGAGGGTAACGGTTTCCCCAATGTGGGAAGCACGCAGGCTTCCCGTGTTGTGCGTACGAAGCACGGTTCCTCAATTCCTTGTTGGTTCTGGTTCGCGAGACAGGCGAACCCGGGCGAGAGCGAGACGAGCCGACGCCAGAAACCAGTTTAGGATACGAGTCACTCATGTCTAGCTAGAGACTGAAGTTTATGAGTGAGAGAATGCCCATCATGGCCAGAAATTCTCGCACCCGCACAGCATCCGAATCAGCGCAGAGATGGTTGCTCTGGGTGGCGACAGCGATGATCACCTGCATCGCGTTCGAGGCCCTGGCCGTAACCACGGCGATGCCGACCGTGACGGAGGATCTGAACGGTGAGCACCTGTTTGCTCTCGCTAACGGCATTACTCTTGCGGCTCAGCTGATTACGACCGCACTGTGCGGTCCGTGGACCGATGCGAAGGGCGTGCGCACTCCCCTGTTCTCGGGCCTCATCATCTTCTCCCTTGGCCTGCTCATCTGCACCGCGGCTCCCACGATCGAGATCCTTGTTCTTGGCAGGCTCATTCAGGGATTGGGTGGCGGGCTCTGCGTGGTGCCCCTCTACGTACTCGTTGGTCGTCTCGTTCCCGCGGAACGCCAACCCACCTTCTTCGCGGCCTTCTCCGCGGCCTGGGTGGTCCCCTCCCTCATTGGTCCCTCCGTGTCCGGCTTCCTCACCCAGCACGTTCACTGGCGCTGGGTGTTCGCCATCGTGCCGATCCTGCTCATCATTCTTCTTCCCCTGCTGGGGAAGGTGCTGGCGATGCTACCTCACATGGAGTTCACCGGGAGGCTGTCCAAACTCAAGGTGGTCGCGCTCCCCGCCTTCGGTGCGGGCCTTGCCGCCATCGCCCTCCAGGTCATGTCCGGCATCGAGGCCGAAGACTTCACCCCGCTCACCTTCGTCGGCATTGCTGTTGCCGCGGTCGTTGCGGTTCTCTTCGTGCGGCCCCTCCTCCCGAAGGGCACGATCCGTGTCGTGCGGGGGCTGCCCGCAACTGTTGTCATGAGAGGCTTGCTCAACGGCACGTTCTTGGCGGTGGAGATCTACCTCCCCCTCATGCTCCAGCGCGTGCACGGGTGGGAGCCGCTCAATGCTGGCCTGACCCTCACGGTCGGTTCGATCACGTGGGCCCTTGGTTCGTTCCTGCAGGCCCGGGTCAAGGATCCGGGGAATAGGAAGAAGCTGGCGACCGCGGGTTCCACGATCCTGTTCGTTGGTGTGGCGTGCACGATCCCGGTTGCATGGGTCTCGGTTCCCCCGTTCATGCTCATCATCGCCTGGGCCGTTGCCGGTCTCGGCATCGGTATTGCGTACCCTGCGATGGCGACTCACGCGCTTACTCTCACCCCGATTGAGACTCAGGGGCAGACCTCGTCGGCCCTCCAGGTGTCCGACACCCTGGGTGCCTCCCTGTCCATTGCGTTCGCCGGCATCGTGTTCGCTCTTATCGCCGGTCAGGGAACGGCGGCGTTTGTGGCGGTCCTCTCCGCCATGTCCGCCCTCGCACTCTCCTCCGTGTTCGTGTCGTTCCGAGTTGAGCCGAAGGTCACCGAAACAGATCTGCCACTGGGGACCGCGAGCCGGTAAAGTGATTGAGGCGCATCGCGCCGGGAGGCGTCAGAAGGCGCCGGGACAAGCGCCAACGTGGCGCGGTACTAGAGCTGACGCTGCCATTCTTGTGTGATTCGGGCAGGTTGGCAGATGAGGAAACACAATGGCGGATACCCCCGCATTCGACACCCCTGACGAGAACGAAACCGAAGAAAAGTCCGTAACTTTTGCCGATCTTGGCCTTCCCGATGACCTGCTGGAAGCAGTGCAGGCACTCGGATTTGAACACCCCACCGCAATCCAGGAGCAGACCATCCCTGTTCTGCTCTCCGGCCGTGACGTTGTGGGCGTAGCCCAGACCGGTACCGGTAAGACCGCAGCGTTCGGTCTCCCCCTCCTCGCTCAGGTCGATCCCAACAAGCGCCGCGTTCAGGCCCTTGTTCTTGCCCCCACCCGCGAGCTTGCGCTCCAGGTATCCGATGCCATCTCCGACTTCGCGAAGGTCAACCACGACCTCAACGTCCTGTCCGTGTACGGTGGCTCCTCCTACGTTCCCCAGATCCGTGGCCTCGAGCGTGGCGCTCAGGTTGTTGTCGGCACCCCCGGCCGCGTCATGGACCTCATCAACAAGGGCGCCCTCGATCTCAGCCACGTCTCGTACTTCGTGCTTGACGAGGCCGACGAGATGCTCCGCATGGGATTCGCCGAGGATGTTGAGACCATTGCTGGTTCGCTGACCCGGGAGGGTCGCGTGACCGCCCTGTTCTCCGCCACGATGCCTCCGCAGATCCGTCGCGTAGCCGACCAGCACATGACCGATCCGGAGCACATCTCCGTGTCCAATCCCCGCTCCACCGTGTCCACGGTCAAGCAGACCTTCGCAGTCGTGCCCTCCCGCCACAAGATCGGCGGCCTTGCTCGCGTGCTCGCTACGAGCGACGCCGATGCCGCAATCGTGTTCGTGCGCACCAGGGCCTCGGCAGAGGAGCTCGCTCTCGAGCTCAACGCCCGAGGCGTCCAGGCCGCCGCCATCTCCGGCGATGTTGCCCAGCGCGACCGCGAGAAGCTCATTGAGCGCCTCCGTTCCGGTTTCCTCGATGTTCTCGTCGCAACCGACGTTGCGGCCCGTGGCCTCGACGTGGAACGCATTGGTCTCGTCATCAACTTCGATATCCCGAAGGAGATCGACACCTACGTGCACCGGATCGGCCGTACCGGCCGTGCGGGACGCGAAGGCGTGGCCCTCTCGTTCGTCACTCCCCGTGAGCGTGCCCGCCTGCGCAAGATCGAGCAGGCCACGAAGGCCCACATGGAGGAGGTGGACCTCCCGACTCCGGCAGAGGTCTCGAAGCTCCGTGCCAACCGCCTCATCACCCAGGCAAAGGACCGCTTCGCGGTTGGTCGCCTCTCTGTCTACCGCGAAGCTCTCGAGTCCTTCAAGGCAGCCCAGGAGGCTGGCGAGACCGACATGTCCGTCGATGACCTCGTGTACGCCCTCCTAGCCCTCGGTGTCCGTGACCCGGGCCCGACCGACAACGACGAGCCGGACCGCCTGAACGTGCGTGACGATCGCCGCGGCGATCGCGATGATCGCTCGGGCCGCGACCGCGGTGGCCGCGATCGAGGTGGCCGTGACCGTGACCGTGGCTCCATGCCCGGTGCGCGCCGCTACCGTGTCGAGGTTGGTCACCGTGACGGCGTGAAGCCCGGTGCCATCGTTGGTGCCATCACCGGTGAGGGTGGCCTGCGCGGCTCCGACCTGGGCAAGATCGACATTTACCCCTCCTTCTCCCTTGTGGAGATCGCGGGAGACCTGAGCCCCGAAGCAACCAACCGCATCTACGATGCTGAGGTTTCAGGACGTGCCCTCCAGATCCGTCCCGATGAGGGACCGAGGCGCGGACGCAGCGAAGGCGGCGACCGTGACCGTGGTGGATACCGCGGAGGCGACCGCTTCAAGCGCGGTGGAGACAGGTTTGATAAGCGTGGAGGTAACCGTTTCGACAAGCGTCGTGACGGCGGCTCCAAGCGTCGCCGAGACTACTGAGACAGCGGAGCGACAATCACCCTAGGGTGAGCGACGGGGGACCTACGGGTCCCCCGTCTGCTTTGGTCCATGGGGTCCAGGCCGCTCACCCAGAGCTAAGTGCCAGTCTGTCGGTCTGACGCTGCCCTAATACATGACTGGAGCCCCCATGTGGAGGCTCCAGTACACGGTTGTCTTGTGTCCGTCGACGAACTACCGCTTCTTGCCGACCGTCGTGAGTCGCTTGGTCAGATCCGCGAGTTTGATTGACTCGTCGATGACCTGATCGACTCCGGCGAGCATGTGCTCTTCCGTGACGGGTGCGATGTCTCTAACGAGTCGCTTGCGCACTCTCTTGGCCACCGATTTGGCTCCGCTGTTCAGTGCTATTCGACCGATGATGCTGAGTATCAGCCCAACCAGCAGACCCCCAAGGAACAGGAGGGGCGGGAGCGGGACTTCACCGATCTTCGGTGGGTCTGGTAGCGGCAGAACGAGGGCGTTTGCCGCCCAGATGGCGATGAGCCAGCCAAGGCCAACAAGAGCAACGATGAAGAACAGCCACTGCAGGAAGTTCATGACGCTCCACCAGGCCGGCTTCTTGTTGTAGCCAAGATCGGCCTTCGCAATGATGCGGTCAGCGTGGTCCAGTACGAGATTGCTCCGGTACTCGGAGCTCTCGGTCAGGTCCCTGCGCCACGGCGCCGGCAGGCCCTCGGTGGCATCCCCCACGATGGTGCGGACGAGACCGCGCACCTGCGATTCCTTCGCGGGTGTTGCTCGCACTCCCGTCAAGGTCGGGGTCTCCCCCTTCTCTGCAACGAGATGAAGTCCCTTGAGCGGGTCCACTCGGACGTTGCGAAGCCAACGCAGTGCCGGCCATCCCACGGACTTCCTGCCACGGAAGCGGTACGAGCCGGCCGCGGCCTTCGAGACCTGCTCGACGCCGGCAGCATCGGCCACGGCCCCCGAGATCCTCGTGCGATCCTTCTTGGAAAGGCCGGGAGGCGTGGTACCCAGCTGCTTGCCGAAGTCGGCTCCGATGGAGCGCATGTCCGCCGCCATGCGGTCGTAGGCGGCCTGCTGGGAGCCGGCAACCTTCTCGATCGTGGACCTGAGAACATCAATGCCCTCACCGGTGCGGGCGGATGTGGCGATGATCGTGGCATCGAGGCCGTCCTCGCGAACGATCTTCTGAGCATCGTTGATCATGCCCTGGCGTTCGGAAGAATCCACGGTGTCGATCTGGTTGAGAACAACGAGCGTGACATCGGAGTGCTCGCTCATGACCCGAAGGTAGTCCTCATGGACCACAGCATCCGCGTACTTCTGGGGATCCAGGACCCACACCAGAACGTCAACGACTCCTGCAAGCTTCTGGGCGATGGCGCGATTGGATTCCTCGGTCGAATCCACGTCCGGCATGTCCAACAGAACGATCCTGTCTCCGTGCTTGGAGAACAGGTTCGCGCGCACGTGGCGTTCGGGGATCTCCAGCCAGTTGAGCACATCGGTGGCGGGCTGCTCCGATACCGAGAGCGGGTTGGAGGTCGTGGGGCGGCTGGCCGCTACGCGAGAGATGGTGGTACGTGCGAGCGCGTTAAACAGGGAAGACTTGCCGGAACCGGTGGCGCCAAAGAGGGCCACGACCGTGGTCTCGAGTCCCGCCGACTGGCGATCAACAATGGTTGCCTGGAGCGCCCTGGCGCGCTCGAGCAGTTCGGGCGCCACCTTCCCATCGGCAATCTCGATCGCGCGCGACAGGTCGTGCAGTCCTTCGTTGAGGGTGGTCACTGGCCACTCTCCTCTCGGCGGGCCGCGGACAGTAGAGCCAAAGCTTCCCCCAAATTGTCACTAGCTGACGCGTCCACACCAAGGGTCGCCAGCTCAGAACGGAACGGTTCCGCATCCTCCACCATGAAGGCACCGGTGCGTTCGCTCAGGTCCCTCATTGCGCTCTGCGCCATCTTCCTCACGGCATCGTCACCAAAGATCGCCTCGAGGAGCTTCTGAGCGACCACGGCGGTGCCGCCAGCGACGACAACCTCACCGCCGGACAGGCCGGCAGTGGACGCAAAGATGACGATCATGAGGGCAATGGCAACCGTGTTGAGGCCGAGGGAGAGCACACGTGCTGTGGCGCGCTTGTCCTTGCCCTCCTCCTGAATGAGCTCGGTCAGGCGCCCCTGCCACTGCCGCACAAGAGTGGTCGCAGCATCTCGTCGCTCCTGCGGGGTGCGGAGCCTGGCCGCGGCATTCGAGGACAGGGTTTCGCCACCCAACCCGCGTGCCCACGCGCGCTCGACGGTGGCGATGGCGGACTCGGTTTCACCGATCAGCATCTTCGCGATGCCGTCCTCGATGGCCTCCTCCACCTCTTCGGCCTGAGTAGTGGTTCCCTTGAACCAGGCCGTGATCCTGTCGCGGATCTTGCCGACGCCGGCCTCGACCTGACGGAGGATCTCACCCGTGCCAACGAAGTCCTGCCAGCGAGCAAGGACCTCACCGCGCAGAACCGAACCATCGTCAATGGACTTCGTGATGTTGGCGTGCGCCTGCGCGAACGCATCATCGACCTGGGAAGCGAGAGTCACGAGAGCGGAACGCTGCTCGTCCAGTGCCGGCAGGAGGCTCCTGCCGCGGATAGCTACGCCATCGACAGCCCCGCCCAGGGTCTGGCGAGCAACTGCGGTCCGTGCCACGGAATCGTGGGCGAGACCCTCGAGCCACGCACGGACGTGGGCGACGTCGGCCTCGGGAATGAAGCCCTCCTCGCCCAAATCGGACTCGGCAATGACAAAGAGGGGTGCGTGGGACAGCCCACGCTCCTCGAGGCGGCGAGCGAGGTCGGAACGGACCTCGACACCCACGCCAGGTGGGACGCGGTTGAGAACGATGGCGATCACGATGTTGCGGGAGGCCGCCTCATCAAGCAGTGCCCACGGGATCGCATCCGCGTACCGTGCCGCGGTCGTGACAAAGAGCCACAGGTCGGCAGCCGACAGCAACTGCGCCGCCAGCCTCCTGTTCTCCTCCACGATCGAATCAATGTCGGGTGAGTCGAGAAGCGCGAGACCCTCGGGAAGAGTATCGACCGCAGCAAGCTCGAGTTCCGTGTGGGAGTCTCCCCCATGACCATCAACGCGAGCCAGCTCCGGAAGGATCCTGTCCCCCACGAACCAGCGAGTGTCGTTCGTGTGATGAACAAGGAGAGGGGTGCGGGTCGTGGGGCGGATGGCGCTCGAGTGCGCCACATGGGAGCGCGTCAGCGCGTTGACGAGAGCGGACTTGCCGGAACCGGTGGAACCACCGACAACGGTGAGGAGCGGAGCGTCGAGCGATGCGTACCGAGGCAGGATGTAGTCATCAAGCTGGTGCTTGAGGTCGGCCGTCTCCTCCCTCGCGTCCGCCGCCTGAGGCAAATCGAGGGGGAACGAGAGGCGGTCAAGGGTATGCCGAAGATCCTCAAGGAGGCTTGCGACCTCCGCGGCCGAAGATCCGATTCCTGCTGGGGCTCTCACGAAAGCATCCGAACGGTTGGGTACAAGTCTTCAGCGGGCGGTGCCCACGAGGTCGAATCAGCATCGACCTGGTCACCGGTTCGAATGTCCTTGACCGAGTCGGGCTCACCCGGGAACCACACGTAGGGGATGCCGCGGCGATCCGCGTAACGGATCTGCTTACCGAACTTGGCGGCGGATGGCGAGACCTCGGTCGGGATGCCGCGCTCACGCAGGTTCATGGCGATCTTATCGGAGGCCCCGCGGTGCTCCTCATCCATGACGGCCACGAGAACCGCGGTCGGGACCTTGCGGGATGCCTCAACGAGGGGCTCACCAAGGACACGGGCGAGGAGCCTGGACACACCGATGGAGAGTCCAACACCCGGGTAGGTCTTCTTGCCATCCGTTGCGAGCGAGTCGTAGCGACCGCCCGAGCACACGGAACCGAGATCCTCGTGACCCACGAGAGTGGATTCGTACACGGTGCCCGTGTAGTAGTCGAGGCCGCGAGCAATCTTCAGGTCCGCAACAATCGAACCCGGGATCAACTCGTTCGCGCCCTCGATGAGAGCCACGAGCTCGTTCAGTCCCGTGTCGAGAAGCTCGGACTTGGCTCCGAGTGCGTAGATCTGGTCAGCGATCGAGGAGTCGGTGCCGGTGATGGTGGCGAGGGAGAGAGCCAGCTGTGCCTGCTCCTCAGTCGCACCGTCTTCCACCAGCATCTCGGCCACAACCTTCTCACCGACCTTGTCGAGCTTGTCGATGGAGCGGAGCGCACCATCGATGTCCTCAATGCCGATGGCCTCGTAGAAGCCCTGGGCGACCTTGCGGTTGGAGGCGCGCACGATGACGCGGGGAATGGGAAGCTTGGAGAGCGCATCGCCCATGACGAGCGGTAGCTCCATGTCGTGGTGCTGCCCGAGGGTGTCCTGCCCGATGACATCGACATCGGCCTGAACGAATTCGCGGAACCTGCCATCCTGGGGGCGCTCACCGCGCCACACCTTCTGGATCTGGTAGCGCTTGAACGGGAACATGAGACGTCCCGCGTTGTCTACGACGTAACGTGCGAGCGGCACGGTCAGGTCA
Organism: Flaviflexus sp.; assembly: GCF_041440645.1. GTDB lineage: Bacteria > Actinomycetota > Actinomycetes > Actinomycetales > Actinomycetaceae > Flaviflexus. Next base: position 34,258 of record NZ_JASDVN010000062.1, on the reverse strand, counting down.
AAGTGCAGTCCAAGTTCGGCATCGTCAGTTGCCTGATCCGCCTGAAGGCGGGACAGGAGATAGATTTCCTTCGAGGTCTCGCCCTTGGAAAGGAGCTGAGAAACGGGCTCCACTGCCCTGGTCTCGATTCCGGAGAACCCGTGAAGCTCAAATGTCCTCTGCAGGGTGGTGAGGACATGCTGTTCAACGAGTCGTTGCTCCGGGAGCCATTCCGGGAAGCCGGAGAGAGAAAAATGACGTGCCATGAGCGCCATTATCGCACGCTCATGGGATCACACGCGTGAAGTACTGCCCTTTGTGGGCAATACCAATCACACAGTGACCATCGCCGCTTTCCGCAGGAACTCGTTCGCCTGCAACTGGTATCCGAGAGTGGAGAGCTGTCCGTGGCCCGTGGCCAGGACCGTGTCCGGGTTGATGGAAACGGTCAGCATGCGCAGGGTGGACTGCATTTCCTTCTCGTCACCACCGGGAAGGTCAGTGCGGCCGATTGAGTCACCAAGGATGACATCGCCGAGGAACATGAACGCAACGGGGCTAGGTTCGCTGTTCTCGCTCGCACCGCAGTTGCAGCCCTCGCAGCCGCCGCCGCTACAACCATCCTGCGACACGGTAATGGCGCCCTCGCCATCCTCAAGGATGCCGGCAGAGAGGTAGCCAACGGAGCCTTCCGTGTGGCCGGGAACCATGACTGCGCGAACCGGGAAGCCGGGAAGAATCTGAGCACCGGAGCCCTGGAGGCACAGTTCCGGGATCACCTCAATGTTGGTGGGCTTGACCCACTCCGACCCGAGGTCGGCGGGGGTCGTTCCGAGTCCACCGGTGTGTGCCAGCGGATCGTCGAGGCGGTACAGATCGGGCTTGGTAATAAAGACGGGCTTATCCCCAGCAACAGCCGCAGCATCCCACACGTGATCGGGATGTCCGTGGGTGAGCAGTACTCCAGCAAGCTCAAGGCCCTCATTGGCCAGCTTTGCCTTCACCCATTCGGCGCTGCCAGCGCCGGGATCCACAACCATTGCCTGCCTGGTTTCCGTGTTCTCCCAGATGTAGCAATTCGCTTCGAGGAACGTGTCGGTGTAAATGAACAAACGCATGACACTACGTTAGCTTGCTTCGATCCCCTGACCAACACACCAGAGTCCCGGATCCACGCTCGGAAATGATCCCAGAGAGGCGAGAAATCAACGAACAAGCGTTCATGGAAATCAACAAACGTTCGTTCATGGGAACGCGGAAGATGTGTACTCAGGAAATCGAAGTTCGAACAGAGAATGTGAGGCCAGTTTGAAGAGAGATACGAAACCGGCGTGAAGAGACATGTGAAAGGTACGAAGTGAAGAATGTGAAAGCAGGAGGAGAGAAACTTAGGCACCCGACCATCGCTCGAGCCCGCTTTTCTCACTTACTTTGTCGTCAATAACGATCAATTTCGTTGGTCAATAACGAGCAATTTCGGCCCATTGCTACGATGTGAGCCAGAACATCGTAGACTATAGTTCGTCCCAACACGAGAACGGTCACGCTTATGCCGACCCCGTCCCGAGGAGTAATACGATGACGCAGTCAACACCGGGCACCGAGCCCAGCAACAATGAAGCCGCTCAGCCAGAAGAAGCGGCAACCAACAACGAGCGGCCGCAAGAATCCGACAACACTGCGTCGCAATCAGCCACTGAAGAAGTAGGTCCCGAGGTCGCCGAAGAAGCCACCGCGGAGGTCACCGAAGAGCAAGCCGCTCCGGTAGCAGAAGTTCCAGAGGCACCGATCGAGGATGCCCCTGAAGCCCCTGCCGAAGAGGCATCCAAGGCCCCAGTTGAGGAAGCCCCTGCAGCTCCTGCTGAAGAAGCTGCTGAGCCTGGCACTGGTGAGGCACCAGCCGAAGCAGTCGCGGACGAAGCACCCACTGAGACAGTAGCGGATGCTGTGGAGGCTCCCGAGGCTCCTGTGGCTCCAGCCGAGGAGGCTCCCGAAGCTCCCGCTGAAGAGGCACCCGCCGCTGAGGCAGTTCCGGCTCCGAAGCCGCACAACACTGTGCGCCCGACTCCTCCGGCTCCCCCGGCACCCGGCCGTGCCGTCCCTCGTCCTCCGAAGGGTGGCCCGAAGCCTCCTGTCCCCGGTAAGCCTGCTGGCAAGCCTGCAGTCGTTCCGCCCGCTCCCCCGGTAGATCCCAAGGCCGCCGCTGAGGCAGCCGAGTGGGGTCGCGTTGACGAGGAAGGCAATGTCTTCCTGCGTGCCTCGGGTGATGAGGGTGAGCGTCTCGTTGGTCAGTACGCGATCGGTGATTCGAAGGAGGATGCTCTCTCGGTTTACGTTCGTCGCTACCTTGACCTGGTTGCACAGACCTCTCTGCTCGAGTCTCGCCTCGAGATCGTGAACCCTCAGGAGATCATTCCCGGTCTCAAGTCCCTCGATGAGGCTCTGGTTGAGCCCGCTGTCGTCGGCGACGTCGCTGCCCTCAAGGCACGCGTTGAGGCCATTCGTGAGCGCCTCAAGGTCCGTCAGGCAGAGTTCGATGAGGAGCGCCGTGTCGCCAAGATTCAGGCCCTCGCCGATCGCACCGCGATCATCGAGCGTGCCGAGGCCATTGCGGCCCAGGATCCGGAGCACACCCACTGGCGTGACTCCCGCAATGAGCTGACCTCCCTGCTTGAGCAGTGGAAGCGCGCTCAGAAGGCCGGCCCCAGGATCGATCACTCCGCCGAGGAGGGACTCTGGAAGCGCTTCTCTCGTGCACGTACCGAGTTTGATCGCCACCGTCGTCAGCACTTCTCCCAAGTTGAGACCAAGCAGAAGGAAGTGACCGCGAAGAAAGAAGCCCTCATCAAGCGAACCGAGGAGATGTCGGGTTCGACCGACTGGGGTGCAACCTCAGCCGCCTACCGTGACCTCCTGGAAGAGTGGAAGGCCGCGGGCCGCATCTCCCGCAAGGAAGATGACAAGCTCTGGGCTCGCTTCCGTGCTGCACAGCAGGTGTTCTTCGACGCGCGTCAGGCTGATCGCGACTCGATCAACTCCGAGCAGACCGAGAATCTTGCCAAGAAGCTTGAACTCATCCGCGAAGCGGAAGAGATCCTCCCGATCAAGGACATTCAGGCAGCGAAGAAGAAGCTGCACGATATCCAGGATCGTTGGGAGCAAATTGGTTTCGTTCCCCGCAAAGACATCTCCCGCACCGAGGGTCGCCTCCGCGACGTCGAGTCCGCCGTGCGTGCAGCTGAGGACGAGCAGTGGCGCAAGACCGACCCCGCCAAGGTCGAGCGCGCCACCGGCTTCGCCGCCCAGCTTGAGGATGCCATCGCCCGCCACGAGGCAGAGCTGGCAGATGCTCAGGCCCGAGGCGACGAGAACGCAGCCAAGCGCGCCCAGGAAGCACTCGATGCTCGCAAGTCCTGGCTCGAGCAACTGAAGTAGTCAGCACACCGAGTTCACATTGCTCGTGACACCTTAAGCATCAATTGAATCAATCGCTGAGGCCCCGCAAGGGGCCTCAGTCATATCCGACGTCCTCACTTTCCTGCACACGGATGCAGGTAGACCACCCGTTACACGAGGGCAAAGGAGCCGAAGCGGTACTTGCAAAGTCACGGGATGAGCATGTTGCACCTCAAGGGATTGGTAGGCTCCACCTCAAGGGGTGAGCACGGTGGGTGTGGCTCTTCCCTGTTCGCTTGCTTGCACCACATTCGGGCCGGTTGTCTGTTCGTCCCCAGGTCACGGGCCCAGAACTTCTCCACAAACTGTCCCGAATGAACTCGTGGGCCATGGGCACGTGGTGAGGTTGGGTATGGAGTTTGCACCGGTGACTGAGATTGAGTTGGGGGCAGCCTTTCACGGCGATCCCCGCATCGGTGACATGTGCATTCTTGGACCGGATCACGCGGTACCCCAGGACTTCTGCGCGACACCCGAGCTGCGTGCCACCGCCATGGCCGCCACGCTCCGGAGCCCCGCCGTGTTGGCGGATGAGAGCGCCGTGTTTGTCTACACCGGGTTTTGGACAATCAATCCGCTTGCGCTTCGGGAGATCCCGTGCGCTCCCCTGCCCGGCAAGTCAACGAGATGGACGACGGACCGCAGGTTGCTCAAAGACCACCACATCGTGCACATTGGGCGGGCTCACGTGACCACCATGGAGCGTACGGCCGCGGACCTACTCCACCAACCACTGGATCGGACACTGCCCGCGCTCATTCTCCTGCTGAAGGCGGGACTGAACGTGGACGGGGTCCGTCAGGTTCTGGGTGAACGGTTTCGTGGCAGGGACAGCTGGTTCGCTAATCGGATGATGGCGCAGATTGCCCAGAATGCAACCCAGTATCCTTTGCGCCGGTGACGCGGTAGGCCTCGTAGACGCCCTCGATCTCCTTGAGTGCACGGAGCACCTGAGCGAGATGCCGGCTGTCCGCCATCTCAAACGTAAACCGGGACTTGGCGACGCGTTCGCTCGAGGTGTTGATGTTGCCGGAGATCATGTTGACCCCGTGTTCGGACAGGACGCGTGCGATGTCGGCGAGGAGGCCTGCACGGTCCAGTGCCTCGATGGCGACCTGGACGAGGTAGACGGAACCACCGTCGTCCTCCGACCACGAGACGGGCAGGAAGCGCTCCGGTTCGCGATTAAGGCTCTTGACGTTCGGGCAGTCTGCGCGGTGCACTGACAGCCCGTTGCCACGGGTCACGAAGCCCACGATCTTGTCGGGCGGGAGCGGGGTGCAGCACCTGGCGAGCTTGACCATGACATCGGAGTCGTCCAAGTTCTCGACCGTGACGCCAGCCGAGTTGGTTGCGGGACGGGTGCGGATCCTCGTGGGGGTCACTGCCTCGGCAAGAGTCTCCTCAACGCCGGCCGCGCCACCCTGGGAGGCGATGAGCTTGCGCACCACGGACTCGGGCGACACGTGGCCCTCACCGATTGCGGCATAGAGGTCGCTGACGTCGGTCCTGTTGAGGTCGTCGGCAACGCCCTTGAGGGTGTCGTGGGACATGAGGCGGTGCACGGGCTGGTTCCGGCGCCTAATCGCCTTCGCGAGGCGCTCCTTGCCAATATCGATGGCCTCGTCCCTGCGGCTCCTCGTGAACCAGGACTTGATCTTGGCGCGGGCACGTGGGGAGGCGACGAAGTCGAGCCAGCCCTGGCTCGGGCCAGCATCCGTGCCCTTCGCTGTGATGATCTCGACCGTGTCACCCGATTCGAGCGTGTGGTCGAGGGTGACGAGGCGGTCGTTGACCTTCGCACCGACGGTGCGGTTACCGACCTCGGTGTGGACGGCGTAGGCGAAGTCGACGGGGGTGGATCCCGCGGGCAGGTCGAGGACCTCGCCCTTCGGGGTGAACACGTAGACGCGGTTGCCGGACATTTCGTACCGCAGGGAATCAAGGAACTCCGTGGGGTCCGCTGTCTCGCGCTGCCAGTCAACGAGCTGGCGGAGCCAGTTGAGCTGGGTTTCCTGCTCCGTGGGCAGGTCCTTCTTGGCGCGGGTGGCGTTCGGGTTCTCCTTGTACCGCCAGTGCGCGGCCACGCCGTACTCGGCGCGCCTGTGCATGTCATACGTGCGGATCTGGACTTCCATCGTGTTCTGATCGGGTCCGATCACTGTCGTGTGGATCGACTGGTACAGGTTGAACTTCGGGGTGGTGATGTAGTCCTTGATGCGGCCCTGGATCGGGGTGAACAGGGTATTGACCACACCGAGGGTGGCGTAGCAGTCCCTCACGGACTCGACGAGCACGCGGATGCCGATGAGGTCGTAGATGTCCTCGAAGTCGCGACCGCGCAGGATCATCTTCTGGTAGATCGAGAAGTAGTGCTTCGGGCGGCCCGTGATGGTGCACTTGATGCGGGCGTTCTTCAGTTCCCTGCCCAGCTGTTCCTTGACGGACTCGAGGTAGGCTTCACGGCCGGAGCTGCGCTCCGACACGAGCCGATCGATCTCCCGGTACACATCCGGGTAGAGGGTCTTGAACGAGAGGTCCTCGAGCTCCCACTTGATCGAGTTCATGCCAAGGCGGTGCGCGAGGGGCGCGTAGATCTCGAGTGTCTCGCGGGCCTTGTTCTTGGCGGAGTTCGAGGGCACGTACTTCCACGTGCGTGCGTTGTGGAGGCGGTCGGCCAGCTTGATGAGGAGGACACGGATGTCCTTCCCCATGGCGATGACCATCTTGCGGACAGTTTCGGCCTGGGCGGCCTCGCCGAACTCGACCTTGTCGAGCTTCGTCACGCCATCAACGAGCAGCGCGACGCTACTACCGAATTCCTTACTCAGTTCATCCAGAGAGTAGTCCGTGTCTTCAACGGTGTCGTGCAGAAGGGCGGCAACGAGGGTGTCCGTGTCCATGCGGAGTTCGGCAAGGATCGTGGCGACAGCAACGGGGTGGGTGATGTAGAGTTCACCGGACTTTCGGGTCTGACCCTCGTGACATCGTTCCGCGACCTCAAACGCGCGGATAACTTTGGCCCGGTCAACGTCCCTGCCTTCGACCGCCGCCATGAGCGGCTCCAGGATTGCTGGGACATGCTGGGTCCGCCCGCTCAGCCAGGCCAGTCTCGACCTGATGCGGGGAACGTCACTCTCCGGTTCCGCCATGCCCATCATTGTACGGCGGAACCGGAGAGTTCGTGAAAATTAGTAGGTCAAGACAGCTTCGACGTTGCGTCCCGTGAGACGCTCACGGCCACCGAGGGCCGCAATCTCCATGAGAACGCACAGGGTGTCGGCCTTGCCGCCGGCAGCCTCGATGAGCTCGAAGGCCGCGTTCGCGGTGCCGCCCGTGGCGAGAACGTCGTCAATGACGAGCACGCGGTCGCCGTCGTTCACGGTGAAGGGCTGGAGCTCCATGCGTGCCGATCCGTACTCGAGGTCGTAGTCGATGCCCACGACCGGTCCGGGCAGGCGGCCCGCCTTGCGCACCGTGATCATGCCGACTCCCAGGGCGACCGCAAGGGGTGCGCCGAGGATGAAGCCGCGGGACTCGAGCCCCGCAACGGCGTCGATCTTGCCGCGGTAGCGCTCTGCCAGGATGTCGATGAGTGCCTTGAATGCCTGCGAATCGGCGATCAGGGGTGTCACGTCCTGGAAGAGGACTCCCGGTGCCGGGAAGTCGTTGACTTCGCGGATGTGGGATTGAACGAGTTCCACGATGTCCTGAGGGAACGTGTTGTCTGTCATGCCTTCTCCTCAATCTTTTCCGCGGTCGCGCTTTCGCGCCGCGCCAGAACACGTTCTGTGTGCTCCTTGATGTCCTGCTGTCGTTCTCCGAGGGTGACCGCCAGGGGCGATGCCACGAAGATGGATGAAATTGCCGAAACAAGCATACCGACAAATAGTGCCAGAGACAGGTCGCGTAGCGTACCCGCTCCCTGGAAGAGAATACCAATCACCAGGATCGCGCCGACGGGCAGCAGACCCGTGACGGACGTGTTGATGGACCGGATGAGGGTCTGGTTGACGGCGAGGTTCGCCGCCTCCGCGTACGTGTACTCCTCCTGCTCGGCAAATCCCTTCGTGTTCTCGCGGACCTTGTCGAACACGACCACCGTGTCGTACAAGGAATAGCCGAGAATCGTCAGGAGGCCGATGACCGTGGCGGGAGTGACCTCGAAACCGGAGGCCACGTAGACACCAACGGTGATAAGAAGGTCGTGCAGGAGCGCGCCGATGGCGCCGACCGCGATCGTCCAGGTTCTGAAGTAGATCCACAGAACCACGGAAATGAGCACAACGAAGACCACGAGAGACTGGGCAGCCTGCTTCGACACGTCCGCACCCCAGGTGGGTCCAATGAAGGTGGAGGCCACGTCCTCAACGGGCACGTTGTACGCCTCCGCCAGACCGCTCCTCACCTCCTGGGTCTCCTCATTCGTCAGCTCACCGGTCTGCACACGAATCGAGTTCGCACCGACCTCAGAGACGCGGGCAGAGTCCTCACCGGAATAGTCGGCCACGATGTCGATCGCGTCCTGCTGGCTCATGTTCTGAGTGCCGGAGATCGTGAACTGGCTGCCGCCTCGGAAGTCGATGCCGAGGTTAATGGGCTTGAAGGCGAGCAGAAGCGCGGTCACCACAATGAAGAACAGTGCAATCGAGTACCACAGCTTCCGCTTCCCAATGATGTTGAAGCTCTTCTTACCCGAGTACAGGTCGTTACCGAGGGAGTACATGGACATTATTTTTCCTCCCTAGCCGCGGCGCGGCGTTCGGCGGCCCGTCGTTGAGCAAGAGTCATCGGCTTCTCATCGATCGCGTCCTCGAGGCTCTCGGATTCGACGGACGCGTCATTATCAGTCGATGCCTGCTTCGCATCGCGTTCGCGTTGCTTCTTCCGCGCCTTCTTTGAGGGCTTGGATGCGGCCTTGGTGCGTTCCTTGGTGGCGACCCCGCCGCGGGCGGGAGCCTCGTCCATGACGTCACCGTCGAGCTCGGGATCGGGACCCTCGTTCTTCTTCGTGACCCTGCGACGCTCCTGGGGTTCGCGGATCCTGCCCGCACCCGCGTACATCGGGTCAACACCGAGAGACTCGACCGACATGCCGGACCAGCGGTGTCCCTGACCGAAGAAATTCGTCTTGACCAGGAGCTGCATGACCGGATAGGTGAACAGCATGACGACAACGACGTCAATGATTGTCGTGAGACCCAGCGTGAACGCGAAGCCGCGCACGCCACCAACGGCCAGGAAGTACAGGACGATGGCGGCAATGAGGTTGACGCCATCGGACATGAGGATGGTTCGGCGGGCACGATGCCAGCCGTACTCGACGGCGCCCTTGAGCGACCGCCCATCCCTGATCTCGTCCCTGATGCGCTCGAAGTAGACGATGAACGAGTCGGCGGAGATGCCGATCGAGATGATGAGACCAATGACGCCAGCGAGCGACATGCGGTACCCGATCATCCACGACAGGAGCGAGATCAAGAGGTAGGACAGGCCTGTCACGGCCACGATCGAGGTCACGGCGAGAACGCCGAGGCCGTGGTACTGCCAGAGCAGGTAGAGCACGATGAGGCCCGCGCCGATCGCGCCAGCGATCAGCGAGTTCACGAGCTGCTCAGAACCGAGGGTTGCCGAGATCTGATCCTCGGACTGCACCTCGAACGTGAGGGGCAGGGAACCAAAAGACAGCTGGTTGGCCAGAGAGGCGGCCTCGGTTGCGGTAAAAGTACCGGAGATCGCGGCAGTGCCACCCAGAATGGGTTCCGCCAGGGAGGCAACCGAGATGATGGAGCCGTCGAGAACGATCGCAAACAGGTTCTTTGCGGCACCCTCCGGGTACTGCGCGAGCCTCGTGGTGACGTCGGCAAACTTGTCGCCGCCCTCTCCCGTGAACTCGAGGTTGACCTGCCAGCCACCGATGGTCTGTCCCTGCTGGTTGACGCGGGGACCCGAGTTCGCATCCGCAAGGTCGCGACCATCGAGCTCGGTGGGGCCAAGGATGTAGGAAGCACCGGTCTCGGGATCACACGCGACGATCGAGACATCGGCCTCGGTGTAGGTGTTCTGCAGGCGAGCATCCGGGGCCGCACAGTTGATTGTCAGTGCCTGATAGATGACGTCTTCCGTGATCCACGCATCGTCCGAAGGCGATTCGGGGGTGGCTGCGGGCTCCGTCGAGACCTCGCCATCCCCATCCATGTCGGCCATGGCCTTGGCGGTTGCGATCTGCTCGTCCGTCAGAGCACTGCCATCGGATCCGTACACGGGGGTCAGTCCCTGGTTGGCGAGCACCTGACCGGTGTAGTCAATGACGGGACGCAGGCGCAGGACCGCGGAGGTGCGGACCAGGTCCAGGGTTTCTTCGCTCGGGTTACCCGGCAGACCAACAACAATGTTGGAGCCGCCCTGGGACGTGATCTCGGCTTCGGAAACACCGGAGGCGTCAACACGCTGGCGAATGATCTCAATCGCCTGATTGATGTCCTCCGTGGTGACCTCGTAGCCGTCTTCAACAACGGGAGACAGGATGATCTGGGTGCCACCCTCGAGGTCGAGAGCGAGGTCCGGTGACCAGCGGGATTGGCTACCGCCAATGCTGCCCGCAGCCAGTGAACCAACAAGCGCGATCACAAGGATCGCGAAAATGACGAGACGTGAGCGAGGCGACCGTTCGGTCGCCTCTTCGTGTGTGCTCACTTACCGTTCCGTGGGACGGTCAAGATCAGAATCGCGAGGGGTCAAGCCGTCAAGGCTGTCCTCGTTCTCCTCTTCTTCCGCCTCGTACGTGTGCTCGTACGGGGGGTCGATGACGGAGTTGATGGCGGTGGCGAGCCACTGCGTCTCGTCACCCGATGCGGACTCGAGGGTGACAACGCCACCATCGATGTCGACGATCTGGCCGATCATGCCCGTGGAGGTCACGACGGTGTTACCCACCACGAGGGCGGTCTCACGCTGTTCGGCTGCGGCAGAAGCCATCTTCTTGTTTGCGCGACTCATCATGAACATGAAGAGGGCAAAAATGACGATTAGGATAATGAATTCCACGAGGGACTCTCTTTCGACTGACAATCAGATCAGAGTATACGGCAGATTGCCTACGTATCGAAGAGGGTCCCGTCGGGCACATGGAGGCCGAGATGCTCGTATGCGGCGCCAGTTGCCATCCTGCCCCGAGGGGTGCGAACCAACAGACCCTCGCGGACGAGGAAGGGTTCGGCCACCGACTCGATGGTCTCCGGCTCCTCACCCACGGACACCGCCAGGGTGGTCAACCCCACAGGCCCACCACCAAAACGCGTACAGACTAATTCCAGGACGGACCGGTCAAGTCGGTCAAGACCCAGGGCGTCCACCTCGAAAACCTCGAGAGCGGCCTGGGCGGCGTCCAAATCCAGCACGCCTGTCCCCCGGATCTGCGCCCAGTCCTGGACCCTGCGTAGCAACCGGTTCGCGATACGCGGGGTGCCGCGCGACCTGCTCGCCAGCTCCATCGCGGCCTCCGGAGTCAGATCAGCACCGAGCAGTCCCGCAGAACGCGTCACAACCTGGGCCAGTTCGCTCGCGCTGTAGAACTCGAGATGACCGGTGAACCCGAACCTGTCGCGCAGCGGCGCGGGCAGGAGGCCCGCTCGAGTGGTCGCACCCACGACAGTGAACGGTGGCAGCGGGAGCGGAATCGAGGTCGCACCAGGTCCCTTACCAACCATGACATCGACGCGGAAGTCCTCCATCGCCAAATACAGCATCTCTTCCGCTGTGCGGGCGAGGCGATGGATCTCGTCGATGAAGAGAACGTCGCCCTCCTGCAGGGAAGACAGGACGGCAGCAAGATCTCCTGCGTGCTGAATCGCGGGACCCGAGGTTAGCCTGAGGGCCCCGTTGACCTCGGCCGCGATGATCATCGCGAGCGTCGTCTTACCAAGCCCGGGGGGACCCGAGAGAAGCACGTGGTCGGGGATGGTGCCGCGAGCAATGGCGGCCTGAAGGACGAGGGACAGCTGGTTGCGTACGACCTCCTGGCCAACGAACTCGTCCAACACCTTGGGCCGAAGTGCGGCCTCGGCGGCCCTCTCGCTCGCTGGTGCGTTCGAGTCCATGACCGAGTTGTCCTCGCTCATTTGCGACCACCCAGCTTCTGCAGGGACATGCGGAGCATGGTCGAGACCGGCATGGCACCGTTCTCTGCCTCGACCGCACTGACTGCGCTAGCAGCAGCGTCCTCGGACCAACCGAGACCCACGAGCGCAACGACAACGTCGGCCGTGACGGAACTGGGGGCGCTCGCCTCGACCTGGGACCTTGCGGGACCCAGCTTGTTACCAAGCTCGAGGAGGATGCGCTGGGCTCCCTTGCGACCAATCCCCGGAACCTGGACCAGGCCGGCCACATCGTCGCGCTCAACGATTGAGCGAAGGATGTCCGGGGTGTGCACGGACAGAACGGCGAGGCCCAGCTTGGGGCCGACACCGGTCAAGGAAATAAGAATGTCGAACGTGTCCCTCTCGTCCTCATCGGCGAAGCCATACAGGGTCATCGAGTCCTCACGAACAATGAGGGACGTGTGGATGGTTTCTTCGTGACCGACCCGCAGCTCCGACAGTGTCGTCGCGGTCGCGAGTACGCGGAAGCCAATCCCACCAACATCGATCGTCACGGCTGATGCCGACATGGACAGAATGGTGCCCCTCAGGAGCGAGATCATGGAACCTCCCCGGAACCGAACATTTGTTCCATCGTATCAGCGCTTGCGACCCGAGCGAGCATTGGCACGCATCTGCTGTGCAACGATGCCCGACATTCTGCTTGTGCGCTCCGCCTGGGCCCACGCCTGCTGAGCAGGTGTCATGCTCTGATCCGCGGTCGGCATCGCAGACCCGCCGTGCTGCGCGGACTGTGCCGGCTCGTTGCGGTCGATGGATTCACCGCGCCACGCGTGCGTGATCGCAAGTGCCAGAGCATCGGCAGCGTCCGGGGGCTTCGGGAGTTCCTTGAGCCGAAGGATGCGCTGCACCATGAGCTGAACGGCCTTCTTCTCGGCCCGACCATCGCCCGTGACCGCGGCCTTGACGGCCGACGGTGAGTACAGGGCAAGGGGCAGGTGGGCACGGGAGGCGGCCAACATCGCCACCCCCGCCACCTGGGCAGTACTGATGATGGAGCGGACGTTGTCTTCGGCGAACATGCGTTCCACGGCCACCACATCGGGCTTGTGCTTGGCGATCATGTCCTCGATACCGTCGGCGATGATCTCGAGCCTGCGGTGCGGTGCCGTCTCCGCCAACGACCGGACGACTGCCACGGCAACGTAGGAGACCTGCCTGGCCCCCGCGGAGTCGACAACGCCAATGCCGCATCGGGTGAGCCCGGGGTCCACTCCTAAGATTCTCATTCTTCTAACCTAACGCACCGATGAGCCCGCGCAGGATTGTCGACACGGCACCGGCCCCAGCAACAAGAATGCCGATTGTTCGTGCCCGCTGTGGACTGACGCGGCTGGAGAGTCTTCCACCGAGCAGGATCGCAACGAGGATCGCTCCCACGATGAGGAGCAGGATCCACGGGGATGGGAGGGACTCGAGCGGAGTCGCACCCGTGCTGATTTTGGTGACCACGGAAAGGAGCCCGAACCACAGAAAGGCCGGCTGGAGCGTCGCGGAGAACGTGTGCTGGTCCCAGCGGGACAGCAGTGCGTAGATGACGAGGGCCGGTGCCGCGACACCCGCAACCGTGTTGAGAAACGCCGCCATCGCCGCAAACGGCACCAGCCACGCAAGGTGATCGAGTCGCGGCAGTTCCCGCAACCGATCCCCCAGCAGCGTGACAACGAGCGCGAGCAAAATGAAGCTGCCGACAAGGATGGAGAGCCAGTTGCCGTCGAGGGACCGAACGAGGAAAGCCCCCGGGATCGCTCCGAGGAGCGCAGAAGGTGCAAGAACGCCGAACTTCTTCCAGTCGATGCCCGCCCGGAGCACCAAACCGATCATGAGTGCGCTCAACACGGTTGTCATGTTCGTGACCGTGACGCCTACGCTGGCGCCAAGAAGAAGAGACAGAACTGGGGATAGGACAAGTCCCATCCCCATTCCGGATATTCTCTGCAGGGTGCCGCCCAGGAGTACTGAGCAGGCAACCAGAAGCAGAGCTACCTGCGACACTTAGTCTTCGTTCAGCTGCGCCATCACTGCGTCCGGGATGTCCAGGTTCGAGTACACGTTCTGAACATCGTCGAGATCATCAAGTGCGTCGATGAGCTTGAGAACCTTTTCGGCACCGGACTTATCGACCTCGACCTTCATCGAGGGAACGAACTGGACTTCGGCCGAGTCGTAGTCGAAGCCTGCGTCCTGGAGTGCGGTGCGCACGCCAACAACGTCGTTCGGCTCGGACAGGATCTCGAAGGTCTCGCCCTCGTCGTTGACCTCTTCGGCGCCAGCATCCAGCACCGCCATGAGAATGTCGTCCTCGGTAACCTCGTCGGCCTTCGTGACCTCAACGACGCCCTTGCGGGTGAAGAGGTACGACACGGAACCGGGATCGGCCAGGTTGCCGCCATTACGGGTGAGCGCCACGCGCACCTCGGAGGCCGCACGGTTGCGGTTGTCGGTCAGACACTCGATGAGAACGGCAACGCCGCCTGCGGCGTAGCCCTCGTACATGATCGATTCGTACTGAACGCCGTCAGAACCTTCACCGGATGCTCGCTTGAGAGCGCGATCGATGTTATCTGAGGGAACGGAGTTCTTCTTTGCCTTCTGGACCGCATCGTAGAGAGTCGGGTTACCCGTGGGATCGGGGCCGCCCGTCCTCGCGGCCACCTCAATGTTCTTGATGAGGCGCGCAAAGAGCTTCCCGCGCTTGGCGTCAAGCGCGGCCTTCTTATGCTTGGTGGTTGCCCACTTTGAATGTCCCGACACGGGTCTTTACTCCTCGCTACCAATGGATTTACCTATCCAGTGTATACGGTGGAGGAAGTATCAGCTTTCTTCAATTATTTTCAGTGTGCCGTCCCACCCGGCAAACCACTCTCGTGCCATCTCCCCTATACCCCTCGGGAACACCTTCGTGCCGTTTTCCTGAAGCGCACTGAGATCATCCAGTTCCCACCAGCACACCTCGTCGAGCACGTCCTTCTCAAGGTCCGTCAAGTGATCCTGGTTCCAGGAACTCACCTGCTCAGCCTCCGCCTCACTCACGTGCAAAACGAAGAACTTCTCGTACTGGCGCCTCGTGCGATCGATGAAGTGGAAAAGTCCCGTTCTGCGAAGCACCGGGCCAATAAGTCGATCGGGTGTGACCTCGAGTCCCGTTTCCTCGAACAGTTCCCGTACCGCTCCCTGCTTCGGGTCCTCCCCCGGTGCAATCCCGCCACCGACGGTGAACCACCACGCGTGATTCGGATCCGCGGTGTCGTGACCGCGGATCAGGAACAATCTCCCATCTGGATCGAGCAGGACAACACGGGCCGCCGTGCGTTCCACGATCCCATCGGGTCCCGGAACCCACTCGTTCTCCGGGTAGTCAGTCACGTTCTCTTGGTCAGTCACATCTTCCTCATCAATCAGTGCGCGGCATCCAACTCAACCAGCAAACCCTGGTGTCCAGGCCAGAACCCAAGCCTAACCAGATCAACAACCATTCCCTGGCATCCAGGTCGGGAGCAAAGTTCTGGCGAAATCAGTCGGGAGCAGAGTTCTGTCGAGATCAGAAGCAAGATCCCGAAAGCCAATCAGGCAACATGTAGGCGAGGAGAGACGACTTTCGAATGACCTACCAAGTCTCTACGCACCCACCTTGCTCCGGCCAGGAACTCTGACCTGATCGGGATCTACCTGACACCGGACATGAACACGGTGCGTGCCGCGCCGATGGAGTTGAGGGTGCGCGCCTCTTCTCGCTGCGCCTTGTGGACGGGAATGATCTGGAGGGCGGCTCGCTGCCTGTTGAGGGCGAGGTGGGCCGATTCTTCCTGGAACTGCTTCATGGCGGTCTTGGCCGCAGGACCACGGGAAGCTGCCCAGGACTTTGCCTGCCTGCGACCATCCATGCTGCTCAGCATCGTGACCTCGTGAGGTGCGAACCAGCCGGCCCTTTGGTATTCGAGGAGGCGTTCTCGGATGATATTGGATTCGTCTTTACGGAACCAGAGCACAAGGATGAGGGCCGCGATGTAGGAGGGGATCTGAATCACCCAGTACAGGAAGCCCAGGGAGCCCTCGCCCGTGAGGATCGCGTTGACGTCAGAGATCGTTGCCCAACCGTTGTGCATGAAATGGATCGAGACACCAATGAGGTAACCGGGGATCAGAAGCGGGATCGCCATCCACCTGTTTCGTGCATACACGGCGAAACCGAGGAACAGACCCACAGTCGCGGTGCACAGCGGGTGCAGGAGCGGGGACGAGAAGCGTAGGATTGCGATCTCCTGCAGGTCGTCGTAGAACCGGGTGAAGTACAGGATGTTCTCAACGAAGGCGAAGCCGAGTCCGGACATGGCTCCGTAGCAAATGCCGTCAATGGGGCCGTTGAAGTACTTCTTGAAGAAGATGAACAGGAAAACCACGCCGAGGCCCTTCGCTGCCTCCTCCACGAGAGGCGCAGAAACAACCGCGCTGAAGATGTTGGCCTTGTTGGCGTTGCCGGTCTCCATGTAGACCGACTCCATCCATGCCGTGTTCAACCAGGCAGAGATGGCGACAGCGACGCCGCCACCCCAGAGGAACATCGCAGCCATGAGCCACCTGGGTTCCGGCTCCCACGAGTCGATCCACCACACGAGGGCGGACACGACAACTACGGGGATGAGTGCAACGATGCCGGCGCTGACCGCGCCGCGTAGTCCCGCGCTCTCGGTGAGCATGGGAAGCACAATGAGGAATCCGAGAATACCCGCGACGGCAATGACACCAACCATGACGTAGAAACCAACCGAGTGACGCTGCGGCATCTTCCACGGGCGCTGATGGGTGACCTGTGTTGGGCTCTGCTGGGGCACCCAGGGGCGCTCCTGTGCGCGCGTGTAGTTGGCCGGTTGATTGTCAGCCGGATGCGAGAACATGTTCTGCTGAGGTGCTTGCTGCTGATAGCCAGGTCCCGGCTGCTGGTATCCCTGTGGGTGTCCGGGTTGGTTCGGATACGACATGTCTTCAAGAGTAGCGGAGCGGGTGACCCATGAAGAGCAACCGCATTGGGTACGGCTTCCCGACCACAGGCGAACACGGGACCAACAAAGGAAGTGCGTCCGCGGCGCGTGGAGGGCCAGCTGGGAAGCCCAGTCACGACAAGTAGGGGACCGACAACTGAAACACGGAAGCGAAAGGCAACACGGCGACAAAAGGAAACCCGTCAGCGACTCGAGGCAAGCGGAAATGAGGCAAGTGAGGGGCCGGCTGAATGCCGGCCCCTCACTTTACTATTTGTATCGCTCCACGATTATTTGTATCGCTCCACGATTCTGCCTTGGGAGTGCTGTGTAACTCTGTGCGATCCCTATTCGTCGTCCATGTCGACCGGCTGGGGCATGGGTGCCCCGCCCGCCATGTGGCCCAGTCTCACGACCCAGTTGGTGCGGAGCCTGCGTGCCTGATCGACAAACGCGTTGTGGAAGCGGCGGGAGAGCTTGACGTCCTCGCGTGATTCCTGGAGCAGGTCGAGGCGCTTTTGCTGCTCGGGATCCATCTCCTCGTGCTCGACACCGTCGAGGACGAGGCGGAGCGTGCGTGAGAGGTTGGATTCGGTTGTGCTGCGGTCCTCGCCGTTGTCGCGGCGCTGTCGCTTGTGCCCTGGCCCGTCTTCCAGACCGTCCAGCGACAGCGGTGCGTGGGTTTGACCGAGGGCCACCTGGGCAGCATCCGCGAGCAGGATTGCTCCCGCCACGTCTAACACCCCACATGCGGCGAAGTCGGCGGCCGTGGCTGCGCGGTGCGCGAGTGCCTCGTTCAGGGTGAGGCGGGACTGGATGACGGTGCGGTGCAGGCGGTCGAGCCTGCGTGCGGTGATGATCCAGACAAGGCCGGCGATCACGACGAGCGCCGCTATGACAATGAGTGCGAAGGTACCCCAGTTCACTTGTTCCACTCCCCTACGTCCTGGCTCGCCGTCTTCACGGCAATCGAGTACACGGACAGGATCTGGGAGGCGACGGTCGACCAGTCGTAGCGCCACGCGCCAACCCTGGCGGCCTCGATGGTCTCGGCGCGCCGCTCCGTTTCACCGAGAGCCGAGATGATGACGCGGGCGAGATCGTCGCTGTCCTCACTCTTGAAGTGATCGCCGAACGTGCCATGGTCGAGAACCGCTTGGAAGGCAGGAATATCGGAGGAGACAACAAATGAACCCGCGCTCATCGCCTCGATGAGGACGATGCCGAAGGACTCTCCACCCGTCTGGGGTGCAACGTAGATGTCGACGGACGAGAGCAGGGCCGCCTTGTCCTCCTCCGAGACGCTACCGAGGAACGTGACCGCCTGCGCGTTCTCCCCGAGGATGTCGAGTGCCTTCTCGTTATCGCCGCGTCCCGCGACGAAGAAGCGAGCACCCGGGTACTCCTTGAGGATTGGGGCGACCGCGCCAGCAAGAATCGGGAGTCCCTTGCGGGGCTCGTCGATCCTGCCAAGGAACCCGATCGTCGGTTTGCCCGGGGTGCCAGAGAATCTCGGGTCGGGACCCGAGGTCTTGAAGCTCTTGACGCTCACGCCGTTGGGGATGACGTAGGCATCGCCACCAAGGTGCTCAACCGCGGTGCGGCGGGCCTCCTCGGAAACGGCGATGCGAGCACGGGTCTTCTCCAGCACCGGCACAAGAAGCGGGGAGGCGATGGAGAGGAACTTTGAGCGGTCCATCGCGGTGTGGAAGGTGGCCACAACGGGGCACTCCGCGCTCATGAGGGCCAGCATCGACAGGGACGGCACGAAGGGTTCGTGCACGTGCAGAACATCGAAGTCGCCGTTTTGGAGCCACTTGCGGACCTGCCAGTTGACGCGGGGTCCAAACGCGAGTCGCGCCACGGATCCGTTGTAGGGAATGGGGATGGCGGCCCCGGTGGCCTCGACGAAGTCGGGGACCTCGGTTCCCTCGGAGGCGGGGGCGATGACCGAGACGGAATGTCCGCGTGCGATCAGCTCCTCGGCGAGGTCCCGGATGTGGAACTGCACGCCACCGGGAACGTCCCAGGAGTAGGGGCAGGCGATGCCGATTTTCACTCTGTCTCCGCTCGTCGCGCTCTCAGTCGCGTCATGTCCAAATCTTCCACATACACCTTCTGGAGCATGTGCCAGTGAACATAATGCTTCCTCATCCACGGGGAAATTGCATCCATCCATTCCTGACACATGCGAGCAACGTCGGCCTCCCGCTCTTCGCGAGGAGCGTCCGGACCCACGTTGGCGGCAATCGGAGGGAACACGTCAATGTAGGTCTGCCACTTGGTTCCGGCCTTCTTGCGGGCCTGACCAGTCTGCTTCACGTGCCTCATCATGAGCGGAACGAAGGGGCGTCCCGTGCGCTGTGCGAGCAGTGCCGGCCCGGGAGCCAGCATGAGGTCGTTGCCCAGCATCGTGGTTTGAACGCCGGAGGCGGAAAGATCCCGATCGGCGAGAAGCGGGAGCAGGACCGGTTCCTGCGCCTCCTCCACGAGATGCTCCAAGACGTTGCCGTCCTTGACCGCGAGGTAGATGCTCATGCCCAGCCCGGTGCGGTAGTCGATGAAGCCCTGCGCCATGCGGGGATCCCCGAGCTTCTCGGCAACGGTCACGACGTGAGCGAGGTTCTTCTCGGACCACGCCCCCGCCAGATCCCAGTTTCCCGTGTGCATGAGAGCAGAGGGAACGGAATGTCCCTTCGCAAACTCTGCCCTCAGGTACTCATCGGGGTGAAGGACGACCCTGCCACGCACCTGGTCGGGGGTCATGGCGGGGGTACGGAACATCTCGTAGTAGTAGCGCATGTAGTTGCGCATACCGACCACGGCCGCACCCGTCAGCTTCAGCCCACTGAGGTCCGGATCGATCCGCTTGTAGTTCTTCTTCAGCTGCTTGACGCCCTTGACGTTGGCGAGGGCGCTGCCCACGCCAACGACATCAAAGATGAACCGACCAAGCGGCTCAGGTGCTTTCTCAACAAAGGCTGTTGCCGTCTGGAAAAGCTTGAAAGTATCCACTACGAGATTCCACCTTGGTTTTGGGGATCGCGCTCTCCCTCAGGAGCGTGTCCCTCACCATTCGCGCTCAACCCAGCATCTGGTCCGCCCTGTAAAGGTCCAGATGCTGACCCTGGTCCACTGACCGGATCGGCGCCGTGTGCGTACTCGGTACGGTGTGCGAACTCGTTCCCTTGGGCGGACTTGCTGATCCGTTCGGCGACGTCCTCTGCCTTGGCCTGCTTGTACATGGTTGCCATGCGCTGGATGACGGTGAAGAAGCCGAGGACGGCGAGCACCCAGGTTGCGACCGTCAACCACCAGTCACCCCACTCGAGACCGACAAAGAACACGCCAACGAGAATGACGGTGAGGCGGTCTGCGCGCTCCGCGATGCCGATGTTCGCGGTGTAGCCCACGGCCTCGGCTCGTGCCTTCGCGTAGGGCACGATCGCACCCATGAGGAGGGCAACGACAGCGCCGAGGGCGGTCCAGTTCGCAAGCGACTCATCGGCGTGGAGGATGGACCAGATCGCGACGGCGAGGAAGATCGCACCATCAGCGAACCTGTCCATCGTCGAGTCCAGGAACGCACCCCACTTGGAGCTGGTTCCCGTGAGTCGAGCGATCTGACCGTCGAGGTTGTCGAAGATGACGACCGCGAAGATTGCCCACGCCGCGACCGTGAGGTGATCCGTTGGGATCAGCCACAGTGCGATCGCGCACGACAGGATCGTGCCCGTGATGGTCACCGCATCGGCGGAGATCCCCATGCGCACGAAGAGTCGAGCTACGGGTCCGAAGAGGACTTGGAAGAGGGGACGTCCCGACCTGCTGAGCATCGTTTCTCCTACTGGTTGACGCGTTCGCGGACCTGGCGAACAATCTCGGCAACCGCATCATCGATGGGGACACCGTTGTTCTGAGATCCGTCGCGGTAGCGGAAGGACACGGCACCGGATTCGGCATCCTCGCCGCCCGCGATAAGGACGAAGGGCACCTTCTCCTTTGCGGCGTTGCGGATCTTCTTACCGAAGCGATCATCGCTGCGGTCGATCTCGACCCGGATGCCCTCGGCGCGCAGCTTGTCGGCAACGCCCTCAAGGTAGGGCTCAAATGCTTCGGCAACGGGGATGCAGGTGACCTGGACGGGAGCCAGCCACGCGGGGAAGGCACCGCCGTAGTGCTCAACGAGAACGCCGAAGAAGCGCTCGATCGAGCCGAACAGGGCGCGGTGGATCATGACGGGACGCTGCCTGGAACCATCGGAGGCCGTGTACTCGAGCTCGAACAGTTCCGGCTCGAAGAAGTCGAGCTGGATGGTCGAGAGCTGCCAGGTGCGGCCGATAGCGTCCTTGGCCTGAACGGAGATCTTCGGTCCGTAGAAGGCTGCGCCGCCCGGGTCAGCCACGAGTTCGAGACCGGTCTCGTTCGCGACCTCCTCGAGGGTGCGGGTCGCCTCCTCCCAGGTCGCGTCGTCACCCACGGACTTCTCGGGGTCGCGGGTGGACAGCTCGAGGTAGAAGTCTGCCATGCCGTAGTCCTTGAGCAGGTCAAGAACGAAGTGGAGCAGGCTGGCGAGTTCGTCCTTCATCTGCTCACGGGTCGTGTAGATGTGAGCATCGTCCTGGGTGAATCCGCGAGCGCGGGTCAGGCCGTGCACGACGCCGGACTTCTCGTAGCGGTAGACGGTGCCGAACTCGAACAGGCGCAGGGGCAGTTCGCGGTAGGAGCGTCCGCGGGAGCGGTAGATGAGGTTGTGCATGGGGCAGTTCATGGGCTTGAGGTAGTAGTCCTGGCCCTGCTTCGTGACATTGCCGTCGGCGTCGACCTCTTCGTCCATGTGCATGGGAGGGTACATGCCGTCTGCATACCATTCGAGGTGCTTGGAGGTTTCGAAGAGGTTCTTCTTCGTGATGTGGGGGGTGTGCACGAACGAGTAGCCGGCCTCGAGGTGGCGCTTGCGGGAGTAGTCCTCCATGACCATGCGGACCATCTCACCCTTGGGGTGGAAGACGGGCAGGCCGGAACCGATCTCGTCCGGGAACGAGAACAGGTCAAGTTCGGTACCGAGCTTGCGGTGGTCGCGCTTCTGGGCTTCTTCGATGCGGGTCTGGTAGGCGACGAGTTCGTCCTTTGTCGGCCATGCGGTGCCGTAGACGCGCTGGAGGCCGTCGTTCTTCTGGTCGCCGCGCCAGTAGGCTGCCGAGGAGCGGGTCAGGGAGAAGCCGTTGCCGAGAATCTTGGTGGTGGGGACGTGGGGTCCGCGGCAGAGGTCCTTCCACGCAACTTCGCCGTTGCGGCGGACGTTGTCGTAGATGGTGAGTTCTGCTCCGCCGATCTCGACCGAGGCGCCCTCGGCTGCGGCTTCCGCGTCGGGTCCCTTGATGCCGAGGAGCTCGAGCTTGTAGGGCTGGTCGGAAAGCTCTGCGCGTGCCTCTTCTTCGGTGACAACGCGGCGCTTGAAGGACTGGCCCTCCTTGACGATCTGCTTCATGATCTTCTCGATCGCCTTAAGGTCCTCGGGGGTCACGGGGTCGATGTTGCCGAAGTCGTAGTAGAAGCCGTCGGTGATAAACGGGCCGATGCCGAGATTAACATCAGGGTTAATCTGCTGGACGGCCTGAGCAAGAACGTGGGTGGCGGAGTGACGCAGGATGTTGAGTCCGTCCTGTTCGTTCACATCAACGCCGTCAACCGTGGCACCCTCAGTCAGTGTCGACAGATCCGTGTCAAGGTCCTTGAGCTCTCCATCAACTCTGAGAGCAATAATGTTGCGAGACTGGCGGAAGTGGTCAATGCCTGTTGTCGGTTCATCAATCTGTACTTGTGAGCCGTCAATGACGAGCTGGGGCACGGTATTTCTCCATTCAATTCTGTGCGCACATACGACGGTGCGCACCCGAACATCATACCCATGCCCACCCAGCTATCCCCCATCACAAGAACTGTTCCCTTTGGGTAACACACTTCCCCGCCGTTTCGGTCACTGAGTTCCCGCACCGTTGAGGTTCTGACCCCGCCCGCCATTGAACTCACCCCCACTCCCACCGTTCGCGAGCGTTGAACGAGCAAGCAAGAAAAATGTGCGCATAAACGCGAGCGCACAAGCGGACCGGATCCTACGAAAGCACCTGAACTCACGAACCTTCGTAGGTGCTCGAGACAGCCTGACCATAGGAATGATCCCGAGCGTACGAAAGGAGCGGGGCCAGTTTCCTGACCCCGCTCCCCTGCGGTTGCTGTCACGTGGCTAGCAGCGGAGGGTTACTTCCCGTGGGCTGTTCCCGTGGCTGTTTGTCATGTGCTGGTGGCGATTCCTAGTGCACCCGGTTGACTCCGGGGGTGTCGGTTCCGTTGCCGTCCCAGTCTCCGAGGAGGACTCGGTCGGAGGCGCGTCCGTATCCGAGCACGGTGGAGGCGGGGCCGCCACTGAGTTCGTTGCGGATGTGGATGGCATTGCCGCGACGGATCGCGATCGTGTCCTTGCCGTCACCATCGAAGTCGCCAGCGTAGACCTCGTCCGAGGACCGTCCGTACTTGAAGGACGTCTCGGCGTTGCCGCCTGCGAGTGTGTTGGTGACGTGGATGGTGATGTCTCGGCGCAGTGCGATGGTGTCGGTTCCGTTGCCGTCCCAGTCACCAACGAGAATCTCGTCCGCGTCCTTGCCGTACTTGAAGGAGATCTCGGCGTTACCACCCGCGAAGGAGTTGTTCAGGAAGAAGGTGTGGCCACGGCGCACGCCGAGGGTGTCCACCCCATCCCCATCCCAGTCACCAACGAGGACTTCGTCCGATGCCTTGCCGAAGTTGAACTGGTGGGTTGCTTTGCCGCCCACGAGCTCGTTGTTGAGGTAGAAGGTGTTGCCGCGGCGAACACCGAGGGTGTCGGTGCCGTCGCCGTCCCAGTCGCCAACGAGTACCTCGTCGCCCCTGCGTCCGAACGCGAATTCGGTTGCTGCGGTGGTGGCGGTCCAGTCGTTGGAGAGGAGGAAGACGTTGCCGGTGAGGGGCTTGCTGGGTTCACCTGGCTCCTCGGGCTCACCTGGCTCCTCGGGCTCGCCGGGTTCTTCCGGCTCACCAGGCTCCTCGGGCTCACCCGGTTCTCCTGCCTCGAAGGTGAAGGACCATTCCGTGGTGGCGCCTTCAGCGATGATGTAACTGTCGCGTGCCTTCGCGGTCACGGCGATAACTCCGGTGCCCTCGTAGGTTCCTGCGGCAACAATGACGTCATCAACGAGGTAGTCGACGCCCTCGGTCTCGGGGATCGTGTAGGTGATGTCGGTTGCGGTGGGTTCCGCGGGCGTCACCTGGGTGAGTTCGCGAATGGGTTCCGCGGTGAGGATCCATTCGGTCTGCATGCCCTCCTCGAGGGTGTATCCCGGGAGTGCGCGGACCGTGATGACGATCGTGCCTTCGAAGGGGTACGTGCCGGGTGCGGTCACGACACCATCAACGAGGTACTCGAGTCCCTCGACGTCGGGAATCGTGTACGTGTTGGTCGTGGTGGGCTCATCCGGGGATACGACGATCGGGTTGTCCGGGTCGAGGTAGGTGAACGTCCACTCAGTAGCAGCACCGTCGGCGAAGGCGTAGCCCTCGGTCGGTTCCGCAGTGACCGTGATGTGTCCGAGGAACTCGTACTCTCCTGCCTCCACGGCTTCGCCGTCGAGGTAGTACTGCACGCCGGTTGCGTCGGGGATCGTCACGATGCCCTGCTCCTGGTCCGCGGTCACTTGAGCTGGGGTGATGATGGCGGGGATGAGCTCGCCATCGGGCTTCAGGAGGGTGATGCGGTCAATCTCCATATGACCCGCGTCGAGACGCAGCGAGAACGTGGGTGACCACTGCGAGAGCGTTACCTTGTCCATGGTGAGTTGGAGGGCGCAGTAGCGGATGTTGATCCACTCGCCGTCCTTCTCGATCCACGAGCTCAGCTCACCGTGGGAGTAGACGGTGGCGAGGCGGTCGCCCGGCTCCCACGACACGGGAAGGGTACCTGCGCCTGCGGAGAGTCCGCGGGTCTGCCCCTGTTCGATGACGTCGAGGGAGGAGAGCTGCTTCGCGTTATTGTACCACGAGTGTGCCCGGTTGCGGTCGCCGTCGGTCATGCCAAGGAAGATCGAGTCTTCCTCGTTGGTGCCGGCCATGGACTTCGGTTCGATGATGAGAGCAAACTCGTCACCGGCAGCCACGGGCAGGGCAATGTGGCTCCACCTGCGTCCCGGTGCGTTGGCCGTGAGTACGCCCTCCTCGGTGTTGACGGTGAGCTCTGCGGAGCTTTCCGAGCCGCCACCGAAGATCGTGTACGACGAGAGGCGGTTGACGTCGAACGTGTCGTCCCAGACCACGTTGCCGAAGGTCTCGGGGTCGAACGGGAACGTCATGGGGCGTTCCGTGTTGACGGGATCGGCGCCCACCGGTACCTCAACACCGGTCTCGGTCACCCACTTGGAGCCGTCCTCGCCCTTCGTGATGGTGAAGGAATCGAGGGTGTCACCAGCAACGTGCGTTGCCTGACCGCCGGGGCGGGTGTAGGAGACGACGGCCTTGTAGGTGAGGGTGTCGCCATCGATCGTGATGCCCTGAACGGAGCTCGTGTCCTGCGCGGACACGACGAGGTTCGCGTGGTTGCGGGTCCAGATATTGTCGGTTGCGGAAGGGAGCGAGTACTGCTTCTCACCCGAGTTGGCGACAACGTAGACCGGTCCTGCGCTCACGCCTTCCATGCCGGTCGCCGTGGAGTTGTGGTAGCCGCGGCCGTAGGTGTGGTCGTGGCCCTGGAGCACAAGGTCAACGTTGTGACGCTCAAGAACGGGCAAGATCTGCTGGCGCCAGTCGGCCTGGTCGCGCAGTCCCTCACCGGAGATGCCGGTGGAGAATACGGGCTGGTGGTACTGAACAACGGTCCACTCGTTCGGGTTCTCCTCCAGGACGCGGTCGAGCCACGTTGCCTGGGTGGTGATCCAGGCGCGCTTGCGGGTCTCACAATCCGCGGTGCTACCCGGGACCTGCGTGATCGTGCAAATGTCGTCGCGGTTCGCGTTGAGGTTGACGAAGCGCACACCCTGGTAGTCCGTGTAGTACACGGTGTCCTTCAAGATGTTGGCGTAGTGCTCACCGAACTCCGCCTCGTACTCCTTCGCATCCGAGGGCACGGGGCCGTTCGGCGCGTACTCGAAAGAATCGAAGTAGTTCTCCATCATGTTCTGACCACCAATCTCGTGGTTGCCGGGAACGGAGAGGATGTTCATTTCGGTGCGGAGCGGGGAGATGCCATTGAACCAGTCGGTCCACTCGTTGTTGTTCGAGCCGTTGTCGACAAGGTCACCGGCAATCAGTGCCAGCTCGGCCTCGGGGAAATTCTCCTCCGCGACGCGAACCGACTCGGGCCACACGGTCGTCAGACCGTTCTGAGCATCACCGAAATAGAGGAACGTGAACGGTTCCGACTCATCGGACGGAGTGGTGAACGTGTACCAGTCGGACCAGTTGTTGCCGGAGGCGACGCGGTACTCGTACTCGGTGTTCGGTTCGAGGTTGGTCATGAGGGCGGAGTGGCTGCGTGAGGGGTAACCATCGACGGTGCGGTTTGCCTTGTTCTCCGCATCCACGGTCGTGGTCTGCCCACCCACGGGACGGTACTCGACCGTGCCGGATAGGTGGCGCTGAGCGGTGGACCGCCACGTCACGTACTGCGAGCTGGTCGGGTCCTCGGACGGGTTGAGGATCACGCGCTCGGGGGTACCGATCGGTGCGTTCGGATCAATCCATTCCTCTTCGGAGATCGCGACATCGAAGATGTGCATGATGCCCTTGTCGGTGGACTGGGGCAGGTACACGGCGTCAACCTGCTTCTCGGAATCCAGCAGCGCCGGGCGGGTACCGAACAGGCGGAAGATGCCGTTACCGGAGGAACCATTGCGGTTGTTGCGGGAGGTGGTTTCCACAAGGGTGCGGTTGCCACCGGCAGGGCTCGCAGCCCAGTCGGTCATGTACACCGGAACGGTCTGGGTGGAGCCATCCGTGTACACCACGGTTGCGTTGCCCTGTGCGGGGCCGTTCGTTGCCATGCCGAGGAACGAGATCGAGCCCGCGGTTTCGCCATCGAACTCGATGCGCTGACCGTGCGGGATCCAGTTGTCGGGTTCACCTGGTTCCGAGTCCGGGAAGGTGAACACGATGTCGGTGTCGTCACCGAGGGGAACATCGCCGCCCGGGGTCACGCCCGCGCGCTCCAGAGCCTCGATCGAATACGACCAGTCGGACAGGTCGGCTGAACCCATGTTGCCTTGACCCACGTGCGTGGTACCGGCATTGTTCATGGCATCCATGCCGTCCGTGTAGGACGGGGGAACGTTATCAGCTCCGGTGCCCCAGTCACCCGGGGTTGCCGACATGGTGAAGTCGAGGGTGCCGCCCGTGCGGATGAACTCCGCGTCGATCCACGAAGCGGTCTGAGACTCACCATTGACGGAGAGCCCGGTCGTGTACTTGGCGTTCTCGCCAGCACCGGGAGCGTTGATCGTGATGACGCGGTCGGAATTGACCGGGTCGATAATGATCTGTTCGAACATCGGGGCGGACACGATCATGTCGCCCGTGCCGAAAACGGCGGGGTAAATGCCCATGGTGGCGAAGATGTACCAGGCCGAGAGCGCACCCTGGTCGTCGTTGCCGGGCAGGCCAGACGGCGTCGTGTCGTACATCTCGTTCACTGCCCGGTAGAGCACGTCCGTCGTCTCGTGCGGTGCCTGCAGCCAGTTATACACCCACGGGGTGGACAGGGCCGGCTGGTTGGAGAGATAGTTGCCGGTCTGCGTGTACGCGCCAGCATCGAGGTTCGC
Organism: Flaviflexus sp.; assembly: GCF_041440645.1. Lineage (GTDB taxonomy): Bacteria > Actinomycetota > Actinomycetes > Actinomycetales > Actinomycetaceae > Flaviflexus. The sequence goes on along the minus strand of NZ_JASDVN010000062.1, from coordinate 6,841 downwards.
CATGAGAACATCGAGCTCGCTCGTGGCCTCCTCGACGCCGCCACGCAGCTCGATCAGGGTCGAGAGGTTGTGGGGAACGAGCCAGCCGTACTGGTAGCCGGTGGACTGGTTGAACTGCCCGCCGCCGTTGCCGTCGCGTCCGCGCAGGTCGAAGGAGCGGTCGAAGCCGCCGCGTGCGCGGGGCATGATGTGTTCGGACTGGAAGTCGAACACGTTCATCCAGTTCTGGGACCGACCCATGAACGTCTCGTACGCATCCTCGTTACCGAGAGAGTTCGCGAGATGTGCGATGGAGAAGTCGTTAATCGAGTACTCGAGCACGCGGGAAGTCGCGAAGTCGCCCTTCGAGTTTTCGATCATGCGGTTGCAAAGTACTGGTACGCATCCGTGCGGGTCGACTTATCGCCCGGGAGTTGCTGGGTGTCGATCATCGACTGCAGGGCAGCCTCACGGTCGTAGTTCGTGATGCCCATGTCGTCCGTTGTCGCGATGATTGTCTGCAGCGAATCCCCCTGCATGCGGGCAGCCCCCGGCGCCCACGACCCCGTCTGCTCCGTCAGAGCCACGATCGACTGGTTGATGTCGGCCGCGACCTCCGGGTAGGTGAGGGCAATGAGCTGCGCCTGGGAGCGGTACATGTCCCAGCCGGAACCGGCGAAGTTCTTGTAGAAGTTGCGTCCCTCCTCGACCTCGTGCACCTCGTTGTCGTAGCCCAGGTACTGGCCGTTGACGTCGTTGCGGAGGTTCGGATGCAGGAAGGAGCGGTAGAGCGCGGAATAGAACTTCACGCGATCGTTCTCGGTGCCGCCCGTGACCTCAATGGTGCCAAGGGCCTCCTCCCACGAGGCGCGAGCATTCGCGCGCACCTCATCGAAGGACAGATCGTCGGCCTCGGCCTCGCGGTTGAGCTCAGCGTTCGCGACCGACACGTAGGAGATGCCGGTGCGGGCGGTGACGGTCGCATCGTCGGCGAAGGTCAGCCACGCACCCGTGCGGTTGCGGAAATCGGCGCCGGTTCCCTCGGAGTCGAGAGTCGCGGACTCCTCCCCCGCCATCATCTCGCCGTTGTTCCACACGCCGTAGGATTCGAACTCCTGATCGTAGGTGGTCGAGAAGTAGAAGGTGTAGTAGTTGCCGTTATCGCAGATATCGGCACCCCTCATCCACCCGCTCACGGTGTTGGCCTCGGGATCGATAGTGACGTGCTGTCCCTGGGACCGGTTGTTCTGGCCCGAGACGTTGACGATGAGGGTGGAGCCGTCTGCTTCTTCGAAGTTGAAGCGTGACACGGCGGTGCGTTCGGTTGCGGTCAGTTCTGTGGATACGCCGTTGTCGGTCGTGACCGAGTAGTACCCGGGCTGCGAGGTCTCGTTCTCGTGATCGAAGTCCAGGTAGTAGTGGCCAATGTCGGAGGACGGCATGACCGGGAGCGCGCCGCTCGGCAGGTCACCCGTGTACGGGATCGTTGGCACTTCGTAGCCGCCGAAGCGCACGTGGCAGCCGCTACCCTCGTAGCGGGTGAGGCCAAACCCGCGCAGCTGGTTCGCGGTGTACTCGTAGCCGCCCTTCTCGCGCACGAGATCGTTCGACTCACCCACCTTGTAGGTGGCTGGGCTGGACTGGACCATGCCGAACGGCACGGCAGCACCCGGGAAGGCGTTGCCGTAGGCATCGTTCGACTTGTTCTGGGAGGTATCGAGTTCGGTACCGATGAACTGGTTGACCAGATCAAACGGCGCCACCTCATCGGCCGCGGCCGAGAGTGGCATGGCGGTGGCCAGGGTCGCGGGCAGCGCTGCCGCGAGCACCCCCGCCACCAATTGAGTTCGCTTCTTACTACTTCGTTTCTTGTGGTCAGGGACCGGCGTCTTCATGTGCTTCCTTTGCAGTCGTCGAAAAGACGTGGCCAGGCTAAGACCCACCGGTTACGAGAACATGACCTTTTCCAAACCCAACATGAACAAACGGCGACTTTCTGGAAATATCCTGAAAACACTTCCCCATGGGCGAATTGTCCAAATCGGAACGGCGGCACCGACCCCGCCCCTTCTCGCGCAGGTCAAGGACTTATGCGAAGTCAGTGAGCGGACTCACGCGAGCCCGGCCAAAGAAAGAATGAGCCACTTTTGAAAGAAACCTGAGACATGCGTCACGCAATGTGGCAAGGTGGTCCACATCTATGAAGGGAGTCACATGTCTGAATCACTCGAGCCCGAAATCTTCCATCCCTCACCCGACACCGTCTCGGGGTCGTGGGCAGAGAACTGGCAGGAGATCGAGGCGTCCGCCAAGGCCGATCCCTACGCCTACTGGGAGGAACGGGCCGGCGAGCTCGAGTGGTCAAGAAAGTGGGATCGTGTCATCGACGATTCGAATGCCCCGTTCTACAAGTGGTTCGTTGGCGGCAAGACCAACATCGTGACGAACGCGGTGGACAGGCACGTGACCGGCCCCCTCAAGAACAAGCTCGCCCTCATCTGGGAATCCGAGGACGGCAAGGAAGTCCGCACCTTCTCCTACTTCTCCCTCAACCGCGAGGTGGACAAGATGGCGAACATCTTGAAGGCTATGGGCATCCGCAAGGGTGACCGGGTCACGATCTACCTCCCCCGCATCCCAGAAGTCTTCTTCGCCATGCTGGGATGTGCGAAGCTCGGGGCCGTCCACTCCGTCGTGTTCGCCGGCTTCTCCGCAGACGCCCTCTCCTCCCGCATCGACGACTCCGAATCAAAGCTCGTCATCACCGCCGATGGGTCCTGGATCAACGGCACCATCTTCCCGCTCAAGGACATCGTCGATGAGGCGGTTCGGTTCTCCCCCACGGTCGAGAACGTCATCGTCGTCAAACGCACAGACGCCGAGGTGCACATGGATGCCACCCGCGACCACTGGTACCACGACCTCGCGAACCTGCCCGTCGCACGAGGGAAGTGCGAAACCGTCCAGGTCGATGCCGAAGACCCGCTCTACATTCTCTACACCTCCGGCTCCACCGGTAAGCCCAAGGCCATCCTTCACACCCACGGCGGCTACATGGTCGGCACATACACGACCCTGAAGAACACGTTCGACATCCAGGAGGACGATCGGTTCTGGTGCACGGCCGATGCCGGCTGGGTGACCGGCCACTCCTATCTCGTGTACGGGCCCCTCCTGAACGGCGCCACCACCTTCATGTACGAAGGCGGCCCCACCTTCCCGCACCCGGACCGCTGGTGGAAACTGATCGAGCACTACGGCATCACCACCTTTTACACGGCACCCACGGCGATCCGTTCCCTCATGCGGTTCGGTGACGCGTGGGCAACGAGGCACGATCTGTCCTCCCTGCGCCTGCTTGGCTCCGTGGGCGAACCCATCAACCCGGCGGCGTGGCACTGGTTCCACTCCGTCATCGGCGGCGGCAAGGCACCCCTCATGGACACGTGGTGGCAGACCGAGACCGGCATGTTCCAGATAGCGGGCGTGCCTGCGATGCCGCAGAAACCGGGTTCCGCAGGCAGGCCCGTGTTCGGTCAGGAAGCCGAGATCCTCGACGAACACGGCAACCCGGTACCCGACGGTCAGGAGGGCTTCCTCACGCTGAAGAACCCCTGGCCCGCCATGGCGCGCACCCTCTACAACGACGATCAGAGATTCGTCGACACGTACTGGTCTACCTATCCCGGCCGCTACACGACAGGCGACGCAGCCAAGCGGGACGAGGACGGCTACTTCTGGATCATTGGCCGCACCGACGACGTCATCAAGGTGTCGGGACACCGCCTCGGCACAGCCGAGGTCGAATCCGCCATCAACTCGCACAATGCAGTATCCGAGTCAGCAGCGATCGGACTCCCCCACGAGGTCAAGGGCAACGCCATCCACTCCTTCGTGGTCCTCAACCAGGGTCACACCGGTTCCCGCGAGCTCATCGAAGAGCTCCGCACACACGTCTCAGCGCACCTCTCCCCCATCGCCAAACCCGATGAGATCACGTTCGTTGAGTCACTCCCGAAAACGAGGTCGGGAAAAATCATGCGACGAGTCCTGCGCGCGCGTGCCCTCGGACAGGACGAAGGCGACCTGTCCACGCTCGAAGAATAGGACCGTCAAAGACCAGTTGATTCAAAGGAGAATCACATGTCCGAGAGAATGGTGCCGTCATTCGATGGCACCCAAATCTACGTGCGTAAAGACATCCCCGACCAACCCAGGGCCATCGTCGTCCTTGTTCACGGGCTCTGCGAACACCAGGGCAGATACGACTACATGGTAGGTGCCCTGAACGACCGCGCCATCGGAGTGCTCCGCTTCGACCACCGCGGACACGGAAAGTCCGACGGCGAACACTCCTACTTCGACGAATGGTCAGACCCCATCGACGACACGGACATGGTTCTCGACATCGCGAAGGAACAGTACCCGGATCTCCCCGTGTTCCTCATTGGACACTCCATGGGTGGATACACCGTGGCCGCCCACGGACTGCGCTATCCCGGCAGAGTCGACGGCGTCATTCTCTCCGGAGCTCTCGTAGCCGACAACTTCAAGAGCTTTGCCGACCTGCCACGCGACCAGGATCCCCACATCACCCTTCCAAACGAGCTGGGAGACGGAGTCTGCTCGGTCGCAGCAATCCGGGAAGACTACGTCAACGATCCGCTCAACCGGAAGACCTACACCCTAGGGCTGTGCTTCGCGCTCGCGGACGGCATCGAGTACATCAAGAAGAACATCGCTTCATATTCGGAGAACGTGTTGATCATGCACGGAGAGAAGGACTCCCTCGTGTCCGTCCAGGACTCGAAGGACCTGTTCGACTCCATCTCCTCAACAGATTGTCAACTGAAGATCTACGGTGGTCTCTTCCACGAGATCTTCAACGAAACGATCCGCGACGAGGTCATCCAGGACGCCTATCGCTGGATGCTCAATAGGATCTGACGAAAGATCTGGACGTCGTCATCGTCCAAATCATTGAGGAGAGTGGCGGAGCGGAGTGAGGACTCTGCTCCGCCACTCTCTGCGAGCCCGTCAGTTCAAGAACAGAGGTCGAAGTACATTGAGCGATAGGTGTTGTAATGTTGCCCGTTGATACTCACGACAATGGTGTCGAGTTCGGGGAAGTCACACCCAATGAAGTTGAACCAGTGTCGCCCTGTCATTTCCGCGAGCTCCTGAAGTTCTGTCGGTATCCCCGTTCCGTATGTGTCTAGGTTGACTTGGAGATACTGCGAGGTGTTCTCCACTCCCTCGTAGAAGCACGTCCAGTGAGTGTACGTTCCATCATCCATGCACATATCCCAGAAGTCGTAGTCAGGACCAAGGTGATCGAGGTGTGCCTGCTCCACCTCCGCGGCATTGAAACCTGAACGCCTGCCCGAATCGCCGGAGTCCCCTGTCGGTGCGGCAGCGTCCTCGGTCGGCGTTGGCTCTTCCTCAGTTGCTTCCTCGGGCTCATTTGTGACAGTTTCTTCAGCTGTCTCCTCCTCAGTTGGCTCGGGAACGCTCTCTGTTTCCTCCTCGGTTATTGCCTCCTCGCTCTCATCGTCGTCACCAAATCCACAGTCACGTTCAACGGTCAAACGAGGCTGAGTGGTGATCTCCTCACCAGGTGCAGGTAGCTGCTCACACACCTCCCAGTTCGACTCATTGACAACTCCGAAGGTGCCTCCACCAAGGATCTCGGGATCTTCGTCGTAACCCACTCGCTCGAGGTCACTCAACGCAACGTCGAGGTTTAGTCCCACCACGTCGGGCATGACAAGCCGGTCGTCGGTGCCGCCAGAACACGCACCCATGAACGCAACCGATGTAGCCGCGAGGAGGGCGAACAGTGTTCGCGAACGCTTTCTCCTTTGAATTTTCATCTGCTCTCCTTTGACACAAACCACAGGTCCGCGAACCTACTTCTATCCTTCCCTGCGAGTCAAAACCTCTGAAAAAGGCTCCGACCCCGGGCAGAAACGACCTGGTTCCCCTGCATCATCTTTGATGAGAGGATCAGACCGGACACTTGGACTTTCCGCCACCTACTACCGAGGAAGATAGGGCAAGCATGTTGGGCCAAAGATCGTAGGCGCGGTCTTGTGAGTCACGAATCCATGAGCAACAAACAAGTATCTAACACTGCGCTTTGACCAAACCTCACCGTTGAGGCGAACCGTCGCAGTAACGCAATCATATAGTCATCGAGAGTGCGAAATTTCGAATTGCATGAAAGTCGGCAGGGCCACTCCTCGTGCAAGAAGCTAGGGACACAAGGCCAAGTGTCCTCTAGGGCACAGTGCTGAAAATCTGAGAGCTGAGAAACTGGGCGGTTCGACGGCGACGGACCCGACTGAACAGTTCCGGGAAACACTTCAGGGCCCGAGATTTCTCTCGGGCCCTGTTTGGTGGGCGATACTGGGATCGAACCAGTGACCTCTTCCGTGTCAGGGAAGCGCGCTACCGCTGCGCCAATCGCCCTCTCATGCGAGGTGGGTACGGGATTCGAACCCGTGTACACGGCTTTGCAGGCCGTTGCCTCGCCTCTCGGCCAACCCACCGTGTGAAGTCCTTTAGGACTTCCCGGAGCGGATGACGGGACTCGAACCCGCGACCCTCACCTTGGCAAGGTGATGCTCTACCAACTGAGCTACATCCGCGATACCTTCCGGCTCCCCGGCGGTGCTCAATAAATATAGTCATTTTTTGATCCTGTTGTCCAACTGGCTGAGTGTAGGAAGCATCACCTTCATTTTCTTTCCCGATACCGCATGTTTACTTGGAGCAGAGGAATGGAATCAGATATTCTTCTAGACGCAACCCGTTTGCATAAACGGGCGATTAGCTCAGTGGTAGAGCGCCTCGTTCACAC
>NZ_JASDVN010000061.1:0-11318 GCF_041440645.1 Flaviflexus sp. | reverse complement strand
CCATCCCCAACTTCGAAATCAAAGAAAACCTGCCAACTACTTGACGCGGGACAGCAGATCCGCCACGACCATAAAACTCGTTGATGACGACGTCACTGCCGTCGGGGGCTGCTTGGGCTGGTAGAGCCCAAATCGGCGCCAGCAGCAGTGCGGTTGCACCGGCTAGCGCCGTCGTTCTTTTGGTTTGTCTTTTCACGTCTTACCTATTTCCACGCGATTAAGTGATGATAATGCGGTGAGCATTACATCTAACAGTGCCATATTCGGAGGGCAAATGTTAGGTAAGTAACTTTCTAGTTTACGCAAATACATTCCTCATTCATGTGTCAGACACTTTCGTTAATAGCGTGGGAGACCTTTTCGCTACGCACCGCGGACCCGTTCGCGATAGAGTGATGGAGATCAAAAGATGAGTTCATCGGAAGGAGATGGACGGTGACAGAATCCGGACATGCCAACCAAGGGCCAGCTGTGCCCAACGACCTGGGTGGTTCGAGCCTGCCTCCGGTCGACGAGAATGAAAGCCCCCGCTCGATTGGCGAAATGGTCGCAGGGGTAACAGAACGCTTCTCCCGTCTTATTCGTGACGAGATTGAGCTTGCCAAGGTACAGGCGCAAGCCAAGGTATCGAAACTCGCTGGTGGGGCCGTGTTCTTTGCTATCGCAGGTATTCTCGCGCTGTACGCGCTTGGCATCCTGTTCCTCGCCGCCGTTTACGGCCTCGCTAACGCGGTTCCGTTATGGCTTTCCGCGCTGATCGTGGGCGTTGTTATTCTCCTAATCTGTGGCATTCTCGCCCTCCTGGGTATGCGAGCCATGAAGGCTTCTAACGAGCACGTGATTGACCCCAAGTCGGGAATTGTGAACGACATTGAGGCCGCCAAGAAGGGACTGAACAAGAATGAGTGAATCTGCGCCCAAGCGTTCAGCCGAGGATATCGAAGCTGATCTCCAGCGCACTCGTGAGGAACTGACGAACGCAGTTAACGAGCTGACTAACCGCCTGAACCCCAAGACCAATGCGAAGGCTGCGGCGGATCAGGCGAAGCAGAAGGCGAACGAGTTTGCCGCATCGGCTCGCGGCGTTGCTGATGATGCTGGTCGAGGCGACGCCTCCGCCATCGGCATCCTCGCAGCGGCCGCCGCAACGGTGGCGCTTGCTGGTTACCTGCTGTTCAAGAAGTAAACATAGCTTTTCCGCTCAGCGACACTGCTGAGCGGAAAATGCATAGGAGTATGGGGCGCGAAGGCGCCCCATACTTGTAAGCTCTCCGGGTTGCTGGCGTTACCGCTAGCGGCCCGACGTGGCCTCAAGGAGCTTTTCGACCTCATCCTTGCGAAAGCGGCGGTGCCCACCAAGGGTACGGATCGATGAAATTTTTCCTGCGTTAGCCCATCTGGTCACGGTCTTGGGATCGACGTGAAAAAGCGCAGCGACCTGCGATGGGGTTAGCAGATCCTGATCGGACTGTGTTTGCATGTGTCCTCCTCGGACTCGCGGACGCTATGTCCAGATTCTCAGCAAATGTCGGTCTGATCTGGGGTCCAAGGTCCCGAATTTCGGAATTGCTTGCCGTGGCGTAGAATAATGGGTGCCATGGTTGTACCTTTAAGGCACAACATTTTTGACCGATCTAGTTGAGGGGGGTCGACGCCATGGGGCGCGGCCGTCAAAAGGCCAAGCAACGCAAAGTTGCACGCACGCTGAAGTACTCCAGCCCGGAAACGGATTACCGGGCCCTGGAGCGCGAACTCATATCCAAAGACGACGAAGGCTACGAGGAGCAAGACGACTCGGAGGACTTCGACGATCAGTACGCTGAATACGAGGACTATTACGCTGACGACGATGAGGATGAGGAAGACGAGTCCTAACGTTCAGTGAATCGGTTCTATTGCTATGAGGGGGCGCGGCTAATGCCACGCCCCCTCAGCTATGCTCACGCATCCTCAGTGCCAAATTACGAGCCTGACCCGCAGGTACAGGTCGTATTTTCCTTCAAGAACCGCTGTAGCTCCTGGCGGGCGCGGTTCTTAGGAGATGTTGTGGGAATCGGTTAGAGACCCGTGTAGGTGCTAGTCAGGCGGACACCGCCACCGTCAACGCCCTTTGCGCCGCGGACAGCCTCTCCCCCATCGTCAACCAGCACGCGACCGGCCTCCCAGGCGGGAATGCCGACGGCGTTGGACTGCGCAATGGCAGCATCGGCGTGCTCTGCGGGAACGATGGCAAGCATGCCAACGCCGAGATTCAGGGTGCCTTCCAGGTCCGCGGTGGGTACGCCACCGAGGTCGGAAATGACCTTGAAAATCGGGGGGACGTCCCAGCGGGTGACTTCCGCTAACAGCCCCTTGGGGAGGACCCTGGCAAGGTTGGCGGCGAGGCCGCCACCGGTCACGTGGCAGAAGGCGTGGGCACGATCAGCGAGATCGAGGCACACGTTCGTGTAGAGGCGGGTGGGAACGAGAAGTTCTTCACCGATGGTCTTGCCGAGCTCATCCACGTGCTTCGTGTAGTCCCAGCCGGCCACTTCAAGGACCTTACGGACGAGGGAGTAGCCGTTGGAGTGAATGCCGGAGGAGGCCATCGCGACGATGACGTCACCCTCACGGACCCGCTCGGGGCCGAGAACAGCATCGGCTTCGACAACGCCCGTGGCAGCTCCCGCCACGTCGTACTCGTCCTCACCGAGGAGGCCCGGGTGTTCGGCGGTCTCGCCACCGAGGAGCGGGGTGTTGATGGAGGCGCAGGCCTCGGCGATGCCGCGAACGATGTCGGCGATGCGCTCGGGAACGACCTTGCCGCAGGCAATGTAGTCGGTCATGAGCAGCGGCTTCGCACCCACCACGACAATGTCGTCCACGACCATGCCAACCAGGTCCTGGCCGATGGTGTCGTGAATGTCGAGGGCCTGAGCGATCGCAACCTTGGTTCCCACGCCGTCGGTGGAGGCGGCAAGGAGGGGCCGCTTGTAGGTGAGGAGCTCGCTCGCATCGATCATGCCAGCGAAGCCCCCCACTCCCCCAAACACGTTCGTATTGTGGGTCTTGGCGACAGCGGACTTCATGAGTTCGACCGCGCGATCTCCGGCCTGGGTGTCCACTCCGGCCTCTGAATAGGTGATCTTCATTTATTCCTCTACTGCAGGATCCAGCCCGGCCGCGTAGCGCGAGTGATCAACCGGGATCGGGTACTTTCCAGAGAAGCAGGCGGTGCACAGCTTGGACTCGGGAATAGTGGTTGCTTCAATCATGCCCTCTGGCGAGATGAAACCAAGACTATTTGCCCCAATCGACTGGCAGATCTCATCAATGTTGAGACCCGAGGCGATCAGTTCAGCCCTCGTGGCGAAGTCGATGCCAAAGTAGCAGGGCCACTCAACGGGCGGGGAGGAGATGCGAACGTGGATCTCGGCCGCTCCCGCTTCGCGTAGCATGCGCACGAGTGCACGCTGGGTGTTGCCGCGCACGATCGAGTCATCGACCACGACGATGCGCTTGCCGGCAATGACTTCCCTGAGCGGGTTGAGCTTGAGCCTGATGCCGAGCTGACGCATGGTCTGGGTGGGCTGGATGAAGGTGCGACCCACGTACGCGTTCTTCACGAGACCCTGGGCGTAGGGAATGCCGGATTCCTGGGCGTAGCCGATGGCGGCGGGGGTGCCGGAGTCCGGAGTTGCGATCACGATGTCGGCATCGACGGGATGTTCACGTGCAAGCACGCGGCCCATTTCGTTCCTCGAGGCGTTGACGCTGCGGCCAGCAATCGTGGTGTCGGGGCGGGCCAGGTACACGTACTCGAAGATGCAGCCGCGGGGCGTGGACTGCGCAAACCGGACGGAACGGGGGCCGTTCTCGTTGATGATAAGCATCTCGCCGGGTTCGATCTCGCGAACGAACGTGGCGCCCACGATGTCGAGTGCCGCGGTCTCGGATGCGACAACCCAGCCGGCCGACAGCCTGCCCAGAACGAGGGGGCGGAAGCCGTAGGGGTCGCGTGCCGCGTAGAGGGTGGTTTCGTCCATGAACGCGAGTGAGAACGCGCCCTTGAGTGTGGGGAGTATGCCGAGTGCGGCTTCCTCGAGGGACTCGTACTCGTCGGCTCCGCCGAGGAGGGCGGTGATGACCGCCGTGTCGGTGGAGGAGCCACGACCGAGTTCACCGGTCAGGTCCTGCTGAGACTTCTTCCGCACGACCTCCATGAGCGCCTGCGTGTTGATGAGGTTGCCGTTGTGGCCGAGAGCGACCGTGCCGAAGGGCGTGGGGCCCAGGGTCGGCTGGGCGTTCTGCCAGTGCGACTTGCCGGTCGTGGCATAGCGGACGTGACCAACAGCAATGTGCCCCTTGAGCGGCTTCAGGTGATCCTCGTTGAAAATCTGTGAAACGAGGCCCATGTCCTTGTAGATGAGGATTTGCTGGCCGTTCGACGTGGCGATGCCGGCAGATTCCTGGCCACGGTGCTGGAGAGCATAGAGGCCGAAGTACGTCAGGCTAGCGACATTCTCCCCGGGAGCCCATACCCCGAAGACACCGCATTCGTCCTGACCCTTATCGTCAGGATCAAGTTCCGCGGTCAGCCGGCCATCACTTTGCATGTTTTCCCTTTACGCGTTTGAACTTTGGTCCCTCGGGCGAGACGCTGACAAGCTGCACGAGAACTCTCTTGCCTACGGGCAGGTTCTCCCCGTAAACGGTCGCTTCCACGGCCGGGTTCCGGAGCATCACGCTGCCGCGGCTCTTACTCGACTCATCGTCTTTCTTCGCCACCTCAATGACGACACCCCTGAAGGTCTCGCCTTCCCGCCCGTTTAGGATAAGTCCTTCCAGTGCGTTGATTGCACCCCGTTCATATTGTGAAGCGCGCTGACCGGTCTTCGCCATGGTCTTCGACAGTCCCGGTAGGGCATCCATGACCCATTGGGGGATCTCCTCGCCCGCGCAGATGCATCGGCACACCTCGAGGGCGTAGCGGTCCACCAGGCGCCGCAGAGGGGCCGTGACGTGGGCGTAGGCGGAGGCGATGGCGGCGTGCTCCTCGTAGGGCTTTTCCTCGCCATTCTTCTCTTTCCGCTCCACTCCGAGCGGCAGATAGGACGCGCCACGGAACAATCCCGCGGCCTCGTTCATGAACGCCGCGTGGGCCGGGTTGCGGGAGTTGAGGGAGCGCACGTAGTCCGGGTATTCGACGTCCTTCGGCCAGTCCATCTCCAGCGCCTTCGCGACCTGGCGGAGGCGGACGTAATCTTTCTCTCGTGCCGGGGGTAGCGTGCGCAGGATCCCCACCCCTGCCTTCAGCATCATCCGTGCCGCCGCCATGCCCGTCAGCAACGACAGCTGGGCGTTCCACTCGTCGACCTCCGTGACACCGCGGAACGCAAGCTGGTACCCGCCGTTCGTGCGCTCGATCAGTTGCTCTGGAAGATCAAGGGAGATGCCGCCGCGGTCGATCTCCCGCTGGATGCGGAGCTTGCCGATCTCAGACAGGAGCGCGGTGAGGTCCGGTGGCACCTCGTCCGGGAGGGTTCCCTCACCGTCGTAGTGGGCCTGCACCTGCTCGTAGGTGAGCTGGGCGCGAGAACGCACCTGCGCCATTTCCACCCAGGAATGACGAAGCCCACCATCGGCATCCAAATGCAGATACCACAGGTAGGCTGGTCGGTCCTCGTTCTCAAGGAGGGAGGCTACTCCCGCAGAGAGTTCACGGGGGTGCAGGGGGATGGAGCCATCGGGACCGTAGAAGGTGACTCCACGCGAATGGACTTCCTCATCGAGCGGTCCACCCGGCCTAACGAAGAGCCCCACGGCGCTGATCGCGTACCGCACCAGGTAACCATCATTCTCGCGAGAAAGGTGCATGGCCTGATCGAGGTCGCTCGCACCGAGAGGGTCGATGGTGACGAAGGGAATGTCACGGCGGTCGGGATAGATTGAGATATCCACGGGCGCGATGTCCGCCACCGCCTCCCTCGGATATTCGGTGGGGATCTTGAGCTGTTCACGTAACGCGACGAGCGCGTTCGTCATTTCTTGCGGTTGCGCCACATTGACGCGGACTATTCGCTGGGCCACGGTTTTAGGCTAGTCGATCTTTCGCGATTTCTTGAGAGATTTCCAGTCCAGGAACAAAGCGAGCAGGATTGCGAGCACAATTCCAAGCGGAACCGTGACCAGGAGAATTGCGATCGTGACGTCACCGATGGCGTAGAAGCCTTCCTCCGGGCCGAACTGGACGAGTAGCAGGCCAGCAATGGCGCCGAGGATCGCTCCGATGAAGGCGAACCGCCCATACTTGGGTGCCTGCCTCGGGTTCGTGACGTAAATTTCCTCGGACTCTTCGGGTTCCATCTATTTCCTCGTTCTGTGTCGCAGCGGGAGGACGGAACTCAAGTCCGCCCTGATCCCAGACGCTAATACCTTACCTGCGTTCACTGCGTCCTCCCATTCAGCATTCCCGCTGATGAGGTCCAGCCACGTGTCCAGGTCGATCTCTACAACGTTCGGAGGGGTGCCACGGGTGTGCCTGGGGCCTGCGATTGCCTGGACTGCACCGACGTAGGGAACCCTGATCTCCACGCTTCGGCCGGGGCTGAGGCTCGCCAGCTCCTCCATGCCGCCACGGCCCAGGGTGCGCTTCTCCCCCATCGACAACTCCTGACCCTCCACGTACTTGGTCATGAGGTCATCAAACTGTTGGGGGTCAATGCGGCGCATGGTGACAACCATACCGGGAACTCCTCCCACCCCAGGCGTGACCGACGCGAGGTCAGTCCATACTCAAGCCTGCCTGACCTCAGGGTCATCCAGTCCAACGCCGGTCTCACCTCAAGACTGTCGAACAACTGGCCCACCCGAGCATAGGACCCGCTCCAGCCACGGGCCCGAGTGCAAAGGAACGGGGCGCCCACCGAAGTGAGCGCCCCGTGTGCCTAGCTCGCTAGAGCGTGGCGGAGAGTGTTGTTATCGGCGAACTGCCGGGGTGTCGACTCCGTCGCCATCCCAGTCACCGATGAACACGGTGTCGGTTGAACGACCGTAGTTGAGGGAAAGGTCGGCTGCGCCACCCTTCAGCTCGTTCTTCAGGTGGAAGGTCGAGCCACGGCGGATACCGAAGGTATCGGCGCCGTCGCCATCCCAGTCACCAACGAACACGGTGTCGGTGGTGCGTCCGTAGTTGAACTGAACATCCGCATTGCCACCAGCAAGGGTGTTCTTGACGAGGATGCTGTCGCCACGGCGAACCGCGAGAGTATCCGTGCTGTCACCATCGAAGTCACCTGCGAAGACCAGGTCGGAGTTACGTCCGTACTTGAAGGTCACGTCAGCGTTGCCACCAACGAGAGTGTTCTTCACGAAGTACTCGCGTCCACGGCGAACCGCGAGAGTATCGGTGCCATCGCCATCCCAGTCACCGACCAGGACGTCATCGCCAGCGCGACCATACTTGAAGGTCACGTCAGCGTTGCCACCAGCGACGGAGTTCTTGACGAAGAACTCGTTGCCACGGCGCACTGCGAAGGTGTCGACTCCATCGCCATCCCAGTCACCAACCAGGACCTCATCGCTTGCTCGGCCGTAACCGAACTCGATGCCTGCCTGGGAGGAGGTCCAGTCGTTGGAGACGTACATCCAGTTGCCCTTCGAGCGAACCGGCTGCTGGGGCTCTTCAGCTTCGCCAACGGTCACGGGAACCGTGACATCGGTTTCCCCGCCGAACTCACCTTCGGTGACGATGCGGAGGTCAACCTCGCCATCGGCGGAGGCGGGAACAGTAACCGAGACGGTGGCGGTTCCAGCGTTGTCGCGGTTCGGAACGACGGAGGCGTCGATGTCGGCGGAGCCAACCTCGGTGCCGTCAATGTAGAGGGTGACCGTTTCCGGCTTCTCCTCGAATGCGGTGAAGGTCAGCGACGAGAGCTCGATGTCAGCGGTCGCGCCAGCCACGAGATCGTCGTGGGCGATGCCGATTGAACGCTGGCCCTCGGGGATGTCGTTGCCGTAACCTGCGCGCAGGTAGTCAACGTAACCAGCGAGGTCGACGTAGCCGGTCTCGCGAACGTTAGTGCCATCCTCGAAGACCGTGAAGCCATCCTGGCCGGTCAGAAGGAAGGTGTTCGATGCGATCGTGTAGGTGGCATCCAGATCAACGGGCTCGCCGTCGATCCACACGCCGGTGATGACGCCGGTACCCTCACCGGCGAACACAGCATCATCGGTCGCGATGGACTGGTCGTAGGTGTAGGTGACGTTGTCGGACAGGCCGAGACGAAGAACCGGGCGCGATGCGTTGTTCTGGAACTGCTGCTCCAGCATCGTGTATACCTGAGCACCGGTCAGATCGATCGTGCCAATCGTGTTACCGAAGGGCTGGGTCGAGTAGGCCTCACCGTAGGTGACGATGCCGTCAACCGGGGTGTGGTCCATGTCGTTGCGGATGCCACCGGGGTTGATGATGCCGAAGTCGGCTCCCATCTCGAAGTTGTCAGCAACGAACAGTGCGGAGTTCGCCAGGTGGTTACCCATCGAGGACTCAGTGCCGCGGTTACCGCCGACGTCGGAACCGTTGTTGGTGCCGCGCCATGCGTTCTCGTCGGTCGTTGCGAGCTCCTCAGCACCGAGGACATCGGCCTCAGTCTTCGCTTCGTCAACCAGAGCCTGGATCTCAGCGTCCGGGGCAACTGTGTTGTCGAGACCAACGATCTCGGCGCGAACAATCTCAACGTCACCGTCGATGACAGAGATCCGAGCGTGTCCGAAGGCCTCGCCGTACTGGCCGGCCTGGAGGATCGGAGCGCCCGAAGCGGTTTCGGTCTCGGACTCAACGTGGGTGTGACCAGCGAACACCAGGTCAACATCGTCGCCGAAGTTGACGGCCGCTTCGTTGCCCTCGTGGAAGAGAGCGATCACGACATCGGCTTCGCCGTTTTCGTCGTTGCCGTCCTTGAGCTGAGCCGCAACATCGTTGGTCTTAGCAACGGGATCGGTAAAGGCCAGACCAGCGACGCCGTCCTTAGCAACGATGCTCGGGGTGGTGGCGGTAACGGTGCCGATGTAGGCAACGGTCACGCCGTCAATCTCAACGAGCTCGTACGGGGGCTCTGCGATCTCGTCAGCACCACCAACGTTGGCGCCGAGGTAGTTGAAGTCAACATCGGGGATGACGCGATCGGTCAGATCGGCGTAACCCTTATCGAACTCGTGGTTACCAACGGCCGAGACGTCCAGGCCCATGGCGTCGAGGATGTCGAGCGTGGGCTGGTCCTCGGCGATCGAGGAAATGTATGCGGATCCACCGATGTTGTCACCGGCAGAGACGAACTCGGTGTTCGGGTTGTCAGCGCGGATTGCATCAATCTGGGTCTTGAGGAACGGAGCCGTCTCAATGTAGCCGTGGAAGTCGGTGATGCCGACAACGTCGATGAGCGGACCACCGTTAGCAACGCGAACCGGAATATTCACATCCGTGTCGAGGCTGCCATCTGCGTAGGTGGTGACGACCTGGAGGTTGACATTGCCAACAACGGTAGCCGGGATCTCCACCTCAACGGTGGCGGTGCCTGCATTGTCGCGGTTTGCAGCAACGGTGGTGTCAATCTCGGAGGAACCGATTTCCTCACCGTTGATGTAGAGGGTGACCGTTTCCGGCTTCTCCTCAAGTGCGGTGAAGGTCAGCGAGGACAGGTTGATCTCGGCGGCTTCGCCACGCACCAGGTCGGTGTAGTCGAGGCCGATGGAACGCTGTCCAGCGGGAATCGTGTCGCCGTTGCCTGCACGGAGGTAGTCAACGTAGCCTGCGAGGTCGACGTAGCCGGTCTCGCGAAGGTTGGTGCCGTCCGCGAAAACCGTGAAGCCATCCTGGCCGGCAAGGAGGAAGGTGTTGGAGGCAACCGTGTAGGTCTCGGTGTCAACAACGGGCTTGCCGTCGATCCACACGCCGGTGATCACACCGGAGCCCTCACCAGCGAACACGGCATCATCAGTCGCGATGGTCTGGTCGTAGGTGTAGGTGACGTTGTCGGACAGGCCAAGGCGGAGAACAGGGCGGCCAGCGTTGTTCTGGTACTGCTGCTCGAGCATGGTCTTGACCTGAGCACCAGTCAGATCAATGGTGCCGATCGTGTTGCCGAAGGGCTGGGTCGAGTAGGCCTCGCCGTAGGTGACGATGCCATCAGCCGGGGTGTGGTCCATGTCGTGGCGGATGCCACCGGGGTTGATGATGCCGAAGTCGGCTCCCATCTCAAAGTTGTCAGCAACCTGAAGTGCCGAGTTCGCGAGGTGGTTGCCCATGGAGGATTCGGTGCCGCGGTTTGCGCCGACGTCGGAACCGCTGTTGGTGCCGCGCCACGCATTGTCCGTGGTGGTTGCGAGCTGCTCCGCACCGAGGACATCGGCCTGGGCAAGCGCTTCGTCAACGAGAGCCTGGATGTCAGCGTCGGTTGCACCATCGGTGCGGACAGCAACGACATCGGAGGAGTCGATGGTGACTGCGCCTTCGGCATCAACCGTGAGGCTCACGTGTGCGTACGCCTCACCGTACTGGCCGGCCTGAAGGATGGGAGCACCCCCGGTGGTCGTGGTCTCGGACTCAACGTGAGTGTGACCGGCGAAGACCACGTCAACGTTCTCGCCAAGTCCCGCTGCGAGCTCGTTGCTCTCGTGGAACAGTGCTACAACAACGTCTGCTTCGCCGTTGGAGTCATCACCGTCCTTGAGCTGTGCTGCAACCTCGTTGGTCTTAGCAACGGGATCGGTGAAGGTCAGTCCAGCAACCCCATCCTTCGCAACGATGGTCGGGGTGGTTTCGGTAACGGTGCCGACGAAAGCGACGTTGACGCCGTCGATGTTGTCAATGGAGTAAGGGGGTTCTGCGATCTCGGTAGCTCCGCCAACGTTGGCGCCGAGGTACTTGAAATCAACATCGGGGATGACGCGGTCGGTCAGGTCCCCGTAGCCCTTGTCGAACTCGTGGTTGCCGACTGCGGAAACGTCGAGTCCCATTGCGTCGAGGATGTCGAGCGTGGGCTGATCTTCAGCGATCGAAGATACATATGCGGAACCGCCGATGTTGTCACCGGCGGAAACGAATACGGTATTGGGGTTTGACTCGCGGATACCGTCGACCTGGGTGGCGAGGTAAGGAGCGGTTTCGATGTAGCCATGGAAGTCGGTAATACCGACCAGATCGATGGTTACCGGTTCGGTATTGGTGTTCTGTGGTCGTAGGCGGTCGCCTTCATCAGCAGTCGTCGCGGATGCGGGGACGGTCATGTCGCGCGTCAGACTATGTGGCAGGGGTAGTTAGTTGTTGAAATTACCCTTGA
>NZ_JASDVN010000060.1:0-12141 GCF_041440645.1 Flaviflexus sp. | reverse complement strand
CCTGGGCAGCGGCGGATTCCAAAACAAACTACACCCCCAATTATGAAGAGCCGGTTTATGATGGTGGAGTGAAACTTTACCGCGATCAGGGGATAGTTCTGCGCACCCACAAACTGGGTGAGGCGGACAGAATCATCACGCTCCTGACGCGCACGCACGGCAAGGTGCGTGCGGTCGCAAAGGGCGTGCGCCGCACAAAATCCCGGTTTGGTGCACGCCTGGAACCCTTCTCCCACGTGGACGCACAGTTCTATCGTGGGCGCACACTCGACATTGTGACCCAGGTCGAGTCCGTGCACGCCTATGGCGGGGAACTATCGATCGACTACGACCGCTACACGGCCGGCGCCGTCATTGTCGAGACCGCAGACAAGCTCGTGTGGGATGAGGGGAGCCCCGACGTGCAGCAGTACTTCCTGCTCCACGGGGCTCTCCACTCGCTCGCCAACA
Organism: Flaviflexus sp.; assembly: GCF_041440645.1. Taxonomy (GTDB): domain Bacteria; phylum Actinomycetota; class Actinomycetes; order Actinomycetales; family Actinomycetaceae; genus Flaviflexus. The sequence continues at coordinate 11,691 of NZ_JASDVN010000060.1, read as the reverse complement.
ACGAGCACCGCCCAGAACTCATCGCCACCGCCTACCTGCTCCGTGCCTTCGCCTTCGCCGGTTTCGAGCTTTCGACGAGGGACTGCGCCTCCTGCGGAGAACCCGGCCCCCATGCCGCGTTCTCGATCCCCGCGGGTGGCACCGTGTGCCAAACGTGCCGGCCGCCCGGTGCGAGCCTGCCCGACATGGAGTCAGTCAAGTTGCTTCGCTCCATGCTCGCGGGCGAGTGGGAGGGTGCCGACGAGCAGCCCGAGCGCATCCGGCACGAGGCGACGGCCCTCGCTTCCGCTCACGCCCAGTGGCATCTCGAGCACAAGATCAAGTCCCTCGCCCTCCTCGGATAATCCGGGCCGCAGTAGCCCCTTGGATATCCCGGGCCGCAGGAGTCCCCCCTCGTCATCATTGGCGCCACAGCAGAGTTGACGATCTCTCACCGCTTCACGGACTATCGTTAGCACAGAGCTTGGCCTATCCCAGGCTCTCAGAGAGGATCACACATGGAACCCATCAGCAGGCCCGGCCTGACCCCTCCCGCGATCCCACCCGAGCTCGTTCCGGGCCACGTGGCAATCGTCATGGATGGGAACGGCAGGTGGGCGAATGCTCGTGGGTTGCCTCGCACCGAGGGCCACAAGAAGGGCGAACCCGTACTCCTCGACGTCATCGCGGGGGCGATTGAGATCGGTGTCAAGGAACTCTCCGCCTACGCGTTCTCGACCGAGAACTGGTCCCGTAGTCCGTCTGAGGTCCGCTTCCTCATGGGGTTCAACAGAGATGTCATCCGCAGGCAGCGCGACACCCTGAACGAGTGGGGAGTCAAGGTGCGCTGGTCGGGCCGCCGACCGAGGCTGTGGCGGTCGGTGATCGACGAACTCGAGGTTGCCCAGGAAATGACGAAGGACAACGAGGGTCTCGTGGTCAACATGTGCGTCAACTACGGCGGTCGCCCCGAGATTACGGACGCCGTCAAGGCCATCGCTACCGACGTGGCGAACGGAACCCTCAACCCCAAGAAGATCGACGAGGAGCTCATCAACTCCTACATGTATCAGCCGATGAGCGACGTGGACCTGTTCTGGCGTTCCGGCGGGGAGAAGAGACTCTCCAACTTCTTGCTGTGGCAGTCCGCCTACGCAGAGATCGTCGTCAGTGACAAGCCGTGGCCGGACCTGTCCCGAGTCGACCTGTGGGCAGCGATTGAAACCTACGCGCGCAGGGACCGCAGGTGGGGCGGAGCCGTGGACGCTGCGGCACCGGAGCGGTCAGAGCAATAGAATATGACCATGTTGTCTCGACTTGATCTCAGCGGCGGCGTCAACGCCGCATCCCTCGCCACCTCTCTGCCCCGTGCGGCCATCGACATCGATGTCGCCCTCGAGACGGTTCGCCCCCTCGTTCAGGAGGTCAAGGAACGAGGCGAGGAGGCGCTCTACGAGCAGGCGGAACGTTTCGACCGCGTACGCCCCACCAGCATCCGAGTCCCGCAAGACGCAATCGACGAGGCACTCGAGAGCCTCGATTCCGCACTGCGTGAGGCCATCAGCCTCGCGATCGACCACGTGCGAGCCGGACATGAGGCGCAGATGCCGGAGGAGAAGTCCGTTGAGATCATCAGCGGCGGCACCGTCACTCAGCGCTGGATCCCCATGCGCAGAGTCGGCCTCTACGTTCCCGGCGGCCTCGCCGTCTACCCGTCCTCGGTCGTCATGAACGCCGTGTGTGCCCAGGTCGCAGGCGTCCAGTCCATCGCACTCACCTCCCCGGCGCAGGAGCGCTTCGGCGGGCTCCCACACCCCACGATCCTCGCGGCTTGCGCACTGCTTGGCATTGATGAGGTATACGCCGCCGGTGGTGCGGGAGCTATCGGCATGTTCGCCTACGGCGCCGGAGAATGCGAACCGGTCGATGTCATCACCGGGCCCGGCAACATCTATGTCGCGGCAGCCAAGCGTCTCGTTCTCGGCACTGTCGGCATCGACTCCGAGGCGGGCACCACCGAGATCGCGATCCTCGCGGACGATTCCGCGAACCCGCGCTACGTGGCCGCGGACCTCCTGTCGCAGGCGGAGCACGACCCCGCCGCGGCCTCCGTTCTCGTGACCGACAGTGTCGAACTCGCGGACGCCGTGGACCGCGAGCTTGAGGATCTCGTGTCCAAAACCAAGCACGAGGAGCGCGTACGTACCGCCCTCTCGGGCCCCCAGTCGGGCACGGTCCTTGTTGCAAACCTGGACGATGGTCTCCAGGTCATCAACGCATACGGCGCTGAACACCTCGAGATCCACGCCCGTGACGATGAGCAGGTGGCGCGCCGGGTCTCCAACGCTGGCGCCATCTTTCTCGGCTCCTACACCCCGGTTCCCGCAGGCGACTACCTGGCGGGTTCCAACCACGTGCTCCCGACCGGTGGCACCGCACGCTACAACTCGGGCTTGAACGTGCACGTGTTCCTCAAGTCCGTTCAGCAGGTCAAGTACAGCCGTGAGGCACTTGAGGAGATCACCGATTCGCTTCAGACCTTCGCGAATGCCGAGGACCTTCCCGCGCACGGCGGGGCACTAGAAGTTCGCCGCGAGATGTAACCAAACAGACAGTTATTGCAGAGAAAGGTTGCAAGGACATAACAATCTGCTCATTGTCTGGACTTGACTCAATGGTGCACTGGTAAAATCACTGTCGTTCACCCGACAAGTCGATAGTGCGATGGAGAGTACATGATCACTGGCGTAGTCTTGGCTGCCCTGACCGCAATTGGCGGGGGCACCGACTCGGTTACGCCCGATTACACCTCCGATGTCGACTTCAGTAACGAGGTTGTCGCACGCACAAAGGTCGACGAGGATGTTCGGGAACTCGTCACCGAGTACGGGGAACTCCATGACATGTCGTGGAACGAGTCCTACCAGTGGTACCTGGGGGAGGATAACAGGGAGTACGGACTGACCGATGTGTCAGAAAAGTTCTCTGACATCTACGACGGATACAGCTTCGACGATGGGATCGTGACGATCTGGGTTTCAAACCCGGTGAAGTCGGGTGGCATCGTCGATTTGCTTGAGGACTACGACGTTGAGGCCGTCATTCAGGTAACCCCTTCCGAAACGAATCTCGACCGGTCCGCATACGATTTCGTAACCCGCTACGGCTCAGCCGATTACTATCAGGCCCAGCCCAACGCCGACGGCACCGGACTTGTCGTCTACTCCTCCAGTGAGGAAGCGGCCGCTCTCGGACCGTCAAAGCTTGGCACCGTCATCGACGGCGTGCCAATCGAATATCTGTACTCAGAGTAAAGGGACGCACCGTCTTCGCTCCCGCACTGAGCAGGAGCTGACCCGTCACGGTCATCGTCCACCCCTCGCTCCACGACTCGCCAACGAGCAGCACGTGCGATCCTGCGACCGCCCCAACGCGCGCCAATCGGGGATCGAGACGAAGTTGACCCGCCAACCTGTTGACCCGCTCGGCTGCGGTCAGGTCGGGTTTCGGTTTCTTCAGTCCCGTCACTTCGCCGCCGTAGTGGGCGCCGAGCAGGAAGGCGATCCCGGAAGCGAGGTGGCGGAGGAGTTGCGGATGGTTGAGCGAAGGAGCGCACATCACTGTCGCTACTTTCGTTTTGCCAGACAGCTGCCCCCACGAGTTCAACAGGTTCGCGCAGGGACCGCGAAGCTCCGCCGGAAACGGCCCATCGGGTCCTCCGAGAGCCGCGGTGACATCCTCACCCAAGCCAAGGTCGTGAGCGTGCGCGAGTGCCTTACCTGGAAGTAGTCGCGAGCTGCTGGGGATCCGAGAACCCGACGGCAGGACAGCGATAGAGGGCAGGTCGATCCCGGCACGAAGCACTTCGACCAGCGTTGCCTGGATCCGTGCAGTCAAAACGCGATCGGTGCTGGTCGGCAGTGACCGCACGTCGATGACATTTTCGAGAATAGGGGCTGGGTCTAGGGTGATGACACCCTTTGTAGCACCCGAGGAAACCTCAGCGTGTGCGGGGAAGTCATGTGCGGACGCACCCTTACCTGCGGACGCACCACGTGCAGATAAGGCACCAGATTTAGGTTCTGGTGCGGTAGCTGATTGACGTTCTGGTGTCACGGCACCGGTCCGCGCCCCTTGCGCAGCCACCGCATGCGAAGGAAACAAGCGGAAGGTGGAGTGGTCCACGGAAAGGGGCACTCCCTGCTCTCGGCAGCTCCGGGCCACAAGGTCTGCAGTCACGCACGAGGGAACAACGACCTGCACGGGCAAGGTGGACTGCCGGATGGTTTCTACCAGGTAAGCCAGGTTTCCTGGTAGTTCAGTAGCGCGGGACATGTTCCGATCGTGCCACGCTACTCTGACAAAAAGGGGTCTCGGAGCAATAAGGCACTTGGGCTAAACTGGGCACCGTGGTAGATGCTGGATCAATTCTTGTTGGTACCGATGGCTCGAGTCGTGCACGATTCGCTGTACTCGAAGCGGCTCGCATTGCGCATTCCTACGGTCGAACGCTCCGGGTTCTATCTGCCTATTCACCACTCTTTACGATTCTTGCCTACGATCCCGAGCCGCCGAAAGAGGAGATCGACAGGATCGAGGCCCTTCTCGCGAACTCCCGCAGGCTCATTCACGAAAGCTACCCAGACCTGAACGTTGAGACTTCCTGGGTGCTGGGTGAGCCGGATCAGGCACTGATCGAAGCCAGTTCCGAGGTGGAGCTCGTCGTTGTTGGTGCTCGGGGTCAGGGAGCGGTCCACCGCATGCTCGTCGGATCGGTTGCCACCAAGGTGGCCACGCAGGCAGCCTGCCCAACCTTCGTGGTGCGCGACGGCGCGTTCAACCGCGAGGGTCCCATCACGGTCGGTCTCGGCCCCGAAGAGACCTCGATCTATGCGCTCGAAGTCGGTTTCCAGCTCGCCAAGGCCGAGGGCACTTCCGTGCATGCGGTACGCGCACATCAACACAGTGCCGCAGGCGTCTCTAACATTCCGGAGGGTCAACGCAAGGACTGGATGGTGGGGGAGATCGAGAAGTCTGTCGACATCACCCGCCGCTACTTTGATGATGTGCAGGCCCGCTACCCGGATGTTCCGGGCGAGTTCATCCACATTCAGGCGCACGCCACCGACTGCCTCATCGATGCTGCGGAGAAGAGCAGGCTCCTCATCGTCGCACCCAACGGCGTTAGCACGACGAACCGTGCACTCGGATCCGTTGCGCTCGCAGTGCTCCATCACGCCCCGGCCGTTCTTATCGCACGCTAGTTCCGACAAACAAACGATAGTTCTGACAAACAAAACAGTTCCGCCTTGCGGTCACTGCAGGTTCTCGTCGTAGTCACCGTGCAGACTCTCTGCCCTCTCTCGGTGGGGTCGCAGATGAGCCGGTTTCTGGACGGGAATATCGATTGACTGCTGGATTTCGTAGACTTGACCGGTGAGCATTCCATTTCGTCCGGCACTGGCCGGCCTCCAGCCATACGGTGCCCCGCAACTCGACGTTCCCGTTGCGCTCAACGTCAACGAGAACCCGTACGCACCGAGCCCTGAACTGATCGCCGATATCGCGCAGGCGGTGGCGGAGGCATCCGCGACGCTCAACCGCTACCCGGATCGTGAGTTCATGGGGCTGCGGCAGGACCTGGCCGACTACTTGGCCAAGGAATCGGGAGTGCGACTCGCTCCTGAACAGATCTGGGCCGCCAACGGTTCCAACGAGGTCATGCTCCACCTGCTTCTGGCCTTCGCGGGCCCCGGACGCACCGTCATGTCCTTCACCCCGACGTACTCGATGTACCACGAGTACGCACGCGACACGGATTCCACATGGGTTGAGGCTCCCCGCACGGAGGACTTCTCCCTCGACCTCGACAGGATCGATGCGGCCGTGGCCGAGCATCGTCCCGCCATCATCCTCCTCGCCAGCCCGAACAACCCGACCGGGACCGCGCTGACCGAGGCCGAACTCCGAGCAGTTCTTGAGGCCGCGAAGGACAACGGGCCGTCCGACGCTGAGGGATCCGATTCCCTCGTCGTGGTCGATGAGGCCTACGGAGAGTTCAGGCGGCAGGGCGTTCGCTCCGCTCTCGAGCTCCTTGCCGACTTCGACAACCTTGTTGTCTCCCGCACGATGTCAAAGGCCTTCGGTGCGGCCGGCCTGCGCCTCGGCTACCTGGGTGCGGGTACGGAGGTCGTGGATCAGATCCGTATCGTCCGCCTGCCCTACCACCTGTCTGCGATCACTCAGGCCGCGGCCCGTACCGCTCTGGCGCACTCGGACGAGCAGCTATCCCAGATTCAGACGATCCGGGAGGGCCGGGATGGGATGGCGGAGCGACTATCTTCGCTAGGCTTGGACGTAGCACCATCGGATGCAAACTTTGTCATGTTCGGGACCTTCCCGGATAGGCACCAGATTTTCACCGATCTACTTGATCGAGGAGTCCTCATTCGCGAGGTCGGCCCCCAGGGTTGGCTGCGGGTTTCGGTTGGCACACCGGACGAGAACGAGGCATTCTTCGCCGCACTGGAAGAGGCAATGGCATGAGAACCGCAACTATTCACCGAGAAACAGGCGAATCGACGATCACCCTCACCATCGATCTCGATGGCGATGGCACCTCGAAGATCGACACCGGGGTACCGTTCTACGACCACATGCTGACCGCTCTGTCCAAGCACAGCCTCATCAACCTGGACGTTCATGCTCGTGGCGATGTCGAGGTCGATGTGCATCACACCGTTGAGGACACCGCCATTTGCTTCGGCGAGGCACTGCGCGAGGCACTGGGTGACAAGAAGGGCATCCGCCGCTTCGGAGATGCCACCGTTCCCCTGGACGAGTCGCTTGCCCGAGCCGTCGTTGATATCTCGGGACGCCCGTTCCTCGTTCACGATGGTGAACCCGCCGGACAGGAATATCACCTGATCGGTGGCCACTTCACCGGCTCCATGACCCGCCACGTATTCGAGGCCATCGCCTTCCACGCCGGGATCTGCATGCACGTGGATCTCATCCGCGGCCGCGACCCCCACCACATCGTCGAGGCCCAGTTCAAGGCACTCGCGCGCGCACTGCGCACCGCAGTTGAACCCGATCCGCGAGTCACCACCATTCCGTCCACGAAGGGGACGCTGTGAGTGAGAATTCAAAACGATACGTCATCCTGACACCTTTTAAGAAAGCGGACGTTCTCGCAGGCCTGTGCAAGCTGCACGGTCTTGACGTGTGGGTCGTTCCCTCCAAGGCGGGAGCCATGGTCGTCCATGACCTGCCCGCACCCGTCTACGACGACTGGAACATTTCCGAGCTCCTCGGTGGCGTCCCAGCGGACGCAGGTGACGGCGAAGAAGCAACGCCCGATAGCGCTGCCGACTCCACCGCAGAGGCAGATGTAACGGAGGCTGGCGACGGCACCAATGACTCGGAGCCAGCAGCATCCGGGACTGTCTCCAATGATCCCGGTCACGAGTCCGACGAGGAATCCGACGATGTAGACAGCGACGAGGATGGTGCCGACGAGCAGATCGACGCGGATGACCAGCACAAGGTCGCTACCACCCTTGCTCGACTGTCCCGTGCCGGCGTTGTTGTGCTGACCTCGGAGCTTGGCGAGGACGTGGGTAACGAGGTCGGTGTCTCCGGTCTCGTCACTGCGCTTTCGTACGACTCGAAGGGCAAAGCAACCGACACCCCCGCTGGACTTATCGTGGCAACGGGGGAGCAGATCCTTGAGGACCTTCTTCTCGGTGTGATCAAGCCCGAGGATGCCAAGGGCGCCATCCGTTCCGGTAGCATCAATTCCCGCTTCATCGAGGGTCTCGTGCAGGGCAAGAAGCCCGACGCTGGGGACGCTCTGCCTCCCAGGAGGCCCCGCAGGTTCTTTGGAAAGGACCCGAAGTGAAGGTAGTTGTCTTTGACTACGGCTCAGGCAACGTGCACTCCGCAGTCCGCGCTCTCAGCGTGGCCGGTGCCGACGTTGAACTGACCTCGGATCCCGAGAAGGCCATGGCGGCCGAGGGTCTCGTCGTGCCCGGTGTGGGAGCCTTCGACTCTGTCGTGTCGAAACTGAGGAAGCTCCGCGGCGAACGCTTCATCGAACGTCGACTGGCGGGCGGTCGCCCGGTGCTCGGCATCTGCGTTGGCCTCCAAGTCCTGTTCGAGGGTTCCGACGAGCACGGCTCCACGAGCCCGGGACTGGACCAGTTCCCGGGACGAGTGACCCGCCTCGAGTCCGACATTGTCCCGCACATGGGTTGGTCCACGATCGACGTGGCACCGAACTCGAAGCTCCTGGCCGGGCTTGAGAACGACCGCTTCTACTTCGTCCACTCCTACGGCGTGCAGACCGATCCAGCCGTGAACGCCGATGAGCGGTTTGAGGAGATGGCGGTGTCGTGGGCAACCCACGGTTCACGCTTCGTTGCCGCCATCGAGCAGGGCCCGCTGTCGGCCGTCCAGTTCCACCCAGAAAAGTCGGGCGAGGCGGGCATGACCCTGCTTCGCAACTGGCTTTCCACCCTGTAAGGAAAAGTAATGACCAAACCACTTCAGCTTCTTCCCGCAATCGACGTTGTGGACGGGAAGGCAGTTCGCCTCCTTCGCGGTGAAGCAGGAACCGAGACCGGTTACGGCGATCCCGCGGACGTGGCACGTGACTGGATCGCTGGCGGCGCCACCTTCATTCACCTCGTCGATCTCGACGCCGCCTTTGGCCGCGGCAACAACCGCGACCTGCTCCGCACCATCGTTGAGGAGAGCAGCGTCAGGGTTGAGCTGTCCGGCGGCATCCGTGACGACGAGTCCCTCAAGGCCGCACTTGAGGCCGGCGCGGACCGCGTCAACCTCGGCACCGCGGCTCTCGAGGATCCCGAGTGGACCGAGCGAGTCATCAAGGAGTACGGCGACAAGATCGCTGTCGGTCTCGATGTTCGCGGCCGCACCCTGTCGGCACGCGGATGGACGAAGGACGGGGGAGACCTGTACGAGGTACTCGACCGCCTGAACGCGGCCGGCTGCTCCCGCTACGTCGTCACCGACGTCGCAAAGGACGGCACCATGGAGGGACCGAACACGACCCTGCTTGCTGACGTCTGCGGACGCACCGACGCTCCCGTCATCGCGTCCGGTGGCGTCGCCACCCTCGCCGACCTCGAGGCGTTGCGCGCCCTGACCGAGGTTGGTGTCGAAGGCGCGATCGTTGGTAAGGCCCTCTATGCTGGCGCCTTCACCCTTCCCGAGGCTATCGAGGTGGCGGGAGAGCAGTGAGCACCGCCCAGGACAAGCTGAAGCCAAACCCCTTCGCATCGGACGACGGCAGCGCCATTCCTGCACTTGCGGAGGCTCTCGAGATCGAGGAGTTCGCTCCCCGCCTCGAAGCGATCGTCGATGTGCTTCCCGAGGCCCGCGTGCTCGTTCCTGTGCTCGCTCACGACCATCCGGGACGCACCGAGGACGGTGGCATCGTTGGTCACGAGTCGCGTGAGAAGGACCCGTGCAAGGCCGCCGCCATGCTCGCCGTTGAGGCACCCGATGGCAGGGCCGCCATGCCGATCTTCTCCTCTGCGCAAGCACTGCTTGCCTGGAACCCGAAGGCTCGTCCCGTTCCCGTCCATTCCCAGAACGCCGCGATCGCGGCCGTCGCAGAGGCCGATGGCTTGCTCGTGCTCGACGCTGGTTCGGAGCGTCCCATGCTGCTTGGTCGGCCCGCGGTCAACGCGCTTGCCACGGGGGAGAAGTGGACGGCGCCGTGGAAGGACGAGGTGCTCCCAGGCACTCTCGCTCGCGCCCTCGCCGGCATCCCTGGCCTCATGGGTCTCCAGATTCAGCCCGGACGCAACGCCGAGACCGCAATCGTCATCGCGGTTGACGGGGATGCTCCACGCGAGGAGGTCTCCCAGGCATTGAACGAGGCCAGCGCCAGGCTCGCTGGCGTCGAGGAACTCCAGCACCGGATCGACTCGATCGAACTCGTTCCCGCCCGCGCACAGACTCAGTAGCCCCACACGCGTACAGATTCAATAGTGCCGAACGAACCTTGTAGCACGAAGAGTCCGAGAAACGGGGCAAGTTCCGACAGCCCTGGATTCGCAATCTCGACCGTTCCCCTCGGGTTGTTAGCCAAAAAGAGATATTTGCGGGTGAGTAGCACGGTAGTCACCCGTGAACAGCTCTGCCGAGGAGTTGAGAAGAGTAGAATGGTCTCGTTCGGTTACGAAGACCACAGAACGCACCTGCCCCAGTAACGGAAAACACAGGGGCGGCTTCGCGCCGTTCTGATAGTATTAATGCCGACCGACCGGTCAGATGGACCGGAACGCAAGCGGAGAGATCCCACCTGGGTGCTACATGGTACCGGGTTATGAGAGTCACTGGAGGACACGTGTGTCCCGGTGGCACCTCTGCTCCGTGCGCGTACACGTCGAGAATACAGAGGAGCAATTATTAACGAACCAAGAGTCAATGAGCGGATCCGAGTGCCCAAGGTACGTCTTGTCGGTCCCGCCGGCGAGCAAGTGGGAGTAGTCCGCGTCGAAGACGCACTGCGCCTGGCACAGGAAGCCAATCTTGATCTTGTCGAGGTTGCGCCGAACTCTGAACCCCCTGTAGCCAAGCTCATGGATTACGGCAAGTACAAGTACGAAGCCGCAATGAAAGCACGCGATGCTCGCCGCAACCAGGTGAACACGCAGCTCAAGGAGATCAGGCTTCGCCTCAAGATCGATACCCACGACTACGAAACCAAGAGGGGCCACGCTGAGCGTTTCCTCCACGGTGGCGACAAGGTCAAGGTAATGATCCAGTTCCGTGGACGTGAACAGTCGCGTCCCGAAATGGGAGTGAAGCTCCTGCAGAGAATGGCTGATGACCTCGCGGAATTCGGCACCGTGGAATCGCACCCCCGTCAGGATGGTCGAAACATGGTCATGGTGCTCGCACCGATCCGCAAGAAGTCTGAAGCCAAGTCCGATCAGCGCCGCCGCCGCGAGGCCGAGCGTGAAGCACGCCGCGCTGAGAAGGCCTAAAGCACACACTCCCCGCACACGAATACAAATTCGTGGCTTACGAAAGAGGAAACACCTATGCCTAAGAACAAGACGCACTCCGGTGCCAAGAAGCGCTTTCGCGTAACAGGATCGGGCAAGATCATGCGCGAGAAGGCCGGAAAGCGCCACCTCCTCGAGCACAAGTCGTCCCGCCGCACCCGCCGCCTGTCCTCGGACCAGGTTGTTAGCCCGGCCGACGCCAAGAACGTTAAGAAGATGCTCGGCCGCTAAGGTCGACAAGGAGGATTCATCATGGCACGTGTCAAGCGCGCAGTAAACGCTCAGAAGAAGCGTCGTACCGTACTCGAGCAGGCAAGCGGCTACCGCGGCCAGCGCTCGCGCCTTTACCGAAAGGCGAAGGAACAGGTAACGCATTCGTTTACCTACAACTACCGCGACCGCAAGGTTCGCAAGAACGAGTTCCGCAAGCTCTGGATCTCCCGCATCAACGCCGCAGCTCGCGCCGAGGGCATGACGTACAACCGTTTCATGCAGGGCCTGAAGCTCGCCGAGGTTGAGGTCGATCGCCGCATGCTCGCCGAGCTCGCAGTCAACGAGCCCGCAGCATTCAAGGCTCTCGTTGAGACCGCTCGCAAGGCCCTTCCCGAGGATGTTAACGCACCCAAGGAAGCAGCCTAAAGATCGATAGAGTGGGGCCGGCACACGC
>NZ_JASDVN010000059.1:0-12763 GCF_041440645.1 Flaviflexus sp. | reverse complement strand
CTGGGCAGCGGCGGATTCCAAAACAAACTACACCCCCAATTATGAAGAGCCAGTTCACGTGCTCGGTCCATCACGTAGTTGAAAACACGTGAACAAAACAATTGAGCAAAACAATTGAATAAAACTGAATGAGTAGTGAGTTCGGGTCGGCATGTAGCCGGCCCGAACCCGTATGTAACCATTCCAGACTGGTAAGTCCTAATGAGATTGGTGGGTACCGCCGTAGTTTCTGAGGCTCTGCTCCGAGAAGCGAGCATGTGATCTGGGAGTATGTGGCGAGGGTGAGCGGGGCCATATCAACCTGTCTTCCCGCTGATTGGTCCCGTGCGCTACCATGTTGTGGTTGCCTCGGCGAGGGAGGCGGTTCATTCGCACTCCGTTATCGACGCGGTCCAGGTGTCATCCGGCACGTGGCTTTCGAGGCTGATGCACGCCTCGGCGTGCCGAACATTTAGGAGACATCTTGGTAGATTCAGTAAAGCTTACAAGCGACGTTCGCTCCGATTTCGGTAAGGGCGCAGCTCGTCGCCTTCGCCGCGAGGGCAAGATCCCCGCAGTGGTCTACGGCCACGGTGGCGACACCATTCACCTCGCGCTCGACGCACACGAGACCTTCCTCGCCGTCCGTCACAACGCTAACGCCCTCGTCACCATCAAGGTTGACGGCAAGGACCAGCTCGCACTCGTTCGCGACATCCAGCGCCACCCGATGACCTGGGACATCGAGCACATCGACCTCATCGGCGTCCGCAAGGGCGAGCAGGTTGAGGTCACCATTCCGGTTACCGTTGTTGGTGAGTCCGCTCCCGGCACCGTTGTCACCACCGATATTCTTTCACTCGTGGTCAAGGCTGACGCCACCGCGATCCCCGAGAACATCGAGGTCGACGTTGAGGGCAAGCCCGAGGGCACACAGATCCGCATCGCCGACATCGTCTTCCCCGAGTCGGTGACCACCGAAATGGATCCCGAGGATCTCGTTGTTTCGGTCATCGTTCCGCAGGCTGACGCCGCGATCGAAGAGGTTGATGCGGCACTGGCCGCTGAGCAGTCCGCTGAGGATGAGGCTCCGGCCGAGTCCGGCTCCTCCGAAGAGGATTCTGAGTAATTAATCGAGTGGGCGCCCGGGTTCCGACCCAGGCGCTCCTCATGGGAGCAGGTGTATGAAGGCAATTGTTGGTCTCGGTAATCCGGGCCCGAAGTACGCGAACACGCGTCACAACATCGGTCACAAGGTGATCGATGAGCTCGTGACGCGCTCGAACGGAACTCTTGCCGCACACCGCTCCAGGAACTACATCATGACGGGCAGGCTCATGACGGCCCCCGTTGGTGAAGGGAACTTTGTTCTCGCTGTCTGCGACAGCTACATGAACGTCTCGGGTGGCCCCGTCAAGGGTCTGCTTCAGTACTTCAAGATCGAACCCCACGATCTGCTCGTCATTCACGACGATCTAGATATCCCGGAGCACACGCTCCGATTGAAGGACGGTGGTGGTGAAGGCGGGCACAACGGCCTAAAGTCCATCTCCTCCGCTCTTGGCAGTAAGAACTACGAGAGGCTACGGATCGGCGTGGGTCGGCCCCCGGGCACCCAGGATGCTGCGGACTACGTGCTCAGCCCCATCACCGGTACTGCGCTCACGGAATACCGCGTGACAGTTGCCAAGGCCGCTGACGTAGTCGAGAGCATTCTCTCTCGAGGGTTCGTTGCGACACAGGCTGACTTACACTCTAACTGATGAATTTTCGCAACATACTTGAACGGCTCCGCCAAGACTCTACTTTGGCGGGGCTTCCCCTTTCCCGGGAACGCCGCCTCGATGTTGGCATGCCGCTTGGACTCGTGCCGGGTGCGCTCTCGCTCCTCGCAACCGATGGGGATAAGCCCACCGTTGTCGTGACCCCAACGGGCAGGGACGGCGAGGAACTCGTTGGCGCCCTCGCAGCGTACCTGCCTCGTGACGAGGTCGAGTTCTTTCCCTCCTGGGAGACACTGCCGCACGAGCGGCTCTCGCCCCGTGCCGACACGGTGGCGAAGCGACTCTCCGTCATACGCAGGCTGACCCACCCGGAAGAGTTCGGGAAGCTATCGGTTCTTGTTGTCCCGATCCGTGCCCTGCTTCAGCCCATCGTCAAGGGCCTGGGGGACATGGTTCCCGTGCGTGTGCGGACCGGCGACGAAGTGCCGTTGGAGGAGCTCGCTCAGGGACTCGTCGATGCTGCCTACGTGCGCGTCGACATGGTGGAGTCGCGTGGTCAGTTCGCGATCCGCGGCGGCATCCTTGACGTGTTCCCGCCAACCGAATCGCATCCGCTCCGCATCGAGTTCTTTGGCGACGAGGTCGATGAGATTCGTTCTTTCTCGGTAGCGGACCAGCGTTCACTCGAGACCGTCGATGTGGTTTATGCGCCGCCGTGCCGCGAGATCCTCCTGAACGATGAGGTGCGCGAGCGTGCCCGGAAGGCCTCAGATAGTCTCCTTGGTGCGCGCGACATGCTCGAAAAGATTGCCCAGGGCATCCCGGTTGAGGGGATGGAATCCCTCGCTCCCGTTCTCACCGGCGGGATGCAACCGATGTACGAGCTACTGAGCGGCGATTCCCGGATCGTCGTTGTTGAACCCGAACGCGTCTACTCCCGCAGTGCCGACCTTGTGGCAACGACGGAGGAGTTCCTGGCGGCGGCGTGGTCCTCGGCTGCGGCCGGTGGCGAGGTTCCGCTCACCGTTTCCGAGGCTTCCTTCCTGGAACTGTCGACCGTTCAGAGCGACGTCCGCAAGAGGGGAATGGCGTGGTGGACCTTTGGTGGGTTCACGGGAGACGGCGAACTCGATGGCACGAAGCTGTCGGTTGATGCGAGGGAACCCAAGACTTTCCACGGCGATGTTGATGCCGCCTTGGTCGAGATGGGGATGCTGGCCAAGCAGGGCTGGTGGCCCATCATCGTGGTCGAGGGTGGTGGCCTTGGCCGCCGCATCGCCTCCGAACTTGGCGAGAAGGAGATTCCGGCCGAGTTCGTTGACGACCTGAGCGCACCCCTCGAGGGTGTTGTGACGGTCATTGCGGCTCCCATCCGCACCGGTTTCATTGCCCCTGGCGTCAAGCTAGCCGTTCTTGCGGCGTCGGACATGACCGGCAAGGGCGGATCCTCGACGAAGGACATGAGGAAGTTGCCCTCGCGCAGGCGCACGGGTGTTGATCCGCTTCAGCTGAAACCGGGCGACTACATCGTTCACGATCATCACGGTGTCGGCAAGTTCCTGCGCATGGATTCCCGGGACATCGATGGGACGGATGGTGCACGCCGCGAGTATCTTGTTGTTGAGTACGCGCCCTCGAAGCGCGGCATGCCAGGGGACCAGCTGTGGATCCCCACGGACTCCCTCGATCTCGTGTCCCGTTACTCGGGTTCCGAAGTTCCCCACGTGTCAAAGATGGGTGGCTCGGACTGGGCGAAAACCAAGGCCAAGGCCCGCAAGGCTACTGAGGCGATCGCCGGTGAACTGGTGCGGCTGTACGCCACCCGCAAGGCAACCAAGGGATTCCAGTTCTCCCCGGATACGCCGTGGCAGCGTGAGCTTGAGGACGCCTTCGCGTACACGGAAACACCGGACCAGCTCGCCACAATCGAGGAGGTCAAGAAGGACATGGAGTCGGAGACTCCGATGGACCGCCTGATCTCCGGTGACGTCGGCTACGGCAAGACCGAGATCGCGATCCGTGCCGCCTTCAAGGCCGTGCAGGACTCGAAGCAGGTGGCGGTTCTCGTTCCCACGACCCTTCTCGTATCCCAGCACCTGGAGACGTTCGAGGAACGGTACGCAGGCTTCCCTGTCACTGTTGCTGGACTCTCCCGCTTCCAGTCCGATGAGGAATCAGAGCGGGTCAAGAAGGGCATCAAGGACGGCTCCATCGATGTCGTTGTCGGTACCCACAGGCTCCTGACCGGTTCGATCCAGTTCAAGGATCTCGGCCTCGTCATCATCGACGAGGAACAGCGCTTCGGCGTGGAACACAAGGAAACACTAACCCAGCTGCGAGCCAACGTCGATGTCCTGTCCATGTCGGCAACGCCGATCCCGCGCACGCTGGAGATGGCGGTGACGGGCATTCGCGAGATGTCGACCCTCGCGACCCCTCCCGAGGAACGCCACCCAATCCTCACGTACGTGGGTGTCTCGGAAGACAAGCAGATTTCCGCCGCGATCCGCCGCGAGCTTCTGCGCGACGGACAGGTCTTCTACGTCCATAACCGCGTCCAGTCGATCAGGGCCCAGGCCACCCGACTGCAAGAACTCGTTCCCGAGGCAAAGATCGGTGTCGCCCACGGCAAGATGAGCGAGAAGCAGCTCGAGACCGTGATCCAGCAGTTCTGGGATCGCGAGATCGATGTGCTCGTGTGTACGACCATCATCGAGACCGGCCTCGACATCTCGAACGCCAACACCCTGATCGTTGATCACGCCGAGAAGCTGGGCCTGTCCCAGCTGCACCAGCTCCGCGGTCGCGTGGGTCGAGGCAGGGAACGCGCCTACGCCTACTTCCTGTACCCGGCCGACACGAACATGACCGAGACGGCTCTCGAGCGCCTGCGCACGATCGCGTCCCACACGTCCCTCGGTTCCGGCATCCAGGTCGCCATGAAGGACCTCGAGATCCGTGGTGCCGGCAACATGCTGGGTGGCGAACAGTCCGGCCACATTGCCGGTGTTGGTTTCGACCTGTACGTCCGCATGATCTCCGAACAGGTGGAGCGCATGCAGGCGATGCTGACCGGAGGCAGGCAGGAAGAGGAAGCTCCCGTTCCCATCCGCATCGATCTCCCCATCGAGGCCACGGTCCCGGACAACTACGTGCCGCAGGAGAGCCTCCGGCTCGACATCTACTCGAAGGTTGCGAACGCGAACGGTGAAGCAGAACGCGACCAGATCCGCGAGGAACTCGTCGACCGTTACGGCCCGATCCCGCCCGCCGTCTCCCGCATGTTCCTCCTCTCCCAGCTGCGCGAGAAGCTCCGCGAAGCGAAGCTCGAGGAAGCGGTCATGCAGGGGGAGTACATGAGGCTCTACCCGGTGTCCCTGCCCGACTCGCGTCAGGCGCGCCTCAAGCGACTACATCCGCGCACCGTGCTCAAACCCGGTGTCCGTTCTGCCCTGATTCCGCTCCCGACCCGCCCACAGCAACGGCTCGGAGCCAGCCCCGAACCCGTCACAAACGAGGACTTCGTGGAATGGCTGAACGACCTACTCAGGGCGGTATTCCTGCCCGATAGCGAAGGTCGCGGCGGCAACAACCCGGATGCCTAAGTCGAGAATTTTCAGGTCATGGCTCTATCATCACAATCAGTGAACCTCTGGAGGAAAAAGTGAAGAAGCTTGTCGCACTGGCTGGAGCAGGTCTCCTACTGGCAGCCTGCTCAACCGACCCATCATCAGCCGCAGTTGTCGAAGGTGACAACATTACGATTGATGATCTCGCGCAGGTTCAGGAGGACTTCCGCGAGCAGGGCTTAAACACGGACGCTGGGGCCGTACTTTCCCTCCTCATTCAGGCGGAACTCGCCTCCGACGCCATCGACAACATCGGCATCGTCATCGACGAGGAACTGCAGGACCTCACGGTCCTCCAGCTTGGTCTCGACGAGAACGCCAACTACACGGGCCGCACCGAGACCCTCATCGACTACTTTGCCCTCACCCTCATGGTGGATGGTGGCATGCTGTCCGATGATGAAGTCATGCTGTTCATGGGCGAGCTCAGCGCGTCCGCCACCGAGGCCGATATCGAGGTCAACCCGCGCTTTGGTGAGTGGGACGGCGACCAGATTGGACTCGTCCAGCCCAGCCGCGACTACCTCATTGAGGTTACGGAGGCCAGCCCCCTCGGCTAGCGAGAACTCCGCCGGTGGGCGCCATGCCCACGGGTGAGCAAAGTGAAGGGAAGCGCACTCGCTTCCCTTTTCTTTTTCCCAGGTCCTGGGTTCGTGGTGCACCGACGTTCAGGGAGTGAGGCTTGTTTCGGCCAGTAGTAAAGTCCCGGTTCAAAATGGGCAAGGACATACTAGAATGAGTGTGGTTATACGACCACATGTCTATATTGTGAAGGAGTCCCAGTGGCCATTATTGAGGCACTGAACGCCCGTGAAATTCTCGATTCCCGTGGCAACCCGACCGTTGAGGTTGAGGTCCAGCTTGATGACGGCGCTTACGCCGTAGCACAGGTTCCCTCGGGAGCTTCCACCGGCGCCTTCGAGGCTGTTGAGCGCCGCGATGGTGACAAGGGTCGCTACCTGGGTAAGGGTGTCGAGGAGGCCGTTAACGCGGTTCTCGAAGTTATTGAGCCCGAAGTTGTTGGCCTGGAGGCTGACGAGCAGCGCGTTCTCGACCAGACCATGATCGATCTTGACGGCACCCCGAACAAGGGCAAGCTTGGCGCAAACGCCATCCTTGGTGTTTCCCTTGCGGTTGCCAAGGCTGCAGCTGAGTCTGCTGGCCTGCCCCTCTACCGTTACCTCGGCGGCCCGAACGCACACGTTCTGCCCGTCCCGATGATGAACATCCTCAACGGTGGTTCCCACGCGGACTCCAACGTTGACATCCAGGAGTTCATGATTGCTCCTCTCGGTGCCCCCACCTTCAAGGAAGCCCTCCGCTGGGGTGCTGAGGTTTACCACTCCCTCAAGTCCGTTCTCAAGGAGCGTGGCCTCTCCACCGGTCTCGGTGACGAGGGTGGCTTCGCACCGAACCTCGAGTCGAACGCTGCAGCTCTCGACCTCATCGTTGACGCCATCAAGAAGACCGGCCTCGAGCCGGGCAAGGACGTTGCTCTTGCTCTTGACGTTGCTTCGACCGAGTTCTTCCAGGACGGCAAGTACCAGTTCGAGGGTGGCCTCAAGACCACCGACGAAATGATCAAGTACTACGAGAAGCTCGTTGCCGACTACCCGCTGGTCTCCATTGAGGACCCGCTGTCGGAGGACGAGTGGGATGACTGGACCGCCCTCACCACCGAGATCGGTGATCGCGTCCAGATCGTTGGCGACGACCTGTTCGTCACCAACCCCGAGCGTCTTGCCCGCGGCATCAAGTCCGGTGCCGCCAACGCACTCCTCGTCAAGGTGAACCAGATCGGTACCCTGACCGAGACCTTCGACGCCGTTGAGGCCGCACACCGTGCAGGCTTCAAGTCCATGACCTCGCACCGCTCCGGTGAGACCGAGGACACCACGATTGCTGACCTCGCCGTTGCCACCAACTCCGGCCAGATCAAGACCGGTGCACCCGCTCGTGGCGAGCGCGTCAACAAGTACAACCAGCTCCTTCGCATCGAGTACGGTCTCGGCGATGCAGCATCCTACGCGGGACGCAACGCGTTCCCCCGCGCTAGCTTCTAAGCACCAAACCAGGTACTGCCTGGTCAGTGTTGAATAAGCGACACAGAGCCGGCCCTGCGGGACATCCCGTGGGGCCGGCTCTACTATGGAAACCATGAGTTCTCGACGCCCAGGTGCATCTCGCGGTCCGACACGACCGGGTGCGCCTCGACGAACCGCAACGAGCACCGCCTCTGAAAGACCCCGTCGCAAGACAGTGGAAGTCGATGATGCTCCCCGCCTCAAGTCCAAGGAACGGGTGAAGAGAAGCGTCGTTGTCGGTGGTGAGGACGGCAAGGTGAGGGCGCTGTCCCTCCGAGTGGTGTCCGTGATCCTCGTGGCCGTTCTTGCGATCATTATCGTGACCCCCACCCTCGGCAATTACCTGGATCAGCAGCAGGAACTTCGCGAACTCAATAGTTCTGTCGAGGAGGCCCAGGCCCGCATCGCCGCCCTCGAGGCGGAAAGCCGGCTCTGGAACGACGACGAGTACGTGCGTGCGCAGGCGCGTGAGCGCCTCGGGTACGTAAAGCCGGGAGAGGTGCTGTACACGGTCGAGGACCCGAGCGAGGGGACCGCGGAAGAACAGCGTCAAGCCCTAGCCACCGAATTGGAATACAATCGCAGGGCCGCCACCCCCTGGTTCACGACCATGTGGGATTCGGTCACCATCGCCGGATACAGCGACGATGGTGAAGAAGTCGTAGACCCGACCGACCCGGGATCTACCCCCGACGTAGGAGAGAACGAGTGACCGTCACTGAAGCCGACCTGGCAGCCCTTAAGCGCCAACTCCAGCGAGTCCCGCGTGGAGTCATTGGTGTTGCTGCGCGGTGCGGGTGCGGTGAACCAACCGTTGTTGAGACCGCTCCTCGGCTCGAGGACGGCTCTCCCTTCCCGACCCTCTTTTACTTGACTCACCCCCAGGTGGTACTCGAGGTCTCCCGCCTCGAGGGAAGCGGGCTCATGGCGGAGCTGAGTGAGCGCCTCGAAAATGATGAGGAGCTCACTCAGGCGTACCGCGCTGCCCACGAGGACTACATCGAGCGACGCAACCGCCACGGTGAGGTCGCCGAGATCGCTGGGATCTCCGCGGGCGGCATGCCCACCCGCGTCAAGTGCCTGCACGCCCTCGTCGGCCACAGCCTCGCCGTCGGCCCCGGCATCAACCCCATCGGCGATCTCGCACTTTCTCTCATCGACTGGTCAGTTGATACGTGCACGTGCGTGCAGGATCGCGAGGAGAACGCCGACGCCGAGTAGGCGCGGTACCGGTTTCCTTCCGGTAGCGAGGAACGCTTCGAGAAGACTCACGGTTTCGGGCTCGAAAGAGTCACGCAATCGTGGCACTCTTAAGAAGTGAAAGTTGCCGGTATTGATTGTGGAACCAACTCCATCCGCCTCCTCATTGCAGACATTGAGCCAGGCCAGCCACTCGTCGACGTCGTTCGCACCATGGAAGTGGTGCGCCTAGGACAGGGCGTCGACACCACGGGAGAGTTTGCTCAGGAAGCCCTCGACCGCACGTTTGAAGCCGCGGAACGATACGCGGACCTGTGCCGTGAACACAATGTTGAGAACATTCGGTTCGTTGCCACCTCCGCAACCCGTGACGCGAGGAATCGCGACGTCTTCATCTCCGGCATCCAGAACCGGCTCGGAGTGACCCCGGAAGTCATCTCGGGCCAGCGCGAGGCGCAGCTGTCCTTCTTCGGTGCCGCCTCCGTTATCGACGTCACCGATCCCGTCGCCGTGATCGACTTGGGTGGCGGCTCCACCGAGATCGTTGTTGGCTCCAAGGCCGACGGCGTCATCGGCTCTTTCTCCATGAATGTAGGCTGCGTGAGAATGTTTGAACGACACCTCAAGTCCGATCCGCCCACCGAGGCCGAGGTTGAGGTGGCCCGCAGAGACGTTCGGAACGCCCTCGACGAGGCCACGCAACACGTGGATATCACTGCCGCAACGAGGCTCATCGGTCTCGCAGGCACCGTCACCACCGTGACCGCACGCGCCCTCGGTCTTCCCGAATATGATCCGGACGCGATTGACGGCGCGACACTGACCCTGGATGAGGTCTACGGAGCATGCGACTGGTTGCTGTCAGCCACGCGCGAGGAACGTACGAAAGAGGGCTACATGCACCCCGGCCGCATCGACGTCATCGGCGCTGGCGCCCTCGTGTGGTCAGAGGTCGTGGGCAGGTTCGAGCGCGAAATCGGAATCACGTCCGTCACCACCTCGGAGCACGACATTCTTGACGGCATTGCCCTCTGGGCAGCCGGAGAGATCGACTAAGACGGCCAAAGTCTTCTTTCCTCATGTCGTCTCCTTGGCTTGAAGGAGGAAGAGCTCAGAGGCGACGTGGTTGGGAAGGAATATGGGTGTGGGGGGGGGGGCACACCCATATCGAGATAAATTGGTTAACTGACTAGCTTAACGTGTCTCTAGTTCACGAATGCGTCACTAACGAGTTTCGACGTGTCACCAACGAGTTTCCACGTGGATCGCTTGCCTACTTGGTGGTCTCCTCGTCGGGATCCAGGTTCGGACGACCATCCAGACGAATGTCGTCCGAGGTGGCGTCGTGGGCTGTCGCTGGATCGTTGGCGTGGACACGCGCCCTGATTCGCAACGCGAAGGCGCCGACGATGGCTGAGATGATGGTGCCGACGATGACGGCGACGCGGGCGTAGCCGGCCACGTCAAGGCTCGGATCGAAGGAGAGCTGAGCAATGAGGAGCGACACCGTGAATCCAATACCGGCGATGATGGAGATAGCGGAGATGTCACCGAGGTTGAGTCCCTTGCCAAGCTTTAGCTTGAACACCTTTGTCAGGAGCGCTGTGCCGCCCCAGATGCCGATGAACTTACCGACGGGGAGAGCCAGGTAGATGGCGATGGCGACCGGGTGGGTAAGCATGTCGCCCAAGCCGCCCGAATCGACAATGTTCACGCCAGCCGCGAAGAACGCGAAGATGGGGAGGACGATGCCGGAGGACCAGAAGTCGAACTTCTCGCCGAAGTACTCGGTGAGGGGCTTCGATTCCTTCGCCGCGGCGATTGCCGGCACGGACAGGCCCATGAGAACGCCGGCGATGGTGGCGTGGACGCCGGAGGAGTGCATGGCAACCCAGGCGAAGATCGCGATGGGCCAGAGTAGCCACCAGTGGACGACTCGCTTGTTTACGAGAACCGCGAAGAGTGCGGTTGCGGCGAAAGACGCGGCAAGCCACAGGAAGTTGATCTCCGAGGTGAAGAAGATGGCGATGACCGTGATGCCAAGGAGGTCATCGACCACGGCAAGGGTGAGCAGGAATGTGCGTGCCGCTGTCGGTAGGCCCTTACCGAAGAGCCCAAGAACGGCCAGAGCAAACGCAATGTCCGTAGCGACGGGAATGGCCCAGCCGTCGTAGTTACCGGAACCCGAGATCGTGATCAACGTGATGTAGACGAGGATCGGGCCCATTATGCCACCCACGGCAGCGATCATGGGGACCAGGGCCTGCCTCATGTCACGCAAGCTGCCCGTCACGAACTCGGTCTTGAGTTCGAGACCAACAACGAAGAAGAAGATTGCGAGCAGGCCGTCCGAGGCCCAGGTGGCAATCGACAAATCGAGGTGAAGGGAACCTGGACCAACGGTTGTGTTCGAGATCGTCGAGTACGCCTCTCGCCAGGGGGAGTTCGCCCAAATGAGGGCGATGAACGCCCCGAGCATGAGCATTCCGCCGGCGAAAGTTTCGGACTTGAGCTTGTTCGCGTACCACCGGATGGGGTTCTGAGTTGCAGCCATTGATTCTCCGTCGTGATTTTCTCTGATCTGTATCTCTCCATCACAATACCCGCGCAAATCGGCCCGAATTCTGTGATTGTTGGCATGATCTTGCATAATTGGACCGGGCCCCCGTAGCCCAATGGCAGAGGCAGTCGACTTAAAATCGATTCAGTATGGGTTCGAGTCCCATCGGGGGTACAGGAACCCGCGAAATGCCAAGAGTTTGACCGAAACTCGTTCCCTGAGGCGAAACTCGGCGGCAGGGCATGTGCGTGGTTGAATCACACCGTAACTGACGTGTTGACCTCGTCACATTTGACGCCATATTTGAAACCAAATTGCAACATTCTGTTGATTTATTGCCTCCTGAGCTGTTTCTTTCCGGCAATACCGAGTCGGTGATAATGCCGCGAAAGAGGGGCCTTGGTTGGCGGCTCCGGTCCAGGATACCTGGCAACGCCCTGGACGTGGGTAGTTCACCCCGAGGCTAATCATGGTAGGGGTTCTGTGTTTTGTGTGGTGACTTCGTTAGACTGCAGACAGTGCAAACCTAAGATCTTGGAGGAATTGCAAAATGAGCAATCCGATTATGTCGCGCAACTCGTACTTTACCGAGCAGCGCACCCCGGCTGGTTACCCGACCATGCCGGGATACGCCCCCGGAAATGACCAGCAGGGGCAGCAGCAGTACGGCCAGCAGTACGCAGGTCAGCAGTACGGCGAGGCCCAGTACACCCAGCCCGCACAGCAGTACGGCACCCAGCAGGGGTACGGCTACGAACAGACCGCGTTCCCGCAGGACAACCGTGCGGCCAACGGCGAGCCCGCCATCACCTACGAAGACATCATGATGAAGACGGGCATCCTGCTCGGCGTCACTATTCTTGCTGGTGCGCTGTCCTGGATGCTCCTCATTCCGTCCGGAGCTACCTCGTCCGACATCAGCCTGGGCATGACCATCGCGGTCGGTAGCTCGCTCGCGGCCTTTGTTGTTGGCCTTGTCATGGCTTTCAAGCGTCAGCTTGGTCCCGGCCTGACGATTGGTTACTCCGCCCTTCAGGGTGTGGCACTCGGAACGCTGACAGGCGTTCTCGAGGTCATCTACCCGGGCATCGCAGTCCAGACCATCCTCGCGACCGTCTCCGTTGTTGCTGTCTGCTGGTTCCTGCACACCACAGGTCTTGTCCGCACCACGTCGAAGGGCATGAAGATCGTTTTGACGATCATGATCGCTGGTGTCGTCTTCTCCCTCGCAAACCTCTTCCTCTCCTGGACCGGGATGGTGGATGCTCCCTGGGGCATGCGTTCCGCTGAGATCGCCGGCATCCCGCTCGGCGTCTTCCTCGGCATCATCATGATCGTGGTCGCCTCCTACATGCTGATCAACGACTTTGAGACCGCGAAGATCGCTGTTGCGAACCGTGCGCCCAAGTCGTTCGCATGGACGGCAGCCGTCGGCATCGTCATGACGATCATGTGGATCTACCTCGAGATCCTCCGACTCATCGCAATCCTCAATCAGGACTAGTAGATAGGGCCAAGCCCCATAGTTCGCAGTGTGATGTCTCAAGACATAGGTGACGTTTCTGTATCAGGACATAGGTGACAGTT
>NZ_JASDVN010000058.1:24377-58053 GCF_041440645.1 Flaviflexus sp. | reverse complement strand
CGTTTCATGCCACGACGCGCAAAACGCCCGCTACACACTCAATTATGAAGAGCCCATAAACCGGCGCCGAACCAGACCGGTGAGGTCAGCGGCGGGTTCGGTTGAGGGCTGAAATGATCGCCTTGAAGGATGCCGTCAGGGTCGACGGGTCAATACCAACGCCCCACAGGATTTTGTCGTCAATCTCGGCCTCCACGTAGGCGGCCGCCGTGGCGTCCCCACCCTCGGAGAGGGCGTGCTCCTGGTAGTCGAGAATGTGGATGCGGTGACCCAGCTTCTCGATGGCGTTAACGAATGCGTCGATCGGGCCGTTGCCCGAGGTCTTAATTTCCTTCTCGTTGCCGGCCACACCGAAGGTGACGGTGAGTTCTGCTCGGGAGTCCTCGGCGGTCGCGATGTTCGTGCCCTTGAGGGAGTAGTGCCCCCAGGGCTTCAGGCCGTCGACTTCGGAGGCGGGCAGGTACTCGTCAGCAAAGATGTGCCACAGCTCATCAGCCGTGACCTCGCCACCGGTTTCGTCCGTGTAGTTCTTGACGATCCCGGACAGCTCGATCTGGAGACTGCGGGGCAGCTCAAGGTTCCTCGTGGTCGACAGCAGGTAGGCGACTCCGCCCTTGCCTGACTGGGAGTTGACGCGGACCACGGCCTCGTAGGAGCGTCCGAGGTCGGCGGGGTCGATCGGCAGGTAGGGCAGATCCCACGTGTCGTCGCCGGTCTCTTCGATCTTCTTCTTGCGGGCCTCGAAGCCCTTCTTGATGGCGTCCTGGTGGGAGCCGGAGAAGGAGGTGTAGACGAGGTCGCCAGCGTACGGTGCCCGCGCCGGGACCTCCATGCGGGTGCAGTACTCAACAACGGAACGGACTTCGTCAATGTTGGAGAAGTCGATCTGCGGATCGATGCCCTGGGTGTAGAGGTTGAGTCCGAGGGTCACGAGATCGACGTTGCCGGTGCGTTCGCCCTGGCCGAAGAGGCATCCTTCGATGCGGTCGGCGCCGGCCAGCATCGCCAGTTCGGAGGTGGCGACACCGGTGCCGCGATCGTTGTGGTTGTGTGCCGAGAGGACCACGTGATCCCTGCGGGACAGGTTCGTGCTCATCCACTCGATCTGGTCAGCGTACACGTTGGGCGTGGAGCGTTCGACTGTGGAGGGCAGGTTGAGGATGATCTCGCGATCGTCTGCTGGCTGCCACACGTCCATGACCGACTCGCACACCTCGAGCGCAAAGTCGAGCTCGGTGTCAACAAAGATCTCCGGAGAGTACTGGTAGCCGACAACCGTGTCGTCACCGATCTTCTTCTCCAGGTAGTCGATGACATCCTGAGTTCCGGCAATCGCGAGCTGCTTGGTCGCTTCCTTGTCGTTGCGGAACACGACGTTGCGGAACACGGGTGCGGTCGCGTTGTACATGTGGACCGTGGCCCGCGGGAATCCCTCGAGGGAGTCAATGGTGCGGTGAATGAGGTCGGTGCGTGCCTGGGTGAGAACCGAGACCGTGACGTCCTCCGGCACCGCGTCGTCATCGACGAGGGAACGAACGAAGTCCCAATCTGTCTGCGAGGCGGCCGGGAAGCCGATCTCAATTTCCTTGTAACCCATCTTGACGAGAAGGTCGAACATGGCGCGCTTGCGTGCGGGATCCATGGGCTCGATCAGTGCCTGGTTGCCGTCTCTCAGGTCCGTCGAGAGCCAGCGGGGGGCCTTCTCGATGCGGCGGCTGGGCCACTGGCGGGTGGGGAGATCAACCGGGTTTGTGTCGAGAAACGGCTTGTACTTGCCGAAGGGCATTCGCGAGGTGCGCTGCTGATTATTTGATCCTGAAGTCTTCACTTTTCCTGCTTCTCTTGCTTCCGTGGACCGGCACAACGAGAACTCCGCGGGGAGGGGCCGGTCGGATCAGGCCTCGCCGCGGCAACTAAGCAGGAGGTTGCGCATGGTGACAGTGTACGCCCTGAGCGCGGAAATGGAATGCATGTCCACAACCTGGGTCATCCATCCACTCTCCTGCTCCCAGTTCATCAGGTTTTCTAGCTGGCGTCGTCGTACTCGGACGGGTTGTCGAGCTTGAACAGGTCGTCGGCCGTGACGAGGCGGGTCGCGACTGAATGCTCAACGAGGCGGGCGCGACGGTTGACGGCAAGCTTGCCGGGACCGCCGTGGAGGCCGCGGATGCCGTAGCGGGTGAGGCGTTCACAGATGTGGTCGAGCTTGCGGTTGAACCGCGTGATCGGCCATCCCAGCCTGTCCGCCGCCTGCTGGGAGGACGGAATCGATGAGGTGGTGCCGCGACCGGTGAGAACCGGCTCCGCAAGAGCAAGAATGAGAAGAACCTGAGAGGGGGTGAGCTCGACGGGACCGATCGTGGTCTCGCCAGCATCGTCCGTGTCTGCCACGTGCGAGGGCAGGTAGGCGGGTTCGTCGTTAAACACCGTCATCTGGTACGTCGTCGGACCGGCGGTGAACAGCAGGACAGTCTGGGGATAGACGAGGGGGAGCTTCGCTCCCGGAGCAAGGTAGGCCTGGGTCGCACCATCGTTGTCGGCGAGCGTGGCCGAGAGGCGGGATCCGACGTTCTCGATCCAGTACATGCCATCGACGTAGCTGATCGTGAGGAAGCGGCGGTGCAGGTACTGGTTGTCGTCAAGCTGCAGGGGGCCTTCACGTCCGATCAGGAACGGTTCCTCCTGAACGACTGTGTACCATTCTCCAACGAATTCAATAGATACGGTCATGAACGATTTCCTTCCCTCGTGGGCTCCATAGTAACCGGAATAGCCCTCGCGAGGATAACGGTGGCGTTATCGTGCCCTCCCACTTCAAGTGCGCCGTCCACGAGAGCCTGCGCAATCTCATCCAGACTGCTGTCCTCGTGTTGCCTAAGAATCCACTCGATGTCCTCGTCGTCCAACTCGTCTGTGATGCCGTCCGAGCAGGCGATCAGCACCTGCCCCGTCGCCTCGACGAGCCTGAAATCGGGTTGCGAGGATACCGCGGTGCCGATGGCCCGGGTGACGATGGAGCGGCGCGGGTCGATGCGTGCCTGACCGGGGGTCAGGATCCCAGCATCGACAAGATCCTGGACCACGGAATGGTCCCTCGTCAGCACCTTCAGCACCCCATTGTCGTAGGAGTAGAGGCGCGAATCCCCCACGTGGAAGACCAACCAGCAGTCCTTAGCCGTGCCGCGGCCGAGAACTGCACCCACGAGGGTCGTGCCGGACTCTCCCCCAAGCTTCTTTGATCCCAGCTTGGCGAGCTTGACTCCGGCCCGCTCAATCGCCTTCTTGATTTCTCCCCTCGCCTGCACAGTGGATCCCGTGAAGGAGATGCCAGAGAGGATGTCGACCATGGTCTGGGCGGCGATGTCTCCCCGGTTGAGTCCACCCATGCCATCCGCGACGGCGATCAGCGGGCTCGCGTCCACGAACCGGTCCTCCTGCTTGACGCGCACGTTACCGATCGAGGTGGCGCAACCAGTCTCGATCGTGTAGCGGTCCCATGGCCGGCTCTGCTTGGAAGAAATCATGTCGTGACAAGATTATGTCAATGCTGAGAGCAGTGACGGGTAGACGTTCCAGTAAGCGAGAGCGGTCAACAGTGTGGCGAGGCCGATGATGCCGATGACGATGGTGGCGTGGGCGATGCCCTTGAGGGGTCGTGCCCGCAACCAGGCATAGATCAGGCGCACGACCATGGCGGCGGCAAAGATCGCAACGATCTGGCAGATGAGCCACCCACCACGGACGATGAGAGCGTCGGTCTGATAGGACAGTGCCAGTTCCGCGATGGCGAGCACGTACCAGACGAAGGCCACCCACGCGGCAACAACGGAGACGCCCGCGACGATGAGCGGGGTCGCCACTCCCTTCATGTTGAGCAGGCGCTGGCCCTTGATCCTGATCTGACCGATGAGGCCGCCAAGGAAGCTCAGGACCGTGAGTGCAAGGCCGGCGATGAGAATGACGAGCGCGGCCGTGCCGGAGGCGTACCAGCGTGGGGAACCGGGGCTTTCAGCCGTGAAGTTCTGGACGGGCTGATCACCCGCAATCCGCGGTTCAGCATCCGCGGTTGCCGGAAGCCCAAGGATCCACCGGGACACGTCCCGGCCAGCTTCGGCGGACAGAACGAGGTCGCCGTTCTCGTTCTCGATGCGCAGGCCGTGGTCCGCTCCCTCGTAGTAGCGAAGCGTGTACTTCGTGTTCCCGTTGGTGGCGATGTCGGAGATGATCTGGTTCGCACCCTGAATGACGGGCATGGAATAGTCGCCCGTGCCGTACATGATGAAAACTGGTTGCTCGAGCTGGCGCTGGTAGGGGCTAACATCGAAGTCGATGTAGTCGAAGCCGCCCGGGAGCTCGCCACCGATGAGGCGGGGAATGGCCTGGAGCAACTGTTCGGGAACACCCAGCCTACGCAGGTACGTGTCCGTGGCAAGAGCTCCCTGCTGACGGATGGGAAGCACGGGAGCGGACACGAGGATGACGAAGCCGACGTCAGGTTCTTCGGCTGCGACGATGGGGGCGATGAAGGCGCCCTCGGACTCGCCGTAGACACCGATCTGGGAACGGTCGACAGCTGGGTTCTCTGCCAGCCAGTTCCACTGGTCCTCGTACGCGGCCGCAAGATCAAGATAGTCGCGTGCCGTGGTCGAGTACCTGTCGAGGGGCTTGTCCCCCACGACCGTGATGATTCCGGCGGACGCCAAGGTTGTTGCCTGCTGGTTGAAGGCGGTGTGCTGGTCGGTTCCGGTACCGTGCATGAAGATCACGGCAGGGGCGGGCCGATCGACACCGACGGGGGTGCGGAGCGTGACCTTGATGGTCTGACCATCGGAGAGCACGATCTCGTGCACCTCGGTCAGGACCTCGTACGTGTGGGTCGGGGTCGTGGTCACGTTGGATCCGATCCTCGTGTCAGAGGTTTGCGGAACGATCTGGTTGAGGTACGGGTCGGGGCTCCATCCCGGCCCCGCAATCGTCCCCCACATCCCCAGGATCAGGACGAGAATGATGGTGGCGACGAGCCTGGGATGCCGCACCTCTCGTGCCATTAGAAGCCGAGTCTTCGCAGGAGCTTCGGATCGCGCTGCCATTCCTTCGCGACGCGCACGTGAATGTCGAGGTACACGCGGCAGGCAAGAAGCTTCTCGATCTCCTCGCGGGCAGCCTTGCCGACCTCCTTGAGACGAGCACCCTTGTGGCCAATGACGATGCCTTTCTGGGAGCTGCGCTCAACGTACAGGTCTGCGTGAATATCGATAAGGGGGGGCCTCTTGTCCCCTGCCTTCTGGGGGCGCTCGTTCATCTCCTCCACGAGAACGGCGATCGAGTGCGGCAGTTCGTCGCGCACGCCCTCGAGTGCGGCCTCGCGGATGAGTTCGGCAACGACGATGCGTTCCGGCTCGTGGATGGTCTCGCCCTCCGGGTAGAGAATCGGCGACTCCTCCATCATCGAGATCAGCAGGTCGGCAAGATAGTCCACGTTCTCACCGGTGATGGCGGAAACGGGCACGATCTCCTTGAAGTCGTAGAACTCCGCCACCTCGATCAGGTGGTTCGCGAGCTGCTCCTTCGACACGAGGTCGGTCTTGGTCACGAGAGCGATGACGGGGGTGCGGGACTTCTTGATCTCCTCGAGGAGGAATGCGTCACCGGGACCAACCTTGTCGGTTGCGGGCAGGCAGAGCGCCACCAGATCAACATCGCCAAGGGTGTCGCGCACGAGGTCGTTCAGGCGCTGGCCGAGCAGGGTGCGCGGCCTGTGCATGCCGGGAGTATCGACCATGATGACCTGGCCGCCGTCACGGTTCACGATGCCGCGGATGACGCGACGGGTGGTTTGGGGGCGCGCCGAGGTGATGGCCACCTTGTCTCCGACGAGCGCGTTGGTCAGGGTGGACTTGCCGGCGTTGGGCCGTCCAACCAGGCTCACAAATCCAGCTCTCGTCATTCTTCCTCCACCCTCGCAAGCAGTGTTGCGAGCCTTTTCCGTCGTCCTTCGAAGCGTTCAGCCTGAAGGTGCATTCCTAGAATATCCGTCTCGGAACCAGAAATGGGTATTTGCCCCAGTCCCTTGGCGAGCAGGCCACCGGCCGTATCGACGTCCTCGTCCTCGATTTCGAGGCCGAAGAGATCACCGAGTTCGTCGATGGGGAGGCGTGCCGGTACACGGTACACCCCATCCCCCAGATCCTCCACTTCCGGTGCGACCCGGTCGTGCTCGTCGGTCATCTCGCCCACGAGTTCCTCGAGCAGATCCTCGATGGTGACGAGACCGGCGATGCCGCCGTACTCGTCGACAACGAGCGCCATGTGGAAGTACTTCGCCTGCATGTCGTGCAGGACGTCGTCCACGGGCTTCATCTCGGGAACGAACACGGCGTCCCTCATGACGTCACTGACCGTCAGCTTGTCGGTGTCGAGCCTACGGTGGGTGCGGCGAATGATGTCCTTGACGTACAGCACGCCCGCCACGTCGTCCACGGTGTCACCGGTGACGGGGATGCGGGAGTAGCCGGAACGCACGAACAGGCTGATGGCCTTGTCGAGCGAGGTGTCGAGGTGGATCGTGATCATGTCGGTTCGGGGCACCATGACCTCGCGCACCATCGTGTCCCTCATGTCCATGACGGACTGCAGCAGGATGCGTTCGTCCTCTTCCAGCTCGTTCGATTCGGACACGCGTTCCATCATGATCGCGAGATCGTCGTCCTCCATCTCATCCTCGTCCTTCTTGACGAAGCCCGAGAAGAGGCGGGTGAGCCACGCGAGAGGGGTCGCGAACAGCCCGATTGTGCGCACCGGGTTCTTGCGACCCAGCTTGCGCGGCGAGAACACTCCCATGACGAGAGCGAGAACGATCGCGAAAGCTAAGACCACGAGAACGACCTGCCACCAGGCGCCAAGGAAGTCGGCGGCCACGAGGGCGAGAACGGATCCTGCCGTGATGGCGGAGATGGCACGGATGGAGGAGACGGCGACGCGGGCAGCGGTCCGCGACTCCACGATCGTGGCGATCTTCGTTCCGGACTTCTTTCCCGAGCCCATGGCCTCGGCGGCCTCGGTGCGGGTGATGCGTGAGAGTGCCGCATCGAGCGCGGAGGCGCTGACCTCGATGAGGAGAAGCACGATGACGACGGCTATGAGGGGTGCTTCCGGCACCTCATTGAGCATCGGTGTCATCAGCGCCCTGCGAGGAAGTTCAGCAGAAGCTTCTGCTGCAATCCAAACATTTCACGTTCCTCGTCGGGAGTGGCGTGATCGTAACCCAGCACGTGCAGGATCCCGTGGGTGACGAGAAGCAGCACCTCTTCGATGGTGGCGTGGCCCGCAACCTTCGCTTGGGCTGCGGCCACGGTCGGGCACACTACGACATCGCCGAGCATGCCCTCGACGGGTTCCTGACCGGCGGGAGCGGGACGGATCTCGTCCATTGGGAACGACAGGACGTCGGTCGGCCCCTCCTCATCCATCCACTTCACGTGCAAATCGGACATCGTGTCCTCATCCACGAGCATGACCGTGAGATCGGATCCCGGGTGGACTCGCATCTCATCCAGGACGTACCTGGCGAGAGCAGAAATTTCTTCTCCGTCTAGGGCTGGTTCGAAGCCCGACTCGTCAGCGTACTCGATCAACGCCGCCTCCTCTGGTTGTTGTGCTGTTGCGACTCCACGCCCCAGCGTTCGTATGCGTCAATGATTTCTCCCACCAGGCGGTGGCGGACGACGTCCTGGCTGGTCAGCTCAGCAAACGCGAGACCGTCGATGCCCTGGAGGACCTGACGGACCACCTTGAGTCCCGACTGGGCACCTCCGGGCAGGTCGATCTGGGTGACGTCACCCGTGACAACCGCCTTGGAACCGAAACCGAGGCGGGTGAGGAACATCTTCATCTGCTCCGGCGTCGTGTTCTGCGCCTCGTCCAGGATGATGAAGGCGTCGTTGAGGGTGCGGCCACGCATGTAGGCCAAGGGGGCAACCTCGATTGTGCCCGCCGCCATGAGCTTCGGGATGGCGTCCGCATCGAGCATGTCGTGCAGCGCGTCATAGAGCGGACGCAGGTACGGATCGATCTTGTCGTTCAGGGTTCCGGGAAGGAAGCCGAGAGACTCCCCCGCCTCCACGGCGGGACGGGTGAGGACGATGCGGGACACGGCACGGGACTGGAGGGCAACAACGGCCTTCGCCATGGCCAGGTAGGTCTTGCCGGTACCTGCGGGGCCAATGCCGAACACGATCGTGTTGTCGTCGATCGCGTCAACGTACTTCTTCTGCCCCACGGTCTTGGGGCGGATCGTCTTGCCGCGGTTGGAGAGGATGTCGGTGCTCAGGACCTCCGAGGGCGCCGCCAAGCCATCCTTCGTGATGGTGATGGCACGCTCAACCGAATCCACTGTGAGGGCCGTGCCGCCACGGACAACGTCAATGAGTTCTGAGATGAGGGAGGTGGCGAGCCCAACGGGGCCCTCGTCTCCGGTAATCGTGATTTCTCGTTCCCGCACGTGAATGTCCGCGGGTGCGAGACCGCGCTCCAGGGCTCGGAGGACTTCGTCCCTGTGGCCCAGGAGGTTAATCAGTGGAATATCTTCGGGGACATTCAGTACCTGCACACTTTGCCTTCCTGCTGTGACGCCATTCTAACGCCAGGCACCACTTGTTACCTGCACGACTGTCGCGGCCACGGAACCGGCCGTACCCGACCGCAAAACGGTGTCACCGAGGAGCACAAGTTCCCCACCGGCCTCGACAAGCAGGTCGACCTCTGCCGGGGCCATTCCACCCTCGGGACCAACAACGATCCACACGGGACCGGGTTCGGTAAGCTCGATGCCTGCCAAGCGCTGGGTTGCCTCCTCGTGGCAGATGAAGACCCGGCCACCGCCGCCCACAACGGAGCGGATGGCCTGCGCGAGTTGCTTGGACGTGTGCACGTCGGAGACGGTCGGCAGGTATGCCTGCCGGGACTGCTTCATGGCGGCAAGTGCCACCTGCTCCCACTTGGTAACGCCCTTCGCCGCCTTCGGACCGGCCCATTTGACGATGGAACGATCCGCCTGCCAGGGCACGATGCCCTGAACCCCCACCTCGATGGCGGCCTCAACGGCGGACTCATCTCGCCCGCCCTTGGCTAGTGCTTGCACGAGGGTCATGGGGTACGAGGATGGTGCTTCCTCCACGACCTCCACGGCAGTTCCCGTCAGAGAACTCGAGGTCACGGACGTCACCTCGATGGTGGCGCGAAGGCCGCGCCCGTTCACAACGTCGATGAGCTCACCGATGTCGGTGCGCTTGACGTGGGCGTGGCGTGCCTCCTCACCGGTCAGCTCAATGCGGCTTCCTTGGGCTACATCGTCAAGGTGCGGTCCGTAGTAGACCTGGTTGGTCACAGGAAGCGGTCCTTGAAGCGGGAGAACACGGAACCGGATTCGGTCACGAGCTTGCCCTCGGGCTGGGTTTCGCCACGGATCTCGGCGAGTTCACGCAACAGTTCCTTCTCTCGCCCAGAGAGCTTGGTCGGGGTCTGCACGTGCACGTTGATAACCAGGTCACCACGGTCGGAGCGGTGGAGGCGACCCACGCCCTTGCCGCGAACGCGAAGCGACACTCCCCCGGACGTGCCGGGTTCAATGTTGACGTCCTGGGGACCGTCGAAAGTGTCGATGTTCATGGTTGTGCCCAGGGCCGCAGCGGTCATCGGGATCTCCAGGTCGCACACGAGGTCGTCACCCTGGCGGGTGAACTGCGGGTGCTCCTTGACGTGAACCTCGACGAACAGGTCGCCCTGGGGGCCGCCGGCGGGGCCAACTTCGCCCTTGCCCGACATGCGGATCCGCATGCCATCCTCGATGCCGGCGGGGATCTTCACGGTGAGGGTCTGCTGTGCACGCACGCGGCCCTCTCCTGCGCAGTCGAGGCAGGGATCGGAGATTACGGTGCCGTGGCCCTGGCAGACACCGCAGGAGGTGGTGGACATGACCTGGCCGAGGAAGGAGTTCGTGACCTTGCGGACCGAACCGGAACCACCGCACGCGGTACACGTGGTTAGTTCGCTCCCCTCGCGGGAACAGGTGCCGTGACAGGTCGAGCAGCGCACCGCCGTCTCGATCGTGATCTCGGTGTCGAGACCGAAGGTGGCGTCCTCCAGCTCAATCTCAACGGGAACGAGAGCGTCCTGGCCGCGCCGGCCGCGGGGCACGGGGCCACGAGCGGCCGTGGTGCCACCGAAAAACGTGTCGAAGATGTCCTGGAAGGAACCACCAAAGCCTGCGCCGCCGGCTCCGCCGTTGCGGACGGCGGACTCGCCACCCATGTCGTACAGGCGTCGCTTCTCCTCGTTGGAGAGAACCTCGTAGGCGGCGGTCACCTCCTTGAATTCGTCGGCCTTGTCTGGGCCGGCCACGTCCGGGTGGAGGGTACGCGCCTTCTTGCGATAGGCACGCTTGATCTCGTCCTGGGAGGCACTGCGGGATACACCAAGAATGTCGTAGTAGTCAGCCACTAACGCCGTTTCTTTCTCATCGAGTTCGTTATTACTTGCTAAATCTTTGTTACTTGCTAAATCGCTGGTTCAATCTGGGAATCGTCAGTGCTGGATCCTAGGACCCCAGAATTCGGGTGAGGTATCTGGCGACCGCTCGCACGCTCACCATGGCGTTGACGTAGTCCATGCGGGTGGGGCCAACGATTCCGAGTCGCGCTTTACCCGGCTTACCGTACACCGAGGTCACGACCGACGCTTCCGAAAGGCCATCATCCTTGTTCTCCTCACCGATCGTGACAGCGAGTTCGTCGCCAACGTCGGCAAAGAGACGCAGGAGAACAACCTGCTCCTCAAGTGCCTCGAGAACTGGGGTGATGGTGCGCGCAAAGTCGACGTTGGTGCGGGCCAGGTTCGCCGTACCCGCCATGACCAGTCTTTCCTCGGCCTCGTCCGTCATGACGTCCTTCAGCACGGTCACCACCGCCCCCATCATCGCCCTTTCGAGCGGGGGAAGGTTCTCGGAATCGACCGCTTCGGCGGAGATCTCGATGCCGGTTCTGCCGGTGTAGGTGGCGTTGATGCGGGAGGAGATGGCCGTGGCCTGCTCGTCGCTCAGGGCGATGTCGACGTTGCGCTGCTCGACGGCACCCGAGTCGGTGATGGCAATGAGGATCGAGTGATGGTCAGAGATCGAAACGAGTTCGACGTGGCGCAGCGCATTGCGCTGACGGTTGGGGTACTGGACGACCGCAACCTGCTTGGTGAGCTGAGCAAGAAGCCTGCCCGCCCGGATGAGCACGTCATCCATGTCGATTGCACCCTCGAGCCAGGTTTCGATCGCCTTCTTCTCGGCCGACGACATGGGTTTGACCTGCGAGATCGTGTCAACGAATGCGCGGTAGCCGCGGTCGGTTGGAACGCGTCCAGCGGACGTGTGCGGCTGGTGGATGAGACCGCCCTCTTCCAGGGCCGCCATGTCATTTCGAATCGTTGCGGAAGAAACATCGAAGCCGTGACGTTCAGCGATTGCCTTGGAACCAACGGGCTCCCGGGTGTAAACGTAATCCTCCACGATCGCCTGCAATACTCTCAGTCGACGTTCGTCGCTTCGCACCGTTCCTCCCTTCTTGCACTCGACATGCCTGAGTGCTAATTCTACGCACAAACGACTTTACTGCATACCCTTAGACGGTGAGAGCTTCGCGACCAGCTGACAGATACGGCCGGGATGTCCTATCGGAACCCAAGCCGTCCAAACTACGCACCCAGAAAAACGTTCCCGCCGAGGTGGGCTTGGTCCTCGAGGACGTGACCTCGGGTTTCGTTGGTGAGATCGTGGCCGTTGGCAAGGTCGCGGGCGAGCTTCTCATGACTCTCGAGGGGCGCGGCAACGTCAGGCGTAAGTTCCCACTTGGTCCCGGTTTCTGGCTCGATGGCGAGCCCGTCAACATCGTTCCCCCACAGCGCAAGTCCGCGAGCGCCACCCATGCCACATCACGGACGGCATCGGGTTCCGTTCGCGTCAAGGCGAAGCCGGCAACGATGCTTCCGTCTCGCATGTGGGTGGAGGGCCGGCACGACTGGCAGCTGATCGACAAGGTGTGGGGTGAGGATCTGCGTCTCGAGGGCATTGCCGTTGAGGAGCTCGCTGGCGTCGATCATCTGGAGGAGATGCTGGCGGTCTTTGATCCGGGTCCCGGTAGGCGCGCCGCTGTTCTCGTTGACCATCTTCTTCCCGGCACAAAGGAGTCGCGCCTGGTTGAGGCCGCTCTCGAACGCTACGGAAACGATCACGTTCTCGTTCTCGGTCATCCGTATGTCGATGTGTGGCAGGCAATCAAGCCGGCCAGGGTTGGCCTGAAGGAGTGGCCGATGATTCCGAAGTCGATCGACATTAAGAAGGGCACGCTCGAGGCCCTTGGGCTCCCCCAGGAGACGCAGGAGGACGTCGGTATCGGGTGGTCAAGGATCCTTGGTCGCGTCCGTGACTGGAAGGATCTCGAACCATCCCTCCTTGGCCGGGTCGAGGAGCTCATCGACTTCCTCACCGCACCGGAGTAGCTCGAAGCAGACTTTTGGAGACAGTGAATCTCAGGACTGGAATGGGGCGGGCATCATTGCCTGCCCCGTCTTCTCTCTTGAGTCGGGTCGTTGGTGAGCAGTGCGTTCCTTATTCTCCTGTGGTCTAGTCCCACAGGGTTCGGATGACGGTGTCGGCGAGTAGCCTGCCCTTGAGTGTGAGGACCATGCGGCCTCCTGCGAGTTCCGTTGGGTCGAGGAGTCCGTCCGAAGCGAGGAGCATGGTCTTGTGGCGGCGTCCCGCAAGGGCTGCGCGGTTGGGGGCTTCGCCGGGTCCCGCGAGTCCTGCCGTGAGCGGGAGGCCTTCGGCGAGCCTGATACCGAGCATGATGTCCTCTTCGGAGCGCTCCTCAGGCGAGAGGATCTCGCGTGCCGCTGCGGGTGACTCCCCCGCCTTCAGGCGTTCCGCCCACGTCCTGGGGTGTTTGACGTTCCAGAAGCGGGTGCCGTTGATGTGGGAGTGTGCCCCCGGCCCAAATCCCCACCAGTTGTTGTTGCGCCAGTAGGCCATGTTGTGGCGAGACTGGTGACCCGGCTTGGACCAGTTTGAGACTTCGTACCAGGAGTATCCGGCCTCGCTCAGCATCTCGTCGGCGATCTCGTACTTGGCGGCGAGGTCGTCCGGATCGGTGTCGGGGAGGATGCCGCGCTTGACCTGCTGACCCATTTTCGTGCCCGGTTCGATGCCGAGGCCGTAGGCGGAGATGTGGTCGGGGTTCATGGAGATCGCTTCGCGTAGCGAGTGCCTCCAGTCGTCGAGTGATTCCCCGGGGGTTCCGTAGATGAGGTCGAGGGATGATGAGAGACCGGCGTCCTTCGCCCACGTGATGACCTGGGGTACGCGTTCGGGTGTGTGGAGGCGGTCGAGTGTGGCAAGCACGTGGGTGGATGCTGACTGCATGCCGACCGAGACCCGTGTGAAACCGGCTTCCTTCAGGGCGCGCAGGTACTCGGCATCGACCGTTTCCGGGTTCGCTTCCGTCGTGACCTCGGCTCCCTCCTCAATGCCGAACACGAGCTCGAGGACACCGAGAATGTGGGCGAGCTGGGAGGCCTGGAGGAAGGTGGGGGTGCCGCCACCGAAGAACACGGTGCTCAGCGGCTTCCCGCCGTCGAGAACCTGGCCCGCGAGCGCGATCTCGCCCAGCAGTTGGGTGTCGTACTCGCGCGGGGTTGCACCCGCCCCGAGTTCCGTTGAGGTGTAGGTGTTGAAGTCGCAGTATCCGCACCGCACCTGACAGAAGGGCACGTGAACGTAGGCCGATAACGGCCTGTCCATCGCGATATCGGGAAGGCTGCCGTCCTTGGGGGCTTCTTCGCCGTCGGGTAGTTCAGGCACGAATGACCTCCAGGTCGTGGATCTTGCGTTCTTCGTTGAGGCCCCGGGTCTCAAAGCGGGTCTGGATGCGGCCCTCCCAGCGGGGCGCGAAGCCTCCGGTGATGCCCAGCTCGCCCGGGTCGTCTTCGTCTGCTCGCATGGCGGCGTGGGGATTGTGGAACTCGGGTACCGCGGCAATCGCGTCCCTCATCTGCCACGCGTAGTCGTCCCAGTCTGTTGCGAGCCGCCACGTGCCGCCCTCGGGAAGGATCGAGGCAATGAGAGTCGCGAACTCGGGGGTGACGAGTCGGCGCTTGCGGTGGCGTGCCTTCTGCCACGGGTCGGGGAAGAAGGTCCACACTTCGTCCGGCTTCCGGTTGGGTCCAAAGATCATTGGGAGGGCGGGTACGGCGTCGGCGCAGATCATGCGGACGTTGTCGACCTCTTCGCGGACGATCCTGGCGACCGAGGCCGCAACTCCCGGCCACCACACTTCGAAGGCGAGATGGTTGATCTCGGGGTGTGCCTTGGCGTGGGCGACCACCTGGTCGGCCGCACCGGCACCGATCTCGACGATGAGGGGAGCGTCCCTCTCGAACGCCTTCTCGAGATCCGGTACCTCCGTGAGAAAGAGACCGGGGTCCACCTGCGCGTCAATCACGTACCGCTCCCCGTACTTGTCGAGGGCGCGCTGGTTCCGTTCGGGCAGGCGCCCGCTTCGCCTCGTGAAGCTGGTGATGCGGCGGTGGTGGGGTTCTGTCACAGGGTGTTCCTTAGGTTCTCTGGCAGGTAGTTGATGACGTAGTCGGCGAGGGTCACGTCCCCGCTCCGGTGGGCCTCGGCAAGCGTGTCGTAGTGGCTGGCGCGATCGGTGAACAGGTCCTTGACGGTCACGCCGTGGTGTGGCACGTGGAGTTCAACGAGTTCGTCGCCGGCCTGGGCCTCCCCCGCCTTTCGCACACGGAAGTAGGCACCCGAATAGCCGTGGTCGAGGAAGCGTTTGACCCAGCCCTGCTCCCCGCGCCAGTACTCGAAGGTCTTGCATGGGTTGCGGCAGCCCGTGACCTCGAGTTCCGCGGTACCGAGCCGGTAGCGTGCCCCGAGGATAAAGTCATCGACGTCGGCCTCCACGCGGATGTTCTCGCCGAAGATTCCGGGTGGGAGTTCCTCACCAAGTTCCCGTTCCCACCACGCCATTTCACCGGCAGAGACCGCGTACACGGCCTTCTCGATGCCACCGTGCTTGGCGCGGTCCGCCTGGATATCACCCCACAGGCCCATGGTGACGATCCTGATGGGACCATCCACGGGCTTCTTGTTGATCGCGGTGACACCGACTCGGCCCAAGGGAACGGGCACAAGCTCGGACACGACACACAGGTGGGTAACTCGCATGCTCTCCACTGTAGCGGCCTCAGTCAATTGCGGTCCCTCACCATCAGGGCGTCAGCCGCTTCTGTTGCGGCAAGGGGCGGGTGACCGCAGGACATTGACTCTCTGCAACTACGTCTCTTCAGCTCTTTGGAGCTACGTCCTCTTACTCGGCGGGCGGGTTTGAGCGTGCCCAGATCGCGACCACCACGATAATGATGACGGCGAGCAGGATCCATTTCATTTCGCGGGCGCCTGATCTGAGGTGAGCGCAGCAACGAACGCCTCTTGGGGAACGTCAACGCGACCAATCGATTTCATTCGCTTCTTGCCTTCCTTCTGCTTTTCCAGAAGTTTACGCTTACGCGAAATGTCGCCGCCATAGCACTTGGCAAGCATGTCCTTGCGCAGAGCCTTGATTGTCTCTCGAGCGATCACGCGGGTGCCGATCGCGGCCTGAATCGGGATCTCAAACTGCTGACGAGGAATGAGGGCCTTGAGCTTCCCTGTCATCTCGGTCCCGTAGTTGTACGCCTTATCGCGGTGCACAATCGCCGAGAACGCATCGACCTTCTCGTGGTTGAGGAGAATGTCGACCTTGACGAGATCGGCCTCCTGCTCCCCGTCCATGTCGTAGTCCAGGGAGGCATATCCGCGGGTCTTGGACTTGAGCTGATCGAAGAAGTCGAACACGATCTCCGCAAGCGGAAGCCTGTAGTGCATCTCCACCCTGTCTTCCGACAGGTAGTCCATGCCGCCCATGATGCCGCGGCGCTGCTGACACAGCTCCATGACCGCACCAATGTAATCGGAAGGGGTGAGGATCGTTGCCTCCACGACCGGTTCGGAGATTCGGGCAACCTTGCCGTCGGGGAACTCGGACGGGTTCGTCACCTCAATCTGAGTGCCGTCCTCGGACGTCACGTTGTACACGACGGAAGGAGCGGTTGCGATCAGGTCGATGTTGAACTCACGCTCAAGGCGCTCGCGGATGATTTCCAGGTGAAGCAGGCCGAGGAAGCCGCAACGGAAACCGAAACCAAGGGCCGCGGAGGACTCCGGCTCGAAGGTGAGGGCCGCGTCGTTGAGCTGAAGCTTGTCGAGAGCCTCACGCAGTGCCGGGAAGTCCGAACCATCAATGGGATAGATGCCCGAGAACACCATCGGCTTCGGCTCGACATAACCGGACAGGGGTTCGGTCGCGGGACGGGCCGACACGGTCACCGTGTCACCAACGCGGGTCTGACGAACGTCCTTCGCACCGGTGATGAGGTAACCGACCTCGCCAACGCCAAGACCGTTCGATGCCTTCGGCTCGGGAGAGATCACACCGATCTCTTGAAGCTCGTGGGTCACTCCAGTCGACATCGTGGTCAGCTTCGTGCGCGGAGTGAACAGGCCGTCCTTCACCCTCACGTAGGTGACGACGCCGCGATAACTGTCGTAGACGGAGTCAAAAATCATGGCGCGGGCCGGAGCATCCGGGTCGCCAACGGGTGCCGGGATCTCGCCGACGATGCGGTCGAGAAGCTCGGACACGCCCTCACCGGTCTTACCCGACACACGCAGGCAGTCCTCGGGTTCGCCACCAATGAGGGAGGCGAGCTCCTCCGCGTACTTCTCAGGCTGAGCCGCGGGAAGATCGATCTTGTTCAGAACGGGGACGATGGCAAGATCGTTCTCGAGAGCCATATAGAGGTTCGCCAGCGTCTGGGCCTCAATACCCTGAGCCGCATCGACCAGAAGGATCGCGCCCTCGCAGGCCGCGAGCGAACGGTTGACCTCGTAGGAGAAGTCGACGTGTCCAGGGGTGTCAATCATGTTGAGGGCATACTCGGTGCCATCGACGGTCCAGGGCATGCGAACGGCCTGAGACTTGATGGTTATGCCACGCTCGCGCTCAATATCCATGCGGTCAAGGTACTGGGCGCGCATGAGGCGCTCCTCGACAATGCCGGTGAGCTGGAGCATGCGATCGGCCAGGGTCGACTTGCCGTGGTCGATGTGCGCGATGATGCAGAAGTTCCGCAACCGGTCAGCGGGCGTTTTCGCCGGCTGGAGTGACTGGGAGGGATTCAACGTAGACACTGGTCTCCATTCTATGTTCCGGTCCAGTCTACCCATCTCTACCCGAACACAGACGAATGGGCGGAGGTGAACTGCCTCAAGTGAATCAGTTGGGACTTCCACGCAACGGGCGCCGTCCTGTTCGCCCACTGCCAATTCCCAGGAAACTCCCACGAACTGACTGCCCTTTCCTGGAACAATAGGACCCATGAGTGCGCTACCCGGATCCCTCTCCCTGTTCCTGCCCCTGCTCGTCAAGATGCTGAAAGGTCCAGGCAAGTTCTTCATTGCCCTCAACGGACTCATGACGGGCCTGCTCCTCTGGCTCGCCATCAGGGCAGTTCAGGATGGTCACTCAGCGGTCTGGGTCATTCTCGTCATCGCCGCGGTCTTGCTCCTCGGCATCGTAGTCTTCACCGTCCGCGGCTACCAGCTGTCCAAGCACGTGGACGATCTCGAGAAACTCAATCTCGATGCTGGCCAGGATGTCGAGATCTACACGGCCGACGGCAGGTCGACGAAGGATGCGGAAATGGAGCAGAGGTTCAACGACGCCGCCTACGAGGCATCCCGGAGGGACGCCGCGTTCATGCCACGCGTTAAGGCAGCACAGCGCGCCGCCATCGCAGCAGCCGGCGGCACCGTCCAGGCACCGTACCTCAAGGCTGATCTTCGCATCACGATCATCGCCGGCATGCTCACCATGATCGCGGGCCCACTCTCCTTCTTCTTGTTCATCATCACCGCGGTCATCTCCTGACCCTCATCTTCCAACCCTCATCTCCTCAACGGGAACTGCCGACTGACAGCACAATTCCCGCATGCCCCACCAGAACAGGTGGGGCATCGTCGTCAAGGATCAAGGCAATGGGCTACGTTCAGCAGGCTCGACAACGTCATCTGTCTGCAAGTCGGGAGACGTGCCGCGCAGTTGGCCTACCAGTCACGCATCGGGGCTGGTTATCGAGCCGTGAGATCGTGGATGAAACTCCCCATACAGGAGGTGGTTTGGCCTGTCGTGTGGGACGATATTTCCCATGGGATTACCAACTAAGTATTTGGGCAAGGACGAGGTCATTATCCGCCACATGCACAGCCATGTGAAGGAACTGTTCCTCGCGATCATTCTCGCTGTTCTCCTTATTGTCGCCGTCGTTGCCGCCTTCATCTTCATTCCCGAGTCAGCAAAGCCCTGGGGCCCCTACATTGTTCTCGGTCTCGCGATCATCCTCGCGATCTGGAAGGTGTTCATCCCCTGGCTCAAGTGGTTCACCGATACGTACACCATTACTTCCCGCAGGATCATCACCCGCACCGGCATCATCGCCAAGAACGGTCACGACATTCCGCTCGCAAGGATCTCGAACGTCTCCTACGAGCACGACCTCATTGACCGCATCTTCGGATGCGGCACCCTCATCCTCGAAACCTCAGCTGACAACCCGCTGCGTCTGCACGACGTCCCCAAGGTTGAAGAGGTGCACGTCGAACTGACCGAGCTCCTGTTTGCCGACGATCACCACCGGGAACTGGACCGGGACTATTAGCCTCGACAATCTCAATTCTTGACGTGTGCCGCGGATACTCCGCGGCACACTGCTTTCTGTCGCTACCGCCGTTTATTGTTCATCCGTTCTTCCTCAGATCGGTTTTCCTCCCTTCACTTTTTCATCGTCATTCTTGTTGCTCTCGCAGTTGAGACCCGACAATGCTGTAACCTGTCCCAATGTCGTGAAAGTTCACAGCGTTGCCACTAAGGTAGGGGCGTGAGTTTTCTAGACAGAGCTAAACGCATTGCCCGATCAGTCATGCGCTCCCCCGAGGCGAAGCGTCTCGTCCGCCAAGTGACATCGGAGCTAACGGACAACAAGTCGAAGCCCGGCAAGACTCAGCCAAAGAAGCAGAGCGCATCGAAGCCCGCTTCCTCTGGCAAGCAGGGCAAGAACAA
This sequence comes from Flaviflexus sp., assembly GCF_041440645.1. Taxonomy (GTDB): domain Bacteria; phylum Actinomycetota; class Actinomycetes; order Actinomycetales; family Actinomycetaceae; genus Flaviflexus. The sequence goes on along the minus strand of NZ_JASDVN010000058.1, from coordinate 38,791 downwards.
CCAAGCTCCCACCCTCCAGCCCCAGGCGGGGATGCCGGGGCCGGACGATCAGGCCACCGTGTACTCGTTTGCCGAGTTCGGCATGCCGGACTTTACCTACGTTCCAGCCAACGATGGGGACGCTGATCCCGGTGAGGTCGTGTGGACGTGGGTTCCCTACGAGGATGACCCAACCCAGGGCAAGGACCGCCCCGTTCTCGTCCTCGCCCGCCGCGGCAACAACGTCGTCTTTGCTCAAATGACGTCGAGGGACCACACCGACGGCAACGGTCTTGCCGAACGAGAGGATCACTTGGGCAGGCGCTGGTTCGACATGGGCTCGGGAGACTGGGACCGTGAAGGACGCCCCTCGGAGGTCCGTATCGACCGTCTGCTCCTCGCTCACAAGAACTCGATCCGCCGCGAAGGCGGCAAGCTGGATAAGACGAGATTCACACAGATTGCGGATGCTATTAGTTCGATTCACGGCAAGTAGCTGGTAATCTGTTAACTCGGACTTGCTATCTGGTCGGATAGCCAAGTCGTAGCCACCGACCAAACCACAGGGTGCCCCACGCCCTCGTCCCGGTCATGGCGGAGCCCTCACTGACCGTGTAAACATTCGCAACCGCGAAGTCGACGAAAGAATTGAGAACGTGGCAAATATTAAGTCGCAGAAGAAGCGTAACCTGACGAACGAAAAGCGTCGCCTACGCAACCAGGCCTACAAGGCAGAGCTGAAGACCTACGTCCGTAAGGTCCGCACGCTCGCAGCTGAAGGCAACAAGGAAGAGGCCACCACGGCCCTCAACGTTGCAAGCCGCAAGCTCGACAAGGCCGTTTCCAAGGGTGTCATTCACCGCAACCAGGCAGCGAACCGCAAGTCGAAGCTCGCCAAGGCTGTCGCAAAGATCGACGCCTAGGTTTAGTTGAAGAATGGCGGCACGATGTGCAGCCATTTTTCATGCCAACGCCCGGAGTCACTCCGGGCGTTTCCTTTGTCCTATGTGCGTTTCTCTCTTGTTCTCCTCGCCCTTACCGCGTGGATATCTAACCGCAGTTCGGTCCCAACCTACACTCAAGAAGGACCCCAGTTGGTGATCTCGTAGGGAATCAGAGTCTGCGGGCTGCTGTCACAACCCGGATGCACTTCTCGAGCGAGTATGTGGCATCCCGTGCCTCGCCACGGAAGCCCTTGACGTCCGCGTCAGCCTTGGCGATCGCGCTGATTGCTCGTGCCAGTGCCTCATCGGACCAGTTGCGTAGGGAACGCTTGGCTCGGTCCACCTGCCAGGGCGCCATCGATAGCTTGATGTTCCGCCCATCCCGACCCATGGTTGCCGACACCTTTGCCATGTCGCGGAACTTGAAAGCGAGAGCGGACACGATCGCGACCTCGTGGGTCCCGGTCGAGAGTGCGTGCCTCATTTGCTGGAGAGCAAGCGTGAGGTTTCCTTCGACAACAGCATCGGCAACGGCGTAGCCGGTCGCCTCAATCCGTCCGCCGTAGTACGTGTTGACGTGAGTTGTGGTGATCGTTCCGGACGTGTCGTCGATGAGCTGTCGCAAAGCCGAGGTCATCTCGCGAATGTCGCTTCCCATGCTGTCAACGAGCATGCGCAGCGCATCCTCGTTCACCCTGCGGCCGGCCCGAGAAGCGTCCGCCCTCAAAAGATCGATCTTGTCGGAGTCGTACTTCAGTTCCGGAATGTCGGCAACGGGGAAACCTACTGATTCGATCGCCTTGTCGAGCTTGACACCACGTGCCGCACTGCGGGACTTCATCGACCTGACGGCTACGAGGAAAAGATCCGGGCTTGGGTGCGCAACGAGCTCCAGAGCGTCCTGAAGGAAGGCATCGCTCATGGATTCCAGACCGGTGACGATTCCGAGCTTGGCTCCCCCAAACAACGAGGGGCTTGCGAGAACAGCGAGCTCGCCGGCCGGATAGTCACCAGCATCCAGCTTCACGACTTCGATCTCGGGATCCTGCTGGCGTGCCTGGGCAATGAGTCGATCACGTGCCCTGTCGGTCAGAGCCTCTTCCTTCGACTTGATGAGAACAACGGGGGCGAGTTCAACAGAATCCCACCCTGGACCACTCTTCTTTGCCTGCGCCATTGTCCCATTATCCCATGCGAACGGCCCGAGCCACGATCTCACCAGGTTCACCGATACTGTGACGTTTGAGCAGAGCGCTCACTCGATGAGACATCCAGATTGCATCACATTACCGCTGGGCCGACTAGCGTTCGATCGCAAGATAGATATGCCCATCCTCCGTGCGGAGGATGTCGCCGAATCGCGCGTACAGATCGATGGTGGAAGCGGCGGGGTGTCCGTACGTGTTCTCTCCGTACGACAGAAGTGCAAGCTCAGCATCAACTGCCTCCGCGAATCCGGGATCCTGATTGGGTGAGCCGTGGTGAGGAACGAGAACGATGTCGGCCGAGACATCGCGCTTGGCAAGCTGCGACTGCGCTCCGGACTCGAGATCACCCGGAACGACTAGCCGCCTACCAACATCGACGCGGATGACCATCGACTGGTCGTTCTCACAGGAACTCGTCGTGCATACCTGTTCGTCCAGAGGCCACAGGATTTCTACTCCATCCTTGGTGTCCCCTGCCTTGAACTCCCTCACCGTCACACCGACCATGGGAGGCAACTTTTCGGAGATCCCCGGCCCCACCCAGACCTCAGTCGTACCTTCGTTGATGACCATCTCGAGTTCTCCCGCGTGATCGTCGTGAATATGTGTGAGGATCAGGATGTCGACCTCAGCCTTCGCTTCCGTTAAGCAACCAGCGAGGCCCTCCCCTGCCGAACCCGTATCGACAAGGAACGTCCGCCCCTCGTGCCGAAAGAGCGTGGCCGCGCCCTGACCGACATCGCATTGGACGATGTCCCAGTGCGGAACAGAAGAAGGGATCAGCCGGGTGCCAGCCACGCCCAGTCCCAGCGCGGCTATCCACACGACCGATCGGCGGTTCTTTGAGATGAGCCAAGCAACAAGGAGAACGGCCCCGTAGAAGGCCATGACCAGCTCTCCTGGCAGGCCCGATCCGGGCCAGGTCGACAGCTCGCCAGCGACGATATCGATCCACGAGACGCAGCGTGCCGCCGACCATGCCAGCACGGTCCCCAGCATCGGAACGGGCGCACACAGAAGTCCAAGGAGCGCAAAGACCGTGCCTGCTGGAACGACGGGAGCCACCAGAGCGTTAGCGACGGCGGACCAGAGCGAAGCCGTGTCGCTGAGAAGGAGAATGATGGGAGCGCAGGCCAGGTGGGCAACGATCGGTACCGCAAGCAGGTTGGCAAGAGGCACCGAGAGCACCGGAGCGAGGATGACGGTGACTTTGTGGGTCCAGAGGATGATCGCACCAGTTGAGACGGCAGACAGAATAAAGCCAAAGGCGAGAGCAAGGGTTGGCTCGAAGGCGAGCAGGACAACGATCGAGATGCCAAGGGCAGGGAGGGCGCTGCTTGGCTTTCGCAACCCCACTCCAACGAGCACGACTGCTCCCATGACACCGGCTCTCATGACCGAGGGTTGGGCTCCGGTGGCAAGTATCAGGACCCCAAGAACGAACGCACATCCTGCCACGGCGAGGACGCGATTCCGGCGTCCGATGAGGGTGAGGACGATCGCGCAGATCATCGACACGTGCGCTCCCGACACTGCGGTGAGGTGCGTGAGATTCACTTCCGCGAGCGCTTCCCCGTGCTCGTCGGGGATGCGGGAGTCATCGCCAATGGCGAGGCCGGGCACGAGCCCTCTGACCTGCGGGACCTCTCCCTCGAGGTGCTGATTGAGCAGATCCGCTCTCGCTGCTATCCACCGTGAGATGGGATCGGCTTCCTGCACGACTATTGGGTCGCGCAGAACGGTAGCCCAGGCGATTGTGCGCGACCCCTTGTCCGCTGGTTCGAGCCGAACCAAAACGTCGATGGTTTCTTGGAGGTGGAGATCGAGGAGGTGCTCGTTACCGACGAGCATGATGGATGAGTGCGAGTCGGATACCTGTCCTCTCCCCTCGACTTCATCCACCGCCATCGTCAGCAGCACCCTGTCTCCGGCTGGGTTGGGATAGGACTGGACAGTGCCACGAACCGTCACGACGGCTTGGCCTCTGACAAGTTCGGTGAGGAGGCCTTGCCTGGCGAGGTGGTCGTGCGCGGCGGTGACGCCGGAGGCGAGGATGGCGCTGATGGCCATGACCACGAGCGTTGGTGCCCAGTACAGGATGAGTCTGCCTTTGCCGAAGTGCCTGCGTAGCAGATACGTGCAAAAGAGTAGCCATCCGAGCGCCACGACGATGGTGATGACGAGCCCCGCCCCCTCCATCAGCGCAACCATGGTCGCACCCCACCATGCGAGTGCCGCGAGGAGGATTCGGAGGTCGTCGTGGCTCATACGGTGATGAGGTGTTCAAGATTCGCGAAGGTGGCGGGACCAATGCCGGACACTTCCATGAGCTCTTCGATCCTCGTGAAGGAACCGTTGGCTTCTCGCCAGTCAATGATTCGTCCCGCGATTGCGGGACCCACTCCGGGCAGGGTCATCAACTCGGCCATGGTCGCGGTGTTGAGGTTGACCAGGCTTCCCTCAGTCTCGGAACCTGCAGGTTGCCCATCGGTGGATTCCCCGTCGGCCTGCGGGGCCGACTCTGTGACCGCGGGGTCTCCCGGAGCTGGCACGAGAATGTGTTCCCCGTCGACGAGCGTCCGTGCCAGGTTGAGTGCGTTGGGATCTGCGTCCTCGGTCATTCCGCCCGCCGCCTCGATCGCCGCAAACAGTCGCGAGTCTGATGGAAGCTCAACAACTCCCGGGGTGGCGACGTGCCCGGAAACGTACACGGTGATCGTTAATGGATCTGCAACCGCAGAATTCTCATTCGGCTCAGCCGGTGCTGCCGGTCCTGAAGGCCCATTGCCTCCCCCATCGTCCGTACCTAGGGAACCACCCTGATCCGAGGGTTCAGGCTCCTGTTGCAGGCTTTGTTCCAGTTCCGTGCCACCATTCTCCTCATGGACCTCTTCGGTTTCGGTGTTAGCTGGAAGTGCGAGAACCTCGACGGGTCTCGACATCGTCCATGCCACGACCAGGCCGCAGAGCAGGGAGAAGATGAGGATGATGAGGATCGCTGTCCTCGGGTCGTAGGCGAGGCGGAGTCTCCGTTCCTCGCGCTCGGGTGGCGCCATGACATCCTCGCCTGTCCCGACCCGATAGGCGACGCGCATGAGGTCCTTTGTTTTCATCCACCCATGCTCACGGAAACAGACAACGCATCTTGGTCCAGGAGTTCTCCGCGTGCATGCCCCAACATTCAGCAATGTGGGGACAGCCACCTTATGCTTGACGCTATGGATCAAGCAGAAATTGCCCGACTCAAAGCAGAAGCAGCCCGCGCCAAGGCGGACGCGGCACGAGCAGAAGCCGAAGCGGCGCAAGCAGCCCTCGCCGCGGCTCTTGCCAGGCTGGATTCCGTTACGCCCTCCTCCGAGGCAACTCCCTCGGCTGACGTGCCTGACCAGGACGTGGAACCAGTCGATCCCGCCGCGCAGGTTGCCGACGAGCCAGGACAAGAGGTCAACGATGACGCCCCTAATGAGCCTGCGGTCGAACCCGTCGTTGAGGACGCACCTACTCAAGCAGTACCTCGTGATTTTCCCGCACCCGAAGCTCCCGCCGCAGTGGATGAGCCCACCGCGGCCCAAGAAGTTCATGCGGATGATGCTGGCGAGCTCTCGGAGTATGCGACGCAGGTGAAAGCGGGCTACTCGGTCGAGAAGTCGATGCAAATTGGCGTTCTCATCGAGGATGATGCGCCGGTCCCCGGTGTTCCGATCACGCTACCTCTTGCCATGATGAACCGTCACGGATTGGTTGCTGGCGCCACCGGTACCGGCAAGACCCGCACGCTCCAACTCCTTGCCGAGGGGCTCTCCGCCAACGGCGTTCCCGTGTTCCTGACCGACATGAAGGGGGACCTCACCGGCATTGCCGAGGAGGGCACCCCGAACGAGGGTCTGCTCAAGCGGTGTGCGGAGCAGGGGCAGGCGTGGGAGGCTCGTTCCTTTCCGACAGAGTTCTTCACTCTCGGTGGTCGCGGCTCCGGCATCCCCATCCGCACCAGTGTGACCGAGTTCGGCCCGCTTCTCCTCGCTCGCGTTCTTGATCTGAACGACACCCAGGAATCGGCTCTCGCCCTGATCTTCCACTGGGCTGACGAGCAGGGACTTGCCCTCATTGATCTGAACGACCTGCGTTCCGTTGTTTCGTTCCTGACCGAGCAGGGCAAGGACGAACTCAAGTCACTGGGTGGCATCGCGCCCGCAACCTCCGGCGTGATCCTGCGCGAGATCGCCGTTCTCCAGTCCGATGGCGGTGATGAGTTCTTCGGTGAGCCTGCCTTCGATCCCATGAACTTCATGAGGTACGTTGATGGCTCCGGTGTCATCTCCACTCTCGAGCTTCCCGAGCTCGCTCAGAACCCGCGCCTCTTCTCCACGTTTATCATGTGGCTTCTCGCGGAACTGTTTGAGATCCTCCCCGAGGTCGGTGACGTTGAGAAGCCGAAGCTCGTGTTCTTCTTCGACGAGGCTCACCTCCTGTTCAAGAACGCATCGACGGCATTCCTGGATGCGATTATCCAGACCGTTCGCCTCATCCGCTCCAAGGGCATCGGCATCTTCTTCGTCACCCAGACCCCGAAGGATGTCCCTGGCGATGTGCTCGCCCAGCTCGGTTCGAAGGTTCAGCACGCGCTGCGTGCACACACCCCGAACGACCAGAAGGCGCTTCGCGAGACGGTCAAGACCTTCCCGAACTCACCTCTCGATCTGGAAGAAGTCCTGCCAAATCTCGGCACGGGTGAGGCTCTCGTGACCGTTCTTGACAGCAAGGGGCGGCCCTCCCCCGTGGCACCCACGCGCCTGTGGGCACCCGCCGCGAACATGGGTCCGGCCTCCGAGCAGCGTGTCCAGCAGATCATCTCCTCTTCCCAGTTCGCCGGCAAGTACGAAGAGAAGATCGATCCGATCTCCGCCACCGAACTCCTCGAGGAACGCATTGTCGAGGAGCAGGCCGCCGCGGAACGCGCCGAGATCGAAGCCGCCGAAGCCAAGGCTCAGGAGGCCCGCGCCAAGGCCGCAGAGAAGGAGGCGGAGAAGATGAGGAAGGAAGCAGAACGCACCGCACAACGCGAACAGACTCAGGCAAGCCGCCGCCGCGACAGCGTCATGGACACGTTCCTCAAGTCCGGTGCACGCACCCTCGGACGCGAGATCTCACGCACCTTCTTCGGAACCCGCCGCCGCTAAGAACTCCTCATCAGGGACGACGGGTCCCGCAATAATAAAAAATCGGTGATGGGGTGGAATGCATCGAGCGTTCCACCCCATCACCGTTGTTTAACTATAAAAATCAGGTGAACGACACCGTGGCGGTCATGGAGCGGGTCTGACCTGGTGCGAGTGCGACGGTCGACTTCGAGTCGGCACGGTTCACTGCGTCGGGAATGTGGGAGTAGGGCTCGAGTGCGATTGCCTCTCGGTATCCTCTCGTCAGTCCCTCACCGGTCCAGATGACGACGTTCGGGGACTCACCCGGCTCCTGGATCAGGGTGATCTCGTGGTTCGACTTCGGCTCCTTCACGCTCGTGCGGACCACGCCCTCGTCGTTCGGGACAAGGCCCGTGTAGATCGAGTCGTATTGGCGGTCACCAACACGGTCAACCACGACTGGTGCGTGGATTCCGGTGTAGGCGGCCTCTCCCGGGAGCGGGATGAGGTCCTGCGAGGTTGCAATCAAAGTGCGGGCCGGCACCGTCAGGGACAGGTTCGTGATCTTCGGGGAGTTCGGGAACGTGAACAGCGGATGCCAGCCCAGGGCTGCCGGAGCAGGCTCGGGGCTGAGGTTCGTCAGGTGAATGCTGATCGACAGGTTCGAGACGCCCTCGCCGCCCGAACCGAGGGCGAAGATGACGTCGAGTCCGAACGACCACGGCCATTCATCATCACCCAGGTGCTCGGCACGCAGCTGAAGGGTGGAACCCTGCGATACAAGCACGAATTCTAGCTCCGAGGCAAGCCCGTGGCGGGCGTGACCGTCGGAAAAAATGGGAAGGGTGACCTGACGTCCCTCCCACGTGAACGTGCCGTTCTTGATGCGCCCCGGGTAGGGGGCAAGGATCCGGCTACGCGAACCCCTGCCCTCCCGTAGTTCTTCGGGGCTTTCGTATCCAGCGATAACGGACTGTCCGATCCCGGGATCCCACTCGATCAGGGTGGCTCCCCGGGCCGCGATCAGGGCACTAGCACCATCCTGCTCGATGCGCCAAGCCTTGCCACCGAAGTCAACTTCCGTGACGGTCGCGTTATCCATGGAACTCCTTAGGGAACAATGTTGATGAGCTGGGGTGCGCGCACGATAATCTTGCGCGGCTCACCTTCAAGATACTGCCGAATCTTAGGCAGAGAGAGGGCTTTCGCAGTTAAGTCATCATCTGAGATGTCAGTAGCAACCTCGATGCGGTCCCTGACCTTGCCCTTGACCTGAACAACACACGTGACCGTGTCTTCAACCAGCAGTGCCTCGTCCGCCTCGGGGAACGGGGCGTACACGACCGAGGTGTCGTGACCCAGCTTGTGCCACAGCTCCTCAGCAATGTGCGGGGCTACGGGGCCGGTCATGGCGACCAGCTGTTCGGCAACGGAACGCGGAACCACGTCCAGGCCGGTCAGGTGGTTGTTCAGCACGATGAGCTTCGCGATCGCGGTGTTCGGGCGCATCGCCTCGTACTCGGTCTTCACGTCAGCCGCGGTGCGGGCCGCCAGGCGTGCCGTCTCCTCGGTCGGCTCCACGTCAGCAACGATGACCTCACCGTTCTCCTCGCTCACGATGTTGCGCCACAGGCGCTGCAGGAAGCGCTGAGCACCCACGACAGCGCGGGGCTCCCACACGCGGGACTGCTCGATGGGACCCATTGACATCTCGTACACGCGGAAGGTGTCTGCGCCGTAGTCGGCACTGATCTCCTCCGGTGTCACGGTGTTCTTCAGGGACTTGCCCATCTTACCGTACTCGCGGTTGACCTTCTCACCATTGTAGTAGAAGGCCTGCTCACCGTTCTCCTCGACGGTCTCCACCTCATCGGCGGGAACGTACTGGCCGCGGGAATCGGTGTAGGCGTAGGCCTCGATCATGCCTTGGTTGAACAGCTTGTGGAACGGCTCGGAAGACGTGATGAGTCCCAGATCGAACAGGACCTTGTGCCAGAAGCGTGCGTACAGCAGGTGCAGAACGGCGTGCTCGACGCCGCCGACGTACAGGTCGGCGCCACCGGAGGTGTTGCCCACCTCGGGGCGGGGACCCATCCAGTACTTCTCGTTCTCGGGAGAAACGAACGCATCCTCGTTGGTGGGATCCAGGTAGCGCAGCTCGTACCAGCACGAACCAGCCCAGTTCGGCATCGTGTTCGTGTCGCGATAGTATGTCTTCTCCCCCTCACCCAGGTCCAGCGTTACCTTGACCCAGTCGGTCAGGCGGCCCAGTGGCGGCTCCGGCTCGGAGTTCGCGTCATCCGGGTCGTAGGAACGCGGCGAGTAGTCCGGGGTTTCCGGCAGCTCAACGGGCAGCATCGATTCCGGCAGTGCGTGCGCACCACCGTCCTCGTCGTAGACGATCGGGAACGGCTCACCCCAGTACCGCTGACGCGAGAACAGCCAGTCACGCAGGCGGTAGGTGGTCTTAGCCGTGCCGTACCCCTTGCCCTCCAGCCACTCGACAATGGTCGCGATCGCGGAATCCTTGTTCAGGCCGTTGAGCGACACCTCGTCGTTCGACGAGTTCTCGACAACGCCGTCACCCGTGTAGGCCGCCCCACCCTCAAAATCCTCGGGCGCGGTGATCGTGGAAATGATCGGCAGCTCGAAGGTCGTGGCGAAGTCGTAGTCGCGCTGGTCGTGAGCCGGCACGGCCATGATCGCGCCCGTGCCGTAGCCCATGAGGACGTAGTCGGCGGTGAAGACCGGGATCTTCGTGCCGTTGACGGGGTTCGTGGCGAAGATGCCGGTGAAAACACCGGTCTTGTCGTGATCCTCGTTCGTACGATCCATGTCGGACTTCGTGGACGCCTCGCGGCGGTATGAAGCAACAGCGGCCTGCGGGTCCTCTGCGCCGCCGGTCCACGCATCCTTCGTGCCTTCGGGCCACGCGGCGGGCACGGCGGAACCATTGAGCATGGGATGCTCCGGGGAGACCACCATGAACGTGGCACCAAACAGCGTATCGGGGCGGGTCGTGAAGACCTCCAGGTTGTAATCCTGGTCGGCACCATGTGCCTGGAAAGTGACGGACGCACCCTGGCTCTTGCCGATCCAGTTGCGCTGCATGGTCACGACCTTGTCGGGCCAATCCACCGTATCCAGGTCAGCCGCCAGGCGATCACCGTAGGACGTAATCCGCATCATCCACTGGCGTAGCTGACGACGGAACACCGGGAAGTTACCGCGCTCGGAACGACCCTCGTTCGTCACTTCCTCGTTTGCCAGAACCGTGCCCAGACCCGGGCACCAGTTCACGGGAGCATAGGAGATGTAGGCGAGGCGATGAGAATCGATTACCTCGGCCTGCTCCTTCTTGCTCAGTTCGGACCACGCGCGACCATCCGGGGTCTCGCGGGTGCCGTTTTCGAACTCCTCAATCAGCTCGGAAATGGGGCGTGCACGACCCGTGGTGCCTTCGACGCGACCGGCAGCATCCTCGTCATAGAAGGAGTTGTAGATCTTCAGGAAGATCCACTGCGTCCACTTGACGTAGTCGATGTCGGTTGTAGCGAACGACCTGCGCTGATCGTGGCCGAGACCAATCTGGCGCAGCTGACGCTTCATGTTCTCGATGTTCTGCTCGGTCGTGATTCGCGGGTGCTGACCAGTCTGGACGGCGTACTGCTCCGCCGGCAGGCCAAACGCGTCAAAGCCCATCGTGTGCAAGACGGACTTGCCGAGCATGCGCTGGAAGCGACCAACAACGTCGGTGGCTATGTAGCCGAACGGGTGACCGACGTGGAGACCCTTACCTGAGGGGTAGGGGAACATGTCAAGGAGGTAGAACTTCTCCGAAGAAACTTCACCGGCTAGATCGCCCTCGGGGTTTGGCACATGGTAGGTGCCCTCTTCTTCCCAACGGTCCTGCCAGCGACGTTCAATCTCGCCAGCGAGCTCAGCCGTGTACCGATATGGATGCTCGGTGTTCTCGGACATGGTTCTCCCTTCGTTTCCCCACAACTCTAGCGCAGAGCCTGTCAGAACCACTCTTCCACGCACGTGATGAGAGTGACCCTCCTAGAATGGTTTTATGAGCATCTACAACAAGATCATTGACGGAGATATTCCCGGCCGGTTCGTGTGGGCCGACGATATTTGCGTCGCTTTCGCGACCATCGAACCCCACGCCGATGGCCACGTGCTTGTCGTTCCCCGCGACGAGATCGACAAGTTCACCGACCTTGACGACGAAACCGCCAGCCACCTGTTCAAGGTCGCCCGCACGATCGGCAAGGTCCAAGAGTCAGTGTTCGACGTCCCCCGCGCCGGCCTCGTCATCGCCGGCTACGGTGTCCCCCACTGCCACCTCCATGTCATCCCCATGACAAGCGAGAAGGAACTCTCCTTCGATTCCGCCCGCAAGGACGAACCGCAGGACAGGATTGACGCCGCCATGACCCGCCTCCGCGAGGGCCTCTTCAACGCCGGCCATTCCGCCCATGTTCCTGAGGACATGACAAGCCTCAAGTAACGATCAAGCTCCACCCACGCAGACTCCGGCGTCGTCCCTGATCAACGGCAACGAGCTGGCGCCGTCCCTGTATTGATCCGGGTCGTGCTAAGTCTCGGACGAGGAAGCACCAGGTCTGGACAAGCGTGAGGCTGCTACAACGGAAAAGGGCGTGAGCACGAGGACCTTCCCTCAGCGCTCACGCCCTTCATCTATGGGTTTATTGTTGATGGCTACTTGTCTTTTGATAGCTGGTGGCTACCTGTCGGGTTACCAGCCGTAGATGCTGGAGAGCAGGTCCCAGAAGTAGACGAGTGCGAAGACGATAACGATGGCGTACCAAACGGCGATGATGGCCCATCGGTACCTCCAGATAGCGCTTTCCTTGCCGGAGAGGTTGGCGTGTACCTGGCCTGCCGACTGGGTGATGAACGGGATGAGAGCCGACCAGATGACGAGGCACCAGGGGCAGATCGTGCGTGCCACGATGAAGGAGGTGTACTGGAACCAGAGGAGAGCCATGAAGCTCACGACGGCGGCAATACCAACGATGATCCACATGACACGCGGCAGGGACTTCTTGATCAGCAGGTAGATGCCGAGACCAATGAGCGCCGCGAATCCTGCGATGCCAACATAGCTGTTGGGGAATCCGAGGAGGCTTCCCTCCCAGGAGGTCAGGAACGTGGAACAGGCAAGTAGAGCGTTCACATCGCAGTAAAGGCTTGCCGCGGGATCCGCCCTTAGCGCCAGTTCCGAGAGGAGCAGTTCAACCGATGCCACGAGGCCAAGGACACCGGCGATGATCATGACGATGGCGAATTCACGGGCGCCACGAGCGGCCTGACGCTCTTGAGGTTGTTCCTTCTCAGCCAGATAGGCTTCGATCTCCTCGTCCGTCATCTGGTCAAAATCGGTCATCGTCATTCCAGCCTGTCATCCAACTAAGTACCGTCGTATGCACCACCGGGTGCTGGGCAGCCGCTGGAAAACTCTTTGAGGTTTCAACTGACGGCTACGACGGACTCATCGTAGCAATAGAAGGGAGGCTAATGCGATCAGCCTCCCTATGAAGCCATTCACCTGGACACAGGAACCTCAGCGTTTATTCAGCTTCCAGGTTAATCACGCTAGGTGGGGATAGGGCCGTCCTCCCTCAAGCCCTTGAATCACAAGCGAGAACACGCCTTTGTTCGTCACTTAGAAGTGGTTGGCGCGAGTGGTGGGCGGGAATATCGCGGCTCGAAACCCGGTTGACCTGTTCAGACCTAGAACACACGGGAGGAAAACATGGCAGAGCGTGCAGAACACACGACGGGCGGGGTCTACTCCGTTCCCGGTCAGGCTTACGAGCGAGACTCCAGGTACATCAAGACCCGGATCACGAAGGATGGGGTAAGCGGCTACCAGGTCGAACCTGGCAGGTATCGCCTTATTGCAGCTCGCGCCTGCCCATGGGCAAACCGCACTCTCATCGTCCGTCGCTTGCTCGGCCTCGAGGACGTCATCTCGGTTGGCATGCCCGGACCGACTCACGACGCCGACTCGTGGACCTTCGATCTCGACGAAAACGGCCTCGACCCGGTTCTCCAGATTCCCCGCCTCAAGGACGCCTACTTGAAGCGCGACCCCGAGTATCCCCTCGGCATCACCGTCCCCGCCATCGTCGACACTCGTGATGGTGCGGTCGTGACCAACGATTTCGCCCAGATCACCCTCGACTTCTCGACCGAGTGGAAGGAATACCACCGCGAGGGCGCTCCCGACCTCTACCCGGAGCACCTGCGTGAGGAGATGGACAAGGTGATGCGCAACATCTACACCGAGATCAACAATGGTGTGTACCGCTGCGGCTTTGCTGGATCTCAGGAAGCCTACAATGACGCCTTCGCTCGCCTCTTCAACGCGCTCGACACGATCTCGGAACGTCTCGAGATACGTCGCTACCTCATGGGCGACAACATCACGGAGGCCGACGTTCGCCTCTTCACCACCCTCGTCCGCTTCGATGCGGTCTACCACGGCCACTTCAAGACCAACCGGTCGAAGCTGAGCGAGATGCCGGTGCTGTGGGCCTACGCCCGTGACCTGTTCCAAACCCCTGGCTTCGGCGACACGATCGACTTCGATCAGATCAAGAAGCACTACTACATCGTGCATAAGGACATCAACCCCACCCAGATCGTGCCCCTCGGTCCGGACAACTCGGGTTGGCTCACCGAGCACGGCCGCGAAGCCTTGGGCGGCAGCCCCTTCGGAAACGGCACAGCCCCCGGCCCCGTGAAGCCGGGCGAGGAGGTTCGCCCCGAAGGGCGTGCCGATGCCTAATCTGACTCTTTACACCACCGGATTCTGCGCTCCCTGCCGTTCCGCTCGACAGGTCCTCGACTACGCCTCGAAGTCTGTCGATCTTGACCTCTCTGAGATCAACGCGTCGGATCATCCCGATCAGGCAATCAGCGAAGGAATCACCTCCACTCCCACCCTCATTTCCCACGACGATCAGGGACATGAACAGTGGCGAATTGTTGGAGTTCCCAGGCTCAAGGAACTGCGAGAGCTCCTCAGCCAGTAGATACTTGAGTACCTTTCCTCAGGAACAAGGGACGACAGCGACGAAGTGAACACATGAGAGTGCCGGGCCCAGTGG
>NZ_JASDVN010000058.1:0-24367 GCF_041440645.1 Flaviflexus sp. | reverse complement strand
CCCGGCACTCTCATGACGTGGAATTTGTCAGCGCGTGGTGCTTACTGGTTCTGAGGAGGCTGGTTCGGCTGCCAACCGCCCTGGTCCTGGCTGGACTGTCCGCCCTGCCCGGACTGCGGGTCGCCGAATCCGGGCTGGTTCTGCTGAGCCTGCGGATGATTTTGCTGTCCCTGAGCGGGGTACTGGCCCTGCTGAGGTGCGGCCTGACCGGGAGCCTGTCCGGGCTGGCCGGGGTACGGAGCGTTCTGGGTGAGGCGCATCTGCTCTTCACGGAGGACATTCTCGAAGGGGCGAGCGTTGATGTAGAAGAGTACGCCGCCGACTGTGCCAGCGATGAAGGTGATCAGTAGCAGCCACACACCGAAGCCCCATCCAGCGTCAGCGCCGAAGGAACTCAGCATGCTGAGTTGCTCACTTAGTGTCTCACCGTCTTCGGTGTTGAAGACGAACATGGTGAGGAGAACCGTGACGATGCCAATGACGCCGCCGCCGATCGAGGTGAGACCCGCACGGTTCATCTGACCCACGGTGGGCTTGAGGTAGGAGGTCAGAGTGCCGAGGAAGAGGAATAGCACGGCGACAATGTAGAGCACACCTGCGAAGGTGCGGCCACCGTTGAAGGCGATTCCGAAGAAGGACTCAGATTCACTCTGGCCTGCGTAGCTGGCCTGAATGAAGGGAAGGGCGGCAGCGATGAGTGCAACAACTGCAGCCACGACCGTGACGATCATTCCGGGCAAGAGCTTGCTACGAAGCAGATGCGAGTTGGGCTGTTGGGGATTCTGGTGCTGGAAACCTGGTGCTGTATTCATAGGACCAAAGTACCTTGGCGAAACCTGAGAACAGGTGATTTATCCGGGGTAACGCTCCCCATCCACTCCCCGCCCCAAAAGGTGTCAATCAGAACAAAGGTTCACCGCGCGCTAGCGAGTAACAATCATCCATTCCCTCACGCAGAGAGTCGGGCCCCTAACGCGGGGCCGACTCCAGTAGTTTGTGGGCTATGCCTGAGGCGGCTGGGACTGTTACCACCCACCGGGTTCCTGCGGCGACTGGCCCGTGTGTCCGGACTGAGGGTTGTACTGGCCGGGCTGGTTTTGCTGTCCCTGGCCCGGGAACTGGCCCTGCTGGGGCGAGTACTGACCAGGCTGGTCATGCTGTCCACCAAACTGACCTGGCTGACCTGCGTAGTGACCTGGCTGTCCCTGCTGGTACTGGCCCTGCTGGCCTTGAAACTGGCCTTGCTGAGGTTGGAATTGACCCGGCTGACCCTGGCAGGGGGCATTCGGAACAATGCCGAACTTCATGGCACAAAGCGCGTAATCAATGGGACGAGCGCTGCCAAAGAACAGGACACCGCCGACCATGCCCGCAACCAGAGCAATGAAGGTGAGCCAGAGTCCAATGCCGAAGCTCGCGACCCCGGGCTGAAATTCGTTAATGGCGCTGGTCGTGCTACTCGGCGTCATTCCCGTATTGTCCTTGAGCACGAAAATCAGCAGAAATCACGCAGAGAAGGCCCACTGTGGCGCCGGCGATAGAAGCAATGCCAGCCCAGGTAGCCCAGCCTGTGGTCAGCTTGAAGTAGGCGATGACAGGTGCGATACCAAAGACGAGAATCGAGAGAATGAGAAGGATGCCGACAAGCGTGCCCATGGTGCCGAGAGCATCGTCAAAAGCCATACCGAAGGTCGAGAACGGGTCGCCCTGGCCCATGTATTCGGCCTGTATAGCAGGGAGTGCGGCGCCAATGATGGCAAGAAGGGCCGCGGCACCAGCCGTGATCATTCCCGGAAGAAGCTAAGTTCGAAGTTGCTGAATTGATGGCTGGTATTGGTTTTGATAAGGATTGAAGCCTTGCGCTGTACTTATACGAGTAACTTACCTTAAAGAAACCTGGGAAATGATGATCTGTTCGGGGTAAAGCTGGCCATTGTCCGCCAAAATCATCGTCACAACCCTCTCAGCTCCAGATTTCCCCGTCCGCGTTCGACCCTGCGCCAACCGATGAGATGATATCGGTGTCGGTTGGGAAGTATGTCGGGGCTGACACCGTTGACGCCTCATCAGATGGGTGCTGAAGCAATGGATGTAACGTCAAGCATTCCGTGTTGATACAAGCATCCAACGCTACTGTGAAGACTGACCGGTCTGGTTGGTCTCCTCGCCCTGTGAATCATCCTGGGACTGCTGATCCTGTTGAACGTGGTCCAGTGGAGGCTGAGGTGGCTGCGCAGTTGACTGATCTTGCGTCGGAGCATGCTGACCTGGCTGTGCCGGGTGCGGGACCGGTTGCGCGGGGTACATGCTCTGTTTCGCGGAATACGGGCCCGGCTGCTGGTACTGAGCATGTGGGCCGAATGCTATGTAGCCCGCTTGCTGTTCGAAGTCGCGAAGTGCGCTATCGAAGGGACGCGAATTCATGAAAAATAAGACACCGCCAACAATTCCGGCAATGAATGCAATGATCGTGAACCACGTGCCGACGCCCCAGCTGGCCACACCTGGCATCTGACTATTGGAGTAACTGATCGAGCTGCTGACGGAGGTGCCGGTCTCATCGGTCACCACAAACATCAAGACGATCATGAAGAGCAAGCCAAGGCCGCCAGCAACAATCGCGGCAATGCCTGCTCGGACCGTCCACCCTGGGGTTGGCTTCAAGAATGCAACGAGCGGCGCGGCCCCCATGATCACAATTGTTGGGATTAGCATGATGCCGACTAGCGTTGCCAGGAAGCCGAAGGACCCATCGAAGGCCATCCCAAAAGTCGAAACCGTAACAAACGTGAAATCGACGAACGGTAACGCCGTTCCCATGAAGGCAAGGATACCTGCAATGCCGGCGGTGATCACCCCGGGCAAGAGCTTGCCTCGCAACTGATAGATCGCGGGTGGCTGAGGCTGTTGATGTGCGTTGAATCCGGGTGGTGCGTTCATATGCCAACGTTACAGGTGATATGCACGAGAAATGTACGAATTGATGAGGACCTGTTTAGCTCTCTGTCAGGTGCGTTGTGCTCGTGACCTGTGAGTTTGATTCAAGATGTCTTCTAAGAGATTGAAGAGGCCTACTAAGAGTCAGGCAAACGGACTGGGCTTGACGACAACCACTGGCACGCGTGCACACCCTCTCATCTCCCACCGCCTGTGAGGAAAACGTCGATGCCCCGATAGTTTGTCCTACCGGGGCATCGACGCTCAAACTTACCAGGCTTGGGATGAACTGAGAACCTATCGGCCTGGAAATACAGACACGAGCTTCTCAACGAAGTTCGCCGTGCCCTCCCAGTCCTCCACTGCCACCGTCTTGCAACCCAGTGCGACGACCGGGTAGTCGTTGCCACCCGGATCGAGACGATCTCCAACGAAGATCATGTCGTCAAATGCCACACCGGTGTACTCAGACAGCCTCGTGATACCGAAAGCCTTGTCAACACCGGATGCGGTGATGTCTATCGAGGTGGAGCCACCGGAACGAACCTCAAGCTCGGGAAGGTCGTCAGCAACCGCGTCACGCAGTGCTACCTTCTTGGAACCGTCGGGGTCCCAAGCGCGCTTGGCTTCAATCGGCGCCGACTGCCCGAGGGCGGAGAAAGTGATCTGGGAGCCGCGATCTTCGATCACGTCGCCCCAGGTCTCTGTCTCCCAGAGTCCGAGCTCCTCCGCATGCTCCTTGAGGGATGCAATGGCGGAGTCACGCTCTTCTTCTGACAGGTCGTGCGCGTAGATGGTGATCCAGTTACCTTCCTGGAAACGCAGGTAGCGGGTTCCGCAGGTGGGCATGAGGTGGAGGTGTTCGAGAGCCTCGTGGTCTGCCTCGAGGTGATCCAGGACCTGTCGTTCAAACTGAGCGATGTTTCCTCCCGAAATGATGCACACGTCCGCACATCTCAGGAGCTTCACCAACGCGTCCGCCATTCGCTTCGGAATGGGCGACTTGGAGGGCGCGAGGGTGTCGTCTAGATCAAAGGCAACGAGTCTGTAGTGTGAGCTCAATTGGAGTTCGAGTCAGCTTTCTTGTCTTGTTCGCCGAAGTATTCCAGCGAAATGCGAAGCACGCCGAGCAACACCAGGCCAAAAGCAACTCGGAAGACGAACTGGATGATGGCGGCGATGATGCCCATTGCGCCCGGACCGTAGTCCGCAGCCAGGAGTGCGATGAGATCAAAGAGAGCGTATCCGGCAAAGATGCCAAATGCAACAATGCCAAGGAGCATCACGTTCTTGAGCAGGGACGATGTTGCCCTGGTTGCGAAGTTTGTCGAAAAGAGTGCGCCGAAGCCGCCGGTCTGCTGAGGACCAAAGGCGGGCTGACCATAGCTCTGCTGCTGGCCGTAGCCGGGCTGGGGAGCAGAGTATGCCGAAGGAGCGTAGCCCTCCTGCGGGTTCTGGTTCTGCTGGAAATTATTGTTCTGACCGAAGTTCTGACCCTGAGGGCCACCGGGCTGTTGCGACATGACTACTTCCTTTCACATGTGATTTAGAGCGTACCGGAAAAACCGAAACATCTCGTTTTATCTCCACATTGTTCCGGAAGTAGCGCCAATCCTTGAAAGTACCCGTTGGGTAGAGGTCTCCACACAGCATTCTTGGAAGGCTCGAGATCGCGTGGGAACGGTAGCCACCATGTGAGAAATGAGGGAAAGGAAGTCCTGAGCTTTCACGATCCTGAAACGATGAATGAACCAACAAGTTTTGTGAAAGGACATGGATTTGATCCTCACCAGCCACGCTGGATCGCTCCCCCGCACCGAGCGACTCATTGAAGCTAACCAGGCCGATCTCGGCATCAAGGACCCCGAGGTCTACGCCAGTATTCTTGCCGACGAGGTCGCTGTCGTTGTTGAGAGGCAGCGCGCCACCGGTATCGACATCGTCAATGACGGTGAGTACGGAAAGTTCATGTCGAAGTCCGTTGACTACGGCGCATGGTGGTCGTACTCATATGCCCGCACCAGCGGGCTCGAGATCGTTGAGGGTGACGACTCGTGGCTGACCAAAGAACACCAGTCCACCCCGGACGATGTTCAGCTCTCTGGCTTCGCACACCGCCGCGACATGGCACGCTTCCCCAACGCCTACTTCGGCCCCGACGCCACCGTCGCCATGGGCAGTTCGATCGATGTTCAGCCGACCGCGACCGGCCCGCTCAGCTACATCGGCCAGGATGCCGTGAGCGCCGATGCCACCAACCTCGTTGCCGCACTGCAGAAGAACGGCCGCGACGCCAACACCGGCTTCATCACCGCGATCGCACCCGGCTCCGCCTCCCGTATCTCCAACGCCTACTACGACACCGAAGAGGACTTCATCAAGGCATGGGTCCCGGTGCTTCGCGAAGAGTACAAGGCGATTCTTGACGCCGGTCTGCTCCTCCAGATCGACGACCCGTCGCTCGCCGAGTCCTACGACCAGATCACTCCCGAGATCGACCCGAAGGACTACGTTCGATTCATCCGCACCCGTGTTGATGCCGTGAACGAGGCTCTCGAGGGCCTGGACCGCTCCCGCGTTCGCTACCACCTGTGCTGGGGCTCCTGGCACGGCCCGCACACGACCGACATCGAGTTCGAGAACATCGCGGATGCCATGCTCGACATCGATGTTGCGCAGTACTCGTTCGAGGCCGGCAACGTCCGCCACGAGCACGAGTGGCGCGTGTGGGAGAACCGCGACCTCGGCGGCCGCAAGATCCTCCCCGGTGTCGTCTCGCACGCAACCAACGTTGTTGAGCACCCCCAGCTCGTTGCCGATCGCCTCATCCGCTTTGCCGATCTCGTTGGCTCCGACAACGTCATCGCATCCTCCGACTGTGGCTTCGGCGGCCGCATCCACCCGGACATTGCCTGGGCGAAGCTCGACACTCTCGTCAAGGGCGCAGCGCTCGCCAACGAGCAACTCTCCTAAAGCGAAAAACAAACAGATAAGAGCTCAGTGGTTGTGGGTCTGAGCAGTTCCGTTAGACCCTCAATCCTTTCGCTCATGACCCAACTCGTCCGTGGTTTTATGTGTGGTTCGTGAGCGGCTTCTTCCGATGGTCCCCACCAGTACACTGGTGGGGACCATCTATGTAAAGGAGCATCATGCCAACACCCCACATCAACGCCCCCGACGGTTCGATCGCGTCCGCGGTCATCATGCCCGGGGATCCGCGCCGCGCTGAGCGCATCGCCAATCTCTTGATGCCGGACGCGGAGAAGGTCTCGGACGTTCGCGGCATCGGCGCCTACACCGGCGAGTACAACGGCAAGCCACTGTCGGTCATGGCCTCTGGCATGGGCCAGCCCTCACTCTCGATCTACGCGACTGAGCTGTTCCAGTTCTACGGCGTCAAGCGCATCATCCGCGTGGGTACCTGTGGCGGCATGTCCGACAAGGTCAAGATCGGTGAAGTCGTGGTCGCCATGAGCGCCCACACCGACACGAACCTGACCAATCTCGTTGATGGCATCAAGTACGCTCCCACGGCGTCGTGGAATCTGCTTGCCGCTGCGGTTGGTGCCGCGACGGAGGACCAGAAGGTTCACGTCGGTCCCGTGGTGTCCCGCGACGCCTTCTACGGTAACGATCCGGCTGGTGTGAAGAAGCTGGCTGAGCTAGGTACTCTCGGTGTTGAGATGGAGACCGCTGCGCTCTACACCCTTGCGGCAGTGCACGGGGCTGAGGCTCTCACGGTCCTGACCGTCTCGGACCACCTCTTTGATTCGTCCTCGGACATGTCACCTGAGGATCGCGAGTCACGCTTCCAGGATGCTCTCAAGCTGGCGGTAGCTGCGGCGCATTCCTGACGTACCGCGCACGTTCGAGGACTTCGGATACGGCCTCTGCCTGACTCTGGTTGAGATGGGCGGAGGCCTCATCCATGTTCCGATAACGCAGAGCCAGACTCTGGTCAGCTACAGCCGCTCCCCTGTTGGTCAGTCGCAGTTCATCGTCGACAACAACAGCGAGTTCCTTGCCCTGCAGTGAGGCTCCGATGGCGTTCGTTGCCTCGGTGACAAGTCCCAGTTCTTCCGACAGATCGTCAATGATCGTGTAGCCGGCATGCACGGCCTGGAGGACGATGCGTTCGGAGCGATTGAGATCCAGCGTCTCTTCGACAAGGGTGTCAATCCTGCGATCGATCTCCCGGACCCTATCGATGTGATCCAGCAACTCAACAGAGAGCGAAAGGCTGTACGTCGTTTCCGGACGTACAATGTCTAGTACAGCCCGGCGTGGATCGGGATCAGATTTTTCTTTCTCCATTCCTCCATTAAAACCCACGAGGCTGGCAAAACCCTCAAGGGATCATGGACGAGCCGTTACCAACTCGATAGCTAAAGGAGAGCGTGTTGAGCAGCCTAAGCCAAACCGTCGAGGAGTACCTCAAGTACATCTGGTCCGCCACCGAATGGTCATCGACCCCGGTCACAACAACCCGGCTTGCAAAGGATATGGGCCTCTCCCCCTCGACCGTGTCCGAAACGGTGACCCGTCTCGTTCGGGACGGGCTGGTTGAGCACAAGAAGTACCGCTCGATTCGGCTCACGCCCGAGGGCAGGCAGCACGCCATCGCCACCGTCAGGGCCCATCGGCTCATGGAGACCTTCCTGCACGACAAGCTCGGATACTCATGGGACGAGGTCTACGACGAGGCGGACGCTCTGGAGCACTCCGTGTCGACCCGCTTCATTGACGCCATCGATGATCTGCTTGGCAACCCGGCCTTCGATCCGCACGGCGACCCGATCCCTGCCCGGGACGGCAGCATCGTCGATCACGAAGCAATCCCGCTTTCCAAGGCCCCAAATGGCAGATACGTGGTGATGCGAGTGGATGATGCTGACCCCGAGATTCTCCGCCAATCCTCCGAGCTGGGTCTGCGGCCCGGTCGTGACATCACGGTAGCAGATGACAGCATGACCGTGGGTGACGCACGGATTCCGAAGGCACCTCTGGAGAACAACGTGTGGCTCTCGCATGATCAGCACCATACGGAAGACTAGGAACAGCTCGCACTATACTTTTTAGTAGTCGTTTGAAAGGTACCTCCACCCATGATGTCCCGCGTGCTCCTGTTCTACTGCTTCACCCCGCTTCCCGATCCGGAGGCGATCAGGCTGTGGCAGCGCGACCTGTGCGAGAAGCTTGGTTTGCGCGGCAGGATTCTCGTGTCCGAGCACGGCATCAACGCCACCATTGGCGGTGAGCTCAAGGCCTGCAAACAGTACGTCAAGACGCTGCGGTCTTACCCAGCTTTTAAGCACATCGACACGAAATGGTCCGAGGGCACGGGACTCGACGAGAACGGCATGTCCCGCGACTTCCCCCGCCTGTCCGTCAAGGCACGTCCCGAGATCGTCTCCTTCGGCGTTCCCGAGGAACTTGAAGTGGACGAGAATGGCGTTGTTGGCGGAGGCACCCACGTGCGACCGAACGAGGTCGAGGACCTCATCGCGAAGCATCCCGACCTCGTGTTCTTCGATGGCAGGAACAAGGTCGAGGCGGAAATCGGCCGATTCGATGGCGCGATCGTTCCCGACACCGAGACCACCCACGACTTCGTTAAGCTCCTCGATGCTGGCGTGTACGACCACCTGAAAGACACCCCGATCCTCACGTACTGCACCGGCGGAATCCGCTGTGAGGTTCTGTCGGCGCTCATGGTGCGACGCGGCTTCACCAAGGTGTACCAGCTTCTCGGTGGCATCGTCCGCTACGGCGAGGAGTTCGGCAACGAGGGCCGCTGGAAGGGCTCCCTCACGGTGTTCGATGATCGCGAGACCATCAAGTTCGGACCCAACACCGCCATCATCGGCGTCTGCCACAACTGCGGCAAGCCCGCCGAAGAGCTCCACAACTGCGGCGACGCTTCGTGCGTGACCCGCCTCGTCACCTGCACGGAATGCGCCGAGAAGCCCGTGTTCTGCAAGGAGCACCTGAGCGTCGCGGTCTGACAAGAGGACCGGTCCTCAAGCACTGATCCACATCTTTTTAAACAAAAGGGTGAATCCACCACGTGGCAGGTTCACCTGTCTCTGGGAAGAAGCTCGCCGATTCACAACGCTGGCTACGTCGAACCCGTCATGACAACTTGCGCAACAACGTCATAGTAACGAGACGCCACACCATCCCAAGATGCCTCAGGGATGCCTGACTGCTGCTCGCCAGATGACGTGGAGGAATGAGCTGTCATTGGAGACGGTATCGAGAAGGGCAGGCGCAAACCTTTCGGCTTGCACCCGCCCTTGCTTGTCAGAACTGACGATCGGTTCCGATCACGTTACTTGTGGTGGCGTCGCTTCATCGACTTAGCGGCCGACATGGGGCCCTCGATTGCGTTCTTCGAGAAGTCGGAGATGTCGCCAACGATGAGGTTGTGGTTCTGTCCCCACAGAATGTACTTCATGCCGAGGTTCACCATGGAGGAGAGTCGGTTGCGTCCGCCCATGAGGGTGGCGATATGGACGACGTTCCACATCATCCAGGCAGGGAAGCCCTTCATATCCGGAAGCTTCGTCACCTCTGCAACAGCGTCTGCACGTCCGATGGTGGCCATGAAACCAAGATCGGTGTACTTGAACGGGCCCGGGTCGCCACCGTGAACGAGTCCGTGGATGACCTTCGCAACGTGCGAACCGGTCTGCTTAGCCGGCTGTGCGAGCTGAGGAAGAACATCGTCGTTGATTGCTGCGACGTCGCCGACGGCAAAGACGTTGCCGAGATCATTGACGCGCAGGCGATCGGAGACAGGGATACGTCCGCCACGAACCTGGGGCACGTTCCAGTCGGCTACAGCCTTCGGAACGGTCACGCCGGAGGCCCAGAGAACGGCAGCCGCAGGAACCCAGTCCTCGGTACCGTCTTCACCCATGGACTTGAGGATGACGCCATCGGGCTTGACTTCCTTGACCGACTTCGAGAGCACGACGTTGACACCGCGCTTGCGGAGCTCCTCTTCCGTGTATGCGGAGGAACCTTCACTGAAAGGGCCGAGAACCTTGTCCGCCATGTCGACCAGCATGATCTCGACCGTGTCGGGCGCGAGCTCGGGGTAGACAACGGGAAGGTCCTTCTGCTTCATCTCAGCAAGGGCGCCAGCAGTCTCAACGCCGGTGGGGCCGCCACCAACGATGAGGAAGCGGATCTTCTCACCGCGACGCTTGGTCGCAGCATCGAGGAGGCCGTTAACGCGGTCGCGCACGTCGATCGCTTCCTGGCGAGTGTAAAGCGGAAGTGCATGCTCCTGCGCCCCGGGGATACCGAAGTAGTTAGCAGACACACCGGTCGCGATGATGAGGTAGTCGTAGTCAACAACATGACCATCATCGAGCGTCAGGGTCTGAGCCTTGTGGTCCATGGACTCGACGTTGCCGAGCTTGACTCGGAGGTTCTTCTGACCGCGCGAAAGAGCGCGCAGGAAGTAGGTGACATCGCCGGGGTTCAGCGTGGAGGTAGCAACCTGGTACAGCAGAGGCTGGAAGGTTGAGTACGGGTTACGGTCAATCAAAGTGACACGTACGTTGGTCTTGCGCAAGCCACGAGCGGCAGCAATTCCAGCAAACCCACCACCGACGATAACGACGTGGGGTACGGATGGAGAATCAACGTTCATGGGCACAACGCTAATCGGTGGACTGGGTAATGAACAGGCTCTACAGCTGGGATTCGCACCACCATTACCTAGGACCTTCGCCCTAGATAAATCAATTCCGCGAAAAATCAACAAAAATCGGGAATTCATCAAGTTCCGATGATGTTTTTTCAGGGCTTAATGCGAGAAAGAACACTGCTGGTCAGAGGCTCAGGAGGAGTGTCGGGCAGTAAATATTCACGGTTCAACATGCGTCAGGCAAAGATTTCGTCCCGACTTGGCACCGGCATCGAGCAAGAATTCATGCGCATTTTTCACTTTGAAGTACCCCTACAGCCGCCCCACCAGGACAAATCGGACTTACGCCTAGGAACTGAACGGTGGTGCGGGACACGAGCTACGAATCGGCAAGGTCGCGGATGGCGACAGGGTCGAGAATCCTCGTCCACCGCCTGCCAGATTCGATGAGACCGTCGGCCTTCCACTTGCTCATGACGCGGGAAACGGACTCGGGAGTCGAGCCGGTCATGGCTGCCAGATCGGTCCTTGAAAGCGGCACATCGATGAGGATGCCACCCCTGTCGCGGCGACCGGCCTTGGACATCAGCATGAGCAGAACGCCCGCCAAACGATTCGGCACGGGCTGCCCGCCGGAGGTTTCGCTGGTCCGCGAGCGCGCGAGCTTGCCCGCGAGGTCATCGACGACATTGAGGGCAACGGATGGGTAGGTCATCATGATCTGCCTGAAACGGTCAGCATCGATCCGTAGTGCGCACGTGGTTTGGAGGGTGACAACGGAGTCGGTGTAGGAGCGTTCGCCAAGTTGCGGGAGAACGCCAACGAGATCGCCGGCGACTGCGATGTCGACGATCCGGGTCGATCCCTCAACAGTCACCTTTTCGACCTTGGTGCGTCCCTGGGCGATAACGTGCAGAGCGTCCGCAGAATCGCCCTCCACCTGGATGTATTCTCCCTCGTGCCACGCGTGCGAGGTGATGCCCTTGCTGAGCTCCGCGATCTCAGCTGGGCTTAGGTCTTTGAACCAGCGCACGACGTGGAGGACCTTCAGCCGAGTTTCTTCGGAGCATTCGTGAATCTCGCCCACAGAGCGCGTAATCGGTGACCGTGCCACAACGACCCCTTTCGTCAAACCCATCGACTGGTTTTATTCTAGTGAAATGTCGTGAAATATTCTGTCGCCTGAGTCATCATCTGGGCCGGACTTTGCCGTTAATTGATCCCCATCATGGTTGACCTGCTCGCGTGCGCCAACAATGAGAAGTGTTCAAGCAACTACGGCTCGGATCCACATCCGGGAAAGGAATGTCATCATGACGTCCACACTTCTTCGCGCCGAGGGTTTCTCCTGCCCCTCGTGTGTAGACAAGCTCGAAAAGGCCCTCTCAAAGGTCTCGGGTGTCGAGAAGGCAACAGTCCAGTTCTCCACGGGCAAGATCCAGATCCAGCACGAGGATTCAATCGATCCGCAGATGTTGGCCGACACCGTCACTCAGAACGGTTACCCTGCCAAGGTTGCAGCCTTCTAGGCTCCAGGTAGCGGTACAGACGCTGCCAAGAGATCCCCGGTTCCTCTGAGACGTCCAGGGCGGGCAAATTGCCAGGACAGATGTCAAGAAGGTGACGAGGAACTTGCTGAAGGGTGGGTGGTGCCCAACGAGCGCCACCCACCCTTCCTATTGAATGCCACTAACCGTGTTCACCGATTGCGTCCGTGTTCACCGATTGTATCCGCCTTTTGCGAGGGTGAGGATCTAAGCATCTACGGCCTCTTGCTCATTGCTCGGTCGCAGAGTGCATCCGCAATCTCCACGACACCCTCGAGCTTGCCGCGAGCGGAAAACCCATTACCTTCGATCCCAAAGGGCGCGCCACCAGCACCGAGGATCGCGCCGGTCAGGCTGGCGATGATGCCGCTGGCACCACCGAGCTGCGCCGCCGTGCAAATGCCCCGCAAAGGCTCGTTCCGGTAGTAGTCAGCCAACACAAAGGCGGCTGGGACGGCCTCATTCATTGCGGCGGACAGTCCGACTGTCCTCGTGAGGTAACTGGACAACTCCATGGGTCTGAGATTCTCAGCACCGTCGAGCCCCTCGAGGGTACGGGCCACAACGTTGGCGCCGGGCATATACCTTCCCAGTGGTTCCATCTGTGCGACGTCTGCGATCGCCTCCTCAATAGCGTCTCGGACACTAAACCCGTTGACTGTTCCTCGTATTGTTTGCACCACGAGTGCTATGCCGGTCCAGTTCTGTGTCGTGCCACCAGTCAGCTCGTTCAGCTCAGTAATCGCGGCACGCAGAGTGCGATCTTGCGAGGGCCGAGAGAAAGCCACGCCAATGGCTACGGCGATGACCGCGGCCTCAGCAGATGACTGCATGGCGGTGGTGCTGTGCTCGGGTCGCTTCGTGCCGCTTTCGATGAGGATTCGACTGTAGTCGGTCAGAAACCCACTCTCCCCCACCGCTACGTGTTCCTTATCCCGCTCCAGGGCCTCTTGGACCAGGGAAGCAGTAATAATCCCACCATGTGTCAAGAGATGAGAACCAAGAAAATGCAACTTACTAGAGCGTAGGAGTGGCGGGTGCTTTGAGCTATCGCCTGCTCGTTCCAGCACGAGTTGCTCGCTGATCATGCCGTATGTCGACACGACCTCCTCGGCGCTCATTCCATCTGTCAATGAGCCAAGGCAGTCTCCAAGAACAAACCCTTCGAATGCTCCACGGGAACGATCACGTACGGAACCCATTGCTTTTCACTCCACTTCTTCCAACTACCTGCAACCTAACAGTTGCCGCGAGCACGCTCGGAGCATCTCTTTGCCATCGGAGTGTCACCTGAAGTTTCCGCAATCCACCTCCGAAATCCGGAGCACAGATTACAACCTCCGCGGAGGACGGTTTCTGTTCACCCACAGGCCTTGTTCGGCCGGTTTCCCAAGCATCAGAAGGAATTAATGAGCCAACTTTGCTGAGCTGTTGGCTACATCACACAGGTTTCCTTAATCTAATTCCAAGCAACGAGTGCATCACGACCTGGAGGGCCACATGAGAGCTACAGCTCGTCAGCTATCTAGAACATTCATCTTGGCAGCCATGCTGTTGGCCGGCTGCTCCAATTCCGCGCCCGCTGACGAGAACGCGAGCGAGACACCGCGTGCCACCGAGACCTCTGTCGACAGTACCGACAACAGCACCGAATCTGACTCGCCTGCCACATCCGAGGAGGCAACGACCACTGAGGATGTCGAGAGCGAGTTTCCAGTTCCCACCAGCGACGCAACGGATCATGACGAGCCCACTGATGATGGTTCCGAGGCACCCACCTGCACCGAGGGAATCAGCCACGATGAGGTCCTTGCTCAGTACGTAGCCGGGAACCCAACGTCATCGCAGGGCTACGAATGGGGCCCTGATTACGCCGAGAACAACTGTGATCCGTGTGCTGAATTATCGTGGATAACTCTCCCAATCGATCGCGGTACCGCCTCCTCCCCCTATCGCATCGTTCTCTACCATCGGGGCGAGTTCCTTGGTCGAGCCACCTTCGAGGATTACGGCTTCTACCCCCAGGTGGTGAGGCTCGGACCTGAGCGGATCCAGGTGACCTACACCTACACGCTCGAAGGAGAGGCCACGGCCACAGCGTCCGGTCGGGCGGTCTCGACCTTCACGTGGGATGAGGGGAGCCAGTCGATTGTTCACAGGGGCGACGTTCCTCCCAACCAGTGAGTCACGAGTCACTGAGGGGATGATGGGCATAGGCTCACATCCCCTCGTGAATGTGCAATTATTGTGACTGGCGTTTTCGCCTACGGCAGTGGGGCCTGCCGTTCCCAACCTCGGTTCTCCCGACAACGGTCCCTACCTCATCTGCTGATTGAAGAGAGAAGGTAGGTTAGTGTCTTCACACCACCCCAGCGCGACCCATGGTCGAAGCATTCATGACAGTTCCCGCACCACGTCCCTGTCGCTACTGGCCCGCTGGTTCTATCAAGCCATCCTGGTCTTCCTCGGCGGCGTTCTCGGCACTGCCAGCCGCGAAGCGCTCACGCTTGCGCTTCCGGAGTCCACCCCGTCGCTATCTCTCCTTGGGATCAACGTGTTGGGTGCTCTGCTACTGGGTTTACTTCTGGAATCTATTCAGATCTTTGGCCGGGGCAGACAGAACTGGCAGCGCAGACGGCTCGTCTTCGGAACCGGGTTCCTTGGTTGCTTCACCACGTACAGCGCCTTTGCTACCGCCAATGCCGAGCTCATCGATCATTCGAGGGTGGAGATGGCGGTGCTGTACGGCATAAGCACTCTCATCCTGGGTCTCGTTGCCGCCACCATCGGAATGATCGTTCCTCACCTGTTCGCTAACAAGAGGAGCAAGGCATGAGCCCACTTCTCTTTGTCACTTTGTCGGTCGCGGGCGGTCTCGGCGGTGTCACCCGCTTCAGTGTTGATCAGGCGATCAAGGCGAAACTTGGTCAAGCGTTCCCGTGGAGCACATTCACTATCAACGTGACCGGATCTTTTCTCCTTGGATTACTCACCGGCCTCGTGCTGACCGAGATCGCGTCCCCTTCCTTACAACTCGTACTCGGCACCGGATTCCTTGGCGGCTACACAACGTTCTCCACCGCCAGCCACGAAACCGTCACCCTGATGAGAGAACGCAAGTACACCAGGGCCCTGACCTACAGCCTCGGTACGCTCATCGTATCGACTGCCGCCGCGCTCTTGGGTCTCATGTTGGTATAGCGTGCGCAACGGGCTCCCAGGCGCAGACCCGGAGCATTCCCTGTTTCATCCACCTAGGCTGGCCCTGTCAACTCAAATGAGTCAGGTCATTCTTCGCTATCTCATCAAGCAGCTTCCGGTACTTCAATGAATGCTCGAAGTTCTGGAGACACAGCTTCCAACGCGGCCCTATGAGCACTTTCAGCCGTTCGAGCGCTGAGGACCGTTTCCGCTATCCCTCGACATTCCTTGATCGAATGTTGCCCAATGAAATAGCGAACAACATCGAGCGATGGTGGCGCCATCGACAGACTCTGCGCACCCAAACCGACCAGAACGATCGCCATGAGTGGATCCCCAGCAGACTCACCACAGACCCCAACGGGCTTACGCTGCGCGATACCTGCCTCGGCAATGCTCTTGATGAGCCGAAGCACGCCCGGCTGCCAGGGTGACAACAGGTGCTGAAGCCTCGTGTCGAGCCGATCAGCCGCCATCGTGTACTGGGCAAGATCATTGGTACCGATCGAGACGAAATCGACTTCTGCAAGAATCTCGTTCGCGAGAAGCGCCGCGCTCGGAATCTCCACCATCACCCCGGCCTTTGTCACCCCTGCCTCTCGTGCCCTCGCATAGAAGTCGCGAGCTTCATCAACAGTTGCGATCATGGGTGCCATGGCCCAGAGTTCGCCCGAACCACTTTGGTGGGCTGCTTGGGAGACTCCCTGAAGCTGAGTGCGAAGGACCTCCGGAACAACATCGTTGAGCCGATTTCCTCGAAGACCCAAAGCCGGATTTTCTTCCTGTTCTGCCAGCACGTAAGGAACCGGCTTGTCCGTACCAGCATCCAAGGTCCTGATCACAACGTGACCGTTCGGGAAAGCTTGGGCCGCCTTTGCGTACTGCTCGACCTGCTCCTCGAGCGTTGGCGATGTCATCCTATTGAGAAAGAACATCTCGGTCCTGAAGAGGCCCACGCCTTCTGGGTGGCCAATGCCTGGGTCAAGATCCGTCGCGTTCCCGATGTTTGCATTGAGACTCACATAGTAGCCATCGCTGGTTCTTCCTGGGCCGGTCATGCTCGCCAGTCGCTCCTCTTGGAGCGCATACGTCCTCTCGAATTCCAGGTCGGTCTCCGATGGTTCCCATATGACACGCGAGTGTGAAAGGTCGACCTGTACGACAACTCCGTGATTCATGCCCGCCACACCGCGGACTTGGACAAGGCATGGGATACCAAGTTGCTTTGCAACGATCGCCGTATGACCGGTCACTCCGCCTTCCTCCAGGACAATTGCGACAACATTGTCAATATCAAGATCTGATGTTTGTGCAACCGAAAGATCATGTGCCACAAGGACGTAAGGATCACTGGGCATCACCACTGCCGGCTGGCCCAGGAGGAGCGTGAGAATCTGCTCCCGGAGTCCATGGATGTCAGAGACTCGCTCCGCCATGTATCCGCCAAGATTTGCGAATCTCTCTGCCACCGTCGAGAAGCAGCCATAGACCGCCGTCACGACTCCAGTTCCGCTATCGATCTGCGCCTTGATGTCTTTGAGAAGTGCCCGATCTTTGAGTATCGAAGCCGAAATCTTGAGCACTTCAGCAAGCTCACCGTCCGCGCTCGCCGCCTTGTCGTTCAGCTTCGAAGATTGCGATGCGAAGAGCTCCTGCACCTGCTCAATGGTCTCTTCAGGGTTGATTGACGCGGGTTCGTTTTCCGGTGGGGCGAGCGGCTTACCAAGGAAGAATGACGGCGCCGAGACCACACCTCGCCCTACGCTTTGCCCGACAAGGACCTGACGGTTCACGACTGCTCCCCTCCTATGATTCAGTGGATGTCAGGACAGCACTGAGATCCTGTAGAAGTTGGACTGCGAGTGGATTGTCGGCGTCGGTCTGGCAGCGTACCGTCACCGTCTCCCCCTGGACGACCCCGAGTCCCATGATGGACAGGATGCTCTCAGCATCGACGGGCTCCTCTCCGAGGCGACCTATCTCGACATCAAATGGTGCAGCGGAGGCAAGTTCCATAACCTGTCCAGCTGGCCTTGCATGAAGGCCGGTTGGTGTCGTGACATGAATGGTTTGCTCAAACATGGGCTTCCTTCCAGAAGATCTTGTTAATAAAAAAGACCTAGTCGCACCGTTTTCGCGGTATCGACTAGGTCTTGCGTGACTCTAACGTGTCTTCGATGAACACGTTGGTCAGTAACAATCCTGAGATGAGAACAGGATCATTGATCTGAAACGGGAAGTCAAGTCATGCTCACTGGCAATCCTCGTATACTCACGTCCGAGAAAACTTCCGACCTCGAAGTTTGTGTACTTTCTGGAAAAGTGTGCTTATACTCTGCTCAGCAGATCATCTTGAACTGCCACAAATTTGCTTCAGGGATTGTGACTTCATAGGCAAGACCCAAGGCTCGGTTACTGGTGTGCCGATTGCCTGGTCTTGCCTTTCGTGGTTTTGGCCAGCGTCGGCTGTTCGTCGAGGAGGACGGAATGGCCAAAACATACGAAAAACTTGCCGAGGATTTGGTTGCCGGCGTCGGCGGCGCAAGCAACATCCAAGGTGTCACTCACTGCGCAACGCGCTTGCGCTTTCGACTGAAGGACTCATCTCTCGCCGACAAGGAAGCGGTCAAGGAGAATCCTGAGGTTCTAGGAGTTCTCGAGAGCGGTGGGCAGTTCCAGCTCATCATCGGAACCCATGTTGGCGATGTCTTTGCGGACGTCATCAAGGTCCCTAGCGTCTCGGAGGACGGTCCCCTGCATTCCACTTCCGGTGAGTCAGAAGGTAAAAAGCCGACGGTGGTCGACCGGGTTCTGGCTTCTATCTCTGCTATCTTCACGCCCTACATTCCTGTCCTTGCCTCTGTCGGCATCATCAAGGGATTGCTCGCCATCATTGTCGATATCGGCTGGCTTGCGGATACCTCAAACACGTACGCGATTCTCAACGCCACGGGCAATGCGATGCTGTACTTCTTCCCGGTACTACTCGCATTCACTGCAGCAAAGACTTTCGGGGCGAACCCGTACATTGGCGCCACTATTGCTGCAGCTCTCATGGAGCCCAGTATCGCGGACATCAATGTCACCGGTGAATCCTTGGACTTCCTCGGCATTCCTTTCATCGGGCAGTCCTTCGCTTACACGGTTATCCCGATCATCATCGGCATGTGGGCGTTTTCGTACCTTGAGAAGAGCCTGAAGCGGATCCTGCCTCAGACCACGCAGCTTCTGCTAGTCCCGGTCTTCTCCCTTCTCATCATGGTTCCTGCCATGCTTCTGGTCTTCGGACCGGTTGGCTTCGCCATCGCTTCAGGCGTTGCAGAAGCATACGGCTGGCTCGTCCAGTACCCGCTAATTCTCTCGACCGTTTTTGGCGCGACCTTCGTCTTCATCATCATGATTGGCGCACATTGGCTCGTTACACCTATCCTCCTCTCGATTCTTGCAGAGCAGGGATACGAGTATGGCCTCGCGGCGGGCGGCATGGGCAACTACGCCATCCTCGGCGTCCTCTTCGCCGTCCTACTCACCACCCGCAATCCGGAGACCAAGGCCATCGCCGGTTCTGCCGCGTTCGTCAATGGCGTTGCTGGTATTACAGAACCCGGTATCTATGGCGTCATCATCAAGAACAAGCGCTACATCGTCTCCGTCTTCATCGGCGGCCTCGTTGGTGGCTTCGTCTGTGGCCTCTTCGACGTGTACGTCACGGCCTTTGCATTCTCCGGAATCCTCGGAGCCCCCGCGTTCATCGCTTCACCACGAGCGGTTCCGTACTTCATCGCTGTCGCGATCTCCATTGCCGTCGGATTCTTTACTGCCTACCTGCTGACAACCAGGCAGCGCCAGGAAGAAAAGCTCCTCGCGGCAAAGCGACTTGAAACGAACAGCGTCTCATCCACCTAGTTTGCCGGTGTGGGGCCACCATCTGATGAGGGCCCCACACCACGCTCGTCAACTGAAACTAGCTCGGGAACATCGACAAGGAGTCCAATGCGCTTCCCCAATCTTTTTAGCCCAATCAATATCAACGGAGTGGTGTCGAAGAACCGCATCGTTGCTCCACCCACGGGTGATTTCTTTGAAGACAAAGCGTTAGGCGGTGCAGGAATCGTCATTGCTGGCCATGCCATCGTCGAACCCGGACGGTCGAGCTTCGCCAGCCCCGACGAGCCGGATGCCTTCTCGAAGTATGAGGCTGAGGCGACCCGCCGCCGGATTCTGAAGATTCATCAGGCTGGAGCACGTGCCTCCATCGAGATCTTCCATGGTGGCCTCCACGCACGCGTCAAGGACTTCGCTCGCGGCCCGGTTAGTTTTGTCCGCGAGGATGGAACCGAAGTCCGTGGCATGACGAGGTCGGACATGGACGAGGTGCTCGAGCATTGGGCAAGGACTGCGTGGAATGCCAAGGATCTTGGCTTCGACATGCTTTTCCTCCACTTCGGCCACGGCTGGCTTCCTGCCCAGTTCCTTTCCCCACGCAACAACACCCGCACTGACGAGTACGGTGGCTCAATCGAGAACCGTGCACGCTTCCCACTCGAGATCCTCAAGGCGGTCAGAGAGGCCGTGGGCCCGGGCTTCCCAATCGACATGCGCATCAGTGCCTTCGAATGGATGGATAACTCCATCGAGTTCGAGGACGTTCTTCAGTTCATCAAGTGGGCTGAAAAGTACATTGATGCGGTGCAGATTTCGGCAGGTGTCGACATTGGCATTGAAGGCAACGTTCACCTCGCCACCACCAACTTCTCGCAGAGAATGCCGAACGCGCACTGGGCTGCGGAAGTGAAGAAGCATGTCAACATCAAGGTCGGAGTTGTCGGAGCTATCCTCAACCCCGACGACGCCGAGGAACTCATTGCCTCTGGTGCTGCCGACCTCGTCGCCCTCGGACGTGCCCTCATCGCGGATCCCAACTGGCCACGAAAGGCCCAGGAAGGACGAGAGGACGAGATCGTGCCCTGCATTCGGTGCCTGCAGTGCTACCACATCTCAACCAATCGCAGGCACGTTGGCTGTTCCGTTAACCCACGCTTCTGGAATGAGGAGTTCATCCCCAGGACCCCAAGCCCAACCTCGGCCAAGAAACGACTCGTCGTTGTTGGCGGCGGTCCAGCTGGAATCGTTGGTGCCATGACAGCGGCTGACCGTGGGCACGAGGTCATCCTTCTTGAAAAATCGAATGACCTGGGTGGTCAACTCCGGTGGATCGCCAAGGAGCACTACAAGGAGGACATCGCCGACTACTTCGCATACCTGTTGCGTGCAATTGACCGTTCCACGGTCGATGTGCGCCTCGGAGTCGATGCTACCCCGCAGCTGGTTTCAGAACTCGAGCCCGACGCCCTCATGCTGGCCATCGGCGCAACAGAGCTCGTTCCACCCATTCCGGGGCTGGATCTTCCGCACGTCTACCTCGCCAACGAATCCGTCGTCGACGACGTGGAACTCGGTGATCGAGTCGTCGTCATCGGCGCCGGACAGATCGGAACCGAGATGGCCCTCGAACTCGCCGAGCTTGAGAAAAAGAATGTTGTTGTGGTTGACCTGGCGGACAAGTTCGCAGGCAAGGGAAACGCCCTCTACCGTGAAGGACTGCGTCAAAAACTTGCCGCCACACCCAATCTCTCGTTCCACTTCAACTCTGTCTGCAAGGAGATCACGCCCGCGGGAGTACAGATCAAGGCACCCGAAGAGGACGTGTTCCTTGATTCGGACAACGTGATCCTCGCCGTCGGAATGCGTCCACTTCGGAACGAAGCTCAGGGTTTCTACGGCATCACCCCCGAGACGGTCATGGTCGGAGACTGCGTGACACCCAGGATCATCCAAGACGCAGTTTACGAAGCCTACTCATACGCCATCAATCTATAAAGGAAAATTCACTCATGAGCACGCTTGAGGTTCTTGCCCCCATCACCGGCAAGCTGATTCCCCTCGAATCAGTCAATGATGAAGTGTTTGCAACTGGCATCCTCGGGCAGGGAGTTGCCATCACGCCAGACAGCGACACGGTCGTCGCCCCTATCAGCGGGCAGATCGTCTCAGTTCTCCCACACGCCTACGGAATTCGGGCAGACGATGGCACTGAGCTTCTCCTCCACATTGGTCTCGAAACCGTGGAACTCGAAGGGAAACACTTCAAACCGCGCGTGACAGAGAAAGTTCCGGTCCAGGCGGGTGAGGAACTCACCGCTTTCAATCGGAAGAGGATTGCAAAAGCCGGTTACGACACGAGTGTCATTGTGGTCGTCACGAACTCGAAGGACTGCGCAAATATTGACACCGATGCCGCCACACAAGAAAGAACTGTCCAACTGAAGGATGTCATTATGAAGGTGACCAAATGAGTAGCTTCCTGGACATGAGTCCGCGTTTCAATAGCGACTTCCTGTGGGGCGCCTCCACGTCCGCCTATCAAGTTGAGGGTGGATGGGACGCGGATGGCAAGGGCCCCTCGGTCATCGACATGAGGGATTCGATCCCCGAAGGAACGGCAGACTTCACGGTCGCAGCCGACCACTACCATCGCTTCGAAGAGGACGTACAACTCTTTGCCGAGCTTGGCCTCAAGGCATACCGCTTCTCAATCGCTTGGACTCGCATCGTCCCCGACGGTGACGGCGAGATCAACGAGCAAGGTCTCGCACACTACGACAAGCTCATTGACGCTCTCGTTCGGGCCGGGATCACGCCCGTTGCAACACTGTTTCACTTTGACCTGCCGCACGCACTCAACCTCAAGGGTGGCTGGGCCAGCCGCTCAACAATCGATGCATTCGAACGATACGCCCGAATCGTCATTGAACGTTTCTCCGATCGTGTCCCCTACTGGCTGACGATCAATGAGCAAAACATGATGGTCATGATGGGTGACGTCCTCGGTACGAGCGACGACGGGGCGATGGCGCGCGCCTACCAGGAAAACCATCACATGTTCCTCGCTCAGGCTCGGGTCATGAAGGCGTGCCACGAGATTGCACCCAACGTGAAGATTGGACCCGCACCCAACATCGCCTGCGTTTATCCCGAGACACCCCATCCTCTCGACGTCCAGGCAGCAGAGTACTACTCAGCCCTTCGCAACTGGCTCTACTTGGACATGGCGACCCGCGGAACGTACCACTCCACCGCCTGGGGAATCATGGAGCGAAAGGGATGGCTACCTGAAGTTCAACCCGGCGACGGTGAGATCCTGGCCAATGCGAACCCGGACTTCATCGCCCTGAACTACTACGTCTCACACACGGTCCGCCGGCCACTTGCGGAAGATGGCGAGATGGAGGGCGCTGGCGATCAGCACATCGTGATCGGTGAACCAGGAGTGTACAAGGGAGTACCGAATTCGACCCTTCCAACCAACGACTTCGGTTGGGAAGTGGATCCCGTGGGATTTCGCACCACGCTCCGTCAGGTGTGGGAGCGCTACAATCTCCCGATCCTTGTGACCGAGAACGGCCTTGGCGCATTCGATGTCGTTGATGAGGACGGTCGAGTCCGAGACCCGTACCGGATCGACTACCTGGCCCAGCACATTGAGCAGATCGGGTTGGCGATCTCGGAGGGTGTGCAGATGATTGGGTATTGCCCCTGGTCCGCGATCGATCTCGTTTCCACGCATCAGGGCATCAAAAAGCGATATGGCTTCATCTATGTGGACCGCACGGAAGACGATCTTCGCAGTCTTAATCGCCTCAAGAAAGACAGCTTCTACTGGTACCAGCGTGTAATCGACACCAACGGAGCGGACCTGAGCTCGCTAATTGAGTCGTGATCGCCATGCAGATACTAAAAGTCTTTAACAATTCTGTTGTCTTGGCCGTTGACCACCACGACCAGGAGCTCGTGGTGCGCGGCAAGGGCATCGGTTTCCAGAAGAACCCTGGCGACCAAGTCGATCAAACGCTCATCGAACGCGCCTACTTCCCCACCGGTGCCGCGCCCGCGGAACGACTCGCACAACTACTCCAGGAGATCCCACCCAACATTCTTGAGGTAGTCGAGCAAATCATCGCCCACGCGAGAAAGAAGATCGACCCAAGCCTGCACGAGAGTATCTTCTTTCCCCTTGCCGACCACCTGAACTTCGCCATTCAGCGTTCCCAGCAAGGAGAATCCTTTGACTACCCATTGAAGTGGGAGATCGCCAGTCTTTACCCTCGTGAAGTGTCCTTTGCTCGGGAAGCCATGCACTTTGTCGAGCAGAAACTGGGCGTCCAGCTGCCCTCCTCGGAGGCGATGCCGCTCGCTCTTCACCTCGTCAATGGACAGCTTTCCTCACCGGAGATGACCACCGCTATGCGAGTCACAGACATCCTCGGTGAGAGCCTCGGTATCCTCTCCCGATCCTGCGGACATACGATCGACCCCGAGGACGAAGTAGCATCACGGTTCATCACACACCTTCGCTATCTCGTTGCGAGGCGGATGGATGGCAAGACTATTCCAGATATGGATGCCACCGTCGCCACTGCCCTGCGCGACTCAGCAGCAAACGAATACGCAGTTGCTCAAGAGATCGTGAGGATGATCGAAACCAAACTGAATCTCACCATCGGGCGAGGTGAGCTCATGTATCTCACAGTCCACGTTCTGAGAGTCTCGAGCTCGTTCAAGTCTGACCGATAGCGGATTCAAGCGAGCGGGCAAGGCCACAGCCCGCAACCAGTTGTGCCTCCGGTTGTACCCCCGCCGGAGGCACAACCAACTTGTCTCTTCAGGCACACTCCATCAACGCATGCCGGAATGAAGCCATGAGAACAGGTATCGATCGATCTCAGTTCTCTCAATCAGAACGGAAGCATCCGCTAATCGAGAGAAGCAATAAGCTCTTCGATTCGTGCCTTGATCTCGTCGCGGATGGGGCGGACTGCCACAATCCCCTGCCCAGCAGGATCATCAAGCTTCCAGTCCTCGTACCTCTGGGTGAGTCCTTTAGTGTGGTGTAAATTCCTGCGGGGTTGCCAGCAACGGTGATGGTGAAGATTGTTGGGAGTCATCGTGGGAGACTCAAATG
>NZ_JASDVN010000057.1:0-12962 GCF_041440645.1 Flaviflexus sp. | reverse complement strand
CATCCTGTCCAAAAAGTCACTGGACTCCATGTCCAAAATGTCTCTAGACAGGACAAGGACGAACTAGACCCTTTTCACGCTCACCTTCCGGTAGCCACGTCTCTTGGCGATCAGTGTCTTCGGGCAAAGGAACTTATCGAGCAGACGACTGCCCAACGTACCTTTGCTACCGCCTAAATAGGCACACAAAACAGAGAAGCTCGGGCCTGCGGCGAAACAAGGAGCTACCCACAAGAATGCAAGGAACGGGAAGGCCGGCGTTCTGGAACTGACTGACGAACCGGAAACGAACAGAGCGCCTGCCTAGCTGAGTAGTGCGGTGGCGAGGGCCGCGATGCCCTCGACTCGTCCCAGCGCACCCAGGTGATCGGTTGTTGTGGCAGAAAGAAGCACGGGTGCTCCAACGATCTTTGTCATCGCCTCTTGAGCCTCGTCCTTACGAGGAGCAAAGCGGGGCTTTTGCCCAATGATCTGGATCGACACGTTCTCGATGGTCCAGCCGCCCTCGCGGACGAGACGAACGGCTTCCCCAAGGAGCGCAGCCCCTAAGGCACCCTTCCACTCGGGCCGGTCAGTTCCGAAGACTGTGCCGAGTTCTCCGATGCCGGAGGCGATGAGAAGCGCGTCCGCGGCAGCGTGGGCGGCCACATCGGCGTCACTGTGGCCAGCAAGCCCACCCGTGGCTGAGAACTCGAGGCACGCGAGCATGAGGGGGCGGGGCTCAGCTGAGAAGGCGTGAACATCTATCGCGCTCGCAACTCTCATGCTGACTCCACGAGAAGCAGTTCGGCTAGCTTGAGATCGAAGGCGGTCGTCACCTTCATCGCCATGACGCTACCCCGCACAATGACGACATCGTGACCGAGATATTCGACGAGGCTCGCATCGTCCGGCGCCCCATCCTCACCCGGCCACACCTGCTCGTGTGCTCGCCGAAGGATCTCACCGTCGAATCCCTGGGGTGTTTGAACGTGACGGAGCACGATGCGGTTGAGAGTGTCGACAACGGGCTCGAACATGTGGTGAGGGGTGACCTCTTTGAGAGTGTCAGTCACGGGAAGTCCGGGGACGGCACCGGCGTGACCGGCAACGATCGCGTCCCGCACCCGCACCATGACCTCAGGTGGGGTCAGGCACCTGGCCGCATCGTGCACGAGAATGATGTCCGCGTCGGGAACGACATCAATCCCGTTCTTCACGGATTGCTGACGGCTCTCGCCGCCCTCAACAATGTCGATTCCGGAACCGACGAGGTTCCCAAACACGTCCTCTGTGCCGGGAGGGATCGTGACGACGATGCGGTCGGCAATGTTGGCGGCCTTCACGCCGTCGAGTGCTCGCTCTATAAGAGTGCGCCCGCCCAACGGGACGAGCGCTTTCGGCATGTTGAACCCGAGCCGGGTTCCCATCCCTGCGGCGGTCACGACAACCGCGGTACTCATATCAGTTGAGGATCTCTTCCAGAAGGGCCGATGCCTCTTCTTCGTTGATGTCCTTCGCGAGCGCAACCTCGGATTCGAGGATCTGGCGCGCCTGGGTGAGCATGCGCTTCTCACCTGCCGAGAGGTGACGATCTTCGTCGCGGCGGGTCAGGTCGCGAACAACCTCAGCAACCTTGATGACATCGCCACTGGTGAGCTTCTCACCGTTGGCCTTGTAGCGACGTGACCAGTTCGAGGGCTCTTCAACGAGTTCCGCACGCAGGACATCGAAAACTTCTTCAAGCTTGGCCTCGTTTGAGACGTCGCGAACGCCAACATCTTCGATCGAGGAAGCCGGCACCTGAATGACGAGGTCGCCCTGAATAACCCGCAGCGTCAGGTACTTCAGCTCCTCACCATCGATTACCTTGGTTTCAATATCCTCGATGTAAGCAGCCCCGTGGTGCGGGTAGACAACAGTCTCGCCAATCTTAAGCGACATATACGACTAGCCTTTCAAAGAATCAGCCCAACTAGACCCCTATTCTAGCATCATCACGAATTCTGGCTCCCAGGATCCGATTATTCGCCTATATTTCGCCGAACAATCGGACAATGTAGGCTATCCTGGGAAACTGACATAGGAGGTCATGTGAATCTGAAGCGTGTAGCCGCTGCGGGCGCCCTGCTACTGCTGGCGTCGTGCTCAACTCTTACCGAGGCAACCACCCAAAAGCCCTACGCACCTTCCGACGGAATCCGGGTTCA
Source organism: Flaviflexus sp. (assembly GCF_041440645.1). Classification (GTDB taxonomy): domain Bacteria; phylum Actinomycetota; class Actinomycetes; order Actinomycetales; family Actinomycetaceae; genus Flaviflexus. Next base: position 10,773 of record NZ_JASDVN010000057.1, on the reverse strand, counting down.
CCTCGACTCTGATGTTGTGTTCGAGAACCTCATGGTGGTCTCCGATGGTAGCGGCGAAGGCGTGCTCTACGGCCTCGTGAACAACCGCGCTGATCAGGACCAGGTCGCATCGATCGTGGCTGACGAGTTCGAAGCGTCCTTCAACGTCGAGGCCGGCTCTCACGTCAACTTCTCCTCCGAAGAGGTAGCCGAGAACGACGAACTCATCCTCATCGAGGGTGACTTCCAGCCCGGCACCAATGTCAGCGCAACCATTGAGGCAGGCGGCGTAGAAACCACCTCCTCAATCCCCGTGATCTCTGCATGTACGTCGGGATACCAGGAATCACTTCCCTTCACCCCCGACTGCGACTAGTTGAAACAGGATCGAGGAAGACGTCAGCTTTTCGTTCCGCCACATACGTACAGGGCCCCACTCGCGTGGGGCCCTTCATCGTTCACGTACATGCTAGGTCAAGTTCCGCTATCTCTCGTCTGCCTTTGCCAAGACTCGTACACTTCCGCCAGTCCGCCACTTGACCATTTTGTCTAGCGTGCAGGTCATTCACGTGCAGGTCAATCTGTTTGGCTTGTCAATCTAGTGACACGGCCCGCTTGAGGCTACTGCTCCTCAGAGACGAGCTTGTAGCCGAGCCCGCGGACTGTGCGGAGCATCGCGGGTGAGGACGGGTCAAGTTCGATCTTGGAGCGCACGCGCTTGACGTGGACGTCCAGGGTCTTGGTGTCGCCAATGTAGTTTGGACCCCAGATGCGATCGATGATCTGGCCGCGGGTGAGGACGCGGTTGGGGTTGCGCATGAAGAGCTCGAGAAGCTCGAACTCGCGCAGCGGCATGGCGATTGTTTCGCCGTCGATGCGGACCTCGTGGCGGTCGGTGTTCATGTAGACGCGACCAACGCTGAGGGTCGAGTCCTCACCCTCCGCTTCCTCGGGTGCGCCCCTGCGAAGCACGGCTCGCATGCGAGCCAGGAGCTCGCGGTACGAGTAGGGCTTGGTCACGTAGTCATCAGCACCGATCTCGAGTCCCACGACCTTGTCGATCTCCGAATCCTTCGCGGTCAGCATGATGACGGGGGCGGAGGACTTCTGGCGGATCTGGCGGCACACTTCCGTGCCGCTCAAACCCGGGAGCATGAGATCGAGGAGAACAATGTCGGGTTGTGCGCGGTCGAACGAATCGACCGCTTCCTTGCCATCGCCGACGGCAAACACGTCATAGCCGTCGCGACGGAGCTTGAAGGCAAGCGTGTCACGGTAGGTTGCTTCGTCTTCGACGAGCAAGATCGACGTCATAGCTGGTCCTCTTCCTTGTTGTCAGGTGCACTAGAAACGTACGCCGCAGGGATGATGAAAGTAAATGTTGAACCCTTGCCGGGTTCGCTCCACAGTTCGACTCGACCACCGTGATCGGCAGCCACGTGTTTGACGATGCTGAGCCCGAGCCCGGAACCACCCGTCTCGCGGGTGCGTGCCTCATCGCCGCGATAGAAGCGTTCAAAGACTCGCTCGCGCTGTTCGTTCGGGATGCCGACGCCCTGGTCGACAACGGCGATCCTCATCTCACCCTCAAGCTCGTTGACACCGATAGATACCCGACCACCCGGATTGGAGTAGCGGATCGCGTTATCGATGAGGTTGCGGATCGCGGTGGTCAGGAGGGACTTGTCACCGAAGGCAACCCAATCGCTCGTGGGGCCCTTGACGAGCGCGATGTCGCGGCTTTCCGCCTCGATCCGGCACCGGTCCACCGCCTCCGAGATCACAGAATCGAGCTCGACAAGCTCGGGGTTGGAGAGGGCCGCACCGTCCTGCAGCCTCGATAGCTCGATGATGTCCTGAACGAGGGAGGCGAGCCGTGCCGACTCGCGCTGGAGCTTCTCAGAGAACATGACGACGTTCTCCGGTTCATCAGCGCACTCCTGAAGGGTCTCAGCGAGAAGACCGATGGCACCAACCGGGGTCTTGAGCTCGTGAGAAATGTTCGCGACAAAGTCGCGACGGGTTGCTTCCAGCCGCTTCGCCTCGGTTGTGTCAAAGAAGAGAACGAGGGTGCGGTCGCCGCTCATGGGGGCAACACGGACCGACAGGATCAGCTTGTCCATGCCCTCGATCGTGCGCCTCATGGACAGCTCGAGGTCCTGCACCTCTCCCGTCTCCTTCACGTCGTTCACTACGGCAACGATCTCGGATCGAGTAATGCGCGTTCCACGGACCAACCCAAGGGAGTAGGCAACGGTCGAGGCCCTCTCGACGTCACCCGCGCGGGTGAGGAGAATGTGGGCTTGGGGCATGGCCTGGAGGAGGGCTTGGATATCACCGTCGTTCATGACGGGCTGCGGCTCGTCCTCCTCATCCTCACGTTCCCAGTTGAAATACCACCAGGCGCCGCCCACTCCAGCGAGGAATCCGAGGATCAGGGCGACGATGAGGAAAACGATCCCAAAGTCAGGCATAGCACCAGAGTAATCTGTCCACCCGGAGTTCACCCAGCCATGTATCTCCCGCTAACCTGCCGTTCATCTAAACCCGGCCAATTGTTTACCGCGATATGATGTCATCATGCTTGGACAAATCCCATCCCTCCGAGCTTGAACCATTAGGAGACACAATGCGCGAGCTCTTTAAGCAAGAAATGCAACAACTCGGCGACGACCTGGAGAAGCAGGGCCGTGAGGTCGCGCGATCCATGGAACGCGCCGCATCCTCCCTCAAGGATGCCAATCTCGCGCTTGCCGAGCAGGTGATCGATGCCGATAAGCGCATCGACGCTCTCGAGCGCAACCTGGATGAGATGGGCATCTCGCTTCTCGCCCGTCAGGCCCCGGTGGCAGCCGACCTTCGTACCGTTGTATCTGCCCTTCGCATCTCCTCCACCCTGGAGCGCATGGGTGACCTCGCCCGTCACGTGGCATACGTGGCACGTGGCCGCTACCCCGACCACGTCAATGAGGGACCCCTCTACGACCTGCTGGTTGAGATGGCGGAGCACGCCACCGTTGTGGGTGCGCGCGTTGCTGAACTTCTCGACACCCACGACCTGTCGCTGGCAGAGAAGATCGAGGAAGAGGATTCGATCCTCGACCAGCTTCACCAGAAGTCCTTCGCCCTCATCCTCGACGAGAGCCTCGACACCGGCCGTCAGGAAATCGTCGACACCGTTCTTCTCGCCCGCTACATGGAGCGTTTCGGTGACCACGGCGTTTCCATAGCCCGCCGCATAACATTCCTCGTGAACGGTGTCAATGCCGAACGCGACGAGTCGATGCGCGATGTCGCAGAGAGCCACGAGCCCCGCATCTAAAAGCAGCTCAGCTCAACCGAACGAATAAGGCTGGGGACCGGGCGCATTGCCTGGTCCGCAGCTTCGTTTCACCCAGCTGCTCATCTCGACCACTGGTCTGCCGCTTCGGTCAGGTTCCCCGTCAGAATCGTCCAGTGAGCTCTGTTCTTCATCTTTTGAATAGCAAGATGGTGGGTCCGCCACCACTGGGCGCGGACCCTCCTTGCAGAACTATCGAGAATGGTTTCTCGCCTTACTTGCCCTGGTTGGCGACAGCGTCGATAGCTGCCTGAGCTGCCTCGGGATCGAGGTAGGTGCCACCGGCGTTGATGGGCTTGAGATCCTCATCGAGCTCGTAGTAGAGCGGGATGCCGGTGGGGATGTTGAGGCCCGAGATGTCATCGTCGGAGATGCCATCGAGGTGCTTGACGATTGCGCGGAGCGAGTTGCCGTGTGCTGCGACGAGAACGGTCTTGCCCGACTTGAGGTCGGGAACGATCTCCTCATCCCAATAGGGCAGGAGACGCTCGAGAACGTCCTTCAGGCACTCGGTTGCGGGGATCGGCTCGCCTGCGTAGCGGGCTTCCTGATCCTGGGAGAACTCGGAGCCAAGCTCAATTGCCGGCGGCGGAACATCGTAGGAGCGGCGCCACTGCATGAACTGCTCCTCGCCGTACTCGTCACGGATTTCCTTCTTGTTCTTGCCCTGGAGAGCACCGTAGTGGCGCTCGTTGAGGCGCCAGTTGCGCTTGACCGGGATCCAGTGAAGATCGGCAGCGTCAAGGGCCAGGTTCGCGGTTGCGATGGCGCGACGCAGGAGCGAGGTGTGGAGGACATCCGGGGACACGCCAGCGTCGGTCAGGAGCTTGCCGCCGCGCTTCGCCTCTTCCACGCCCTTCTCCGACAGCGGGACATCAACCCAACCGGTGAAGAGATTCTTTGCATTCCACTCGCTCTCGCCGTGGCGGAGCAGAACTAGTTTGTAGACCATGTACCTATCTTTCCATGTCAGTAATTCACGAACGAAGGACGGCGGACCTAGTCCGCCAGTTGATCGTGGGCTTGAGCCTCCGCCGCATCCTTCGCATCAAGCTCAGCCTCGGCCTTACGTTCGAGACGATCAGAGTTGATGATGAGCCTCATGATCGCGGCGAAAGCACCGAGGGCAAGGATTGACGGCAGGATTGCTAGTAGATTCTCCACGGGTCCAGTCTATCCGCCCAAGGACCGAAGAACATCCCTCATGAGGGAGACATCGATCTGTCCCGGAGCGGATCCAGCATCGAGAGCAGCAAAGGTTGCGACCGAACCAAGAGCGCCTGCGGCGACTCGGGTCCACGCCGCCTCCGCCCCCATCGAGATCGAAATAATGGGAACCCCGAACTGTCCCTTGAGCTTTCTCGAGAGATCCATCTGTCGCCACGTGTCATCAGGATTGGTGGGCATAAAGGCGATCTTGAAGACATCCGCCTCCATCTCCTCCATGACCCGGATCGTTTCCATGATGTCGTCATTGCGCGGGGTTTTATTGAAGTTGTGGTGGGAGGCAATAACCGGCAGTCCCATGTCGTGCAGAACCGGGATGATCGAGGGGGCTGCGGACCTGTTGATCTCCACGTCTAGGGCAACGAAGGGACCCCGGGCCAGCGACAGCACGGCCTGACCGTAGTCAACTCCGGTCCCTGCGTACTCGCCTCCCTCGCGATCGGTGCGAATGGTGGCGATCACGGGCAACGGGGAATCCCGAAGCGCATCGATGCTGGCTTCCCAATTGGGGCTCAGATCGGCACGCCACTCAACCATCGTTGCGCCCTTGCTGGCGGCGGATTCGGCCTTGTGGGCCAACGTATCCGCCTCACCAAAGATCGGCACGATAAGAGCGGGACCGGAACCTGTTCCCGACAGCTCAACCGGCAGGTGTGTCACTTTGCCATCTCCCTCTGATTCATTTGAGTACGACCACGCCCGTGCCGGCAGTTGTCAAACAGCTATCGGCTATGCGCGGAATCCGTCCGAACCTGAACCTAGTCGACCTGCAGCTCACCCATGTCATCCCAGTCGTCTCCATCGATCTGGCGGGAGATGATCTTCGGAGTGGCGGTGAGGTAGGCGGGGAACTCGCCCTGCATCTTCTTGAAGTGCTCGGAGTTGACGTGCGGGCCGGCAGCGTCATCCTCGAAGCCCTCAACGAGAACCCATTCGTTGGGGTTCTTGTAGGAACGTGACCACTCAAAGAACTTGTTGCCCTCTTCAGCAAGTGTTGCCCCGGTGAACTCGGAGGAGATCTCGCCCCAGGTGTCTGCGTACTCGGGCTTGACGGGGAACTTGACGACAATAAAGATCATTGTTTTACCTCTCATCTAGCGACACGTTCGCGTCCGCGATGCGTTCTCGGCGCGATCGATTGCGCGCACCATCAACACTACGCGGACTGCCGTCCAAGGACCCGCGCATTTCACGCATCGGCGAACTGCTGGCCAGGTTCCGTTCAGTCACGGACACGGCCATCAAAGCTCCTGCACCTCGACTCGGCAGTCCATGCGGAAAAACTCAGCAACCTCGCGACACAAGCCATCACAACAAGCCACCACAGGGGAGAGCGATCGCCAGTTGTAGCAAGCACCATCCCCCTCCCATCCCGCCCGCCTTCACTATTTTTCCCACCATTCCCGCCATTCACCCCACCGAAAGACAGCCACTTTTCCGCGTGATACCAGCGATCTAGTAAAGGAGCTTATGGCGTGTAATCGATGCCACACGGCCTTGGGAATAGATCTTTCAATTCCGCGTTGGACTAATTAGTTCAAATTTGAAATACTTTTACCAGAGACCAAACAAGAGTTGAGAAGTTCAGAAAGAAGGAGTGTCATGCAGTTCGGAGTTTTCACCATTGGTGACATCACCACGGACCCCACCACGGGCAAGACCCCCACGGAGAATGAACGCATCAAGGCCACGGTCGAGATCGCGAAGCACGCTGAAGAGGTCGGTTTCGATGTGTTCGCAACCGGACAGCACCACAACCCGCCGTTCGTAGCTCCGGGCAACCCCCCGACCCTGCTCGCCTACCTGGCCGCTCAGACCGAGAAGATCCAGCTGTCGACCGCAACCACCCTCATTACGACGATGGACCCGGTTCGCCTTGCAGAGGACTACGCCTACCTGCAGCACCTCGCCGACGGTCGCGTTGACCTGACCATGGGTCGCGGCAACACCGGCCCGGTTTACCCCTGGTTCGGCAAGGACATCCGCAACGGCATTCAGCTCGCGGTTGAGAACTACAACCTCCTGTACCGCCTCTGGCACGAGGAGCAGGTGGACTGGCAGGGCAAGAACCGCACCCCGCTCTCCAACTTCACCGCAACCCCTCGTCCCCTTGACGATGTTGCTCCGTTCGTGTGGCACGGTTCGATCCGCTCCCCAGAGATCGCGGAACAGGCCGCCTACTACGGTGACGGCTTCTTCCACAACAACATCTTCTGGAACAAGGAGCACGTCATTGCCATGGTGCGCCTCTACCGTCAGCGTTACGAGTACTACGGCCACGGCAAGGCAAACCAGGCCTACGTTGCACTCGGCGGCCAGGCCTTCATGCACAAGAACTCCCAGGAAGCTGTCCGTCAGTTCCGCCCCTACTTCGACAACGCCCCGGTCTACGGTCACGGCCCGTCGATGGAGGACTTCACGGAGATGACGCCGCTGACCGTGGGTTCGCCCCAGCAGGTCATCGACCGCACCCTCGAGTTCCGCGAGTGGGTTGGCGACTACCAGCGCCAGATGTTCCTCATCGACCACGCCGGCCTGCCCCAGAAGACCGTTCTCGAGCAACTCGACATCTTCGGATCCGACGTGCTCCCGGTCCTCAAGGAAGAATTCGCTAAGAACCGTCCCGCGGACGTTCCCGAGGCACCGACCCATGAGTTCCTCGTTGAGCGCGCACGGCGCGGCGAGGCACCCGTCCCCGGCGGCAAGGAAGGGTCGCAGGCATGGGCAGACGCCGAAGGGCGTCGCGCTAAGCTTGCTGAAGCAGAGAAGGGTCAGAACTAATGGTCGCGATCGAGAACGCATTCGAATCCACGGATCCGTTCACGCCAGAAGCACGCCACATCGTGGTTGTCTCGGGCGGGCTCGGAGACCCCTCGCAGTCGAGCATGCTGGCCAACCGGCTCGCATCGGCAACAACAGATGCCCTATCGCACCTGGGTGTTGTCCCGGAGGTCGAGGTCATTGAGCTGAGGCTCCTCGCCACCGACATCTCCAACGCGCTCATTGCGCACAACAACTCCCCCGCACTCCAGAAGGCCATCGACCAGGTCATGCAGGCGGACGGCGTCATCGCTGTCTCCCCCACGTTCAAGGCCTCATACTCGGGTCTGTTCAAGTCCTTCTGGGACCTGATCGACGAGGAAGAGTTCGCAGGCACCCCGGTCCTGCTCGGAGCAACGGGTGGAACGGCACGCCATTCCCTCGTCATCGACCAGGCCATGCGCCCCCTGTTCGCCTACCTCAAGGCCCTGCTCGCACCCATGAGCGTGTTCGCAGCCTCGGACGACTGGGGTCTCGTGGAGGGCGGCTCGGAATCGACCCGCACCACCCCCATCCACCACCGCATTGAGCAGGCGGGCACAAGCTTTGCCAACCTGCTCGAGGGACGTCCCGCACGCCCCCGCGCCAAGGTCGACACTGAACCAGGTGAACTCGAGGTGATTCCGTTTGAGCAGCTCCTCAACAGCTAAACCCTGGTCCCGAGCCGGTTCACCAAACCATCGTGAACGTGGCCTTCCCAGGCAGGCATGGCGTGCCTACTGGGAGGCCACAGCCCTCCTGCAGGACCGCCTCGAGCGTGCACTCAAGCAGGAAGCAGACCTGAGCCTCTCGGACTACAACCTCCTGCTCCTCCTCACAGAGGCGGGCGGGTCGATGAGAATGGGGGAGATCGCCGACCGCATGGTGTTCGTCCCCTCCCGCATCACCTACCGGGTGAAGCTGCTTGTCGACAAGGGATTGGTTTGTCGCGACACCGAGAGCACCGACCGCAGGGCCTCCATCGCCGCCATCACCCCCGAGGGCGAGAAAGTCTTCAAGAACGCGGCACACCTTCACTCGAAGCAGGTCGAGGAGTTCTTCCTCCAGCACCTGGAGCAGGGTGAGGCCGAGACCATCCTGAATGTCTTTACCAAAGTGGGACGCCACATCGACAACCTTGACTAATCGCCGCGAGCACGAGTTCGCACGGTGCAGGCTGGACCACTCATTCCGCCGGCACGACTGAGGCCACGAGGAAATCCTCGTGGCCTCACAACTGTCGTAAATCAAACCACAGAAGATCTAAAGACTTGCTCCTTGAGCTCAGGGCTTGGTCCCTGCAGCTTAGAACTTCACCGTCGCGACTTCAGATTCCACCACGACAGTTCGATCCTTCTGTTGGTTGCTGGTCTTGGGTTCGATCTTCCGGCTAGTTAATGGCCTTGCCCTTTTGCTCCGGGAGGAAGAAGGCCGCTCCCGCCGCTATGGCAAACGCCGCGGAGAAGATCGAGAAGGTCAGGACGTTGCCACCCCACGAGAGGAAGAGGGGAACAAGGAGCGGGGTGATGATCGAGGCGATACGTCCGAATCCAGCAGCGGCTCCCGTGCCCGTGCCGCGCACCGTTGTCGGGTACAGCTCAGGTCCAATCGCGTACAGCGCGCCCCAGGCGCCCAGGTTGAAGAACGAGAGAAGCATGCCGGCCGCGATGATCTGCCACTCGGCCGTTGCCTGACCGTAAAGAACTGCGGCCACGGCGGACCCGATGAGGAAGATCGCGAGCGTGTTGCGTCGACCGATCTTCTCGATGAGGTAGGCGGACAGTGCATAGCCCGGAATCTGTGCGAGCGTGATGATGAGAGTGAACTCAAAGGAGCGCACAAGCGAGAAGCCCTGCGCGGTCAGGAGCGACGGGATCCAGGTGAAGGCACCGTAGTACGAGAAGTTGATGGCAAACCAAATGACCCACAGGGCAATCGTGCGCCCGCGCATCGAGGGCGACCAGATGGTCAGGTGCTTGTCTGGCTGGGGAACGTGGAGCGCCTCGGCATCGGCCTCGGACCGAACTGTGGGTCCGGTGTAGGCGTACTCGGGTCCCGCGGAGGCCTCATAGTCCTGAACGATCTTCTCTGCCTCGTCGTACTTGCCCTTGGTTTCAAGGAAGCGCACCGACTCGGGAGCATGGAGACGAATGACGAGAGCGTAGAGTGCCGGCACGGCACCAATCACGAGACCCCAACGCCAGCCATCGTCGCTCGCTGCAACCACGAAGTAGCCGATGAGTGCGGCCGCAATCCAGCCGAGTGCCCAGAAGGCCTCCAGCCAAACAATCACTCGCCCGCGGATCTTCTTCGGAGCAAACTCCGAAACGAGAGTGGAAGCGACTGGGAGCTCCGCACCGAGGCCAAGACCCACGATAAAGCGGAACACCAGCAGCACTGCAACCGAGGTGGCCAGTGCAGAGGCGCCCGTGGCGAGACCGTAGATGAGAAGTGTCAGGGCGAAGACCGAGCGGCGGCCGATCTTGTCAGCAAGCAGACCACCAACGGTGGCGCCGATCGCCATACCAACGAAGCCCAGGGAAATGATCCACGAGCGCTCCGCATCGGTGAGCGCCCACTGCTGACCGAGGGCAGCAACTATAAAGGAAATGAGGCCGACGTCCATGGCGTCGAGGGCCCAGCCGACTCCTGAGGTTCCCAGGAGCTTGCCGAGCTTCTTAGTAAAGGGGAGGCGTTCGAGTCGTTCGGAGCGCGCCAGAACCTCATCCTGCTGGTTCACCGGCTTCTGTTCACCCGTTGATTCGTTCATAGTGTCCTTCTTGGAGAAAGCCCATCATTGATCTTTTGCCTAAAAATGAAGAGATGCGTTGGCCGCACGTATCCGGCATTGCCGAATGCGCTCAGTTAACCAAGAAAACTACTCCCCCACGTCCCTGACCTCCACGAATATCACCGCGAGGGCCGCGCCCATGGGTACCTGGTACGCCCAATTGGCTCCACCATTCAGCTTCTTTCAAGCCCAGGACCAGGAACAATGCAAGGGAAACTCGGATGGGCACTCTCCGGTGCTCGACAAATCGCCCATAAATTTGTCCTTCGTCACATTTGGCTAAGTGCCCGATGTTTTCGGCCTAAAGTCCCATATTCGCCTTCGAAAGTGGGCCTAATGTTTGTAGTACGACATTACTTCCCAAGTGTCATAGATAGTAAGGCCCGTCCCGATCGGATGGGCCTTACTTGATTCTCCGGCAGCGTTGCCACGCCGACGAAGAACTCCGCGCGCGCAATCGGCCTCTCCACTGACATTGCAGCCTTTTGATGAGTGGCCTTTGACTGGCGCGTACGGATAGGCCCTGCCCCGCCCGTCCCGTTGCCCCCACTTCTCTGAACACATCCGCCCACCGAGGATAAATGGCTCTTCATAATTGGGGGTGTAGTTTGTTTTGGAATCCGCCGCTGCCCAGGAG
>NZ_JASDVN010000056.1:6917-14726 GCF_041440645.1 Flaviflexus sp. | reverse complement strand
GGGCCGGCACAGATTGTGCCAGCCCCTCTGCTCAATGAAGCTCGTCAATCCCTCTTAATCGATCCCAATCGATCCCACCTGTTTGGGAAATCGGCGTGGGAGTTCTGCGTGGGAATCAGTCCAACGGTTCTTTAGCGGACTCCCCCGAGGAACCGTGCAAGGGTGCGGGTGCCGAACTCCAGCGATTCGAGCGGGACTCGTTCATCGTTGCCGTGGAACATGGCGGAGAAGTTGTAGTCTGCAGGCAGCGCGAGGGGCACGAACCCATATCCGGTGATGCCGAGCTGCATGAGCGACTTGTTGTCTGTTCCGCCCGAAAGCAGGTAGGGGGCGATAATCGCGTCGGGGTCCTCGGCGAGGATCGCCGCCGACATCTGATCGACGAGGTTCGCATCGAAAGGCACCTCGTAGCCCGAGGTGCGGACGATCGAGGTGACGTCGATGTCCGATCCGGCAAGCTCGCGAATGATGTAGTCGGCCTTGTCCTCGGTGCCGGGGATGGGCCTCATGTCGACAGCGCCGGTAGCAACACCGGGAATGACGTTGACCTTGTATCCGCCGTCCAGCTGGGTCGGGTTCGCCTGGGTCTTGAGCGTCGCGCCCACGAATGGCGAGGCGGGACCGAGTTCCTTCACGAGAGCCGCAAGATCGTCCGGATCCTCCGAGAACGGCAGCCCGGTCAGTTCCGCCACCTTCTCGAGCAGAACACGCACGGTGTCGGTCAGTTCGATGGGCCACTGCTCCTGCCCGATGCGGGAGATCGCGGTGGCGAGCTTCGTGATCGCGTTGTCATGGTTGACCTGGGAGCCGTGACCGGCCCGACCATTCGCGGTCAGGGTCATCCAGTTCATGCCCTTCTCACCGGTCTGGATGAGGTAGACGTTCTGGCCGCCGACCTGGACCGAGTAGCCACCAACCTCCGAGATCGCCTCCGTTGCGCCAGCAAACAGCTCCGGATGATTGTCGACCATCCACTGCGCACCGAGGACGCCGCCAGCCTCTTCATCCGCAAAGAACGCAACAATGAGTTCCCGTTCCGGCTTCCAGCCACGGGTTTTCATGTCGGCCAGGACCGTGAGGATCATGGCGTCCATGTTCTTCATGTCGACCGCTCCCCTGCCCCACAGGTAGCCGTCCTTGATCTCGCCACCGAACGGGTCGACAGTCCAGTTATCGGAGATCGCGGGAACAACATCAAGGTGGCCGTGGACGACGAGTGCGGGAAGGTCGGGATTTGAGCCCTCGACTCGCAGGACCACGCTGGCCCGCCCTGGCTCCGACTCGTAGATCTCGGATTCGTAGCCGTACTTCTTGAGGAAGTCGACAACGAAGTCCGCAGCTGGCCTCTCCGGTTTCGTTCGAGGATCAACACCGTAGTTGGACGTGTCGATACGAATGAGTTCTGCACAGAGTTCAGCAACGGTGGATGTGTCAATAGCTGCGGGATCAACGTGATTCATAAATCAAACATTAGTCCCCGAGAACATTCGAGGCCACGGCGTCCATGATTCTCATACCCGATCCACTGTCCAGCCCTTGCCCCGCCACCACCATCACTGACCAGCCAATACATTCGGATTCGATGCGTTCACTAAGAATCTGAAAGCGGACAATTCGCCCCTTTACACCCCCAATCTTTGTAGCGCAATGATGAACTTCCAATATGTCCATTTGCTGAAATTCACCTGAATGTTGTCTCAATATTTGCACAACGGGTGAATACTTTCATGATGTGAAGCATAATCAAGTGACCTTCGTCCCAACACTTACGTAGCAACGAAGCGTCGAGAAGATTACTGATTAGAGGAGAGCACATGACTAGTCATGTTCATGGTTCTCGGAGAAAGCTCCGCACCTGCATCGCCACACTTGGTGCAGGTGCGCTTTCGTTTGGGGCATTTATTGTCCCGGCAGCAGCAGCTCCGAGTGCCGACCCGATTTATGAATCCGACCCCTCCGTGCTGATCGGCCAGAGCGCGAACCAGGCAACGGTTGCTGGTTCCGCATACGGCTCACGCGCGACAGGCCAGTGGTTCGTTTCCTTCAACTCCGCTCCCGTCGTCAAGGGCGGCACTCAGGCTCGCGTCAATGCCGAACTGAATGAGCTGAATTCCGCCATTTCCGATCTCGATGTCGAAGTCACGGCCACCCACAGCCAGCTGTGGGCAGGTGCCGTTGTGACCGCTGATGACGACGAACTCGCCAAGGTTCTCGATCGCGTTGACGTTGCTGGCGTTTACCCCGTTCTGATTGTGGACGCCCCTGAGAAGCTCGATTTCGGTGCTGAGCCCGAGATGCAGTTTGCTGCTGGCATGACCGGCGCTGACTGGCTGCAGGACATTGGTGTGACCGGCCAGGGCCAGGTCATTTCCATCATCGATACCGGTGTCGACATTGACCACCCCGCATTCGGTGGCAGTGGCGTTTCCGGCACGACCCCCTGGACCGCCGAAGGTAACGGCGGCAAGATCATTGGTGGCTGGGACCTCGTCGGTGACGACTACAACGCCGACCCCTCCTCCCCCGCCTACTCCCCGATTCCGGTTCCGGACGCCAACCCCGATGACTGCCAGGGCCACGGCTCGCACGTTGCCGGTATCGCTGCCGGTAACGACGTCGAATCCGGCATGAAGGGCGTTGCCCCGGATGCTCTCATCCTCGCTTACCGCGTGTTCGGCTGTGACGGTTCCACCGACTCCGCCATCATGATCGAGGCCATGGAGCGCTCCGCCGCTGACGGTGCCGACATCGTCAACATGTCGATCGGCGCTTCCTTCATGACCTGGCCGAACTACCCGACCGCTGTCGCTGCCAACAACCTCGTTGATTCCGGTGTTGTTGTGACCGTGTCGCAGGGTAACTCAGGTGCATCCGGCATCTTCTCCGGTGGCGCTCCGGCCGTTGCTTCGAAGGTCATCTCTGTTGGTTCTGTCGACAACTACGCGTCCGAAGGACCCGCCTTCATTGTTGATGGCCAGCAGATTTCCTACTCGCCGGCCTCGGCTTCGCCCGCTCCTCCGACCGATGATTCCGAGCTTGAGCTCATTGCCTACCCGGCTGGTTCCGAGACGGGCGCTGCCCCGATCGAGGGTGCCGAAGGTAAGGCAGTTCTCGTTCAGCGCGGTAGCTCCAGCTTCTATGATAAGGCTCTCGCAGCCCAGGAGTCCGGTGCGGCCGCTGTTGTCATCGACAACAACACCGCTGGCGTCATCAACGCAACCGTTGAGGGCCCCGTCCAGATCACGATCCCCGTTGTCACGATCACCCAGGCTGATGGCCAGGCAATCCGCGCAGCACTCGCTGCGTCCGATGAGCCGGTCAACCTGACCTGGTCGAGCGAGACCGTGGTTTCCGAAATCGCTACCGGTGGCCTGATCTCGGACTTCTCGTCCTACGGTCTCGCCGCTGACCTGACAGTCAAGCCCCAGGTGTCCGCACCCGGTGGTTTCATCAACTCGGCATACCCGCTTGATGCGGCCGATGGCGATGGCACCGGCTACGCAACGATGTCCGGCACCTCGATGGCTGCACCGCATGTTGCTGGCGCCGCCGCCCTCATCCTCGAGGTCAGCCCTCAGCTCACCCCGCAGCAGGTCCTCACCTCGCTACAGAACACCGCTGATCCGCTCCTGTGGTCGCTCAAACCGAACCTCGGTTACCCCGAGCCGGTGCACCGCCAGGGCGCGGGCATGATCAACATCCCGAATGCTGTGTTCGCGAACCTCTTTGGCACCCAGATCACGCCGTCGCAGATTGACCTCCGTGACGCAGACACGGGCGCTTCCGAGACGCACACGCTGACGGTCACGAACCGTAATGATATTCCGGTTACCTACACGCCGTTCCACATCCCCGGCATCGCCACCTCCGGCATCAACGAAGCTCCCGACTACTACGGCGTTTCCGCGACCGTGAGCTGGTCGGCCAGCACCCTGACCGTCCCTGCTGGCGGCACCGCCACCATCAACGTCACCATCACGGAGCCCGCTGGCTTCGAGGGCGGCATCTACGGTGGTCAGATTGGCCTCGACGGTTCCGACAACACCCAGTCCATCGTCGCTTACGGCGGCATGGCAGGTGACTACGAGACCGACCGTTCGTTCATGACTCAGTGGACCTACCGCGACTACGGCTTGACCGAGGAGGAGGTCGGCGACCTCATTGACGAGCCGATTTACGACACCCCGGGTCTTGGCGTTCTCGTCAGCTGTGATGCTCTCCTTGAGGGCGAATGCGTTGACGGCGACCTCTACTCCTTCAACCTGGACGAGTACAGCTACACGATGGAAGATGGCGACACTCCGTACGCTGTCCTCCACATTGAGAACCCCATCTCCTACCTGAAGATCGAGGCGTTCCACGCCACGGCCGATGGTGGCAAGGGTGCTCCGGTTAGCCCCGACTACAACATCGTGTACGAATCGAATGGAGAGGGCTCTGCCCCCGGCATCCAGGCCTACCAGTGGGATGGCACCTTCCAGAAGGCTCCCGACAACGACCAGTCCCTCAAGGCACTTGATGGTGACTACGTTCTCGAGGTGACCGCAGTGAAGGGTCTCGGCTCGATCGATAACCCCGATCACGTCGAAACCTGGCTCTCCCCCGTGTTCACCATTGACCGTGACGGCGCTCCGGGCGAAGGCCCCGGCGACGGCACAATCGACGAGGACGTCAATAAGGGCTTCCTGCTCTACAACGACTTCACCTCAGCAGCCGACCACTACTTCAACTACGGCCGCGCCGGTGACGAAGTATTCGTTGGTGACTGGGATGGCGACGGTGTGGACACGATCGCGGTCCGCCGCGGCACCACCTTCTTCGTTCAGAACGAGCTCCGTGGCGGCCCCGCCGAGACGCAGTTTAACTACGGACGCAAGGGCGACGAAGTTCTCGTGGGTGACTGGGACGGTGACGGCTCGGATACCTTCGCGGTCCGCCGCGCCAACACCTTCTATGTCACAAACACCCTCCGTGGCGGCGTAGCTGACGAACAGTTCAACTACGGACGCAAGGCCGATGAGGTCTACGCGGGCGACTGGGATGGCGACGGCAACGACACCTTCGCGGTTCGTCGTGGCAACGCCTTCTTCTTCAACAACGAGCTCCGCGGTGGCCCCGCCTCGAGCACGATCAACTACGGTCGCGCATCGGATGAGGTCCTCGTGGGTGACTGGGATGGCGATGGTCAGGACACGATCTCGATCCGTCGAGGCAACGTCTTCCACATCTCCAACTCGCTCACGTCCGGTAACTCGGCACGCTCGTACGAGCTCGGCCGTGCATCCGACGAGGTTCTCGTCGGTGACTGGAACGGTGACGACATCGACACCGTCGGCCTCCGCCGCTAGGTGATCCAGTAAGTTGGCCCCCGGTTGCAGTGCAACCGGGGGCCACTTCTTGCTCTGATCTCTGCCCGTTTTCCTGCCCGATTCCTTACCCGGGTCCCTGCACAGGTCATTCTCGGATCCTTCTCGACAGGACAGGTACGTGAGGACATCTCCTCCCCGTCTCCTGTTCACTCGTCATTTACGCACACTAGGCCGGCTTTTTACCCCCGCTTCCTAGGTTGGAACTACCAGTGTTTTCCCATGGGAAGTGTGTAATGAAAAAGAATCTAGCCGCTCTGACTGTGGCCATGACCGCCGGCCTCATTGCCGTGTCCGGTCCCGCAGCACTCGGTGAACCAGCTTCCGAGAAGTCCAGCCTGGACTCCCCTGCACTCTCATCAACCAACGACAACCCCACGGTTGTGGACGGCGTGACCGTCCCCACCGAGGTGCGCGAAGGCTTCCGTGTCCTTCCCTACCTGCAGCGTGCCGCGTCGGACGAGATGACCTTCAACTGGTTCTCCGAGACCGGTGGTACCAGCCAGGTCACGGTGTTCGGTCCCGGACTACCCGAGAACGGCCTCACCCTCGACGTTGAGGGCGTGCACAACCCCGTCAACACCTACCAGGCGGGCGAACTGGCTCTTGGTGACCTCAACCGGAACAACGCCAAGGGCGTCGTTCCCCAGGGCACGTGGATTCGCGGCGAGAAGCCGTACAAGCATTCCGCCCACGTCACCGGCCTCGTCCCGAACTCGGATTACACGTACAGGGTGAACGAGGACGGGTACGTGCACGAGGCGTCGTTCTCAACCTTCCCCGAGGCCGGCAGCGATCTGACCGAACCCATTCACATCATCGCCTTCTCCGACACGGAAACCGACCCGGTTGGTCGCGTCACCTACCGCGAGTGGGTGGAGACCACGACCCTTGCCGAGGGTTCGGAGCCCCGCCCGGACGCTTCGTCCCTGTGGGCCGAGAAGTATGGTGTGTCGACCCGTGACGGCAAGACCTCCGTCAACTACCCGGTGACGGAGGATGATGCTTAGCGCTTCAACAACGCCCTCATCGAGGAACTCGACCCCGACATGATCCTGCTCCCAGGCGACCTGACGGAGCGTGCCTCGTGGCAGACCCACTGGGATGAGTGGTTCCGCTACTTCGCTGGCGACCAGGGTCAGGTTCTTGACTCGATCCCGATCTTCACCTCTCCCGGTAACCACGAGGTCTACGGCTACTGCGCGTCCCCGGATGACTGCACCCCTGTCGTTCGTGCGCGTGCCGCCTACAACCAGGCAATCGACACGCACGGCTCCACCAACGAGCACGCACTCGACGCGTACCACCGCACCGACTACGGCCCGGTCACCTTTATCTCCATCGACTCCAACAACGGAACCGACCAGAACATCGGCGATCCCGAACCCATGACCGGAAACGACGCGAACATCACAGATGAGCAGCTCGGGACCGACACCCAGAACTCGTTCACGATCACACAGTACGAGGCCGCGTTCCCCGTGGCCGTTGAGCAGGGGTGGTTGCCCGGAGTAGAGCCGACCGATCCGATCGATCAGCCAAACTTCATGCCCGGTTCCGAGCAGTACATCTGGCTCGAGGAGCAGCTGGAGGACGCTCGCTCGAACGGTCAGACCATCATCGTCCAGTACCACCACGTTGCCTACTCGAACGGCACCCACGGGACGACCATGAACCACGCCCAGGGATCCGATGCTCAGCCCGGCACCCCGATGAGGCACCTTGAGCCCCTCTTCGAGGAGTACGACGTCGCGGCGGTCTTCTCCGGTCACGACGAAATGTTCCAGTCCTCCTACGTCGACCAGGCCGGTGACCGCACCGGTGTCTACCACTGGGATGTTGGTGTTGCCTCCGATGGTCTGCGTGGCGACAAGATGATCCGCAACGAAGATGGCGAGTACGTTCCGCTCCTGTTCAACACCCACTCGACGTGGATGGCGCAGGCCGATGAGCCGGAGATGTAGGAAACGAACGAGAACGGTGTCCGTCACCTCGTTTCCGGTGGCAAGCACTACGGTCACCTCGATATCCAGATCCAACCCTACATGGGCACGGTCCTCACGAGTGGAGCGATGCCGGAGGCGGAAATGGTCATGACCCCCGTGTCCCTGTTCCCCATCCTTGACGACAACTACGACCTGGTCGACATTGAACGCCGCGAGCTGTTGAGCGGTCAGCAGACCGTCTACCTCGACGCAAATGGTTCCCCGCTTGCTGGCAAGCCCACCGAGGTTGAAGAACCGACCCCGGCTGATCCCATCCCTTCCGGTAACGCCTTCGTACTATCGAACTCGTGGGACTCCACCACGCACGACGTTGCCTTCGCCTATGGTCGCATCGGCGATGAGGTTCTCGTTGGGGACTGGGATGGTAACGGCGCCGACACGCTCGCGGTCCGCCGCGGCACCACCTTCTACGTCAACAACGAACTCCGCGGCGGCAA
>NZ_JASDVN010000056.1:0-6817 GCF_041440645.1 Flaviflexus sp. | reverse complement strand
TCGCGGTCCGCCGCGGCACCACCTTCTACGTCAACAACGAACTCCGCGGCGGCAACGCCGACGCACAGTTCAACTACGGACGAGCAGGCGACGAGGTTCTGGTCGGCGACTGGGACGGCAACGGCACCGACACCTTCGCGGTCCGCCGCGGCACCACCTTCTACGTCAACAACGAACTCCGCGGCGGCAACGCCGACGCACAGTTCAACTACGGACGAGCAGGCGACGAGGTTCTGGTCGGCGACTGGGACGGCAACGGCACCGACACCTTCGCGGTCCGCCGCGGCACCACCTTCTACGTCAACAACGAACTCCGCGGCGGCAATGCCGACGCGCAGTTCAACTACGGACGCAGTGGTGACGAGGCGTTCGCTGGTGACTGGGACGGGGCCGATGGTGATACGTTCGCTGTTCGCCGCGGCAACACCTTCCACCTGCGCAACACACTCGCGGGAGGCAACGCAGAAATCACGTTCAACTATGGTCGCAAGGGTGATGAGTTGTACGTGGGCGATTGGAACGGCGACGGCAAGGAGACCTTTGCTGTGCGGCGCGGCAACGAATGGCACATTCGCAACGACTTCAACGGCGGTCCTGCCGAGCGGATCATTCGCTTCGGTAAGGCGAGCGATACCCCGCTCGTGGGTGACTGGGACGGTAACGGTACCGCAACGCCCGGAGTCCACCGCGCACCAAAGCCACCAGCGAAACCCTCCCTCCCCTCCCAGGTTCCCGTCATGGTGTACGGAACACTCCGGACCGGCCAGCCGGCACACAGCGTTGTTCAGGGCAGGTTCAATATCAACGTCCTTGGGCGCGCACCCTCTCTTGAACTTTGGGTGACCGATCACCCCTACCCGTCGTACCCCGTGTGGCCGTGGGCCTTGCCAGGCTCGACGGGCATGACCGGCGAGATGCTGTTCTTCCCCAGCTCAAGGTACAACGCCGAGGTTGCGAGGCTGGATGACTGGGAGGGCTACACCCCCGGTGGCAACCCGAACCAAATGAACTACATTCGCGAGCAGCGAGCAACCAACCAAAACAAGAACGCATGGGTCTACGTGGCCACACCGTGGCGCCAGACCTACGCAAAGAACTACGGAACGAAGGTGGTTTCCGGTGACATCACGCGCTTCTAAAACAGGACTTCTGCTCCTCGCCAGCCTCGTGGTCGCGGGCTGTTCGAGCAGCGCCGACGCCGACCCGTCGCCCGAGGTGGAACCGGTCCCGGTCGGCACCAACAAGCCCGATACTGGCACTTCTCCCGAATCCGATGAGACTCCCGAGGTGTCCGAGACCGGCGACGTCGAGGGCACACTCGGAGAACCCGTTGGCCTCGCCGGCGGTGAGGAAGAGGCCATCTTCACCATGACCGTCAACTCTATCGAACACGCACAGACGTGCCCGTCGAGAATCGACCCAACAGACGTCACGAACGAGCACGGGTCATTCCTGGTCGTGGACGTGACGGCAGAGATGTCGGAGAATTACGCGGAGTTCTTGGATGAGGGGGAGGAACCCTTCCTCACGACCGCGCCCGATGCGTTCTACCTGACCGACCTCAACGGGGTCATCCAGGCGGACGTCATCACGATCTCCTCCTACGAGTGCTTCTCGATAGAGGAGCAGGTCGCGCCGTTCATCAACCCCGGCGAGACTGCCGAGGGCCTCATCGCACTCGACACCAGCCTCGACCACGGCTACCTCGTCTACAACCCGTGGGGTGTGGACGGCTCGGGATGGCGGTGGGAGTTCTAACCCTCCACGAACAGATCTGTGGGTTGGTACACGAATAGTTCTGAGGGTTGGTACGGAAGCTCTTGCAATCTGTACCAACCCTCAGGTTCATTCTCATCCAAGATCCGAACGCTACTCACCCTTGACCGGGACTTTGCCAGCTACTTCTTCTTGGATTCCAGTCCGAGAACCCGATCGACACGGGGACGGAAGTAGTCGGGGCCCTTGAGCACCTTGCCGTCCTCTCGGTAGATGGGCTTGCCGTCGGCACCCAGCTTCGACAGGTTCGCCGCCTGCACCTCTCGCAGCACGTCCTCGAGGGGAATGCCAGTCTCCAGCGCCATGCCGTAGATGACATACACGAGATCAGCGAGAGCATCCGCGACCTCGACCGTGTCACGCGTGCGATCATCGCTTGCCACAGCCTGCTCGTAGGCGGCTGAGACGGTCTCGCCCGCGACCTTGCCGTAGTAGGCGGACACGAGCTCGTGGAACTCCTCGGCAATGAGCGCCATCCTCATCTCGCTGCGCTCACGATCGACGTTCGGACCATCGGTCGCGATCGGCATCTCGTAGGTTTCATGGAACTCCCGCACGAGTGCCTCGGGGTCGCGGGAGTTGAGCACTGCCCGCCTGCCCTCTGATGGGCCGAACCACGCCTTGTGCGGCTCTCGCGGATCGTCCTTCATGATTGTGGCGATGAGATGGTCCTTCGGTTCACCATCCTCGAAGGTGGCGCCCCGCCTGATGCCTTCGAACTGAAAACCGGCCTTCCAAGCGACCTTGGCACTTGCCCAGTTGATGTCACGACCCTCAACGAGGCACGCCCAACCTACGGCGTACGAGCCCTCTGCAAAGGCAAGATCGATCACGGCATTCACTGCCTCGGTCATGTACCCATTGCCGCGGACCTCCGGATCGATCCAGAAGCCAACCTCGGTGCGCTTGCCCTCACCCACGGGAAGGAAGAGATCGACCATGCCAATGAAGCGGTCGCCTAGGAAGATGGCCCACAGCGGGCAGTCCTTTTCCCAGATCTCTCCTGCCCTCGAGAGGTAGGTTGTGGCATCCCCCATCGTGTAGTTCGAGGGAACCGTCGTCCACCGCTGAATGTCAGGATCCTGGCAGATCCTCGTCACGTCAGGGGCAAGGTCAAGGGTGGGAATCTCGAGTCGAAGACGATCGGTTGTCAGTGTCACTGGCTGCATGCTCACCAGGGTACTCGGTTCTCAAGGTCGGCCACATTCCTCGGCCAAGATCGCTGTCTGGGCCGGGAGTTAAACCAACGAGGAACGGCGATGTTGGGTATGGGCGAGCGACATCACACCAAAATCAGCTCACGGAATTGGCGCATCTCGATCGGGTCATGGTAAATTTCTATACGTTGCTTCGGCCAAGGCCGAGTCACCTGCGCGGGTGGCGGAATGGCAGACGCGCTAGCTTGAGGTGCTAGTCCACGTAATGTGGGTGGGGGTTCAAGTCCCCCTCCGCGCACAGTCCGAAAGGGCGGTACGACCAAGGTTGTACCGCCCTTTCGCTTATCCACTCCCCTGCGCAGAACGGGCCCAACTCGGAACCTTTGCGGCTCCGGCAATTCGACGCCCTCTCAAACCAGCTCCTCTGTCGCTGATCTGGCACGTGTTGGACTCAAGGTCCCCTTGACTTCAAGGAATCCTCATTCAATGAATCCTCATCGAAAGCAGCGGGCAGGCTTCACCGGGCCGCGAAGATTCGGTAAGCAACCCGGCTCCCGATAGATAGCCAATGACGAGATGCGGTTCCCAGGCTCGACTCCCTCCTCCCATGTCGCCAATCCCACTGTTCAAGGACCCTTTTGACAGGTCAATAATTTGCGCAATTTGGACATGTTGACACCGTTTATTGGGACATTTGTCCTGCTTGTAACCTTTCCATGGGACTTAAGTCCAATATGTTTACATTGAACACTCCCAGTTCTTTATCAGTCTTTTCACAGTGCTTATTAACATGAAAGTGTCTTCGATTCCGACTGAGCTTCCTTTTGCTTGCTTGGCTTCGTTGACGTGGTTATCAGTGGGCGCAATTCGGCGGCCACTGATTTTCGTGAAAGGTAAGTTTCATGGAGGCTGTCACTCCTACCTACACCGAAGAAGAGGAAAAGCTCGTCATTCGGAATAAGGATGGCGTACCGGTCGGAATCAAGCCCCACAATAGGTGGTCCTTGGGGAAGATCCTTCTCTGGGTCGGCATCACAGCCGTGGGCGTTCTGGGCTGGTACATGCTCGCTATCCGCCGAGGCGAAGAGGTCAACACGATCTGGTTCGTCGTCACCTCGGTCGCCACCTACACCATCGGTTACCGCTTCTACGCGCTCTACATTCAGCGCAAGATCATGCGCCCCGACGACTCGAATGCCACCCCGGCTGAGCGCGTGAACAACGGTAAGGACTACGACCCGACCAACCGTGTCGTTCTCTACGGCCACCATTTCGCTGCCATCGCTGGCGCCGGCCCGCTCGTCGGTCCGATTCTGGCGGCCCAGATGGGTTACCTGCCCGGCACGCTGTGGATCATCATTGGCGTGCTCGTCGCCGGCGCCGTTCAGGACATGCTTGTTCTGTTCTTCTCGATGCGCCGCGGCGGACGCTCTCTCGGTCAGATGGCAATTGACGAAATCGGCAAGGTCGGTGGCGCTGTTGCCGCCGTCATGGTTCTCGTCATGCTCATGATCGTTCTTGCCGTCCTCGCCATGATCTGCGTCAACGCGCTCGCAGAATCAACGTGGGGCGTGTTTGCCGTTGGCATGACGATCCCGATCGCTCTGTGCATGGGCCTGTGGCTTCGTTTCGTCCAACCGGGCAACATCACCCAGGTTTCGGTCGTCGGCTTCATTACTCTCATGGTCGTCATCTTCGCTGGCCGCTGGGTCTCCGAGACCGACTGGGGTCAGTCGATCTTCCACCTCTCCCCCACGGCTCTCGTGTGGTGCATGGTCATCTACGGCTTCTTCGCAGCCGTTCTCCCGGTGTGGCTGCTCCTCACCCCGCGTGACTACCTGTCAACGTTCATGAAGGTCGGAACGATCGTTGTTCTGGCTATCGGCATCATCATCGTTCGTCCCGTGGTTCAGATGCCGGCGGTGACCGAGTTCGCCTCCAACACCGAGGGCCCCGTCTTCGCTGGCGAGCTCTTCCCGTTCCTGTTCATTACCATCGCCTGTGGCGCCCTGTCCGGCATGCACGCAACGGTGTCGTCCGGTACCTCCCCCAAGATGGTTCAGAAGGAATCCCAGGTCCGCATGATTGGCTACGGCGGCATGCTCATGGAGTCCTTCGTCGCCATCATGGCTCTCGCCGCAGCGGCCTCCCTCAACATGGGCATCTACTTCGGCATGAACACCTCTGCTGCAACGGTCGACAACCTCGCCGGAACCGCTGTCGTGGAGTCCACTGACGATCGTTCTGAGATCACCGCGGAAGCGGTGAAGAACCTCAATGTCACCGACACTCACGGCAACTCCATTCACGCCGAGTGGGAGTCATGGGATGAGGATGGTAACGAGATCGTGCTCGTCAATGGTGAGGCCTTTGATCAGCTCGCTCACGACGTTGGTGAGTCGTCCGTGACTTCCCGTACCGGTGGCGCCCCGACACTCGCCGTGGCAATCGCGAACATTCTGCACCAGGTAGGTGGTGGTCAAGCCATGATGGGCTTCTGGTACCACTTCGCCATCATGTTCGAAGCCCTGTTCATCCTGTCCGCCGTGGATGCCGTGACCCGCGTGGCCCGCTTCCAGCTCTCGGATGCTCTCGGCAACGTGATCCCGAAGTTCAAGGACCCCTCGTGGCGCGTCGGAGCCTGGATCACGACCGCTATCGTCGTGGCCTCCTGGGGTTCACTGCTGCTCATGGGTGTGACCGACCCCCGTGGCGGCATCCAAACCCTGTACCCGCTGTTCGGCGTCGCTAACCAGCTCATTGCCGCCATCGCCCTTCTCATCTGCACCGTCGTGGTCGCAAACAAGGGTTACTGGAAGTGGATCTGGATCCCGGCCGTACCGCTCGTGTTCGACCTGGCAACCACATTCACGGCATCGTGGCAGAAGATCTTCTCCTCCGATCCCGCCATCGGCTACTTCACCCAGTGGAACAACGCGAAGGCCGCCCTCGAGGCAGCCCGCGTGGCCGGAGATGCTGACGCCATTGCGGTCCAGAGCGCAATCGTCCGCAACACACTGATCCAGGGCACCCTCTCGGTCGTGTTCCTCGCAACCGTGGCCTTCATCGTGCTCTGCGGTCTCATCCGCATCGCCAAGATGTTCAAGGCGAAGAAGCCGGAGTCCTTCGAGGATCCCTACCAGGAGTCGAACTTCTTCGCACCGTCGAGCCTCGTTGCGACCCCGCTCGAGAAGAAGCTGGTTGCCGAATACGAGGTGGTTGGCGATCCCGACCTCATCCCCGGCTACAAGGCACCGGCCGAAGTGAAGAAGTGACAGTCGTGGCCAAGAAGACGGACCAGCCCACCGGCACGCAACCCGTGTCCCGGTGGGACCGGGTCCGCCGCCTGTGGCGGGACTTCACTGGTGAGTCTGCGTACGACACGTACCTGGCCCGCCACACCCGCCATCACCCAGATCACCCACCGCTGACAAAGCGGGAGTTCTGGAGGCAACGCGCCGACTTTGACGAACAGAACGTCCAAACAGGATGCTGCTAGTCAGGGTCAACTACTGTCGCTGACCCTCATGCGTGAAGGAGCACTCTTCGGAGTGCTCCTTCAGTGCTTTCCGAACCGCCATTTCTCTCAGGCTTGTGTCCATCATCTCGTTGATCATTAGCGCGCCATCCTCTGGCTCTCCCACAACGTCCGCGAGTCACTCGCTCTATGGTTCAAAACGGACTCTCTCGAACCCCAGCGATTGACTCTCGAGAGGGGCACGAGTGAATCTCGCACGGTCCGCGAGCGCAGCTGTCAGGCTTGCTATGTTCCTGGGACGACGAGTCCGCTCTCGTAGGCGAAGATGACGAGTTGGGCTCTGTCGTGTGCGTGTCGCGCGTCAGACTATGTGGCAGGGGTAGTTAGTTGTTGAAATTACCCTTGA
>NZ_JASDVN010000055.1:7802-65499 GCF_041440645.1 Flaviflexus sp. | reverse complement strand
CCATCCCCAACTTCGAAATCAAAGAAAACCTGCCAACTACTTGACGCGGGACAGCTAAGAACTACTCTGGGGACACTTGTTTGATCTCAAGACTGAGCGACGAGTCTGACGGTCACGTTGGAGACGCTGAGATTCTTGGAGGCAATTGCACGCCAACTGATGTCGCTTTGAGATCAGGGGTAGTAGTGAAACTAGAAGGAGCTGAGGGGACAGCTGTTTCGATGCACATGCTTTCGGAAGAGCTGTCTGCTGAAGGTTCGAGGGCTCTCAATAGAGAAATGTCGCTCGTTGGTGGTGAGGTTATTCAGCGTGGTGGCACAACTCTAGCTGTAGTGCCGTCCGACAAAGCAGACGGGGTTTCCGGGCTTCTCGTAGAAGCTGACAGCGGTCATTCGATAGAACTGGAACTCATCAGTGAATGAGCGCGTAGCCTGGGGCGTTGGCTCAATGTGCGTGGAACATGAATAGGTGACGAAATGGTGGAACCGACGAGAATGGACAAGCAGCGAAAAGTTGCTGTTGTTCGAGGCTTGCTGGCGCCAGTCGTCGCTATCGTCGGACTGGGAGCAGTTGGCTTCTTCAACATTCGGATAGATGCCGCACATCGAGGAGCCAGCGTTGACTGGTCGAACGAGATCTCCCGTCTCGATGCTCCCTCGCCGCTGTGGTGGTCACTAGGTCTTGTGGTTGTGTCTGCACTCATCCTCGCATGCGTGTGGCCCACTCCAAGGACTCGCTTGTCGAGCATTGCTCCTCTCATCAGTGGGGCCGTGCTTTTCGCTTGCGCTGTGTGGGGGCAGGTGGCTAGAGATCCTGGCTTCGTCTCGATATTCGATACTGGGCAGGCAAATAGCATGTCTGATCCCGTACCCGGATTCGAAGAATCAGCCGCCTCGCAGTGGCTGATGGCGGGTGCTCTGAGTGCCGCTACCTATGCCCTGATTGGAGCCATGATCGCTTTGGCTTTATATGCGACCAAAGGTTCGAGGAAATTCATGCCATTCAGTGAACGCTGACCTGGACTTTTCGATCGTTGCTTTCGGTGTGCAAGCTTCTTTGTCGCAGCGGTCGATGGGATGCCTGAGTCTGGGCCCGTTACCAACTCGTGAGGCCGGCACGGTCTTGTGGCGCTCCGTTGGCTTGCGTCAATGTGTGCAAGATCTGTCGAAGAGCTCCCGTTGATCCATTGTCCTCAGTGTCTTAAGCCTCTGTGATGACGTTCCGTCGTGTGCGCTAGGCGAATGTCTTTGCGACGTCGGGGTTCTTGTCGATGTAGGCGTCGAGAACTGATTTGGCGACGGCGATGGAGTCGACGAGGGGATGAGCGGCGAGGGCCTTCCACGCAATCGACTTGTCTCCTGAGAGGGCGGCGTCGATGACAAGTTCCTCGCAGGCCTTGACCGAGATCACAAGCCCGAGCTCGGGACCGGTGAGCGGCTCATGCATGATGGGGTGGATTCCGCTGCCGTCCACGTTGCAGGGAACCTCAACGACTGCGTCCTCGCGGAGCTGGGGAATGATGAGGCGATCGGCGTCGTCGTTGGCAACGCCCAGGATCATCCGGGCAGGGGTGCCGGTTGCGAGGGCGGTCATGAGCTCGAGTGCGACGTGCTCGTAGCCGCCTCCCATGTCTTCCTCCCGGCGAGCTTCGCCTTCTTCCCGGGACTCTGCCATGTAGGTTGCTTCGCGCTCGTTGTGTGTCGCGGTCCAGAGCTCACCCGCTCGTGCTGGGTCCTTCTGTGCCTGCTCGTAGAAGCTGCCCTGCTGATCGTGGAGGAACTCGCCTCGGGTCTGTCCGTGGGAGATGGATGCAACCGATTCGCGGTTGAAATAGTAGTAGTACAGGTATTCGTTCGGGATTGCGCCAAGGGTGCGCACCCAGTCGAAGCCAACCGTGCGGGCCTCCTCGAGGCGCTCCAGCTTCGCATCGTCCGCAATGATCGACGGAAGCAGATCCTCGCCATCAAGGCTGAGCGAACGCAACCACCCAAGGTGGTTCAGGCCCACGTAATCGTAGGTGATGTCCTTTTCCTTGTGTCCCGCAACTAGTGCCGCTCGTCGAACGAGACCGATCGGGGTGTCGCAGATGCCGACGACCTTGGGATGGACGGTGCGCATCGCCTGCGTGATGATGCCGGCGGGGTTGGTGAAGTTGATGACCCACGCCTCGGGAGCGTGCTGACGGACGGTCTCGGCGAGCCTCATGGCCTCGGGAATGGTGCGGAAGGCGTAGGCGTAGCCGCCCACGCCAACGGTTTCCTGCCCGAGGATGCCGCGGGAGAGTGCCTCCCGTTCGTCGATCACGCGCCCGCAGGTGCCGCCGATGCGCATGGCGGAGAAGATGAAGTCCGCTCCCTTGACCGCGTCTGTCATGTCGGTCGTGACCGTGATCGTTGGGAGATTCTTGTATCCCAGCTGGGTGACAACGTCCCTCATGACCCCGAGCCTGTCGGGGGAGACGTCGTAGAGGCACACTTCTGTCAGGTTGATGGGGAGGTTAGGGTCTGCCAGGACACTGAGGATCTGTGGGACGCGGAAACCGCCGCCACCGACAAGGAGAAGTTTCATGGATGAATCACCTGTATGTTGTGGGACTTGATGGAATCAACTATAGGGCCCGTGGCTGTCGTCACCACGCCATCAAACTGGGTGACTGAGCAGACCTTGAGGATGCCGGAACCGGGGAACTTATCGGGGGTGGCTACCAGGTAGGCACTGGAGGAGTTGCGCAGGATCGACTGCTTGATCGGGACCTCCGTGCCGGTCGAGTCCATGACCGACATGTCCTCGCGAACCCCCGAGGTGCCGAGGAAGGCGATGTCTGCGCGGAGCTGATCGAGGGCCTGTTCGGTCAGTGACCCGACCATCGACAGGTAGGTGCTGCGCACAACGCCACCGAGGATGACGAGTTCCGTGTCGGGGGAGTTGCGCAGGATATCGACGACGGCGAGGGAGGCGGTCAGGACCGTGACTCTGCGACCAAAAAGGGCCTGCGCTACGGCCGCGGTGGTCGTCCCGATGTCGATGAGAACTATGTCTCCATCTTTCACGAGCTCTGCAGCGGCGCTACCGATCCACTGCTTGTCCGCCGCAGCGTGTGGCGCAATCTGCTCGAAGGTGCGTGCATCAACCTCGATCGTGCCGCCGCGCACCCTCTGGAGCTTGCCCTGAGCATCAAGCAGGTTCAGGTCTCGTCGAATCGTGGATTTCGAGACCTGAAAGCGTTCGGACAGGGACACGACATCGAGTCCCCCGGAAGAGCGCACCTCGTCGAGGATGCGTTTCCTGCGTTCGGCGGGGAGCATGTAATGAGCATAATGAATCGGGAAAACGTTCACAAGCACGCAGATTCAATCACTTGCATTCAGGAAATCGCGCCTTTAGGCTTCCCCTATGGGTTATGTCACGCAGGGCGGTGGTCGACCAACCGTCTATGTCGCCGGCTCTTTGTTCCTCGATATCGTCATGGCGGGGCTGAATCACGCACCCCGCCCGGGCGAAGAGCAGTGGGTTGCTGGCAGTGGCATCATGCCAGGAGGAGTTGCGAACCAAGCCGTCGCCTGTGCGCGCCTGGGCATGATCTCCTCCGTGATCACCTACGTCGGCCAGGATCGCGCGGGGCGTTGGGTGAGCGAGATGCTTGCCGAGGACAACGTCGACATGTCCCTGGCCGAGCACACGGGGCATCAGAACATCACCGTGTCTTTGGTGATGGAGGGGGATCGCGCACTCACCACCCACGGTGCCGACGAGGTTCCACTACCGCCCGAGGGCATTGCGGCTCCAACGATCTTCATGGCCTCCCTTCCCTACCTCATGCGTGCGAGGGAGCACGTGGAGAGATGGCGGGAGCAGGGCACCATCGTCATTGCCGATACCGGGTGGGACGAGACCGGCCAGTGGCCGGTCGAGCATCTGCACGCACTCGAGGTCGCCGATGTCTTCGTGCCCAACTGTGCAGAGGCGCAGCACTACACGCGGACCCTCACGTTTGAGGATGCCGCACGGGAACTCACGAGGTACGTGCCCACGGTCGTGGTGACATGCGGCGGTGAGGGCGTTCACGTTTCTCGGCGGGATGGCGATAATATTCAAACTGAGGTATTTTCAGCAATCTCGGTCGATGCCATCGATACGACGGGTGCTGGGGATGCGTTCAGTGCGGGATTCGCGACTGGCCTGGCAACAGGAGCATCACTTGCGGACAGCATTCACGTGGGACAGTGCGCTGCGGCGTGGACGGTCTCACGGATTGGCGGATCGTGCGCTGCACCAACCATGCATGAACTAATCGATTGGGTAGAGAACAACGGTGAACTTAACGAACTCGTGGGCTACTCAGTCCGTGCAGTTCAGTCACGAGTCAATGGTGTTACGACGCAATGATGCGTCTGACGGAAGGATAGAACATGAGAACTAGTCGAAAGATTGTGGGGCTGAGTGCGGCAGCGCTTCTCGTCCTCACGGCCTGTAACCCCTCGTCCTCGGACGATGAGGAAACAACAACCGGCACGGAGGGTAGCGGCGAGGTCTCGACCGATATCTCCGATGCTCCCGAGCAGACCCTCGTCGTGTGGGACCAGGAGGTCCGCGGCGGACAGAACGAACAGATGGAACGCCTAAACGAAGCGTTCATGGACAAGTACCCGAACATCACGATCGAGCGTAACTCGCAGTCGTTCGATGATCTGCAGACCACCCTGCGTCTCGCGCTCTCTGGCAACGACGCTCCCGACGTTGTCCAGGCCAACAACTCCCGCTCGATGATGGGACAGTTCGTCTCTTCGGGCCAGATCCAGTGCCTCGACGACTACGTCGATGCATACGAATGGGATTCCCGCTTCTCCGAGCAGATCCTCGGCTACTCCTCCTACTCCGAGGACGCCACCGTCTTCGGTGAGGGCTGCGTCTACGGTCTCCCGCAGGTCGGCGAGACCGTCGGCATCTACTACTCAGAGTCCAAGCTCGATGAACTCGGCCTCGAGTACCCGCAGTCCTGGGCGGAGCTCGAAGAGCAGCTGCCACAGATCGTCGAGGCAGGGGAGACCCCGCTCGTTCTCGGCAACATCGACAAGTGGCCCGCGGGTCACGTGTTCGGTGCCATCCAGGGCGAGTACGTGTCCGCCGATCAGATCAGCACCCTCGGCTTCGGTAACCGCGGAGCGTCGTGGGACACCGAAGAAAACATCGAGGCGGCAGCCGAGCTCCAGAACTGGGTGGAGGAAGGCTACTTCAACGCAGGCGTCAACGGCGCCGACTACGACCAGGTCTGGCAGGACTTCGCCAACGGCGAGGGCGTCTACCTGATCGCAGGCTCCTGGCTCGCAGCCGACCTCGGCGATGCCATGGGCGATGATGTTCGATTCGCGCTTCCCCCGAGCGAAGGCCCCACCACCACCGGTGGCACCGGCCTTCCGTTCGCCATGACCTCCGCGGCCAAGGATCCCGATGTGGCGGCAGCCTACATCGACTTCATCACCTCCGATGAGGCCATGCAGATCCTCGCAGAGACCGGCAACGTGCCCGTCAACAACGCGGCCGACTACGCGGACGAGGCAGAAGGCGTTGTCGCCGACGTCATGATCGCGTTCGACGAGCTGACCACCACCGGCAACATCACCCCCTACCTGGACTGGGCAACAGAGACCATGGACCAGGTCATCGGTGATGCTCTGCAGAACCTCATCGCAGGCAACGTCACCCCTGAAGAGTTCGTCCAAACTCTTGAGGAAGCCTACTCTGAGGCCACGAACTAGCAATGGCTGTTCTCCCTGAGGTAGCCGGCGCCACCAAAGGTGGCGCCGGCCCTCGGCGCAAGGCGCGCACGAAGCGCCGCATCCGGCTCCTGACATCGGTCGCCCTGCTTGCGGTTCCCGTACTCGTCTACGGCGCCTTTATTATTTACCCACTCATCAGGGTCGTTGGGCTCTCCATGTGGGAGTGGGACGGACTTGGGGACGCCACCTGGGCCGGCTTCGACAACTACGTGGCGATCTGGGACGATCCGCGCCTGCGAGACGCCTTCCTGCACGGCCTCGTCCTCATTTTCTTCTTCGCGATCCTGCCCATCTTCATCGGCCTACCGCTCGCCTCCATGCTCGTGCGAAGCAAGGTCAAGGGCCTCGGCTTCTTCCGCATCGTCGTGTTCCTGCCACAGGTCATTGCCATGGTGGTTCTCGCGGTCGCGTGGCGCAATATTTATGCAATAAACGGACCGATCAACACGGTCCTGGGTTGGTTCGGTGTGGAAATGAACGAGTCGTTCCTCGGCTCCTTCACGTGGGCTCTACCCGCGGTCGGTTTCATCGGAACCTGGGTGTCCGTTGGTCTCGTGACCGTGCTCCTCATGTCCGGCATCGCCCGCATCGACGAGTCCTACTACGAGGCGGCCACCCTTGACGGTGTCGGCCCCCTCGGCAAGTTCTGGTACATCACCCTCCCGGCCGTGCGTGCAGAGATCCTTGTCTGCATCACCCTCACGACCATCAACGCTCTCAAGACCTTCGACCTCGTCTACATGACGACGGCCGGTGGCCCGGGCACATCTACGACGGTGCCCGCCTACGAAGTCTTCTATCAGGCCTTCCGTGCAGGCAACGTCGGTACTGCGTCGGCGCTCGCGGTGGTCCTCACCATCCTGATCTTCATGATCAACCTGGTCGTCAACATCCTCGGTGAAAGGGAAAAGAAGTAATGTCCCGTACCGAGAAGCTGTTCACCTACGCCATCCTCATTCTGTTCGCGGTCTCCGTGCTGTACCCGATTCTCTCGGTCTTTGTTCGTTCCCTCGACTCCACGGTCGCAACCGACCACTCGTGGGGCCACTTCGAGAACTACGCGACCGCCTGGGAAGACGGCAACTTCAATCAGTACATGAAGAACTCGGTGATGATCGCACTGTTGGTCGTCACCACCGCTCTCATCCTGTCGGTCATGACCGGCTACGTCCTGGGCGTCATCCGGCCCAAGGGCGGCAACATCATCTTCTTCATCTTCCTTGCCGGCATGATGGTGCCCGCCGAGGCACTCGTGCTGCCCCTCTACTTCGACTTCCGCGATCTTGGGCTGACTGACACGATCTGGGCCGTCGCGATGCCGCAGATCGCCCAATCCCTGGCCTTTGGTACGTTCTGGATGAGGGCGTACTTCAGGGGAGTGAACCCATCGATCATTGATGCGGCACGCATGGACGGTGCGAGCGAGTGGCAGGTCCTGTGGCGCGTTCTGCTTCCCATGGGCCGCCCCGCGATCGTCACCCAGATCATGATCACGTTCATGTGGACCTGGAACGACTTCCTCATTCCGCTCGTCATGTCGCCCACGGGACGCTTCCGCACCGCCCCGATGAGCCTCGCGTTCTTCGAAACGAACCACACCTCATCGGCGGTTCTCATGTCAGCCGCGGCCGTGCTCGTGGCACTGCCCATGATCATTCTCTACATCTTCCTGCAAAAGTACTTCATTGCAGGCATGACCGAGGGATCGGTCAAGGAATAGAAGCTGCGTGGGTGGGTGCAATTGCGTCCGCCCACGTGCCTTTTAGTCCACCAGGCACGCGCCATGGGACCACCCGGCCCCATCACATCGAACGATTCGACGCTGTCGAACCATTCGACCAGGCGGCGAACACCGTTCGCTTTGCTATATCATTTTTCACTCTCGGCCTCGTCATACCATCGCAAGGATGCTGGGTAGGATGAGCGCACAATAAAGCATTGCGTAGCCTACTGCTACCCGAAATGCAATTTCAGGCCAAAAATGGGAATATGTCCCGTTTACTACCGGCACAGTTTATTTATACGTAGGCTGTGCTCTACAGCGTCGACCTGATCTGTCGGATCGACGAGGGTAAGGGCTTCAAGGAGGAAGCATGAAATGGAAAATGGGATTGGCGATGGTTGCTGTCGCCAGCCTGCTGACCCCAACGTTGGCGAGCGCCGGTGATGGGGTCAGTGCCGAAGAAACACTACAAATTGAAGAGGGCACCCGATCGACCGACGTCGATCCCGTCAAGCTCGACGTACTCGCTGTCTGGTCGCATCCGGACGACGATGCTGGAATCATCGCTCCGTGCGGTGTGTGGGGCGACCTCGACGACATCGACTGCGGCATCATGCTCACCACACGCGGTGAGGGTGGCTCGAACTCGGTGGGACCGGAGGCAGGTCCCGACCTAGGTCTACGCCGCGAAAACGAAGACCGAGCATCCCACGTACGCGCGGGAACGGTTGACCTGTACTACCTGGACAAGGTCGACTTCTTCTACAACACCTCCGCGCCGCTCACCGAGCAGGCGTGGGGCGAAGAGGATGTCCTCCGCAGGGCAGTCCGCGTCGTCCGCGAGACCCAGCCCGAGATCCTCGTGGGATGGACGGGTTCGGTCACGGCAGGACACGGCAACCACCAGTACGCCGGCAGGCTCACTTATGACATTGCCGCCGCAGCATCCGATCCGACAATGTTCCCCGAGCAGCTCGAGGGACCGAACGCCGTCGACACCTGGCAGGTGAAGAAGGTCGTTCAGCAGATGTGGCGCGCTCCCGCAGGTACGGGAATCGTCACCAACGCCCCGAACTGCATGGCTAACTACACGCCGAGCAACCCGAACGCCTACACCGTTCACGGAACCTGGACCGGTTACGAGTCCGAGTACGAGTGGGTCGAGGGCAACACTGCTGGCGTTCCGGCAGGCACGAAGAAATCCTGGGCCCAGGTGGGTCGCGAGGACGGTCAGCTCCACGCCACCCAGGCCCGCACCATGGTCAAGGGCGTCGTCGACCCGGGCTGCGTCAACTACCTCGTGGGTGAATCCTGGGTTCCGATGCAGGAACTGGGAACCACGGAGGCGGGTAATGACCTCGCCGTTCACTACGGTGCTTCGATCCAGGATCCGGGCGGCATGCCTATCGGCACCATCTACTACCCGGAGGCAACCGATTACTTCGCTGCTCCCGGTGAGAGCACTCCCGTGACCCTGACCGTCACCGCCGGCGACACGGCAACCCCCGCGGGCACCGCCACCGTTGAGGTTCCTGAAGGCTGGAGCGTCGATAGCGACGCACAGATCCCCGCACTCGCCCCCGGCGAGACCGTGACCGTTGACTTCTCGGTCAACGTGGCGGCCGGCGAGACCCCCGGCGTGGTGCGCCTGCCCGTCAGGTTCGCTGGCGACGGCGTGACCGCCTACAACGAGACCCACGTCGAAGTGACCGCACCCGTTGATGGTCGCTTCAGCCGCTGGGGCAACTTCCTCGAGTTTGAGGAATGGACCGACGCATCCGGTGTCAGGGTCGAGGGCAACTCGCCCGCGATCAACCAGATCGGTGCCGGCGAATCCGTCTCCCTCGATGTGGACGTCACGAACAGGACCTCCGAGCCCGCCTCGGGCACGGTCGCGTTCGATGTTCCCGATGGCTTCAGCCTCGACCAGGACACCGTGGCATTCGAGAACGTGGCCCCGGGCGAGACCGAGGTTGTGACCGCTACGCTCACGCACCTCGATCCCAGCGACTTGGGTGGCCGGATCGAGAAGGTCTCGATCACGACCACGTCCGGTACCTCCGTTGCGGAGGAGACCATGGATCTGTACGTCGTTCCGACGACCGTGATCCCGGAACTCGAGTCTGCACCCTCGGTTGATGGCAACGGCGACGAGTACACCGCCGCGATCGACGTGTCCTCCCTCTGGGAAGAACCCGCCTGCGAGAACGATGTCGACTGTGGCGCCGACAGCACCGCGAAGCTCGGTTGGTACGACGATGCGGCCTACATGTGGATCGATGTTGTTGACGACACCGCCTCCGCAGCTGCAACCCCCGACCGCTGCTTCGGCCACTGGCTCGTCGACTCCGTTGAGGTTCAGCTCGATCCTCTCGGCAACGGTGTCGATACCTCCTCGACCTTCAAACTCGGTATCTTCCCCTTCACGGAGGATGCTGAGAACTGGGCCGGAAACGGCGTGAACGGACCGTGCTGGACGAGGGACGCTGACAACCATCAGGGCTTCTCCTCCGGACCGCTCGCCGCCGACATCGAGGGTGGCCTGAACGCCGAAGGCGTTGAGGTCGCTGTCAACGTGGAACGCGACGGCAACTCCTACGTGGGTGGCCGCTACCAGATCGAGGTCAAAATTCCTCTCGATCAGCTCCCCGCAGCCACCGGACCTACCTCCGCCGCACCCACGGGTGACGCGGCCACGAACGACCTTGACCCCACCTACATGGGGCTCAACGTTTCTCCCTACGACACCGACAATCAGAGCTTTGTTGGTGAAACGCGACTCGCATGGTCTGCGTTCGGCTCTCAGCAGTCCGAGCCCTACCGCTGGGGTCACGCCTACCTCGATGGCTACGAGCCGCCCGCGGATCGCTCCACTGAGGTCTCCGAACCCATCATCCCGAACACGGCACTCCAGGGCGCAGAGTCCCCGCAGACTGTGTACCAGTCCGCCACCACCGGCAACACCATTGCTGGCCTTCAGCCCAACACGAGTGTCGACGTGACGCCGTCGCTCTCGGGTGACACCGTCAACCTCGCGGTCGATGGGGCGACGGAGGGCACCGTCCGAGCATTCGTGTGGCAGGGCGATCCCACCTACATTCCCGTGTGGACCAGCTCGTGTGCAGTCTCCGAGTACGGAAACGATGCGTGTTCCGCCTCCGACGGTCAGGCTCGTCCATGGGCGCCGGACATGGGCGGCAGGCTCCTGGCCTCGGCCGAGGGCGATGCGGCCACGGGCGCGCTCGCGGTTGATCTCGCCGGCGTCGAAGTCGATACCGACCAGGACGTCTACCTGCTCGTGTCCTACGCGGATGCGACGGAGGTTGCAGCGTGGTCCTTCCCGGTCACGGCAACCGATGCTCCCGAGGAGCCAACCGCTCCGACAAAGGGCAACCTATTTTTTGTTGCAAACAGCTGGACCACAACCTCCGCCGATGAGACCGTCGTGTTTGGTCGCAAGGGAGATGAGGTTCTCGTTGGTGACTGGGATGGTGATGGCAAGGACACCCTCGGTGTTCGCCGCGGCAACCAGTTCTTCCTCGACAACTCCATCAAGTCCGGCAACGCCGACATCAGCTTCCGCTACGGCAAGGCAACCGATGAGGTGCTTGTTGGTGACTGGGATGGGGATGGCACCGACACCACCGCTATCCGTCGCGGCAACGCCTTCCACGTGAAGAACACTCTCGTGGGTGGCAGCTCCGATGTTAGCTTCCGTTACGGCAAGGCAACCGATGAGGCATACGTTGGTGACTTCGACGGAGATGATACGGACACGATCACGGTCCGTCGCGGTAACACCTTCTACGTTGCAAATGCTCTGGCTGGCGGTCCTGCGGCCGCTCAGTTCAACTACGGCAAGGCAAGCGACGAGGTGTTCATCGGCACCTACCAGGCCGATGCAAGCGACACGATCGCTCTGCGTCGCGGCAACGTCTTCCACGTCAAGTACACCTTGACCGGCGGCAATGCTGATATCAGCATCGGCTACGGCAGGGCCTCCGACAAGGCCTACGTCGGTGACTTCGACGGAGACGGTATCGACACCCCAGTCGTCAACCGTTACGTGAAGTAACAGCGACGACACGTCGTTCAAAAAAGGGATCCTCGGGACAGACACTGATCTGTCCCGGGGATCGCCCTGTCTGAACAGCTGACACAGCTACCGTGCTGTTGGTGCGGAACTAGCTCAGACCTAAGAGACTGGCCCAGGGGACTGGGTGAATGATGGTTGGTCGTGGGGAGTCGGTATGGTGGGAGGCATGGTTGATGCCCTGCTTGCCCACCTTGGTCTCTCCTCCCGTCCCCAGGCGATCCTGTGGGACATGGACGAAACTCTCATCGATACTGAGCCGGAATGGCTCGCGGCCTCCATCGAGGTCGTCGAGGGCAATGGTGGCATCTGGCATCCCGATGAGGATCCACAAAAGGTACTTGGCGTCTCCTCCGAAGAACACGTCCACACGCTCGCGACAGCAGTTGTTCGCGGTGGCGTGGAAGCCGATGGTTGGGAGCTGTTCGGGAAGGTCGTCCAGCACATCGAGACGCACCTGCGCCAGGGGTTCACTCTCATCCCGGGAGCTCAGGAGATACTCGATGCCTTCCACTCAGCAGGCATCCCCCAGGCGCTCGTAACGGCCTCACCTAAGCCCCTCGTTCAGGCGTTGTTCGATGGCATGGCAGGACACCCGCTCCAAGCATTTGTCTCCGGCAGCGACGATGTCCCCGGCAAACCTGACCCCGCACCATACCTCCTTGGTGCGGAGCGCATCGGCGTGGACATCGCCCAGTGCCTCGTCTTTGAGGATTCGGTGACTGGACTGGCTGCGGCACGAGCGTCGGGAGCAACGGTCGTGTCCGTCAATGACACCCCACTCTCCAGCCTCCTCGGCTACATCTGATGTAGACGCGACAGTCCCGCACGTTTAAACACCCGTGTCTTTCAAGCTTGGAAGCGAGCGTGCTACAAGCTCCGACCCACCCGGTACGAAGCTTCCTGCCCTCGTGATTCCCACTTGCGTAAAACCGCGGTAACACGCCGTTAACCGGCTGTTCATTTAAGCTCGAAAATGGTGGCACATTCCTCTGAAAAGGGGGTTGAGGAGCTTTCGAAATGGGTTTAGCCTGTGAGAGAATCGAGCCATGGGTCATGCACTTAAGACTTTCTTCGCCGTCCTGGGCGAGCTTCTCCTTGTCTTCCTCGTCCTTCTCGTTGGCGTCGAGGTTGTCCTGCACTTCTTCGCGGGAGAACCCAAGGTCTCCATCTCCGTCATCGTTGCTCTCGTTGGCACTGCCGGATTCTTTGCGTGGACGACCTACCGCAAGTCCACTCGAGTCGTCTAGTCGAGGACCAACTCCACCTGGATTGAATGAGCTACCGGCCATGCCGGTAGCTTTTCTTATGCTTTAACCCTCCACTTTGGGCTTCGGATCTTGGCCTCCAATTTGTACAAACAATCGCACCCAGCTCTTGCTGGCAGATCCCATCGCAAGCAATTGAATACCCGCTGTCGCTATCCTTCCGGGATGTATCGTCGCGCCGGTGGCGCCTATCGGCCCTCCTGTGAGTTGAAAAATTGATTTCTTCCAATGTTCTAACATTGCTTGCAAACCCGAAGTTAAACGTTTAACCTCCGAGTGTGAGGTAGTCACAAACAATCATTCGAGGAGGAATGATGAGTGAAAAACTAAGAGTAGGTGTCATCGGGCTTGGCGTCATGGGTGCGGATCACGCGCGCAACCTTGCTGCCGGTGTGCGCGGGGCCGAGCTCGCTGCAATCAGTGAGGCAATTCCGGAGCGAGCAAAGGCCATGGGCGAGGAACTTGGGGTTCCGCACGTCTTTACGAGTGGACCCGAGATGATCAGCTCCGGCGAGGTGGACGCAGTCATTATCGCCACCCCCGACGAGACGCACGCGGACCTCGTGAGAGCCGCCCTCGAAGCCGATCTGGCGATCCTGTGCGAGAAGCCGCTTGCCCCGACCGCTGAGGAGGCTCGCGAGCTTGTTACCCTGGCGGAAGCAAAGGACAAGCAGCTCATGTCCATGGGATTCATGCGCCGCTTCGATCTCGGATATCGCGCGCTCAGGGCCCGCATCGATCAGGGCGTGGACGGTGCACTACTCATGACCCACTCGGTCCACAGGAACGTGTCGGCGTATCCAGGGCAGGATTCTTCGGCCACAATCACGAACTCTGCAGTCCACGAGTTCGACATTATTCCGTGGCTCGTCGGCTCCCGCATCACCAAGGTCCAGTGGACCGCGGGACGAGCAACGTCCCTGCTCGATACTCGGCACGATCCGCAGTTTGTTCTCATGCACGATGAGAACGGCGCACTCCATACGGTGCAGGTTCAGGTGCATGCTCAGTACGGATACGATGTGCGATGCGAGGTCGTCAGCGAACGCGGTAGCGCCGAACTGGCAGCCGTGCCCGCACTCGTCGAAGAGAGCCCCGTTGTGGTGAGCCGCGATCTCACCCGTTCTGCACCCTACCCAGCCGACTGGCGCCCCCGGTTCGCAGATGCGTACCGCCGCGAGTTGCAGGCCTGGGTGACCGCAGCGCTCGCGGGCACGAGCCCCGACGATGCGGCATCGCCTCGCGATGCTCTTCAGGCGGCGCTCATCGCCAAGGCCGTTGTCGATTCGATGAACTCCGATTCAGCCATTGTTGAGGTCGAGTCGGTAGACGAGTGGATGGCAGCGAAATGAAGCTTGGTATCGTGACCGATTCACTGGCCGATTACACGTTAGAGGACATGCTCGATACGTGCGTTCGACTCGGAATCGAAGAGGTGGAGTTCCCGACCGGAGGTTGGTCAACGGCACCGCACTGCAAGGTGAGCGAGCTACTCGCCGATGACGATTCGCTACGAGCATTCAAGGCCGCGGTTGAGGATCGCGGTCTGAGAATCTCGGCCCTCAATGCTAATGGCAACCAGCTTCACCCGGTTATCGGACAGGACGTTGACAGGGTTCTGAGGGACACGGTCGAGTTGGCGCACCGACTCGAGGTCCCGACCGTGGTGTGCATGTCCGGGCTCCCGGGCGGAGGGCCTGGGGAACGCACCCCCAATTGGGTGACCACAAGCTGGCCTCCCGAAACTCAGGACATCCTGAACTACCAGTGGAACGACGTTGCGCTCCCGTACTGGAGTGAGATGGCGGAGTTTGGCAAAGAACGTGGCGTCCGCTTTGCGATCGAGATGCATGGCAATCAGCTCGTGTATTCCGGTGCCACACTCTTGAGGCTGCGCGATGCCATCGGCGATCAGGTGGGAGCAAACTTCGATCCCTCTCACCCGATGTGGATGGGTGCGAACCCGCAGGCGCTCGCACGCGAGCTCACCGGCGCGATCTACCACGTCCACGCGAAGGACTCACGAATTCAGCACGTGAACTCCGACGTCAACGGCGTACTCGACACTCAGCCTCCAAGCGAGTATCGCAAGCGCTCCTGGAACTACGTCACCCTCGGGCTTGGTTACCCGGGTGGAGTGCAGTTCTGGGGCCAGCTCCTGTGCGACCTTCGGGCAGCCGGATACGACGGAGTCCTCTCCATCGAGCACGAGGACATCCAGCTGGATGCTCTCGAAGGACTGACCCACACGGTCAATCTTCTTGGGTCCATCCTCCCAACCGCGGAACCGAGCTGGAAGCCGGCCGCCATCTAATCCTGGGAGGGCGCTTCTCCTCTGTGCGCCCTCCCAAACCCGCACAAGAAAAGGACAATGATGTCTGATAAGGAAAATATCCTTCCGAGGGGGACCGGCCCTCACGGGACGAGGTACCGGGACTCGTCGCCCGTATCCAGGCGGGTGGAAAGCAACGTGCTCCCATCCTTCTGGCCGGAGTCGCAACGATCGGCTCGTTCCTCTTTGGCTACGACACCGGCGTGATTGCTGGTGCACTGCCCTACATGTATCTCCCGCACTCGGCCTCCGGCCTCGATCTCGACTCCCTCTCCGAGGGCCTCGTGACCGCCATGCTGGCCTTCGGTGCAGCGTTTGGCGCTGTCATTGGCGGTCAGATCAACGACCGGATCGGCCGCCGCAAGAACATCCTCATTCTCGCGGGCCTGTTCATCCTCGGCACCGTTGGTTGCACCTTCGCGATGAGCGCCGAAATGATGTACCCGTTCCGCTTCATTCTGGGATGGGCGGTCGGTGGTGCCTCATCAACCGTGCCGCTTTATCTGGCGGAGACAGCTCCAAAGAGCATTCGTGGACCGATTGTTGCCGTCGACCAATTCATGATCGTGTTTGGGCAGTTCGTCGCGTACGTCATGAACGCGGGTATCGCTCGCATGAACCACGCACCTGAGGCGACCGTTGAGCTGGACCCGACTGGCACATACCAGGCCGGTGAGGTTGTTCCGTGGGACGTGCTTCAGCACATTGACGGCATTGTCGTCTCCGGCGGCAACGGCATGGCATGGCGGTGGATGCTTATCCTCGCAACAGTTCCCGCGATCCTCCTCTGGATCGGCATGCGCATGATGCCGGAATCCCCGCGCTGGTACGCAGCGAATCAGCGCTACTACGAGGCGATCTCCTCTCTCAAGCAGGTGCGCAACTCCGAGGACGAGGTGACTGAAGAGATCGTCGAGATGATCGACTTGGAGGCCCAACAGGCGAAAGTCGAGCAGTGGAGCATTAAACAGGGGCTGAGAACGAGATGGACGAGGCGGATTCTCTACATCGGCATCTGCCTCGGTATCTTCGATCAGCTCACAGGCATCAATACCGCAATGTGGTACATGCCGAAGATCCTCTCCTCCGCTGGTTTCTCAACGGCCGACGCCATCACCCTCAACGTTGTCACGGGCTTCGTGTCCGCCATCGGCTCCGCAACCGGATTCTATGTCGTTCACAAATTCATGCGCCGCAAGGTTGGCATGACGCAGGAGGCCTGCATCGCGATCTCACTCCTGGTCCTCTCCGCCATCTTCCACTTTGGCGTGGAACCCCACATTCTGGATAGCGGCGAGATCTCCGGATCGATCCCCGCCTTCGTGCCGTGGCTCGTCGTTGCCGTTGTCTGTGTGTTCGTGTTCGTCAAGCAGGCCGGTACCGTCGTCTGGATCGTCCTCGCAGAGATCTTCCCCGCGAAGATTCGTGGCGCATGGCAGGGATTTGCCATCGGTGCCCTGTGGACCTTCAACGGCGTCGTTGCCTTCGTGTTCCCTCCGATGATGGAGAACCTCGGCGGTGCCAAGACCTACCTGATCTTCGCACTGATCAACGTTGTCGCGTTCCTCTTCTACTGGAAGATTGTTCCAGAAACCAAGGACTCCTCGCTTGAGGAGATCGAGGAAAGGCTCAAGGCACGCTACTCGCGGCCAGGTGACGAAGACTAGGGGGCAGATTCTCGGTGCCGTCAGCAGCTCACTCTGCAAATGACAAGCATCAGACCGTGGGTCGGTAGGTTCATCTTGCCGACCCACACCCCTGTCGTCGGGGTGATTGGTGATGGGTGAAGCGAAAACAGCGGAGAACTCCTCAAGCAGAAGCGGTGGGGAGTTCCTGAAAGGAACGCCGTCGGGAGTTCCTGAGGCGAACGTGCTCGGGTGTTTTGGCTACTGGCCGATGGTGGATTCTCGAACGATGAGTTCGACGGGCAGGAGCACGTCCTCCTTGGGAGAGTTGTCGGATGCGAGTCCAAGTCGAGCGGCGTGCCGCCCAATCTCTCGAAGGGGTTGACGGACTGTCGTCAGCGTGGGGGAGACAAGCTCGGCCCAATCAATGTCGTCAAACCCGCACACCGCGATGTCCTCGGGGATCTTCACGCCACGGTTACGCAGTTGCTTCATGATGTGGACGGCGAGGAGGTCGCCACCAGCGAACACTGAGTCGATCTCGGGGTTTGCTTCCAAGATCGCCATGACAGAGTCCGCTGCGTCTGCTGTTCTGCGAGCGCCGTAGGTCAGCCACTCATCCTTCACGACAATGCCCAGTTCGCGGGCCCTCTGGACGAAGGTGCCGACTCGTTGGGAGGAGGTTGGCAGTCCGGCCGGCGCTCCGGCCACCAGGGATGCCTTGCGCCCAATGCGTGCGAAGTGTTCGGCGACAAGACTGCCTCCGGCCGGGTTGTCGACAGAAATTGTCGAGAAGGGGCTATCGGCAGCAATGCTGTCCGTCAGGATCAATCGCGGTGATTTTCTGGAGAAGTAGTGGCGTACCTCTTCGAGAGACTTCACGTTCATGGGAAGGAAGACAACGGCTCGAGCATCGGAGCCCATCGCGTCGCGGAGGTAGCGGGCTTCCTTTTTCTGGTCGAGGTTGGCGCTCATGAGAGAAAGGGAGGAGTCCATCTTCTCCGCCTCGTCTTCTAGGCCGGCAACGATCTCTGCGTGGAATGGGTTGGTGATGTCGGGGACGATCACCGTGACGGAATCGGACGATCCCTTACGGAGGGCAGCTGCGCTCTTGTTTCTCCGATATCCGAGTTCCTCAACTGCTTCGAGAACCGCAGTCCTCGTGCTCTCTCGAACGGTTCGGCTCTCGGTGAGGACGTGGCTCACGGTCGCGGTCG
The DNA here is from genome assembly GCF_041440645.1 of Flaviflexus sp. GTDB lineage: Bacteria > Actinomycetota > Actinomycetes > Actinomycetales > Actinomycetaceae > Flaviflexus. The sequence continues at coordinate 47,464 of NZ_JASDVN010000055.1, read as the reverse complement.
ATACTCCGGCCCGCTTAGCGACGTCGTGAATGTTCGGCCGCCTAGTCACGAGGCACCCCCTTCACCACAAGAGTCATATTCACAGTTTTCGCCCTCATTCTACTGGGGTTCGGATGTGGTGATGGTCAGGACCTTTGATCCTGACCATCACTGCATTTCTATCCGTGACCTTCCGAGCCGGGTCGCCTGTCGCCGCGCCCTTTCGGTTTCAATCCCAGCCTTGACCACGAGACGAAGCTGGGTGCCCACGAGAAGGAAGCCGGGAAACTCGGAATCAAATTCCCGGTTCAGTCCCTAACTTTCCGGATCGGGCTCCCTCTTGAGGGCACCGGGGTCGAGTTCCGCGCCACCGGGTACTGAAGCGGGGGAGGGGGACTCGAGGGAGGTGCCGCGCTTGCGGGAGATCCAGCGCATCGCGTGGTAAATGCCGATTGCCGCGAAGGAGCCGAGAGCAATTCCTTCGAAGACCATGTCACCCCAGTGCCACGTGTAGTTAGCGATCGCGAGAACGAGGGCAACGGCAGCGGTGTTGAGGTTGACAGGATCGGAGAAGTCGACACGGTTCTGAACCCAGATGCGAACGCCGAGCATGCCGATCATGCCGTAGAGGACCGTTGCGGCCCCTCCGAGAACGCCCGGGGGAATGGTAGCAACGAGCTCACCGAACTTGGGGAACATGGAAAGACCGAGGGCAAAGAACGCCGCGACAATGTAGGCCGCGGTCGAGTACACGCGGGTTGCCGCCATGACGCCGATGTTCTCTGCGTAGGTCGTGGTGCCGGAACCGCCACCGGATCCCGCCAGTGCAGTGGACAGACCGTCGGCAAAAAGCGCCCGTCCGGTCACGTCATCCAGGTCCTTGCCGGTCATGGCGGACACGGACTTCACGTGTCCCACGTTCTCGGCCACGAGCACGAGGACAACGGGAATGAAGAGGCCGAGAAGCGACAGGTCGAAGGAGGGTGCACGGAACTCGGGCAAGCCAACCCAGGCCTCGGATGCGATCCGATCGAAGCTCACCTCGCCCTGAATGACCGCCGCAATGTAGCCGGCTATAACGCCGATGAGTATGGAGAGGCGTCCGATGATGCCCTTGAAGAACACGGTGACGAACAGGATTGTCACGATCGTGATGATCGCGGTCAAGGGAGCCTGAGTCACGTTGTTCCACGCCGCAGGAGCCAGATTGAATCCGATAAGAGCAACGATCGCACCGGTCACGACGGGCGGCATGAGCTTGTCGATCCAGCGTGCACCAGCGAAGTGAACGATGACACCGATGAGAGCGAGGGACAGGCCGGTCGCAATGACGCCGCCCTGGGCAAGCGATGCGAGTTCCTCATCCAGTGGCTGACCGCCGTTTGCCACGTAGCCGGTCACGGCACCGATCGGAGCAAGCAGGGCAAAAGAAGACCCCAGGTAGCTGGGTAGCCTGCCTGAGGTAATGAGGAGGAACAGAATAGTTCCGATACCCGTGAAGAAGAGTGTGGTTGCCGGATCGAAGCCGGTCAGCAAGGGTACGAGGAACGTTGCACCAAACATGGCAACAACGTGCTGCGCCCCAATACCAATAGTCTGCGGCCACGCCAGGCGTTCATCGGGTTGAACAACCTCTCCCGCCGCAATTGTCTTTCCATCACCATGGAGCTTCCAACGAAACATTGACATAAGGGCCTCCTAGTCGTAAATCCCAGGAAAGTGTAAATCCCACGGCTTTCATCTCAGGCACCTGTCCATGTGACTTTCGTTAGTAAAAAGTCGACTGCCAGGTGGTAAGAGAGGGCGAGCATTGCGATGGCGGTTGTTGCTGAACAGTTCAGGGACGCCGGGCACGTCAGCAATTGAAAGGAGACGTTGCTGGTTCCGAGAGCATCGATGAACGTGATCGTCGAGGATGCCCTCCCACCACGAGGCCATCCATTGCTTCTTAATTCACGCATGCTTCTATATGGAGGTGCGCCGACGGGTCCCAATTGGCGGGGCTCGGAGTGCGTCCAGTCGAGCCGATGGATGCGGGCGGCGATGCTCGTTGGAGATCTGCCGGTGCGGAAACCATCCGAGCAATGTATTGGGGACACGGTTGTGCCGCGGGAGTAGGTGAATCGATCGATGCAGGGGAGCGGATATGCACCCGCCGAGGGTATTGGCGTCTACTCCGAGGGTGTTGGCGTCCGCCAGACCGGTGAAGAATGCTGGGATATAACGAGAGTCACGAAGCTAGCGCTTTCGACGGAGAACATCAGTGGTTAGAATGGATAGGTCGCTCTCGGCTGGAGGTATGCGAACTGGTGTAATCCAGAACGCACTTTCTCCAGATGTTTGCACGTCTAGGGGCATTTCTGCCAGACTAGGACGGTTGCTCGAGAGAACGTGAAAGACGTTTGTCGGCCCACACGGGCTGGCAGGTAAAAAGAAAATGGTTCACTTAACCAACATAGGGCTGATTGTCGCGGATCTTCCGCGGTGAGACACTCCCGGATGCGGGTACAGGTGAACACTGCGGTTAAAGAGAGGTAGACGACGCCATGGCGGGACAGAAAATCCGCATCCGGCTCAAGTCATATGACCATGAGGTCATTGATAGCGCGGCGAAGAAGCTCGTCGACGAAGTGACTCGTACCGGTGCTCAGGTAGTTGGCCCGGTGCCGCTGCCGACCGAGAAGAACGTTTACTGTGTTATTCGTTCTCCCCATAAGTACAAGGACAGCCGCGAGCACTTTGAGAAGCGTACGCACAAGCGGCTGATCGACATTATCGATCCCACACCGAAGACCATCGATTCGCTCCAGCAGATCGACTTCTCCGGTGACGTTAGCGTCGAAATCAAGCTCTGAGGTTCATCATGTCCAACAAAACTGAAGCGGTTGCCGCAGCGCCCAAGGCGCTCCTCGGCACCAAGCTCGGCATGACTCAGGTCTGGGACGAGGCAGGTCGCCTTGTTCCGGTTACGGTCGTGCGAGTAGGCACCAACGTTGTTACGCAGGTGCGCACCCCCGAAGTTGACGGTTACTCCGCTATCCAGCTCGCCGTAGGCGACAAGAAGCCGAAGAACGTCACCCAGCCGTTGCAGGGCCACTTTGCTGCTGCCGGCACCACCCCGAAGCGCCACCTGGCTGAGATTCGTACGTCCGCTGCTGCTGACTTCGAAAAGGGCCAGGAGCTCACCGCCGAGGTGTTCGAGGCCGGAGACGTCGTTGACGTCGTTGGCACCACCAAGGGCAAGGGCACCGCTGGTGTCATGAAGCGTCACGGCTTCGCTGGCGTGAGTGCTTCCCACGGTTCACACCGTAACCACCGCAAACCCGGTTCGATCGGTGGAGCTTCGACTCCGTCCCGCGTCTTCCGTGGTCTTCGCATGGCCGGCCGCATGGGCAACGCCCGTCTGACCGTCCAGAACCTCACCATCCAGTCGGTTGACCTTGAGAACGGCCTGCTCCTCGTAGCTGGCGCCGTTCCCGGCAACAAGGGTGGTCTCGTTGTAGTCCGCACCGCCACGAAGGGAGCCTAGTCATGGCGAACCTCACCGTCGATATTCTCGACACCGCTGGCGCGAAGTCCGGTTCCTTCGATCTCCCCGCTGAGATCTTCGATGTTGAACTGAACATCCCCCTGATTCACCAGGTTGTCGTTGCCCAGCAGGCAGCAGCCCGCCGCGGCACCGCTTCCGCCAAGAACCGTGCAGCAGTGCGCGGTGGTGGTAAGAAGCCGTTCAAGCAGAAGGGCACCGGTCGTGCTCGTCAGGGTTCGATCCGCGCTCCGCAGTTCACGGGAGGCGGCGTGGTCCACGGACCGCAGCCCCGTTCCTACGTTCAGCGCACCCCCAAGAAGATGAAGGCAGCTGCTCTTCGTTCGGCTCTGTCCGATCGTGCACGCGCAGGCCGCATTCACGTCGTCTCGGCCTTCGTCGAGGGTGACACCCCGTCCACCAAGGCAGCACGCAACCTGCTCGAGACCGCGACCGAGAGCCGCAAGTCCCTCGTTGTCGTGTCCCGCGGTGACGTGCTGAACACCAAGTCTGTTCGCAACCTTGCTGAGGCACACGTCCTCACCGTGGACCAGCTCAACACCTATGACGTCATGGTCGCTGACGATGTCGTCTTCACCGAGTCCGCTATCACCACGTTCGTTGGTGGCGGCCAGGAGGAGGAGAAGTGAACCTTCACAGCAAGGATCCGCGCGACATCATCATCCGCCCCATCGTGACCGAAAAGTCGTACCGACTTGAGGACGAAGGCAAGTACGTGTTTGAAGTTGCGCCCAGCTCTAACAAGACCGAAATCAAGATCGCCGTTGAGAAGATCTTCGACGTCAAGGTTGATTCGGTCAACACCATGAACCGCAAGGGCAAGACCCGCCGCACGCGTGACGGCATTGGCAAGCGTAAGGACACCAAGCGCGCCATTGTCACTCTCCGCGAGGGCTCCATCGAACTCTACGGGCAGATCGGCTGAGGCCGGCAGGAAGATTGAGGATTTAACTCATGGGTATCCGCAAGTACAAGCCCACGACACCGGGTCGTCGCGGCTCGTCCGTGGCTGACTTTGTCGAGCTGACCCGCTCCGAGCCGGAGAAGTCGCTCGTCCGTCCGCTGCACAAGACCGGTGGTCGTAACAACACCGGCCGTATCACCACCCGTCACAAGGGCGGTGGCCACAAGCGCCAGTACCGCGTGATCGACTTCCGTCGTCACGACAAGGATGGCATCCCGGCAACAGTCGCTCACATCGAGTACGACCCCAACCGCACCGCACGCATCGCGCTTCTGCACTACGCAGATGGCGACAAGCGCTACATCATCGCTCCCGCGAAAATCAAGCAGGGTGACCGCATCGAGCAGGGTCCTGCAGCTGACATCAAGCCAGGTAACAACCTGCCGCTGCGCAACATCCCCGTCGGTACCGTCATCCACGCTATCGAAATGCGTCCCGGTGGTGGAGCCAAGATCGCTCGCTCCGCAGGTGCTTCGGTCCAGCTCGTCGCTAAGGAAGGCAAGAACGCCCAGCTGCGTATGCCCTCCGGCGAAATCCGCAACGTTGATGCTCGCTGCCGTGCAACGGTTGGCGAGGTCGGCAACGCCGAGCAGTCCAACATCAACTGGGGCAAGGCTGGCCGTATGCGCTGGAAGGGCGTCCGCCCGACCGTCCGCGGTGTTGTCATGAACCCGGTCGATCACCCGCACGGTGGTGGTGAGGGTAAGACCTCCGGTGGTCGTCATCCTGTGTCCCCCTGGGGTCAGAAGGAAGGCCGCACCCGCCGTCCGAACAAGGCCAGCGACAAGCAGATCGTCCGCCGTCGCAAGTCCGGCAAGAACCGATAGGAGAGGGCGAACGATATGCCACGCAGTTTGAAGAAGGGCCCCTTCGTCGACGAGCACCTTCAGAAGAAGGTCGATGCTCAGAACGAAAAGGGCAGCAAGAACGTCATCAAGACGTGGTCCCGCCGTTCGGTCATCACACCGGACTTCCTGGGACACACGTTCGCAGTCCACGACGGCCGCAAGCATGTTCCGGTGTTCGTCACCGAATCGATGGTCGGTCACAAGCTCGGAGAGTTTGCTCCGACCAAGACCTTCAAGGGTCACGAGAAGGACGACCGCAAGGGACGCCGCCGCTAAGGCGCGCCGCGACTAAGAAAGTTAGGAACACATGGAAGCCAAGGCACAGGCGAGATACATTCGTATTACGCCCATGAAGGCACGCCGTGTCGTGGACCACGTCCGCGGAATGCGTGCAGTCGAGGCCGTCGACGTGCTGCGATACGCTCCCCAGGCCGCTGCGGAACCTGTCCGTAAGCTGCTTGAGTCCGCCATGGCGAATGCTCGCCAGAAGGCAGACGCAGCGGGTGAGCGTTTCGACATCGACGCGCTCCACATTGTAGAGAGCTACGTCAACGAGGGCCCGACAATGAAGAGGATCCAGCCCCGTGCGCAGGGTAGGGCCAACCAGATCCTGAAGCGCACGAGCCACATCACGATCATTGTCGGCGACGAAGTCGCCCAGAAGAAGGGGAGGACCCGCTAGTGGGACAAAAGGTCAACCCGACCGGGTTCCGACTCGGCATTACCACCGAACATCGTTCGCGCTGGTTCGCTGATTCGACCGTTAAGGGACAGCGTTACCAGGATTTCGTCGCTGAAGACATTGCCATCCGTAACATGATGGAAGAGGGACTTGAGCGCGCGGGCATTTCTCGCGTCAACATCTCCCGCAAGTCTGGCCGCGTCGAGGTCGACATTTACACTGCTCGCCCCGGCATCGTTATCGGTCGCCGCGGCGCAGAGGCTGATCGCCTCAAGCAGCAGCTCGAGAAGCTGACCGGCCGCGCCGTCCAGCTCAACATCCTTGAGGTGAAGAACCCCGAGGCAGACGCACAGCTCGTCGCACAGGGCATCGCGGAGCAGCTCGCTTCCCGCGTTTCCTTCCGCCGCGCAATGCGTAAGGGCGTTCAGTCCGCACTCCGCTCCGGCGCCAAGGGCATCCGTGTCCAGGTTTCCGGCCGTCTGGGTGGCGCTGAAATGTCCCGCTCCGAGTTCTACCGCGAAGGCCGTGTGCCCCTGCACACCCTCCGCGCCAACATCGACTACGGCTTCCACGAGGCCAAGACCACTTTCGGTCGCATCGGTGTCAAGGTATGGATCTACAAGGGCGACATCACCGAAGCCGAGTACCAGCGTCAGCTCAACGAAGCTCCTCGCGGTCGCGGACGCGGTGGCGAACGCCGCGGAGGCGCACGTCGCCCCCGTCCGAACAAGCAGCAGGCCGAGCAGGCCGCATCGACCAGCGAATCGGAGGCATAGCCAATGCTGATCCCTCGCAGGACTAAGTACCGCAAGCAGCATCGCCCCACCCGTTCGGGTTACTCCAAGGGTGGCAACCAGATCGCGTTTGGTGATTTCGCTATTCAGGCTCTCGAGCCGGCATACGTCACCAACCGTCAGATCGAGGCAGCTCGTATCGCCATGACTCGTCACGTCAAGCGTGGCGGCAAGGTGTGGATTAACATCTTCCCTGACCGCCCCCTGACCAAGAAGCCTGCCGAAGTCCGCATGGGCTCCGGTAAGGGTTCGGTTGAGTTCTGGGTCGCCAACGTCAAGCCCGGCCGAATTCTGTTCGAGCTCTCCGGCGTTGACGAGAACCTGGCTCGTGAAGCCATGTCGCGTGCGCAGCACAAGCTCCCCATGAAGACTCGTTTTGTTATGCGTGAAGGCGGTGACAACTGATGGCAGTAGGAACCAAGGGACTGTTCCCTGAAGATCTGGACCAGATGACCGATCAGGAACTCGAAGAGCGTCTCGCAGAATGCAAGGCTGAGCTGTTCAACCTCCGTTTTTCGGCAGCTACCGGCCAGCTCGAGGACCACGGTCGACTCAAGGCAGTCCGTCGCGACGTTGCCCGCATCTACACCATTGCTCGCGAGCGTGAGCTCAACATCCGCACTGCTCCGGCAGAGAAGAATTGAGGACGACTGTGACTGAAACTCAGAACACCGAGTCGCTCGAGCGCAACTACCGCAAGACCGCACGCGGCTACGTCGTGTCCGACAAGATGGACAAGACCGTGGTTGTCGAGGTTGAGGAGCAGGTGAAGCACGCCCTCTACGGCAAGGTCATCCGTCGCTCCAAGAAGGTCAAGGCGCACGACGAAAACAATGAAGTGCACGTGGGAGACCTCGTTCGCATCATGGAGACCCGCCCGCTGTCTGCTACCAAGCACTACCGCGTGGTCGAGGTCATCGAGAAGGCCAAGTAGTCTTCTCCCCACCAACCCATCCGTTCGGCCAGGCTCGCAAGAGAACCGGCACGACGACAGGAGATAGTTCATGATCCAGCAAGAGTCGCGGCTCAAGGTCGCCGATAACACCGGTGCGAAGGAAATCCTTTGCATCAAGGTGCTCGGCGGCTCCGGCCGACGCTACGCCGGAATTGGCGACACCATTGTCGCCACCGTCAAGGATGCAATTCCTGGCGGCAACGTTAAGAAGGGCGAAGTCGTTAAGGCTGTTATCGTCCGCACCAAGAAAGAAAACCGTCGTCCCGATGGTTCGTACATCCGCTTCGACGAGAACGCTGCCGTCATCATCAAGGCCGACGGCTTTGATCCCCGCGGCACGCGTATCTTCGGCCCCGTGGGTCGCGAACTTCGCGACAAGCAGTTCATGCGTATCGTCTCGCTCGCTCCGGAGGTGCTCTAAATGGCGAAGATCAAGAAGGGCGACCTCGTCCAGGTGATCGCAGGCCGCGACAAGGGCCTCCAGGGACGTGTCCTCACCGTCGACACCGCACGTAACCGTGTTGTTGTCGAGGGCGTGCAACGCGTCAAGAAGCACACGAAGGCCGGCCAGCCGGGTTCGTCAGCTTCGGGTGGCATCGAGACCGTTGAGGCCCCGATCCACGTTTCCAACGTTGCTCTCGTTGGTCCGGACAAGAAGCCGGTCCGCGTTGGCTACAAGGAAGTTGAAGTTGAGCGCGACGGTCGCGTCCGCAAGACCCGAGTCCGTATCGGCCGCCGTGGCGGAGAGGAGATCGAGCTGTGAGCGAAGCAACGACCGAAAAGGTAACCCCTCGTCTCAAGACGAACTACCGCGAGAACATCGTGCCCGCACTGATTGAAGAGTTCGGTATCAAGAACGTCAACCAGGTCGCCAAGCTCGACAAGATTGTTGTCAACATGGGTGTTGGAGACGCAGCCCGCGACTCCAAGGTCATCGAAGGCGCAATCGCGGACCTGACCGCCATTACCGGTCAGAAGCCGCAGGTCACCAAGGCCCGCAAGTCCATTGCACAGTTCAAGCTGCGTGAGGGCCAGGCTATTGGCGCACACGTCACGCTCCGTGGCGACCGCATGTGGGAGTTCCTCGACAGGCTTCTCTCTCTCGCGCTGCCCCGCATCCGTGACTTCCGTGGCCTCTCCCCGAAGCAGTTCGATGGACACGGCAACTACACGTTCGGTCTGACGGAGCAGTCGATGTTCCACGAGATCAACCTCGACAAGATTGATCGCACCCGTGGCATGGACATCACGATCGTGACCACCGCACAGAACGATGAAGAGGGCCGCTCGCTCCTTCGCCACCTCGGTTTCCCGTTCAAGGAAAACTGAGCACGCTTTGTTTAACATTCACCCGCTGGTAATTCCATCTACGTCGCAGGTCCTAAGGAAACCGCGACGGGAAAGGGCGCAGGCCCGATGACAATGACAGACCCTATCGCAGACATGCTGACGCGTCTGCGTAACGCCAACTCGGCGTACCACGAGTCGGTTTCCATGCCGTACTCGAAGCTCAAGGGAGCCATCTCGGACATTCTCGTCCGCGAAGGCTACATCGCGAGCTACGACGTTGACGATGCAGAGGTCGGCAAGACCCTGACTCTCAACCTGAAATTTGGACCGAACCGTGAGCGTTCACTCGCTGGCCTTCGACGCATCTCGAAGCCCGGCCTGCGCGTTTACGCAAAGTCGACGAAGCTGCCTACCGTTCTCGGTGGTCTTGGCGTGGCCATTCTGTCCACGTCCTCAGGCCTGCTGACGGACCGCGAGGCCAAGGACAAGGGTGTGGGCGGAGAAGTTCTCGCCTACATCTGGTAAGGGAGGGCAAGAAAATATGTCTCGTATTGGTAAGCTCCCCGTGACCATCCCGGCCGGCGTCGACGTCACCATCGACGGTCAGGACGTGTCGGTCAAGGGCCCGAAGGGCACCCTGTCCTACACCGTTCCGGCTCCGATCACCGTAGCTCAGGAAGACGGCACCATCGTTGTGTCCCGTCCGAACGACGAGCGCGAGTCTCGTTCGTTGCACGGCCTGGTCCGCACACTCATTTTCAACAACGTCACCGGCGTTACCGAAGGCTTCTCCAAGAAGCTTGAAATCATCGGTACCGGTTACCGCGCAGTCCAGAAGGGCTCCGACCTGGAGCTTTCTCTCGGCTACTCGCACACGATCGATGTTGTGGCCCCCGAAGGCATCACCTTCGCTCTTGAAGGCCCCACCAAGATCACCGTGAGCGGTATCGACAAGCAGCAGGTTGGGGAGACCGCGGCCAACATCCGCAAGCTCCGCAAGCCTGAACCGTACAAGGGTAAGGGCGTTCGCTACGCTGGTGAACAGGTCCGCCGCAAGGCCGGAAAGGCTGGTAAGTGATGGCTGTCTCGATCAAGGGAAAGGGCAAGTTTGTTGCCCGCAAGCGTCGGCACCTCCGCCTTCGCAAGAAGATCACCGGTACTGCCGCGCGTCCGCGCCTCGTTGTTACCCGAAGCAATCGCCACATCGTGGCCCAGGTTATCGACGACCTGGCCGGCCACACGGTCGCCTCTGCCTCCACACTTGAGGTTGAGCTCCGCGGCAACGATGGTGACAAGACCGCTAAGGCACGCAAGGTTGGCGAACTCGTCGCCGAGCGCGCTAAGGCTGCAGGTGTAGAGTCCGTGGTCTTCGACCGCGGCGGTAACCAGTACGCCGGCCGCGTCGCGGCTGTCGCCGACGGTGCCCGCGAATCTGGCCTTACCCTGTAGTGACGGAACGAGAGTAGAGGAAAACTATGGCTGCATCGCAGCGTCGGACCAACGGTCCGGAAGGCGACGGCGAGCGCAACAATGAGCGTTCCGGTTCCGACCGTCCCAGGGGACGTCGTGGAAACAACGACCGTCGCAACGAACAGAAAGACGCCTACATCGAGCGCGTCGTAACCATCAACCGTGTGTCCAAGGTTGTGAAGGGTGGCCGTCGCTTCTCCTTCACCGCTCTGGTCGTCGTCGGTGACGGTAACGGCACCGTTGGTGTTGGCTACGGCAAGGCCAAGGAAGTGCCCCAGGCTATTTCCAAGGGCACCGAGGAGGCGAAGAAGAACTTCTTCCGCGTCCCGCTCATTGGCCGCACCATCCCGCACATCACCCAGGGTGAGGACGCAGCAGGCGTTGTCTTCCTGCGCCCCGCATCCCCCGGTACCGGTGTTATCGCCGGTGGCCCGGTGCGTGCAGTCATGGAAGCCGCAGGCATCCATGACATCCTGTCGAAGTCGCTTGGTTCGTCGAACGCCATCAACATCGTTCACGCAACCGTCGCTGCACTCCGTCAGCTTGAGCAGCCCGAGGCTGTTGCGGCTCGCCGCGGCAAGTCCCTCGAGCAGGTCGCTCCGGCAGCCATGCTCCGCCAGCGTGCGTCCTACGACGCAGAGCAGCGCGAGAAGCAGGCCGCTGAAGTAGCCGCAGCTGAGAACGAGGCAGCCGCAGCCGGAGTAGGTGCGTGATGCTGAAGATTACTCAGACCAAGTCCACCATTGGTGGATCCCAGAAGCAGAAGGACACCATGCTGTCGCTCGGCCTGCGCAAGATTGGCCAGAGCATTGAGCGTGAGGATCGTCCCGAGGTTCGTGGAATGATCAACGTCGTTTCGCACCTCGTCAAGGTAGAGGAGGCATGATGTCGGAAAACACCAACGACGTCACCAAGCTCCACGATCTCGCTCCCGCAGCTGGCGCACACAAGTCGAAGACTCGTGTCGGCCGTGGTGAGGGCTCGAAGGGCAAGACCGCGGGTCGTGGTACCAAGGGTACCAAGGCTCGTTACCAGGTCCCCGTCGGGTTCGAGGGTGGCCAGATGCCGCTGCACATGCGTATGCCGAAGCTGCGCGGGTTCAAGAACCCGTTCCGCGTCGAGTACCAGGTTGTGAACCTGGACCGCATCAACTCCCTCTTCCCCGAGGGCGGCAACGTCACCGTCGAGGAACTTGTTGCCAAGGGCGCGGTTCGCAAGAACCAGCCGGTCAAGGTTCTCGGTACTGGCGAGATCTCGGTCAAGGTGAATGTGGCTGTCGACAAGTGGTCGGCATCCGCACAGCAGAAGATCGAAGCTGCCGACGGATCCATTTCCGCGCGATGATTAACATCTAGTAATGAGGCGGGCCGGACTCCGGCCCGCCTCATTGCACTCTCGTCGCGTTCTAACCTTTGCCGTCAGTCGCGATACACTGTCTGTGGCCCGAAACGGGTTTCCACACCATGTCGGGTATCACCACCTAGGAGGAAGTTTGCTTTCCGCATTCGTCTCGGCCTTCCGAACACCGGACCTGCGCCGCAAGCTGCTATTCACGTTGGGCATTATCGTCCTCTACCGCTTGGGCACCTACGTACCCGCCCCGGGAGTGAGCTACGAGAACGTTCAGCAGTGTCTTGCCGAATCTGGCTCCGCTGACCTGTTGACGATGCTCAACATGTTCTCGGGCGGCGCCATGTTCCAGCTGTCCGTGTTTGCGCTTGGCATCATGCCATACATTACGGCCTCGATCATCATTCAGCTCCTACGAGTTGTGATCCCGCGCTTTGAAGAACTGCATAAGGAAGGACAGTCGGGTACCGCGAAGCTCACGCAGTACACTCGCTACTTGACCATCGGTCTTGCGATCATGCAGTCCGCTGTTGTCATCACGGTTGCGAACTCGAGCCTGTTCCTCGGCTGTACTGTTGATCCCTTCCCGGACACGTCCGCTGGCATGGTCCTCCTGGCCATCCTGTCGATGACTGCCGGTACGGGCCTCATCATGTGGATGGGTGAGCAGATCACGGAACGCGGTGTCGGTAACGGTATGTCCATCCTGATCTTCTCCGGTATCTGTGCTTCCTTCCCGCCCGCCATGGGCCAGGTGCTGCGCTCCAACAACGGCGTCCAGAACCTCATCTTTATCATTGCCCTGTTCCTCGCGATCACCGTTGTGGTTGTGTTCGTGGAGCAGTCGCAGCGCCGCATTCCCGTCCAGTACGCGAAGCGCGTTGTTGGTCGCCGCACCTACGGTGGTTCCACCACCTACATCCCGATCAAGATCAACATGGCGAACGTGATCCCCGTGATCTTCGCGTCCTCGCTGCTGGCTCTGCCGACGATGGCGATGCAGTTCGGTGACCCGACAGCAGGATGGGTAATCTGGCTCTCCCAGCACTACAACCAGACGTCGCCGCTGTACCTCGCGACGTTTGCACTGCTGATCATTTTCTTTGCGTTCTTCTACACGTCGATCACCTTCAACCCTGAAGAGGTCGCCGACAACATGAAGCGCTACGGCGGGTTCATCCCCGGCATCCGTGCCGGAGCTCCGACCGCCCGCTATCTCAAGAACGTCGTCACCCGCATCACCTGGGTTGGCTCGTTCTACCTCGCAACCATTGCCCTCATCCCGACGATTGTCTTCAACCAGCTCGGAATCACGATGATGGCCTTCGGTGGCACATCAATCATCATCATTGTGGGTGTCGGCCTTCAGACCGTGAAGGACATTGACGCCCAACTCCAGCAACGACACTACGAAGGTTTCCTCCGATGAAGCGCATGATCATTCTTGGTGCACCAGGTGCAGGCAAGGGTACCCAGGCAAAAATTCTCACAGACTCTCTTGGCATTCCCGCAATCTCCACCGGTGCTATCTTCCGGGCCAACATTGCGGAAGGCACCGAGCTTGGCCAGGTAGCCAAGGGCTACATGGATCGTGGCGAGTTCGTTCCCGACGAGATCACGGACGCGCTCGTCAAGGACCGCCTCCACCAGGACGACGCCGATGAGGGGTTCCTCCTCGACGGCTACCCCCGCACCCTCGCACAGGTTGGTGCACTCGACGAGATCCTGCTCGAGCAGGGCAAGCTCCTCGACATCGTCATCGAGCTCGTGACCGAGAAGGATGCTCTCGTTGAGCGTCTCCTCAAGCGCGCCGAGATCGAGGGTCGTGCGGACGACACCGAAGAGGTCATCAGGCGGCGCATGGAGGTCTACGTCGAGCAGACCAAGCCGCTGTCCCGTGTTTACGAGCAGCGCGGCATTCTTGCCCAGGTCGACGGTCTTGGTACCGTCGAGGAAGTCCAGGCCCGCATCCAGGCCGTCGTCGCAGGCGAGTAATGTTCGGTCGCGAATCAATCGAGTACAAGAGCAACGACCAGATCCTGAAGATCCGGAAGTCGGCTCTCGTCGTCGCCGACATTCACGACGCTCTGCGCGAGGCCGTGAAGCCCGGCATAACGACCGGCGAGCTCGATCTCGTTGCCGGCAGGGTCCTCCAGGACGCAGGTGCGCGCTCGAACTTCCTCGGCTACTACGGATATCCGGCCAACGCCTGCATCTCCGTCAACGAGGTCATCGTGCACGGTATCCCCGGCGACCGTGTTATCAGCGACACCGACATCGTGTCCTTCGACTGCGGTGCCGTTCTCGACGGATGGCATGGGGACGCGTGCTTCACGGTCTGCATGCCGAACGCCTCTGAGGCAAACAGAAAGCTGTCCGAATACACGGAGACCGCCATGTGGGCCGGCATCGCCGCTCTCGCTAGCGCGAAGCACGTCGGTGAGGTCGGTGGCGCGATCGAGGACTACGTCGATTCGATTCCCGAGAAGGACCGTCCAGGTCTCGTCATGGAGTACATGGGTCACGGCATTGGGTCTGCCATGCACATGGCACCCGACGTCCTCAACTACCGTGCACGTAACAAGGGCGCGAAGATCAAGCCCGGCATGGTTCTTTGTGTAGAACCAATGCTGACGCTCGGTCGTCCCGCGAACGAAACCCTGGACGATGAGTGGACGGTCGTGACGAAGGACGGCTCGAACGCCTGCCACTGGGAGCACGAGGTCGCCATCCACAAGGACGGCATCTGGGTGCTGACGGCACGCGATGGGGGAGTGGAAGGCTTGAAGCCCTACGGCGTTACTCCCGTTCCCCTCGGTGATTAAGGAAGAGCAGCTCTCCACAACTATCTCCGAGTAGCGAGTCGTCGCAAGCGAAGTGGCTCTCAATGACCCGGCACGAAGGTGCCGGGTCATCGTTTCATCCAAGGCAAGTAGAAAACCGCTCTGAGCAGTAATCCGCTCACCCGCTTTGAGTGGACATGTACTCGGCTGCCCTGAGTGGATATATACCCGGCCGTGTCGAGAACGACCGGTGTTGGACTTAAGGGGGAAGCGTTGGGAAATGGGTGAGATGTGGGCCGTTGCACGCACATCCCCACTACTCAACCTTGGAACTTTCCTCTAAACTAAATAGTCGGTGCCTTGTACCAGCAGGTCACCGCAGCTATCGACCGATAGCATTTCAGATTAACTGCGTTAGCGGGGGTTATGGCGAAGAAAGACGGCGTCATCGAGGTTGAGGGAACGGTCGCTGAGGCCCTTCCCAATGCGATGTTCCGTGTAGAACTGACGAATGGGCACGTTGTGCTCGCCCACATTTCGGGCAAGATGCGTCAGCACTACATCAAGATTCTGCCCGAGGATCGGGTTGTTGTGGAGCTGACTCCCTACGACCTGAATCGTGGTCGAATCGTCTACCGCTACAAGTAAGCCCCGCACTACACCGAGCCCGGGATTTGTCCCGGGCTTAAAGAAGGTTGGACATGAAGGTCAAGCCAAGCGTGAAGCGCATCTGTGACAACTGCAAGGTGATTCGTCGCCACGGCAACGTCATGGTTATTTGCACAAACCCGCGGCACAAGCAGCGTCAGGGCTGAATCCCTGAAAGTGGGTATCCCGCCCGCGACAGCGCTACAGATACGCCCGTGGCCCGGAGGCCACGGACCAGAGAACTGGACGGTAGCGCACCACACCTCCGGCCTACCAACAGGAGTTAACGTTGGCACGTATTTCAGGTGTTGATCTCCCCCGCGAGAAGCGGGTAGAGGTTGCACTCACTTACATTTACGGAATTGGGCGCACCCGCGCCTCGGAAATCCTCGCCGGCACCGGTGTTTCCCCCGATGTTCGGGTGAAGGACCTGACCGAAGAAGACCAGGTAAAGATTCGTACCTTTATCGATGAGCACTACGAGGTTGAGGGTGACCTTCGCCGCGAAGTGCAGGCTGACATTCGCCGCAAGATCGAGATCGGTTGCTACCAGGGCATTCGTCACCGTCGTGGCCTGCCCGTTCATGGCCAGCGCACGAAGACCAACGCTCGTACCCGCAAGGGCCCGAAGCGCACCGTTGCAGGCAAGAAGAAGTAGTTCGCTTCGCGAACCGATGATCTCAAGGAGAATTTAACCAATGCCACCTAAGTCACGTACGGCTGCGCGCCCTCGTCGCGCAGTGCGCAAGAACATTGTCAATGGTCAGGTCCACATCAAGTCGACCTTCAACAACACCATTGTCACCATCACCGATCCGACCGGTGCCGTCATCTCGACCGCATCCTCCGGCATGATGGGCTTCAAGGGCTCCCGTAAGTCCACCCCCTACGCTGCTCAGCTTGCTGCCGAGACCGCAGCTCGCCGCGCCATGGAATCCGGCCTCAAGAAGGTCGACGTTTTCGTGAAGGGCCCGGGCTCAGGTCGCGAAACCGCGATCCGTACCCTGACCGCTAACGGCCTCGAGGTCACCTCCATCTCGGATGTCACCCCCCAGGCTCACAACGGTTGCCGCCCGCCCAAGCGCCGCCGCGTCTGATTTGTTGACCCGGCTCCGCTTGGTGCCGGTTCCGTACTGCAGTGTCATATAGCGGTCACTGCTGAAAGGAAAATATCGTGCAAATCGCACAGCGTCCCGTCCTCTCCGAGGAAGTCATTTCCGAACACCGCGCCAAGTTCATCCTTGAACCGCTCGAGCCCGGCTTCGGCTACACCCTGGGTAACTCCCTTCGTCGCACCCTGCTGTCCTCCATCCCCGGAGCGGCAGTCACCTCGATCAAGATCGACTCGGTTCTTCACGAGTTCTCGACCATCGAAGGTGTCAAGGAAGACGTTTCCGAGATCATCCTGAACATCAAGGAACTCGTTGTCTCCTCGGAGAACGACGAGCCGGTTCAGATGTACGTCCGCAAGCAGGGTCCCGGTGTTGTTACCGCTGGTGACATCAACCCGCCCGCCGGTGTAGAGATTCACAACCCGGATCTGGTCATCGTCACTCTCAATGAGAAGGGCAAGATCGAGATCGACCTTATTGTTGAGCGCGGTCGCGGCTACGTGTCCGCCGCCCAGAACAAGAACCCTGACGCCGAGATTGGTCGCATCCCCGTTGATTCGATCTACTCCCCGGTCCTGCAGGTTTCGTACAAGGTCGAGGCCACCCGTGTTGAGCAGCGCACCGACTTTGACAAGCTGATCATCGACGTCGAAACCAAGCCTTCGACCAACCCGCGCGACGCTTTCGCTTCCGCAGGTAAGACCCTTGTCGAACTGTTCGGTCTCGCTGCTGACCTCAACCTCGAGGCAGAGGGCATTGAGCTCGGCGAACCCGCAGTGGAGGAGACGCAGTCGTCAGACCTGCAGCGTCCCATCACCATTCTCAATCTTCCCGCACGTTCGCAGAACTGCCTGCAGCGTGAAGGAATCGAAACCATTGGCCAGCTCATCCTGCGCTCTGAGGCAGATCTGCTGGATATTCGTAACTTCGGTGCGAAGTCGATCGAGGACGTGAAGGACGAGCTGGCAAAGCTCGACCTCGCTCTGAAGGACTCTCCTAGCGGCTTTATGGGCGGCTACGACGAGTCCTACGGTTCGTCCATGTTCAGCGACGACGCCGCGCACTGACAATCATTACAAGGAGACATCATGCCTCAGCCCTCTAAGGGTCCCCGTCTTGGGGGAAGCGCCGCCCACGAAAAGGCCATGCTGGCCAATCTCGCGAAGGATCTGTTCGAGTACGGCTCGATCACGACCACCGAGAAGCGTGCACGTCGCCTCCGCCCCTACGCGGAACGTATCATCACCAAGGCCAAGAAGGGCACGACCGCTGCTCGTCGTGACGTCCTCAAGGACATCACCGACCGTTCCGCTGTCGCGATCCTCTTCGAAGAGCTCGCTCCCACCTTTGCTGAACGCCAGGGCGGTTACACCCGCATCGTCAAGATCGGTAACCGCAAGGGCGACAACGCCCCCATGGCCCGCATCTCGCTCGTGACCGAAGCCGTTTCTCCGAAGCAGGCTGTCGTCGCTGAAGCTGAGAAGGCAACCGCTAAGGCCGCTGCAACTGAAGAAGCCGAAGAGACTGTCGAGTCCGTTGAGTCGGCAGATTCTGTCGAGTCCGCAGAGTCCACCGAATCGGTGGAGTCCGCTGACTCCGTAGATTCCGCTGAGTCGACCGACTCCGCTGAGTCCGCAGAGACCGGCGAGGAAGCTCCTGCTGACGAAGCAGAAGAGAAGTAACTCGTAGCAGCGAAGTAATTCGTAGCAACCTAGAAGGGCCAGGGTTCATCCCTGGCCCTTCTTGCTTTCCTCTGGACTCTGGTCGTTCCAGGTGGTCGAATGGGGGAAAGACGGGAGAGAGCCATGGATGTGTTGGCGAGAGTAGACGAGGCGCTTGAGGTGGCTCGCAGGTCGGATCACGGGCGGCACGCAGAGCTGCTTGTGAGTGACGGCCCGCTACGGCAGTCACTCATCACGCTCATTGAGGGAGTGGAGCTCCCTGCACACAATTCGCCTCCCGCGGCTTCGATCCTTGTGTTACGTGGCGAGATCGAAATCATTGGTACGGAGCCGGATCTGCTGACCCAGGGTGCTCTCAAGGCGCTCACACACGTTCGTCACGGTGTTGTGGCGAAACGAGACTCGGCTTTTCTGTTGACGACGGTCACTGGGATTGTTGGGACAGATAGTCACGATGAACGAAAGCTATAACCGTCATTTTCTGCATAATTGCTGATCAGGTGAGTAATTTGCTTTGTCCTATTTGATAGAGGCCACAGTTTTGCCACGAGCCTGGGTGCCACCTGATATTCTTCCTGTGTCTCGGAGCGTTATCGATTTGAGATATTGACTTGTCACCTATCGAAGGAAGCTTCGTGGCCTCTCGTGTTCTCGGCTCGGCTCTCGCCCTACTCCTGTTCCTCACGACCGCACTAGTAGCATCGCCTGCCTCGGCGGCGCCAGATCCAGGCCTGGGAACGGACCCGGGTAACGGCACTCTCATCGAGAGCGATCTGGCCGTGGATCAGCCCAGCATCCAGTCGAAGGCCATGCCCGCTCTGAGGGAACTTCGGGCGAAGATGTACGACGATAAGGAAGTCCTGTTCGATGGTAAGCCCCTTTACCAGGTCGTCCAGGACAAGGGCATGACTCGCGAGCAGTACATCAACGCCGTCGTGTGGGACACGAACATGGAGAAGTCCGCACTGCAGCGTGCCTACGAGCAGAACGTGTACTGGGGTCACACGCGTCCCGATGGCAGCTCCTACAAGGAAGCGGATCTTCTTGGTCGCTGGCCTGCAGAAATCCTCACAACCCAGGCCGACATCGCGGTCGCCATCGCTGACATTGAGAACGGTTCGTGGGCGGGGGAGCGTGATGATCTCATCCGCTACAACGGCAAATTCAACAACGATACCGGCCACCTCTACAACCTCATCAACCCGAACTACCGCTACTACGGTTTCGCACGGGTCGGTGGCGTGACCGTTGGTTGGATGACCGGATCGGTCTCGGGCAATGCAACCGGAACGCAGCTGAAGGGCACCTACACATTTGAGACTGCTGTGAACGCTTCCAACCTGAGCAGGCTGAACGGGTCACTCCAGATTCCTTCCCAGCTCACCTCAGGTGCAACCGGTATGGCTGCGGTGACCGGCTCCGCCAAGGCGTCGACCTGGCTACCCGCGGTTCCCGTCCGCATTGCTGCCACCTACTCCTCTTCCAATGCCAATGTGGTGACCGTTGATCGGAACGGTCAGTATCGCGCCGTGGGTGGCGGCACCACCACCATCACCGCGACTACCTCAACCGGCACGACGTACCGATCGACGGTAACGGTCTCGGGCAATCCAGTGACGGCACCCGCACCGGACCCTGAACCCGAACCCACGGGTAAGAACTACTTCCACATCACGAACGATTGGAACTCGCTCACGATCGCTCAGTCGTTCGTCTACGGCAGGGCAGGCGACGAGGTCATCGTTGGTGACTGGGACGGCAATGGCACCGACACCCTTGGCGTGCGCCGAGGCACCACCTTCTATCTCAACAACACGATCTCGGGTGGCAACGCTGACTACCAGTTCAACTACGGCAGGGCGGGCGACGATGTCATTGTCGGCGACTGGGACGGTAACGGCACCGATACCCTCGGTATTCGCCGTGGCGACTCCTTCCACCTGAACAACACTCTCACCGGTGGCGACGCCGAGATCAGTTTCAACTACGGTCGCGAAGCCGACGAGGTGCTCGTTGGCGACTGGAACGGTTCCGGATCCGACACGATCAGCATCCGCAGGTCCACGACCTTCCACATCAACAACCAGCTCATTGGCGGTAATGCGGAACGAAGCTACAACTACGGACGCGTGGGCGATGAGGTGCTTGTTGGTGACTTCAACAGGGATGGCATCGACACCGTGACGCTGCGCCGCGGCAACGTCATCCACGTCAACAACGCTCTCGCAGGTGGCACCGCTGAACGTTCCGTCGAGTTCGGTCTCGTCTCCGACACTATCGCCGTGGGCGACTGGAACGGCGACGGAATCGACACACTCGCGATTAACAGGGTCGAGTAACGCTCAAGGTTGAATAGTCAATCTGTTGCCCAGTAAAGGGCAGTCGCGAGCGGTGGTGGAGTTCTTCTGCCACCGCTCACGACTACTCTCGAACCAAGAAGCCAACCCACCCGCGCTCACAAGTAGCCACGCAGGCTCAGAACCATTCGTTCCTGGAGGCCATGAGGCCGTTGCGGGAAGGTTTGGCTTCGAAAGGTCCAGTTCCCGAGGAGGCAGAATGTGCACGTCGGTCCGATGCTCGAAGCTGGAAGACTCCGTAGAACGTTCCCGTGGTTCCTTGCATCGGTGTAGGGTTCGTACCTGTGGTTTGACATAATGGATGAGGCACAGTGGGGGACTTCGTCCGCCGGCAATGACGCATGTTGAACTGGAGAACGACTTAGCTATGAGCATCGACGAATCGAAAGATCACGATCTCGCGCCCTTCTTGGAGAGCACGCAAATGCAGGATCTGAGGAAGTTTCGTACCAGCCTGACTCGTTTTATGCTGACCTACCAGTTCGGCCTCGACGAGGTCATGACGAAGATCAACATCTTGAAGGCTGAGTTCACTCAGCTCCACGACTACAGCCCGATCGAGCACGTGAGCAGTCGGCTGAAGAGCTTCGAAAGCTTGCTGAAGAAGGTGAAGGACCGCGGCTACCCCATCTCCATCGACGGGATCCGCAACAACATCTACGACATTGCTGGCATCCGCATCGTCTGCAGCTTCCTCAAGGACGCCTACATCATCGCTGACATGCTGACCAGGCAGCCCGATGTCACGGTCCTGGACGTCAAGGACTACATCCGCGATCCCAAGCCCAACGGCTACCGCAGCCTCCACCTCATTGTTGAGATCCCTGTCTTCCTCTCGAACGCCGAGGAGAAGGTCCACGTGGAGATTCAGATCAGAACGATCGCGATGGACTTCTGGGCCAGCCTCGAGCACAAGATCTACTACAAGTTCGACTCAGAGATTCCCGCTCACCTGAAGGAACAGCTCTACAGCGCAGCCCAGGTCGCCAACGATCTGGACGTTCGCATGGAGACGGTCAGCGACGAAGTGAAGGCCCTCCATCCCCAAGAACCCGAGGATGGGAATCAACGGATTGAGCTCTCGCCCCAGACAACCCTGGAGGAGCTTCTGAAGGAACTGAGGGACCCGGGGTCGCATATTTAGAGTCACGGGGCGGTTTTAGGCTTGAATGAGGAACGCTCTTGTGAAGTTCGTGGAGGGTACCTGTGGGAGAGCGATCAACTACGACCGCAGCGAGATTCAGGCAGATGCGACGACAAACTGTGATGATGCTCAGAGGCTAGCGGATGTCGGGGTTAAAGGGAGAAAAGCGTGTCTGGGTTCGGCGTGTCGGGGCGTTATGTACCTCATCAGTCACGTGACACTTCACTGGGCCCTGGACAAAGGTTGAGGGTGCTCGTCACGAGGACGAGCACCCTCACGTGCGGTAGATGACCGGTGCGTCCTCTTGCGCGGAGGAACTGTGACTAGAGGATCACTGCATCCAAGACGTCCACGATGTCGGAGGGAATCTCGCCCTCTCCGGGATAATCGACCGTGATAATGAGAAGACTGTCCCGGTTCTGGGTGTACCAGGATTGTGTCGTGCGGCCATTATTGACATTGAAGTACTGGAGTCCAAATGCTGGGGAGGATCCGAACTCCCGAGTGCCCGCGTCGATGACGTTCTCAACAGACGAGTCAGCCTCAAGGTTCTCGATGCGCAACTGGCGATACCGATCGGGGTCGCTGTGAGATGGGCGGGACTGAAGCATGAAGTGACCTCTATTCCCAGAGTCGTCAGCTTTTTCCATTTCGACGATCGTGTTGAGTGCTCCAGTGCTTCCGTTTTGAAGTGCATTCCAACCTTCGTCCTCAAGGGTTGCGCGAACCTGCGCGGGAAGGTCTTCGGTAGCTACGCTCACGCTAGTCTCCTCATCCGGTGGAGTCTCGTTATCGGTACAGGCCGCTAGACTGATCATGGTTAGCAGACTGAGAACGATAACTCCGAGTCTTCTGAGCATGAATCAAGCCTAGTAGTTGAATAACGCTTGAGCGACGTGAGGGCACTTTGTTTACCGATCGTTTGCTTGTCGTCGGAGGTTTTCACAGGACAGGCGAGGGTGCGATCATCCGTTTGATTCCGCTTCCTACACCACGGTCGAAGCTGAAAACTATTGCGAGAGTTCTCGCGGCCACTGACTCTGAACCCTAGTCCCTACCTACCCGACAGGCTCCATGCACGAACACCGGATGACATGCCCGCGGCGTTGGACACGAAGTTTGCCTCGGGGATGCGCTCGCGGGCCTGTGGGGAGATGCGGGAGGCGTTGCCTCCGCCAATGTAGATGGTGTCCCAGCGGAGCACAGGGTAGAGGAGTTCGATGGCCCGCAGGACGCGGCGCGACCATGCGGAGTCTCCGAGCCTGCGCCGCTCGTGCTCACCGAGAACATCGTCGAAAGTAAGTCCCCAGCGCATCGGTGCGTGGGAGATCTCGAGGTGGGGAGCGAGAATTCCGCGGTCCACGAGGGCGGTACCGAGTCCGGTTCCGAGAGTCATGAAGAACTCGAGTCCCTGGCCGGTCACAATACCCGAGGCGGCGACCTCGGCGTCGTTGAGGACGAGTGAAGGAGTGCCGAACTTCTCGGTCATTGCCCCCTGCATGTCGAAGTCCTTCCACTGTGCAATGAGCTCAGGTACGGGCTTCGTGCGCGGACCAGAACGACAAATGTAGTGCGGGGTGTGAATGACGACGCCGTGACGGATCATTCCCGGCATGCCCAGCGTGATCCGATCAAAGGCGGGCAGCTGCTCGGCCATCCCCTCCACGAGCGAGATCAGCTTCTTCGGGGGAAGGGGGTAGGGCACGGGCTCTCTGAGGGCGGGAGCGATCTGAAAGGAACCTGCGTCGAGAACTGTGGCCTTAATGCCGCCACCACCGCAGTCCACTCCGAGCGTGAGCGGCCCCTCATGCGAATTGTTGTCCATGACGAAAACACTACTATGTGGCGTCTAGGACCCTGCCCTCGTGTGCGAAACTGATGGAATGAAACGCATCCGCCTCGATCTCGCCTACGACGGTACCCACTTCCACGGTTGGGCAACGCAACCCGGATTGCGAACCGTTGAAGGCGTGCTGACCGAGTCGCTCGAGACCGTTCTCCGGCACGAGGTGAAGTTGACGGTGGCGGGACGGACCGACGCTGGGGTGCACGCCTCCCACCAGGTCGCCCACGTCGATGTCGACGGCGATGCGTGGGCTAGGCTCCCGGGACGATCCGACCGCACCCCGGAGACCTCACTGCTCACTCGCGTCGGCGGCGTTCTCGCTCGCGAAAGCAATGCCGTGAACAAGCAGGTCGGTGACATCGTGCTGTCCTCCGCGGCAGTGGTGCCGGAAGAGTTTGATGCTAGGTTCTCTGCCACGGGCCGCGCCTACAGGTACCGGATCGATGATCGCGCCGTTCCTTCGGTCTTTACCCGCCATATTGCTCTGCGCACCGAGGCGTTGGATGAGGGGGAGATGCTGGTGGCCGGACTCGAGCTGCTGGGGGAGCACGATTTTCTCTCCTTCTGCAAGCCCCGCGAGGGAGCAACCACCATTCGCACGCTCCGGAAACTGAACGTGACGAGACCCCAGATTGGGCCGGATGCTGGACTGGTTGTCGTGGATCTGGAGGCCGATGCCTTCTGCCATTCCATGGTGCGTTCGATCGTTGGTTCCCTCATCGAGGTCGGTAGGAAGAGGAAGCCGACCACCTGGCCGCGGGAACGGCTCAGTGAGAAGAGTCGGGACAGGGGAGTGATCCTGGCTCCGGCCCACGGGCTCACCCTGGAACGAGTGGACTATCCGGCACCGGAACGATACGCTGAACAGGCTAAAGTGGCGCGCCAAGTCCGTGAGAACCCACTCACATAGCTGGCTCAAGCAATTGACCAGGTTGGGCCGTGCCACTACAGTTATGAGAGTTGTGTTATCCGTCTGCGCGTTCCCACTCGCCTGGCGTTGAAAGCAACAACTAATTTTGTTCATTCACCTTGGTGGAAGCTGACCGTGAGCCATGCGAGCAGCTTGCCCCACATGAGAAACGAAGGCATAGCCCGTGCGTACGTACACACCTAAGCCCGGCGACGTTGATTCCAAGTGGTTCGTCATTGATGCCACCGACGTTGTGCTCGGCCGACTGGCAGCTCAGGTTGCCACCCTGCTCCGTGGGAAGCACAAGCCGAACTTTGCTCCCAATGCTGATCTGGGTGACCACGTCATCATTATCAACGCTGAAAAGGTTCGCCTGACCGGCAACAAGCGTCAGCAGAAGTTCGCTTACCACCACTCGGGTTACCCGGGTGGCATGCGCGCAGTTTCATACGAGGAGCTTCTGACGAAGTACCCCGAGCGCGCCGTTGAGAAGGCCGTGAAGGGAATGCTCCCTCACAACCGACTCGCAGCCCAGCAGATTAATAAGCTCAAGGTCTACGCAGGTGCAGAGCATCCGCATCAGGCCCAGAACCCCGAGGTTTTTGAGCTGACCCAGGTGGCTCAGTAGAGCCCCGCACGGACCAGGAACTTTTAAGGAGAACTGTGGCAGAGACTACCGCAGCAGATGTTGAGCTTGAGGATGCCCCAAGCTCGTACACAGTGAGCAGCGATGCTCCCGAGACAGGCCAGGGCCAGTCCCTGACCGCCCCCGGCCAAGCACTTGGCCGTCG
Organism: Flaviflexus sp.; assembly: GCF_041440645.1. Lineage (GTDB taxonomy): Bacteria > Actinomycetota > Actinomycetes > Actinomycetales > Actinomycetaceae > Flaviflexus. The sequence goes on along the minus strand of NZ_JASDVN010000055.1, from coordinate 22,312 downwards.
CAAGGAGGCCGTTGCACGCGTCCGCCTCGTCCCCGGAACGGGACAGTGGAGCATTAACGGTCGCACCCTGGAAGATTACTTCCCCAACAAGATCCACCAGCAGCTCGTGAGCTCCCCGTTCGCGCTCCTCGACATCGAGGGCCGCTTTGACGTGATTGCTCGCATCAACGGTGGTGGCATTTCGGGTCAGGCCGGCGCTCTGCGTCACGGCATTTCCCGCGCCCTCAACAACATTGACCGCGACCACAACCGTCCGGCACTGAAGAAGGCTGGCTTCCTCACGCGCGATGCTCGTGCAGTTGAGCGCAAGAAGGCAGGCCTCAAGAAGGCCCGCAAGGCTTCGCAGTTCTCGAAGCGTTAAGCTTTACCGAACTGTTCTCACCCCCGCTTATGCGGGGGTGAGTTGTTTTTCCGGCGATACCCTCAGGCTCCCAAGCGAGTATTTCGAACTGTTTCGGACGACATGGTTGCAGCCCACTATTTGAGGTGAACTGCCTCAGGTGAACTGATCCAGGTGAATTACCTCCAACGTTTTGTTTCCTGCAATATTTCTCCAGCAGTTTTCTTCAACAGTCCTTATCTCGCCAATCCGTTCTCGGCTCTCTTTCTTAGTCTTTCGCGGTGACAAACGTGGGACTCCTACGGACGTCGGTGACTTCACGAGAATCGAGCTTTCTCACATTCCATCAGGTTTCGGCAATGATGCATTCAATCCTGAAGGATTGCGTACCTGGATCTTTCTCAATCCTGGTGGTCCCACGACCCGGCGGTGCCAGTTGCGGTACATTTGGTGCAGATTAGTTACCGTGTGAAGGGAATATTGTGGGTCGACTATTTGGGACCGACGGAGTACGTGGACTAGCCAACCGCTTTGTGACAGCGGATCTGGCGCTTCAGCTCGGTGAAGCCGCAGCACGGGTGCTCCTGAAGGACCGTGAAGCCACCACTCGCCCCAGCGCCATCATCGGACGCGACACCCGCCAATCGGGAGCCATGCTTGCCCAGGCTGTTGCCGCGGGCCTCGCATCCGCCGGCGTGGATGTCACCCACGTTGACGTGGTCTCCACCCCCGCAATCGCGTACCTGTCCGCGAACCTTGACTACGACCTTGGCGTCATGATCTCCGCGTCCCACAACGCCATGCCAGATAATGGCATCAAATTCTTCGCCCACAACGGCTACAAGCTAGAGGACGCCACCGAGGAAGTCATTGAAGCCACCCTCGGTGAGGAGTGGGAGCGTCCCGTCGGCTCCGGTGTTGGCAAGATTGGTGACGACTACGAGGTCGCCTCCCGCGAGTACCTCGATCACCTTTCCACAGTATTGTCGACCGACCTGTCCGGCCTCCGCATCGCCGTTGACTGCGCGAACGGTGCGGCAAGCATTCTGGGTCCGGAAGCACTCCGCAGGGCGGGCGCTGACGTTGTCGTCATCAACGCCGCCCCGGACGGCAAGAACATCAACGACCACTGCGGCTCCACCCACCCCGAGCAGCTCCAGGCTCTCGTCGTTGCCTCCGAGGCCGACTTCGGTGTCGCCTTCGATGGCGACGCTGACCGCTGCCTCGCCGTCGATCACGAGGGCAACATGGTCGACGGCGACCAGATCCTCGGAGTCCTCGCTGTCGGCCTGAAGGAAACGGGGAACCTACCCGACGACACCCTCGTCATTACCGTGATGTCGAACCTTGGACTCATTTTGGCGATGAGGGACCAGGGCATAAAGACCATCCAGACCGCCGTGGGTGACCGCTACGTCCTAGAAGCCATGAGGGAGGGCGGCTACGCACTCGGTGGCGAACAGTCCGGTCACGTCATTGCTGCAGAGTACGCAACGACCGGCGACGGCCTGCTGACCGCTCTGCTGCTGGCAGAGCAGGTCGCGAAGAGCGGCAAGACCCTCAGGGACCTCGCAAGCTTCATTCACCGCCTGCCCCAGACGCTTATCAACGTGCCCGGGGTGGACAAGGCCCGCGCGAAGACCGATGAGGAGCTCCTGGCGGCCGTAGCGGAGGCCGAGGAGGGCCTCGGGGAGACGGGCCGAGTTCTGCTCCGCCCCTCCGGTACCGAACCCCTCGTGCGCGTCATGGTTGAGGCTGGGACCCAGGAGGAGGCAGACCGCGTTGCGAAGGAACTCGCTGACGTGGTTGCTGACCGCCTGAGCCTCTAGTTGCGCTGGTGGATATTTTCTATTCGATCCAGGACTGGGTCATTTCGGCGGGTGCCTCACCGTGGGCTCTGCTTGCCACTTTCGCCCTGTGCATCGTTGACGGATTCTTTCCACCCTTCCCATCAGAATCCATCGTCATTGCCCTCGCGGCACTGACGGTTTCCTCCCAGGGCCCCAACCTCATCATCCTGTGGGCCGTGGCCGCGGTCGGTGCCTTCATCGGCGACCAGGTTGCCTATTCGATCGGCAAGTGGATCCCTGTCAAGAAAATTCCGTTCCTCAACAGGGGGAGGGGTGCCCGCGCGTACGCACGGGCTGGGGCGCTCCTGCTGTCCCACGGCCCCGTCTTCATCATGGCTGCCCGTTTCATTCCCATCGGCCGCATCGCGGTCAACATGGGGGCCGGATCGATCGGTTACAGGCGGTCAACCTTCTCCGTTGTTGATGCTCTGTCGTCGATGATGTGGGCCGCCTACTCGGTGGCGATAGGCATTGGGGCTGCTCATATTCTCGAGGGTCACCCCCTGCTGGCCATGCTGGCGGGAATAGTCGGCGGCATCATCATTGGCGTCATCGTTTCCCACCTCATCACCTTCCTTCAGAAGAGGTTCTTCCCGGAGCGTTACGCTGCCGCGGAGAAGGCAGCAGAAGAGTGGTCGAAAAACCACCTTGATGGTGGGGCGGACTCCCCGGGTACCACTCACCTGTAACGGCGGTTTCATGCGGTTTTGAGATGTTCTATCGTCTTCTCAGGAGGTAAACATCATGACCGCAATCCAAAACCGCCCAGCAGGTTTCAACTACAGCTACGCACCTACTGCTCGTTACCAGGCACCCAACCACTTCGCCCCGGTAGGCAACCGTCGTCCCGTTCAGGCCCCGCCCGTTCACCGGGTCCAGCCGGTCCGTCAGCAGGCTCCCTGGGGAGGGGCTCCGATGACACCGCTGCAGAGCCAGGGCGCCGCATACCTGGATCGTCCCCAGCTTCGCACCTCGATCCCGATGCCGGTCGTGACCCTGCTTGCCGCAGTCGTCATCATCATCGCCATCGCAGTCGGCTACTGGGCTGCCTAACAGTCAGCGGCGAGCCACCAACGCGGGCACCTATTCCAGCCGATATGTCCAGCCTGTAACTGGTCGAGCCCGTGACAGATCACAAGCAACAGATGATCAAAAGCACGTTTCAAGATCGCAAGAACGTGTCAAGAACACGAGTTCGAGTGACACTCAAGAACACGAGCTCGACGCAGACTTAACAACATGGGCTCGAGTGGGAGTCAAGACCAAGAACACAAGCCAAGTCCAAGAAAAAGGGGCGGTAGAGAGTCCATTCTTTCTACCGCCCTGTCACGTCCCGCACCGTACTACCCTTTGAGATGAGGGGCGTGAGCTCTGTGGGCCGCATTCCGCGGCTTACTGCCCGCTAATACGTGGGCTTTTGTGGGAGGCCGGGCAGTCCCCGTGCCTTGCGCGAATTGTCAATCAGCCGCCATATCATCGGGGTGAAGATGAGTTGCATGGCGAGGTCGGTCTTCCCGCCGGGGATGACGATGGAGTTGGCGCGGGACATGAACGAACCGGGAATCATGGCTGACAGGTAGGGGAAGTCAATGCCGCGCGGGTTCTTGAACCTGATGACCGTCATGGACTCGTCGGGGGTGGGGATCCACCTGGCCGTGAACGGGTTCGACGTGTCCACCATCGGCACTCGCTGGAAGTTGATGTCCGTGTTGTTGAACTGCGGGCAGATGTAGTGCACGTAGTCCGGCATGCGGCGCAGAATCATGTCGGTCACGGCCTCGGTCGAGTAACCGCGAGCCGACTTGTCGCGCTGAATCTTCTGAATCCATTCGAGATTGATGATGGGAACGACACCGATGCACAGATCAACGTGCTTTGCGATGTCGACGGCGTCGGTACGGACAGCCCCGTGCAGACCCTCGTAGTAGAGCAGGTCGGATCCGGCCGGCAGGTCCTCCCACGGGGTGAACGTGCCCGGGGGCGAACCCAGCTCCGCTTCCTCGATCTCGTCGTGGACATACTGGCGTATCCTGCCGGTGCCGCCCTCGGCGTAGTTCTCAAAGAGGGACTCGAGGGCCTCAAAGTCGTTGGCTTCCGGCCCAAAGTGAGAAAGCGGGGGCCTGCCCTCCTCGACGGCCTTATTGTGTTGCGCTCTCATCTCGGCGCGGTCGTACCGATGGAACGAATCGCCGTGGACGATCGCGGAGCGGATCCTCTCGCGATCGAAGATCTGCTGGAACGTGTTGGTCACGGTGCTGGTGCCGGCCCCGGAGGATCCAGTGATGGCGATGATGGGGTGTTTGCGGGACATGGGTGCTCCTAGTCGCCTCGGATGTAGATGGTCCGATTGTGGAAGAGGGGATAGTTGCCTTCGGGTTCGTCACTGGTGTCGTGACCGCTCGAGTACGCTTCGATGGTCTGGATGTCATCGGGTGCGCCAAAGACGATGGGGACCCGGTGGGTGAGGCTCTTCGGGCAGATCGTGGCGATCCGGTTCGCGCCGTCGGTCGACTGCCCACCCGCCTGCTCGATCAGCATCGAGAGGGGCTGTGCCGTGTGAAGGAGCGGAATGAGGCCGCCCTGGTCGCTCTCGGGCAACATGAACAGCCCGCCGTTCATGAGCACCCGGAAAGCGCCGAGAATCGCGGAATTGTTCCACCGCATCGTGCAGCGCCGCCCGCCCTGGGCCTGGGAAGACCGGATCCGCTCATCGACGTAGCGCCGCAGGGGCGGGCTCCAGCTCTGCGCGTGAGAGAGATCCACGGCGAGCACGTCGGAATCTTCCGGAATCGCGATGGACGGGCTGGTGAGCACGTAGTCGCCCACGCTCTGATCGAGGGTGAAGCCGTCCACTCCCTCGCCCGTGGTCAGGATGAGGACGGAGACGGGACCGAACAGGGCAAAGCCGGCACTCAGCTGTTCTGTTCCCGCGCGCAGGAAGTCCGCCTCCGTCACCGTCTCTGTCCCGGACTTGCGTTCCGTGATGGAGAAGGCGATGCCGATCGGCTGGTTCTCGGCCAGTGTGATCGTGTGATGCATGACGTCGATCGACAGCAGATAGGGAGCGCCCTGTGTCACCTGGTAGATGATCGACTCATCGGAGAAGGACACGGCAGCGATCTCACCGCAGGTTGCGGCCTGCTCGAGCACGATCCTCGTGCTCTTCAATCTCCGCGCCTCATTCAGCTCCTCCGTTACTCCCGGATTGGTGAACGACTCGGGAGAGAGGATGAGGGAGCCGCGGGAGACCATGGCGGAGATGAGCTTGAGAGCGGTGGCAACGGTTGAGAGCGCGTGCGAATAGCCGTGCTGACCGCGCCGGTCAGCCACCTCGAGGAGATAGTGGGTGAGGATCTGTGGGGGAGCGGTCATCATGAAAGCCCCTGGCCCAGCTTCTCCCGCCATCCCGGGTAGATGACGTCAGCATCGTAGGGGAAGGATTCGAAGGCGCGAGCAAACTCCCGGTGGGTCAGTGCCCACTCGACCGGGTCGGCACCGGCCTCCCAGCATTCGTGTGCCTGACGGAGCGAGAGCGCACCGGACGCGGGACCATCAATGTGGCCGTAGGCGCCGCCACCGGCGGTGTTGATGATGTTGGCGTGCCCGAGGTTGTTGAACAGCCCGGGCAGGCGGAGCGCGTTCATGCCGCCCGAGACGATCGGAGCTGTCGGCTTCATGCCGTACCAATGCTGTGTGTAGGCGGGACCCTCGTACTCGTCACGTTCGATGATGTAGGCGATGGCGCGATCGTCCCGCTCACCTTCCATCTTTCCGTATCCCATGGTGCCGACGTGGATGCCGGAGGCGCCCTGGAGGCGCGACATCTTCGCGAGGACGTAGGCGGTGTAGCCGCGCTTCGAGTTCGGGGAGGTGATGGCGCCGTGGCCGGCGCGGTGGAAGTGGAGGAACTGGTTCGGGAACCAGCGCCGTGCTGTCGTGATCATGCCGGGTCCACCAACGTAACCATCAACGAGGAACGCCACCTTGTTGGCGTCGGGGCCGAAGGTTTCGAGAATGAACTCGCCGCGTGCCAGCATCTCGTCGTGACTGTCGGCCGTGATGTTCGCGCTGAACAGTTTGGCTTCGCCCGTCTCGTCCATGGCCCGCCTCATCGCGTCACGCACGAGCGGAATGGTTTGCCTCATGGGGGAGAACACCTGATTGCCCTGCGGCTCATCGTTCTTGATGAAGTCGCCACCCAACCAGAACTGGTATGCTGCCTCCGCGAACGGCTCGGGTCGCAGGCCCAGCTTGGGCTTGACGATGGTGCCGGCAATGTACCCACCGTCCTCGACCGGTCGTCCAAGCACGCGCCACAGATCCGCGATCCCCATGGAGGGGCCGTCGAAGAGGGAGATGGCGGCGCGGGGAACGTAGAAGTCGTACATCTTCGCGTACTCGATGTCGCCCATGCCCTGGTTGTTGCCAATGGTCAGGGTGAGGAACGAAACCATCATCATCCGACCATCGGTGATGTTCCGATCGAACAGCTCGAGCGGGAAGGCAACGCGTACTTCCTCCGTCTCCTCGTTCGCGAGATAGACGAGGGCATCGACGCCCTTCGTGAAGTCGTCAGTCGTCGAGACTTCCACGTTCGTTCCCGTCGAGGACTCCGCGGCGAAGTGCGCGGCCGCCTCGAGGAAACCGGTCCCCGACTTCGGCTTGAGGTGGTAGGCGCAGAGAATGTGCTTGTTCCCCGCGATCAGTTCCTCCTCGCGCAGTGACAGGTCGACGTAGCGAGATGACTGGTCCATCGTGAGCTCCTAACAGCGTGTGGCACATACCAGGTGTCCGAATTTTCCTTATTCGGTTCGGTGTGGTATAGCCACTGAGGCTATTCTTTGAAAGCTGTGCCGTGTTGGGACCTTCGTGCTTCAGCGCACATTGCCCCGGCTTTGTCCCGGTTTTTTCGGCGAGATAATGGGCCAAATCGGGCCGGAGGGCCTAGGATTCACGGATTTCGCTGGTTCGACCTCTCACGTCGCTAGGCTGTAGTCATGAAAGACTTCCTCGAGCACCCATCCGTCGCCGCCATCTACGAATCCGGTTCAGTGTTGAGCGGCGTCGCCGATGAGTTCTCGGATATCGACACCTGCATCCTGACCGTGGGTGAGGTCGATCTTGAGTGGCGTAGGGAATACATCGAGAGCCAGCGTCCTACTCGCTACACGATTGCTCCCGGCCACTTCGGTGACGGCGATGCCTGGGCGAACGAGTACGAGGTCCGGGACGTCATGTTCTGGAGCCTTGTCGACACGATCTCGGACCTGCGCAGGGTCGTGGTCGACCACGAGCCAAAGACGGGATACACGACGGCCTTCTGGCACACGATCAGGCAGTGGCGGGAGGTGGGTAGCAAGCCCGAGTATCGAGCAAAGCTCGATGAGCTCAAAGACCTTGCAGCACTCGAGAACTCAGACGACCTGACCCGCTCCATCGTCACCTACAACTCGCGTCTACTCCGAGGCGTCATGTTCTCCCTCGAGGAGCAGATCATCAAGGCGGCGCAAAGGGATGATCTCGTGTCCCTCCAACACCGCACCACGTCCGTTCTCGCCAGCTGGTTCGACATTGTCTTTGCAGTGAACAAGCAGACCCACCCCGGAGAGAAGAGGCTGCTTGGCTACCTCGAGGAGTTAGAGAAGAAGCCGATGGGATCCGACCGCCTGATCCGCAACCTCATCGTCTCCTACGACAAAGCCCCAGCGTGCTCTGCCCTCATCGACGCACTCTTTGAGTGGCTGGAGGCCGAGGGACTCTCATTCGTCTAGCGACAGCCCACGTGGACGCGAGCTCATCTGGCCCACGTGGTCACTAGCTCGCCCCAGCCCACGTCGTTGGCGGTTCAGCGACCCGTGAGATCACCGATTGCGGTCAGAATACTGTGATCAACCCTCGCGGGAGGCCGCAAAGGCTTCGCGTGACAGTCCCCGCTGGCGCCATTTAGAGTTCGAGCCTCTGGCTTGGCGTTGAGACCGGCCTCATGGTGTGGACTCTGGAGCCCGTGGCAGATCGTGACCTAGTACAGGCTCTTGAGGAACGTGACCTGGTCGAGCAGGGCTTCTTCGATGATGTCATCGGCGCCATTGGTGGTGAAGGCGTGGCCTGCCTCGTACTCGGTGAGCACGTGCGGTTTGCGGGCCTTGTGAAGGCGCTTCGCCATGTCCAACCCGTCGTCCTTGAGCAGGTCCCCGGTTCCGACCTGGATGAGGGTGGGCGGGAGCTTTTTCACGAGGGCAAGGTCGTACGCGGGGCTCGCGAGAGGAAGGATGCGGGAGTCCGGGTCCGGGAAGTATGCGTCCGCCGTGAACGCCACCATCTTCGAGTACGTGCGGTACAGGAACGCGAACTTTGAGTCTTCGGGTTCCGGGACCGGATTCTTGTTGGTCTTGCTGACGTCCGTGACGGGAGTTGTCGCGATGACACCGGAAAGGGGAAGGCGGGCCTCGAATGCCTGCTGGGCAACATTGATGGCGAGCTTCGCTCCCGTTCCGGATCCACCGACCGTGATCCGGTCGCGGTCCCAGCCCCACTGGTCGGCAACCGACTGCGCCCACTGGAGGACATCGAAGCAGTCCTGCTCCGTGGTGGGGAAGGTGACTTGAGGGGCGGCCCGGAAGTGAGGTGCCAGCACCACGACACCGGTCTCGGAGGCCAGGAAGCGGCTGATGTGCTCGTCTTCTCGGATGGCCCGCCCGATGAGGCCGCCGCCGTGAAGCTGGATGTGCAGGGGAGGGCGGGAGTGCCCGTCACCCGAGAGCGGGCCGATGCCGCGGGAACGGTAGAGGAGGGCACTCATGGGGCCGCTGCGGGTATCGACTGAGACGGTGGTTTCGTCAACCTGATTGGTTGTGATGGGGAAGTTGGATGCTCCTGTCATGCGGGAACGCGTCTGAACCATCCATGCCATGACCCAACGATCAGGACGAAACTCTGCACTCATGCTCGCCGCCTCCCGGGTCTCCACACGCCACCAGAATCAGATGGCATTAACAGGATACGCTAGCTTTTGCGCAGGTAGACGGATTCCATGCGGTGGTCCGAGCCCTTTCTCAGGATCACGGTCGCTCGTGATCTCGTGGGCTCAATGTTGTTCGTCAGGTTGGGTGCGTTGACTCCCGCCCAGATCCCGTTCGCGATCTCCTCCGCCTGCTCCGTGCTGAGGTCCGCGTAGCGGGTGAAGTAGGAGCGGGGATTGACGAAGGCGGTCTGCTGGAGCTGGAGAAACCGGTTGATGTACCAGGACCGAATGTGCTCGATCTGAGCATCGACGTAGATCGAGAAATCAAAGAAGTCGGAGACCGCCGACAGCTGGCCGGTCGAGTCCGGTCGCGGCGCCTGCAACACGTTCAGGCCCTCGATGATGACGATGTCGCACGAGTTCACGCGCTGCACGTGGTCCTTCACGATGTTGTACGTGACGTGATCGTAGATTGGGACCTCGAGAGGGAAGTGGCCCGCCTTGACCGCCCGCACGAACCGGAGCAGCGCGCGCCTGTCGTACGACTCCGGGAAGCCCTTAAGGTGCATGATGTTGCGCTCTTCGAGAACCTGGTTCGGGTAGAGGAAACCGTCGGTCGTGACGAGCTCAACCTTGGGAGTGGAGGGCCAGCGTTGGAGCAGGCGCTGGAGGAGTCTCGCCACCGAGGACTTGCCCACGGCCACAGAACCAGCGATCGCAATGACGAACGGCGTGTGGTCCTCCGTGGTGCGAAGAAACTCGCTGACCCGGATGTGGCGACGTAGCGCCGATTCCACGTGCATCTGGATCAGGGCGCTGAGCGGACGGTAGACCGCATCGACCTCGGCCATATCGATCGGGTCACCCAAAGACGACAATTTCGACACTTCTTCGGAAGAAAGCGGAAGAGGTGTGCTGGTTGCCAGAGAGTCCCAGTGATCGCGAGTAAGATGGAGGAAAGGATCCAGCGGGTTTGTAGCCGGGGATTGGGTCATGTTCTATAGTTTGTCATCTCAGAACCAAATCATCTGCAAGGAGCTGGAAGTATGTGCGGAATCGTTGGGTATGTAGGCACAGAAAAGTCCACTCGGGCTGTTGATGTCGTGATCGAGGGGCTGTCCAGGCTCGAGTATCGCGGTTACGACTCGGCGGGCGTCGCGGTCACAACAGGGACAATTTCGCAGGCCAAGCGGGCAGGAAAGCTTCAGAACCTCCTGGATGAGCTGGAAGCAAAGCCGCTTCCGGAAGCCACCGCCGCGATCGGACATACCCGTTGGTCAACTCACGGTGGACCGACGGATGAGAATGCTCACCCTCACCTCTCATTCGATGGATCCGTCTCCATCGTGCACAACGGAATCATCGAGAACTTTGCCGAACTTTCTCGCGAACTTGCCGAACAGGGAATCGAACGCGCCACGCAGACCGACACTGAGGTCGTCTCCCACCACCTTGCACTCGCGCTGAAGAAGGAGGGTGACCTGACGAAGGCGATGCTCGCCACCGTCGCCCAACTCGAGGGTTCCTTCACGATCGTGGCTGTCGCTGCCGATAATCCCGACACGGTCGTTGCGGCACGCCGCAACTCGCCCCTCGTTGTTGGCCTTGGCGACGGCGAGAACTTCGTTGGTTCCGACGTAGCCGCCTTCGTTGGTCAAACGAAGCGTGCGATCGAGATGGGACATGACGAGCTCGTCACCATTACCGCCAACTCCGTCGAGATTCAGACTTTCGACGGTGAGCCGGTTGAGCGTGAGGAGTTCCTCGTCAACTGGAACGCCGAGGCGGCCGTCAAGGGCGGCTTCGACACCTTCATGGAGAAGGAAATCCACGACCAGCCCGCAGCCGTCCGCGACACGCTGCTTGGTCGCATGAGTGAGTCCGGCTCCCTCATGCTCGATGAGCTTCGCATTGACGAAGCGATCCTCCGCAGGATCGACAAGATCATTGTCGTTGCCTGTGGTACCGCGGCCTACGCCGGTCACGTCGCCAAGTACGCCATTGAGCACTGGTGCCGCATCCCCGTCGAGGTCGAACTCGCACACGAGTTCCGCTACCGCGACCCCGTCGTCTCAGAGAAGACCCTCGTCGTTGCCATCACCCAGTCCGGTGAAACCATGGACACCCTCATGGCGGTGCGTCACGCACGAGAGCAGGGCGCGAAGGTTCTTGCGATCGTCAACACGCACGGCTCCACCATCGCCCGCGAATCCGACGCCGTTCTCTACACGCACGCAGGCCCCGAGGTCGCTGTCGCGTCAACGAAGGCCTTCGTCGCCCAGATCACCGCAACCTACCTGCTCGGCCTCTACCTGGCCCAGCTACGCGGCAACAAGTACTCCGATGAGGTCCTCACCTACCTCGATGAGCTCATGGCCATGCCCGACAAGATCGCGGACGTCATCTCCCGTGAGGACGAGGTCAAGGCCCTCGCGAAGGACATGAAGGACGTGACCTCCGTGCTGTTCCTCGGCCGCCACGTTGGATTCCCCGTTGCCCTCGAGGGCGCCCTCAAGCTCAAGGAAATCGCCTACATTCACGCCGAAGGATTCGCCGCGGGCGAGCTCAAGCACGGACCCATCGCTCTCGTCGAGCAGGACCAGCCCGTGTTCTTCATCGTGCCGACCCCGCGCCGCCCAGTCCTGCACGCGAAGGTTCTCTCCAACGTTCAGGAGGTCAAGGCACGCGGTGCCCGCGTCCTCTGCATCGCCGAGCAGGGTGACAGCGCGGTCGACGACTTTGCGGATGCTGTTCTGCGGATCCCCGAGACCCCGACGCTTCTGCACCCGCTCGTGTCCGTCATTCCCCTCCAGATTTTTGCGTGCGCGCTTGCATCGGAGAAGGGCCTTGACGTGGACCAGCCCCGCAACCTCGCCAAGTCCGTCACCGTGGAGTAATGATGCTGAGAGCCTTCCGATCGAGAGACGTCCGGGCTGCGGAGGAGCCTCTCCTCGCCGCTGGTGTACCACTCATGGAGAGAGCGTCCTTTGCGCTCGCGACCGTGGTCGCGAAGGAGCTATCGGCCCGCGACTATCACGTCTCAGGCTCCCAGATTCTGGTTCTTGCGGGAGGTGGCAACAACGGTGCAGATGCGCTGTATGCCGGTAGCTACCTGGCCCGCAGGGGAGCGCGGGTTGAGATCGCACGCACGTCAGGTTCCGTCCACGAGGCCGCACTCGAGGCGGCACTGTACAGCGGCTGCCGCGTGATCGAGCCGGGGGAGGAAGCCCTGGTTCGCGCCGCCCGCGATGCTGGCGTCTGGATCGACGGCATTGCCGGCATCGGCATCACCCCGCCCCTGCGCGAACCGCTCGCCGCCCTAGTCGAGACGCTCGAGCAGGAACGACTCTCGTCCCCTGCCGAACCGATCATCGTTGCGGTCGATTGCCCCACCGGAATCGGCATCGACGACGGTTCACTTGTTGGTCCGCACCTGACCGCGACCGTGACGGTCACGATGGGAGTCGCGAAGCCGGGACTGCTCGCACCTCCCGCCTCCCGCGCGTGCGGCCGCGTCGAGATTGTTGATCTCGGTCTTGATCTCATCGACAAGCCGGCCATGGCCACCCTGTCGGCCTCGGACGTGGGTGACCTCCTGACCGTCCCCGGCCCTACCGACCACAAGTACACCCGTGGAGTCGTGCTCCTTGGTACCGGCTCCGCCTTCTACCCGGGTGCGGCGGTGCTGTCCGTGGGTGGTGCGCTCGCGGCAGGTCCCGGCATGGTCCGGCTCGACTCCCCGGAAGCATCCGGTCTCGTCCTGCGCAGCTACCCGGAAGTGGTTGTGGGACTGGGTAGGGCCCAGGCAACCGTTCTCGGTTCCGGTGTTCCCGCCTCCGAGGCTGATCGCTTGAAAGCGCCACTGGACCGCGCTCTCGAGGAGAAGTACCCGGTGGTTCTTGACGCGGGTGCTCTTGAGCTCCTCAAAGACGACTACACGGATCTGCCGTCCACCGTCGTCCTCACCCCGCACGCGGGTGAGCTTGCCGAGTTGCTGTCAGCACGAGGCGAGGGAGTGACACGCCAGGACGTCGAGGAGGCGCCGATCAGGGCTGCTCGCCTTGCTGCCACCATCACCGGCGCCACCATTGTTCTCAAGGGAGCGACCGACCTCATTGCGGGACCCGATGGTCCCGTCTACAGCCAGCCCGCACCCTCCCACTGGAAGGCCACCGCGGGCGCAGGCGATGTCTATGCTGGCCTGCTCGGCACGCTCCTGGCATCCGTGGGTGAGGATCTCGCGCGCGCCGGCAGGGGCCACGGGAAGCCGGCCCTCATGGCGGCCGCAGCGTCCTGGATCCACGGGGCCGCAGGTGACTCCTCCGGCCCAATCCGGGCCACGGACATCATCGCCGGTATCCCCACCGCCATGAGGCGGGCTCTTCGTGGCTGACTTTGTGGGCCGCGCAGAGGTCGACCTCGATGCGCTGGCAGCCAACTTTGCCCTGCTGAAGTCCCACACGAAGGCGAAGATCGCCGCGATCGTCAAAGCCAACGGCTACGGGCACGGAATCGTCGAGGTCGCACGAACTCTCGTGGAAGCGGGAGCCGACTACCTGGGCGTAGCTCAGCTGTCCGAGGCCCTTGCTCTGCGCGAGAGCGAACCCGAGATACCGATTCTTACGTGGATCTTTGCCCCCGGCGCTGACCTCGAGAGAGCCATCGAGGCGCGCCTCGACATCTCCGTGGGTGCACCCTGGGCTCTCGAGGAACTCATCGCGGCGGCACGCGCCTCGGGTAGTGCGGCCCGCCTGCACATCGAGATCGACACGGGGATGGCGCGCGGCGGGTTCGATCCCCAGCTCCTGCAGGGGCCCGCCGACAAGGTCGCGAAGGCACAAGAGGAGGGTCTCGTGCACGTGATTGGTGCGTGGTCGCACCTGGCTCGCGCCGACGAACCAGACAACGGTGAAACGGCCCGCCAACTGGACGTCTTCACCGAGGCACTCGATCTGCTTGCGGGCCACGGCATTCACCCCGAGCTCAGGCACCTCGCCAACACTGCCGGTCTGCTCTGGCACCCTGACACCCACTTCGACATGGTGCGGCCCGGGATCGGGCTGTACGGGCTGAGCCCCAATCCCGAGGCGGCCACCTCCCAGGACATCGGTCTTCAGCCCGTCATGACCCTCACCTCCAAGGTCGTTGCGGTCCGCGACGTGGCGGAAGGCACGGGAGTCTCCTACGGGCACACGGAAGTGGTCACGAAGAAGACGCGGCTCGGAACGGTCCCGCTGGGGTACGCGGATGGGATACCGAGATCCGCCTCCAGCGCGGGTCCGCTCGTGGTCAACGGCGTACCTACCCGCGTCGTTGGGCGGGTCTGTTTGTATTATTTTGTTATCGATGTGGATTTTAA
>NZ_JASDVN010000055.1:0-7792 GCF_041440645.1 Flaviflexus sp. | reverse complement strand
GGTGGTCATCGAGCTGCCCGAGAATGCCGGCATCGGTGACGAGGTGATCTTCTACGGTCGGGGCGGCCCCACGGCAGATGATTGGGCGATTGCGGCCGGCACGATTGGCTACGAAATCACAACCCGCCTGGGCAGGCACGTGCCCAGGAGATATCGGGGTAAAGTAGGGCACTGACAGGAGGTCGGCATGGAACTTATTGCACAGAGCGCCGATGACATGCGGCGCCACGGTGAACGGATCGCGAAGCACGTCGAGGCAGGTTCCCTCATCATGCTGTCAGGGCCCCTCGGGGCAGGCAAGACCACTTTCGTTCAGGGACTCGCCGCGGGCCTTGGCGTGCAGGGACGAGTCACCTCACCCACGTTCGTGATCTCCCACGTGCACCGCGGCAATCCTGATCTCGTCCATGTCGACGCCTACCGCCTCGAGAGCCTCGAGGACGTCGATGCTCTCGACCTTGACACCTCCCTCGAGGAATCGGTCACGGTGGTCGAATGGGGCAGGGGAAAGACAGATGCCCTCTCGAACGACAGGCTCGAGATCGACATCGTGCGCACCACGGGGGCGTCCGAAGGTGAGGAGCCCGAGGATCTTCTCGACGACGCTCCGAGGACCCTCCACATCACAGGAACCGGACCCCGCTCTCAAGCGATCGTGGAAGCTCTCGGATCCTAGTGCGTCACCTCGTTGCTGTTCTTCTTGCAGGCCTGTTCCTCCTCATCGGAGTTCAGGCCTACGCGGTGACGAGCACGGCAAGCGACTGGTACGAGACCGATGGTGAAGCCACCCTCCAATCCTTCGCGGGAAGCACCTTCCCTGACCTGACCGCGGAACAACTGGACAATCTCGATATCGGGGATCCCGTCGCTGCCGTGATGGTACCGGAGAACTCGGCCGACCCGCGCAACACCGACGCGACACCCGAGTACTTCGCGGCCCCGGTCAGCTCCGGCGACACTCCGATTGGCGCCCTCACGTACCACGAGAGCGACGATGGTTCCGGGGAAGGCAGTGTCGTTGCCGACGACTATCTGGCCACGAGACTGACAACCATCGCAGAGGGCGACATGCTCCTCATCGATCCCGACTACGACACGTATTTCATCATCCGCGGCGATGACGTCATTCCCGCCAACACTGAGGCTCTCGAATACCTGGCTGGCGCAACCTCGGTCGACTCGTTCTTAGAATGGCGGCAATCGCTGGCAGACGAGGGACCGATCGTTGGTGGCGACGAGGGCGGTCGAAACTATCGCGCTGTCGCATTCGCCGGCGTCGTTCTCGCTGTCGTTCTCGCCCTCACCCTCATCTTCACCTGGCTCCGCCACTCACCCCACGGACCCCAGCACACCGAGGTCCTTCACGACCATGTTCGCAGGGTCCGAATCTATCGCCGAGGAGGCAACCGTGTTAACGCTGACGATTGATACATCCACCGTATCTGTCATCGCTCTCGTCGAAGAAGGCGCGGAGGTTCGCACCAGCCCCGATGCTCGCCACCACGCGGAGACCCTCGCCCCTCTCGTTCACGAACTCGTGGGCGACCGTATTCCCGACAGGATCGTGGCCGGCACCGGCCCGGCTGCGTTTACCGGCCTGCGCGCCGGTCTCGTAACCGCACGCGTCCTTGCTCGCGCCTGGAACATCCCACTGATCGGTGTGGGTTCCCTCGACATCCTCGGCCGCTCCGGACTCGACCAGCACTCAGGGGATGGCCCCGTCGTCGCAGTAGGTGACGCGAGGCGCAAGGAAGTGTACGCCCAGGAGGTCACGGCACTGGGAGCCGATGACATCGAAATCCCGTGGGGACCGGACGTGCTGGCACCGGCCGCGCTCGCGGAACGCTACCCGAACGCCACGTTCGTTGGCCCGGGTGCCGCCCTCTACGCCGACCTGCTCCCCGGATTCGACCAGGCCATCGACCCGCTCGTCATGGTGCGTCTTGCGCAGGCGCGCCTCACGCGCGTCCAGCAGGGCGAGGAACTCGACCTCGGAACCGAACCCCAGTACCTGCGCAGGCCCGACATCCACGGAGCATGAGAAGACTCGGGGTGGGGGATGCTCGGGCGTTCGCGGAGTTGGACGCCGACATCTTCGGGCACGAAGCCTGGCCGCCGGGAGTCATCGAGGACCAGCTAGCATCCGACCGGATCGTTGCGATCGGTGTCGACGCCGAATTGCCTGAGAGCAACGAGCCGCGTTCGATTACCCCTGCCACAAGGAAGCTCGATGCCGCAGGCATGCTCGGACTGGGGATCGAGGCGGAGTTGCTGACGATCTCGGTCCGGCCCTCGCGCAGGCGAGAGGGCCTCGCATCCCACATCATCACGGCGCTGCTTGAGAGCGCAGAAGGCGCAGAAGCGTGCTTCCTTGAGGTCCGCGCAAGCGACGATGGGGCACGAGCCCTGTACGAGGGTTTGGGTTTCGTCGAGGTGGGCAGAAGGCGTCGCTATTACCGCGATGATGACGCTGTCGTCATGCGTAAAGAATTAGGAAAGCCAAGTCTCTCGTAAAATCTGAATCACATTCCGACCCTCCGTTTTGTAGCATTTGTGATGAAATATTGTCCCGTTTTGTGCGGTTTCGTGAATTTTGGTGCACTGGTTTTGGTGCACATGATGGTCAAGTCCGCAGTTTCGGGGTCGGGCTAGGCCTAATGTCGTAAATCGGGAGGGTGTTGAGGGCTACGATGTGATTATGGCAACCTCAACTTCGACAGCGCCAAAGAAGGTAGGAAAGCTGTCAACCTCCGTGGGTCTCAAGATCCAGATGGCGGTCAGCGGGCTCATCTTTGTGCTCTTTGTTCTCGTTCACATGTACGGCAACTTGAAAATGTTCAATGGGCCGGATGCATACAACGGTTACGCGCAGTTCCTGCGTGACGTTGGCTATCCGCTCGTTCCGCACGAGGGCGTGCTCTGGATTCTCCGGATCGTCCTGCTTGCGGCATTGATCCTTCATGCACACGCAGCGATCGTGTTGTGGCGGCGTGGCAAGGCCGCTCGCGGTCCGAATGCGTACAAGGTTAAGCGCGGCAAAAAGAACCAGCAAACCTATGCATCAAGGACGATGCGCTGGGGCGGCATCATCCTGCTCCTCTTCATTGTTTGGCACATTCTGCAATTCACGACCCTGTCCATTTCCGTTGGTGCTGATGACTACTCGGCACTCACCCCCTACGACCGCATGATCGCGGGCTTCCAGCCCGAGGTGTGGTGGGGCTACGCGATCTACTTCGTAGCAATCGGCGCGCTGTGCATGCACATCCGCCACGGTGCGTGGTCGGCGTTGCAGACGCTTGGTTGGTCGAACCGCTACCGTGAGCCGGTCTTCAACGGCATCGCGATCGCCATCGCCGCCGTGATCTTCATCGGCTTCATGGCGCCCCCGACCGCGATCATCCTCGGAATCATCCCGTGATTGGAAACAGTGACATGACTGAACTTATTGACGGCCTCTACCGCGAGGGCGAACCGATCGCGGACACCAAGGCTCCTGCCGGCCCCCTCGAGGCCAAGTGGGAGAAGCGCAAGTTTGACGCCAAGCTCGTCAACCCGACGAACCGCCGCAAGATGCACATCATCATGGTGGGCACCGGTCTTGCTGGGGCATCCGCTGCGGCATCGCTGGGCGAGATGGGCTACAAGGTCAGCGCCTTCTACTACCAGGACTCGGCACGTAGGGCTCACTCGATTGCCGCCCAGGGCGGCATCAACGCGGCCAAGAACTACCGCAACGACAACGACTCGACCTTCCGCCTGTTCTACGACACGGTCAAGGGCGGCGACTACCGTGCGCGCGAATCGAACGTGTACCGCCTCGCCGAGGTGTCCGAAGCCATCATCGACCAGTGCGTCGCCCAGGGCGTTCCCTTTGCACGCGAGTACGGCGGCCTCCTCGACAACCGTTCCTTCGGTGGCGTCCAGGTGTCCCGTACGTTCTACGCCCGTGGCCAGACAGGCCAGCAGCTCCTGATTGGCGCCTACCAGGCCCTCGAGCGTCAGGTCGCGGCCGGAACCGTCACCAACTACTCACGCCACGAGATGGTGGAGCTCATCGTTGTTGACGGCAAGGCCCGTGGCATCGTCACCCGCGACATGGTGACCGGCAAGATCGAAACCCACCTAGGTGACGCCGTTGTGCTCGGAACCGGCGGCTACGGCAACGTGTTCTTCCTGTCGACCAACGCGATGGGCTGCAACGCCTCCGCTATCTGGCGCGCGCACCGCAAGGGCGCCTACTTCGCGAACCCCTGCTACACGCAAATTCACCCCACCTGCATCCCGCAGGCAGGCGAATACCAGTCGAAGCTCACCCTCATGTCCGAGTCGCTACGTAACGACGGTCGCATCTGGGTTCCGAAGAAGAAGGAAGACTGCGAGAAGGATCCCCGTCAGATCCCCGAAGAGGATCGCGACTACTACCTGGAGCGCATCTACCCGGCCTTCGGTAACCTCGTTCCCCGCGACATCGCCTCCCGTCAGGCAAAGAACATGTGCGACGAGGGACGCGGCGTTGGCCCGAAGATCGACGGTGAGGCACGCGGCGTGTACCTCGACTTCGCGGAGGCCATTGGCCGCCTCGGCAAGGACGCTGTCTCCGCCAAGTACGGCAACCTGTTCGACATGTACCAGCGGATCACGGGTGAGAACCCGTACGAGGTGCCGATGCGCATCTATCCCGCGGTCCACTACACGATGGGTGGCCTCTGGGTCGACTACGACCTCCAGTCCACGATCTCGGGTCTGTTCGTGACCGGCGAAGCCAACTTCTCCGACCACGGCGCGAACCGCCTCGGTGCTTCGGCTCTCATGCAGGGCCTGGCCGACGGCTACTTCGTTCTCCCGAACACGATCAACGACTACCTGGCTGGCGCACCCTTCGAGGACGTCTCGAACACCCCCGAGGTCGCCGAAGCTCGCAAGAGCGTCGAGGACCGGGTCAACACCTTCATGACCATCAACGGCAACCGTTCGGTCGACTCCTTCCACAAGGAACTGGGACACATCATGTGGGAAAAGTGCGGTATGGAGCGCACCGAAGAGGGACTCAAGGAAGCGATCGTCGAGATCCGCGCCCTGCGTGAAGAATTCTGGAAGAACGTCAAGGTTCCCGGCAGCGCAGCGGACCTCAACCAGTCTCTCGAGAAGGCCGGCCGCGTCGCCGACTTCCTCGAACTAGGTGAACTCATGTGCATTGATGCCCTCCACCGCAGGGAATCCTGTGGCGGGCACTTCCGTGCAGAGTCACGCACCGAGGAGGGCGAGGCCCTCCGCCACGATGACGAATTCGCGTACGTCGGAGCGTGGGAGTGGGGTGGCGAGAACCAGCCGCCTACACTTCACAAGGAAGACCTCGTGTACGAATTTGTCGAGATGAAGCAGCGGAGCTACAAGTGAGAATTACACTCGAATATTGGCGTCAGAACGGCCCCACCGACGCAGGTCACTTTGAGACCCGTCAGGTTGAGGTCGACGAACACTCATCCTTCCTTGAAATGTTGGATGTCCTCAACGAAGAGCTCTTCGCTGAGGGAGTCGAACCGGTTGCGTTCGACTCGGACTGCCGCGAAGGCATCTGTGGCCAGTGTGGTCTCGTCATCAACGGCGACCCGCACGGACCCGAGGTGACCACCACCTGCCAGCTCCACATGCGTAGCTTCAAGGACGGCGACAAGATCACGATCGAGCCGTGGCGTTCGACAGCGTTCCCTGTTCTCAAGGACCTCGTTGTTGACCGCTCCGCATTCGACCGCATCATCCAGGCCGGCGGATACATTTCCGTCAACACGGGTGCTGCCCCGGATGCTCACGCACAGCCCGTCCCCAAGGCAAACGCCGACCTCGCCTTCGAGGCCGCCGCATGCATCGGCTGCGGCGCCTGCGTGGCGGCCTGCCCCAACGGCTCCGGCATGCTCTTCACCTCCGCCAAGGTCGTTCACCTGGGTCTGCTCCCGCAGGGCCAGCCCGAACGCGCCGAACGCGCACTCAACATGGTCCGCCAGCACGATGCTGAGGGCTTTGGTGGATGCACGAACATCGGTGAATGCCAGGCGGCCTGCCCGAAGGGCATCCCGATCGAGTTCATTTCCATGTTGAACAAGGACCTCCGCAGGGGCGTCTCCAAGTAGGCACGGAACAACCTCACACGGTTCAGGTGTTTTCCTGAGCCGGAGGGTAGGCGGGACCGCGGTCGTGACGAACGCACCGCGTCCGCACTGCCACACTGTTAGTTGAATCAAGGAAAGCGGCGGCCTCTAGGCCGTCGCTTTCCTTTGGACTAGACTGACTACTCGTGGCTGAACCCTTGATTCTTGGTATTGAAACCTCTTGTGACGAGACCGGTATCGCTCTCGTGCGAGGATACGAACTTCTTACGGACGTGACTGCAACGTCGATGGATGAGTACGCCCGCTACGGCGGCATCATCCCCGAGATCGCCTCCCGAGCCCACCTCGAATCCTTCATCCCGACCCTCGACGCAACCCTCGAGAAGGCCGGAGTTGAGCTCTCCGAGGTCGACGCCATCGCGGTCACGGCCGGCCCCGGTCTCGTTGGTTCCCTGACCGTTGGCGTGTCCGCCGCGAAGGCACTTGCCCTTGCTCTGAACAAGCCGCTCTACGGCGTCAACCACATCATTGGGCACATCGCCGTCGATGAGCTCGTCAACGGCCCGATTCCCGAGAACTCGGTTGGTCTCGTCGTCTCCGGCGGGCACTCCTCTCTCCTCCGCATCGGCAACATCGCAACCGACGTTGAGGAACTTGGATCCACCCTGGACGACGCTGCGGGAGAGGCCTTCGACAAGGTCGGCCGACTCCTTGGCCTGCCCTACCCGGGTGGCCCCCACATCGACCGCCTCTCCAAGGAAGGCGACCGCACCGCGATCCGGTTCCCCCGTGGCCTCGTCGGCGGTCGCCACAAGGAGAAGCACCAGTACGATTTCTCCTTCTCTGGTCTCAAGACCGCTGTCGCCCGCTACATCGAGGGCCTCGAAGAGTCCGGTTCCGAAGTGCCCACGGCCGACATTGCGGCAGGATTCTCCGAGTCCGTCGCCGACGTGCTCTCCTCCAAGGCCATTGCGGCCTGCCAGACGCAGGGAACCGACACACTCGTCATCGGCGGTGGGTTCTCCGCGAACTCCCGCCTGCGCGAGCTGGTTGCCGAACGGGCAGAGAAGGCCGGCATCACCGTCCGGATCCCTCCCATCCGCTACTGTACGGACAACGGCGCCATGATCGCCGCCCTTGGATCGGCGCTCGTCCGAGCCGGGGTTGCTCCTTCGGCCCTCGACATCACGGTCGACACCGGCATCCCCATGAACCTCATCCGAGCATAGGTAATGGCGGCCCGGCCAGAGGATCCGGTGTTCTCTCGTGTTTCACTCGAGCATCGCAATCCGCGGGTTCATTGAAACACCCGCACGTTCTATGGAAGGTCCAAGGACAAAGAGCTGACGTTAGCTCCGCCGAGAGTCGAGCCAACGATGTTCTTTTCCCCAGGGTGCCCACTGTACTTCCGAGCCTGTCGATGCTCCGGGGTCGGTCAGTCTCTCGGTTCCCACATTCCGGGTCCGTCAATCACTCAGCGCTCAGGTTCAGCGGTCCCTGCGACTACTGCCGACCTGTTCACTCTCCACACAGGGCTGCCTTCTAGATCCTGGTCGCGAGGATCGCGTGCCTCCCGTGAAGCAGGGGAGTGAGGATGATGGTGGCGCTCGCGTCCCCTGTGAGTTTCAGGGCTCTTCATAATTGAGTGTGTAGCGGGCGTTTTGCGCGTCGTGGCATGAAAC
>NZ_JASDVN010000054.1:0-3301 GCF_041440645.1 Flaviflexus sp. | reverse complement strand
CATGCCACGACGCGCAAAACGCCCGCTACACACTCAATTATGAAGAGCCTCTTTGAGCTGCCGCTTACTTGCTGAGGAGCTTGCCTATGCGGGGGAGGGACACCTTGACCGAGGTGCCAAGCTTCTGCGCCCACAGCGAGACTCGGAGCTCCTGAATGAGCCAGCGAGCACGCTCTGCAGCTTTCTCCTCCTCAAGGGATTCCGGGTTGAACCGCTCCAGCATCTCTTCCGCCTGCATGACCTGATCCGCACGCTCGTCATCCAACTCGAGGTTGGAGGACAGCCTGAGGGTGGCTGCGCTCAGGTAACGGGGGATGTGGGGGAGCCACTCGTCAGGTGTGTCCCGCAAAAACCCGTCATAAACCAGGTGGTTGGCCTGGTCCTTGACCTCAGTCGCGACCCCGATCATGGAGCTGGGTGCGCGGTCGATGGCGGCAAGGAGTTCACGCCACGAGCCAAGGATCCGGCCCGTGATCTCCGCGAGTCGATACACTTCGTCCTCAACCCTGTCCCGGATCTTGTTCGCGATCTCGTCGAGGGCCTTCTGGGTGCGGACGTTGATGACGGGACCAGCAAGGTTCCGCACCGCGGACCACTGAAGATCAGCAACGAGAGACTCGGTTGTGGAGTAGGGAGACCCCGCCATCGTCAGCGACAGTGTCGGGGACCAGCGTGACGTAATCCTGCCAACGGGTAGCGAGAGCTTCTCGGTCAGCATGGCGAGCACGCCCTTGCGATGCTCCTTCGTCTGCTCCCGCACCGTATCGAGCACCTCGACGCGGATCTTACCGTGTCTCTCCACGAGAGCCGGGTAGCCCTTGGCGCCGCCCGCTTCGACCGAGGCCGGCAGGCCGTCCTTACCGAAACCATCCTGCGGCAGGGAGGGCTGGATTGCCTGAGCAACAGCCTTCTTCACTGCGCTGGACACGGCCTGTTTCGTGTCGGGAGCGAGCTGCTTTTGAAGGTGCTTGATGCTGGTCCCTGTCGCAACAGTCTTCTTGCCGGAGGTGACCTTGAACGTGACGGTCAGGTGAGCAGGCAGGTCACCCCATTCGTCGATCTCAACCCCGCGCAGCGACAGGACTGCCTTCGCGAATGCCTCGTGGTAGGTGGGGGTACCCGGTTCCCCGGTTGCGACATCCTCCCATGCTGGAAGCAGGTCGACAACTGCCCTCGCAACATCGGGTGCTGGCACGAGCTCGCGACGGAGCCGCTTCGGCAAGGAACGAATCGTGGCCTCGGCGAGCTCCGACCTCATCCCCGGGACGAGCCAATCGAAGCCATCGTCCGTGAGCTGGGGTAGGAGCGTGACGGGGATGGTAATTGTGATGCCGTCCATGCGACCGCCCGGGTTGAACTGATAGTCGATGGCGAGCTTGAGTCCGCGTTGCACCCACGTGTCCGGGTAATCGTTCTCGCTTGCCTCCTCCTCACCAAGGAGCAGGGAACGAGGATACGTCAGATCGACGGAGGACTTGTTCTTCTTGTACCAGGAATTGAAGTGGGCCGCGGACACGATGTCCTCGGGGATCCGTTCGTCAAAGAAACGTTCCAACTCCGTTTCGTCAGCAACGAGACCGTGCACGCGCCTGCGCCGCTCAACCTCCCGAGCATCCTCGAGAGCCTGCTTGTTCTCCTCGATGAAGGGATGCCAGTTGTCGCGCCACTGGTTCTGCACGAGTGCGTGCCGTATGAACATCTCTCGGGCAAGTTCGTGGGCAGAGAGGGTCCCGACCTTCGAGAGGAGGACCTGACGGTCCGCAATGAGAGTCATGCCGTACAGCAGGACCTTCTCGTGCCCATCGCGGCGCCGTGCTTCGTCGACCAGAATGGTTCCGAATGGACCCTGTTCGTGACGTGACTTGCGATCGGCTCGACCCACTCGGGTTCGATCTGGGCCACAGTGCGAGCAAACAGCCGGGAGGTCTCAACGAGCTCCGCCGCCATGACCCACGATGGGTGGCGCTTGGCGAGGCCGGAACCGGGCCAGATCGTGAAACGGGATCCGCGCGAACCCTCGTAATCCTTGCGCTTCTCATCCCACGAACCGAGGGAGGACAGCAGGCCCACGAGGAGCGACTTGTGGATCTCTTCCGTCTTCGACCTGTCGAAGGAGCGAATCGCCGCGGCAACGTCACCGGCCTCGGCGATAAGCTTGGGTGAGGGGATGCCGATGCGGTTGGCACCCAGCGACCTCCCCATCTGCCGTAGCTGTGTCACGACATCGCGCCACTCCCTGAATCTCAAATAGTTCAGGTACTCGGTGCGGCACAGCCTGCGGAACGCGGAGTTCGAGAGGTCCCGTTGCATGACGTTGAGATAGCGCCACACGTTGAGGTACCCGATGAAGTCGGAACGGGGGTCAGTGAACCGTTCGTGGAAGGCATCCGCCTCGGCACGCTTCTCCGTGGGGCGCTCTCGGACGTCCTGCACCGACAGCGCAGCCACGATCACTAGCACCTCGGACACGACACCGTTGCGCTGCGCCTCGAGAAGCATCCTGCCCAGTCGCGGGTCGACCGGGAGCCGCGCCAGCTTCGAACCGAGCCTGGTGATCCTGCCTGTCCTGATCGCGCCGATCTCGTCGAGCAGCTGAAGTCCGGCCCGCACCGCCGTCATCTGCGGCAGGTCAACGAACGGGAAGTCCGCAACGTCACCAAGACCGAGGGATGCCATCTGGAGGATGACGGAAGCGAGGGAGGTGCGCTGAATCTCGGGTTCGGTGAACTCGGGACGCCCCACGAAGTCCTCCTCCGTATAGAGGCGGATAGCCACACCATCGGCGACACGGCCGCATCGGCCCGACCGCTGGTTCGCACTGGCCTGGGACACCTTCTCAATCGGGAGGCGCTGCACCTTCGTTTTGTTGGAGTAGCGGGAGATGCGGGCGGTGCCGGGGTCGATGACGTACCGGATTCCAGGAACGGTCAGGGACGTCTCGGCGATGTTGGTGGCGAGGATAATGCGGCGCCAGTCCCGCACCTGGAAGATCCGGTGCTGCTCGGCAGAACTCAGCCTCGCAAAGAGCGGGAGCACTTCAACGGAACCCGGCCTGCCCTCACCGGGAGCCGCATAGTGCGGGAGCGCGTCCTTCAGCGCTTTGTCCGCATCCTTGATCTCGCCCTCACCCGACAGGAACACGAGAATGTCTCCCGGACCCTCGTCCATGAGTTCAAAGACTCCGTCCACGATCCCGGAGAACTGGTCGCCATCCTCGGGTTCCCGGTAGCGGATCTCGACCGGATAGGTGCGGCCCGACACTGAAATGACTGGAGCTTCCTCTTCCGGTTCAGCCTGCAGT
>NZ_JASDVN010000053.1:0-14876 GCF_041440645.1 Flaviflexus sp. | reverse complement strand
CTCCTGGGCAGCGGCGGATTCCAAAACAAACTACACCCCCAATTATGAAGAGCCGACATAGCCTATCCTCCGCTGCGCTTCAGGATTCCACATGGAGTGCATGAAGGGAAGGTTGCACAGACTCTGGTGAACAGCGTGCCAGTGCAGAGTTTCGAGGAGTCCAGACTCCCGAAGAGTACAGCGATGCGTAGCTTGAGGCCAGCCGCTCCTTAGACGGTGATGCCCTTGGCGGTCGTGACCTTCCGGTATCGATCGATCCAATGCCTCGTGATCTCCGTGATCTCGGGCTGCTTGGAGATCTTCTTTCGCGCCTTTGTCGTGAGGGTCTCCACGAGGCCGGGTTCGGACAGGAGCCTGCGCACGCCGTGCACCATCGCGGCAACATCGTCGACGTCGAAGAGGATGCCGGCGCCCTCAAGGAGGTCAGGGATGCCTCCGGTGCGTGTGGCAATGACGGGAACCTGCGCGGCCATGGCCTCCTGGACCGCGAGCGGACGGGCCTCCCACACCGAAGGAAGGGCGAACACATCGGCCGCGGCCAACCACCTGTCCACGTCGTTGCGTTCCCCTGCCAGAACCAGTGGCGCGCGGGTGGAGATGGCACCGAGGCGCAGCTGATCGTCAATGGAGAGGTCTCCGCGACCAACGAGCACCCACGTGACCTCCTCACGCAGGGCAGTTGCGGCCTCAAGCGTGGTGAGCACGTTCTTGCGTGGAATGAGGGACGAGACCGTCAGGACCATGGGTCGGTTCGGATCGATGTCCCGGCCCGGGCTCGCAACCTCGGGAAGTGTTTCAAAAAGCTCCGTGCGGAGCGTCAACCGCTCCTCGGGGGTGGGCCGGGTGGTGTCGAGCAGGTCGGGAACCATGGGGCTGGGAACGTAATCCAGCCACGTTTCCTTCGCTCCCGCCTCGATGGCAAGAGCAACGAGGTCCGGTGAGGTTCCAGAAACGGCATCGGCAAGCCGCACACCAAACGAGTCGACCTTGGGCGCAGACAGGCGTGCCCGACCATCACTCGTGCGGGCGTGCCAGGACACGATGAAACCGGGACGGTGGCGTTCTGTCAGGAGGGTAGCAGCAAGTAGGCCACCGTTGTTTCCGTGAGCATGGACGACATCGGTCGAACGAACGAGACGCTTGATGAGGCGGACCTGAGTTCCGGAGAGCCGTGCCGGGATCTCGATCGACGCTCCCATGTCGTAGTGGCTAAGAACGTCAGCATCGGCGGCGACCACAACATCGTGCCCTGCGAGCCGGAGGTGCTTGGACAGAGTAGCGACGTGACCCGCCATGGCACCATCACCGGACAGCACAATCTGCACAATGTTCATGGCACCCCCTCTTAGTCGTCTTCAACACATGTGCTGACCTGCCACACGGATCGATCCACGAGGTAGGTTACAAGGACGGGGATAACCGAAGCGGCAAGCGCGCCCACGATGGCGGCGATGATAGCGTTGGCCATCCCGTCTCCCAATCGTAGGATGAAATCACTGGTGACGCGTCCAAACAACGCCGACAGTAATGAAATTGTGATCGCGATCCTAGCGGTCTTGTAAAGACCATCAGTAACGGCGGGACCAATGAGTTTGCGGCACGCCAACACACCAAGGATTCCCGCCACGGTCATTCCAACCGCCGTCGCGAGCGCAAGGACGTCAAGAGTGGACTCTCTCGTCGACGTCAGGGGTACTGCGAGGAGCACCCCGACACCGACCGTGACCCATCCGGTGACGGTGATGCGGAGGACCTGACCGGGGGCTCCCACGCCGTAGAGCACGCGGGAGGTGTGATACAGCAGCGAGTAGCCGATGACGCCGAGGGCGAGGAGGCTGACAACCCTGTCCAGCTCCGGCATCGCGTACACCACGGTGAACATGAGTTCCGCCGAGGGGGCAATGGCGACGAGCACGGCGGAGCCGATGGCGGACACTGTGATGATGAGGCGGATGGAGCCGGCGGTGATGGCTTCGAGTCCCGGCCTGCCGGGGAGCGCTGCTCTTTCTGAAATCCTCGGGAACAGTGCCGTGGCGATCGGGACCGCGAGGATCGCATACGGCAGGAAGTACAGTGCCTGGGCATACTTGTAGATCGGGTACGCGCCCTCCCCACCCACGTTGTTCGCAACCACCATGATGAGGACGATGGCGGCCTGCTGGGCCACGAGCCCACCGAAACCGGCGGTGGCCATCCTCAGGGCCTTCCGACCAAGTCCAGCGGGGAAGCGGAAGGTCGGTCGGAGCTTCACGACCCTCATGACCGGTATCAGCTGCGGCAGGGTGAAGGCCATGACCCCGCCCGTGGTTCCCCACCCGAGCCACATGAGTGCGCCGGTTGGCACCTGCGTGGGATCGGTCAGCCCCTGCCCTCCCATCCGCCAGTACATGACGAACCCGCCAATGACGACGATCGATGACAGCATCGGAGCCAAGGCCGGCATGACAAACCGGCGGTGTGCCTGGAGGATGCCGGAAAGCACGACCGACATGCCGTACAGGGGGACCTGCACAGCAAAGATCCGCAGGAGGGTTGCCGCGAGCTCCTGAACGCTCTCCTCCCGACCACCTAGGAGTGCGCCCGCCAAAGGATCCGCGAGCAGCATGACAAGGACGGCGATCGGGATTCCGAGTGCCATGACCCAGGTGAGGAGGGCGGACGCGATCCGATGAGTCTCCTCCGTGTCCTTGCGTGCTATCGCTTGGGACAGGAGCGGAACGACGACACCGGCAAGGGCGCCGCCGGCCGCGACCTCAAAGAGTACGTTGGGAACGTTGTTGGCCGTCGAGTAGGCATCGGCGATCGGGGTTGCGCCAAGAACCCACGATTCCGCGACCGTACGGCCGAAGCCAACGACACGGGAAAGAAGGGTGAGAATGGCAATGACGCCGGCTGCTCCAGCAACCGACGCCAATCTCCACCGACTGGCCACTACCTGCCCCAGCGGTCCACAGCCGAAAGCACCGGATTCTCGTCAATGACGCGAGAAAAAGACACTTTCTCGGAGGCAAGAATGAGCCCCACGGCTCCTGTTGCGACACCGAGTCGCACGAGACGCGAGGGGTGGGATGCGGCGGCTACGCCGAGGACGGCGCCGATGGCGTTCGCGCCGAGATCGCCGAGCATGGCCTCTCCCGCGAGATCCTCTTCGAGGGCGCCGGCGGCGGCGCCCGCAACACCCGCGAGGAGCGGAAGCGCACGGTTACCGGGAGCGACGAGAACAGTCCCCGCGAGTGTCGCCTTCAGTGCCCTGCCCGGGCGAAGGTCGAGAAGATTGATGAGATTGGCGGTGCCGGCGATGGCAACGGATCGGACGACCCAGTCCGGGATTGACTTGCTTCCAAGAACCGCAGCAGATGCTCCGGCGCCCGCTCCAATGATCCCGATCTTCAGCACGCCCGTCGTCAGATGGCCCTCCCTGAGCTGGGATAGGTGGCCCTTGAGCCCCTTGCCACTCTCGAAGACGCTCTCGCGGTGGTCGTCGAGGTAGCCGGCAACCGCACCGCTCGTGCCCGCAATGACGCCCGCGGCTCCGACCCTCCCCGAGGTGACAAGCGACACGAGCACAGCTCCGCCGGCGACACTGACGCCGCCGCCGAGTGAGACGGTCTTGCCCTCAAAGTTCGTGCGCTTCCACGACTGATCAGCGGGACGTGGGACATACCTCGATGCGTATCCGACCAGCCCGGCGAGGGCCGACCTGATCACGATTCACCCTCGGTGGGCTCGTTCGGATCGGTCTGTTCTGTTTGTGCGGGATCCTGCTCGGTCGCGGGATCACCCTCGGTTGCTGGATCCTGTGTTTCCTGCGTGGTTGCGTTGAGCGGTGCCGCTGCTCCGACAACGACTTCAGCGCCGTCCTCGATACCCCAGGCGACGGTGTTGCCGGCGAGTTCCTGGGTGATGGCGAACGGGACGTTGATGAGTGCCGTTGCGTCCGCCGGCGAATCCACGGTCGAGACCCCGCTCGATGAGCGCACCGAGGCCAGGGTCGTGCCGGCCTTCCCGTCCGCAGTGTAGACAGCAGGGAGCTCGACGGAATCAAAGAATGCGGTGGCGTTCGCGATGGTCGTGTCGCGATCGGTGTCGGGTTCGTCGGGAACCTCCTCGGAGGTGACGCCAATAAAGAGGATCGCGTCAGCCGGTGCGGTGATCGGGTCCACCACCTCGATGAGCGCGTTGTCGGAGGACTGATACACCTCGGTCAGGGTCGCGGTATTCGCATCCTCGCCCGTCACGATCAGTTCGAAGCCGCGCACGAGAGTACCCATGGGGTTGTCGGCTGGCTCCACGTAGGCGTCTAGCTGTCCGGAAAGCGCGTTGCGGTAGGAGGCGGCACCCGGGGAGAAGAAATCTTCCGTGACGCGGACGGTACCCGTGACGGTGGCGCCCGCCTGCTCGAGGTTGCTGCTGTGGAGATCGATCGCATCGTCACCGGCACCGGGCAGAGCCACGATGATAACGTTCTGCTCGTCCAAGGTCGACGCAATGACATCATCGGAGAGAATCTCCATGCCCTCGCGGTAGGCGTTGGCTTCCCGCTGGGATGCCTCTGCCTGAGCCCACGCCTCGTTGCGGGAATCGCGCAGGGAATCCACCTGATCGGTCAGCACCGATCCGATGGAGTTCTGGAGCGGGCCAGCACCCAAGATGACCCCGACACCGAGTGCCATGAACACGGCAATCAGCGAGACAAGGTGGTAACGAAAATCAACCATTGAGCACTCTCAATCAACCAAATATTCCGGTTATGTTGTTCCAGGCGTCGGAGATCCATGCCTGCACCAGGCTCCACAGTGCCTGCCCCACGTCGGTGGTGGAGATGGAGGCGAACATGGCGAAGGCGCCGGCGAGCACAAGCGCAATCAGCTGCCAGTTAGCGATACGCGACTGGTAGAGCTGGGAGGCGCCCTTGGCATCGATGAGGCGGCCACCGACTTTGAGCCTCGTCAAGAACGTTGAGGCCATGCCCTCGCGCCCCTTATCGAGGAACTCGACGAGGGAGGAATGGGTGCCGACGGCCACCATGATCTTTGCGCCCTTGGAGTCGGCGAGGATCATGGCCGCGTCCTCGCTCGTGCCCGTCATGGGAAACACGATGTAGGGGACGCCAAGATCCTCCACGCGCTTGACTCCGGGGGCGCGACCGTCGCGATAGGCGTGCACGATGACCTCCGCCCCGCACGACAACGCCTTGTCTGAGACCGAGTCCATGTCGCCAACGATGACGTCGGGAACGAGACCCATCTCGAGCATCGCGTCCGCTCCCCCATCAACACCCACGAGAATGGGGCGGTAGTCGCGGATGTAGGCACGCAGGGAGTTCAGGTCCTCCTTGTAGTGGTATCCGCGTACGACGATGAGGACCTGACGGTCCTCAAAAACCGTCCGCACATCGGGGATACCAACAGAGTTGAGCATGAGGTCGTGCTCTCTTTCGAGATACTCCATCGTGTTGTGGGCAAAGGCGGAGAGCTGGGTCGAGACGCCTGCTCGAGCCTCCTCCATGGCCACCTCGTTGAGTACAGAGGTCTGCCAGACGCCTTCCGCCACGAGGTCGTCACCGCGGTAGACGGTGCCGTCCTCTTCGATACGGATCGAGGTGCCCTCGTGCACATCCATGATCTGGGAACCGAGATCGTCAACGAGCGGGATGCCCGCGGCCAGTAGAATGCCCGGACCCATGTTCGGGTAGCGGCCCGAGGTCGACTTCGCGGCATTGAGAACAGCGACGGGCTTGCAGGCGACAAGGGCCTCAGCCGATACTCGGTCGATGTCCTCGTGGTCGATGATCGCGACCTCACCCTCGGTGAGCCGCTTCGTCAGGTTCTTGGTACGTGAATCAACCCGGACATAGCCACCGAGCTGATCGGGTTCAGTCGGCTTTCCTCTGCGTCGGAATTTCCATTTCACTGCACTATCGTCCCACGGTCGAGGCGGAAAGTAGGTCAGCGGCATGTCGACGGGCGGAGTCCAAATCCGCAGATCCGGACAGCATTCGTGCGAGTTCATTGACCCGCTCATTGCCCGCTACTGCTTGCACAGAGGTGGATTTCTCGCCCCTGAGGACAACGACCTGACGATCAGCCCAGGACGCAACCTGAGCGAGGTGGGTGACAACGATCACCTGGGCGTGCCGCGCCAGGTCAGCAAGTCGAGCACCGATGGCCTTGGCCGAATCGCCACCGACACCGGCATCGATCTCGTCAAACACGAAAGTGGGCGGGCTCTGTGGGGACAACTTCGCAAGCACCAGTTCGATGGCGAGCATGATGCGGGAGAGTTCGCCACCGGATGCGGAGGAGGCGAGCGGCACCTTGGCCGCGTGCGCATCGGGTTTGAACATGAAGGTCACGCGATCGAGACCGTCGCTCCGCGGCTCAACCTCCTCCAGGTCAATCGCGATCTCAGCGCGACCAAGAGCGAGCTGAGCGAGCTCCTCATTGACGTGGGACACGAGGGTGTCTGCGGCAGATCTGCGCACCTTCGTCAGCGCCTTACCCCGTTTCAATAGTTCCTTGCGGGACGCGCTCAGTTCTTCCTCGAGCTGGGCTTCCCGTGCCTGCGGATCGTGCAGGGCATCGAGCACCTCACGCGCCTTCTCGGCCTCGCCGATGGCCTCGTCGATAGTCATGCCAAGTTTCCGGGTGAGCGCACGTAGCTTCGCCTTTCGGGCGTGCAGATCGTTCAGTGACTCGCCAGTTTCGAGAGAGGAGAGCATCTCCCCCACGACCTGGGTCAGGTCACGAAGCTCCGCCTCGACGGACTCGGCCCGAGCCCGCACATCCTCGGCTCCGGGTTCCTTCAGCCCCGCCATGCTCCCCGCCATCCGACCGACAAGATCGGTTGCACCCGGGATCATCTCCCCGTCTCCCGAGAGCGCTCCCAGCGCTGCCTGCAGGCCGCTCCTGGTTTCTTCAATGGAGTCGAGGCGTTCGATGCGTTCCCGCAACGACTCCTCCTCCCCGATCTCGGGCTCCACCTCGTCGACCGCTTCAACGAGGGCGGTCAGGGCTAGACGCTGCGCCGCGCTGTCGCGAGCGGAGGCACGGAACTGCTCTAGGGCAGCCTCAACCTCGCGGTAGGTTTTCCACGCTGTGGCGTAGTTTTCCAGCGCAACGCTCGTGGCTTCCCCGCCCGCGCTGTCGAGTGCGTGGAGTTGAGCGGAGGCGGAACGGAGCCTCATCTGTTCCGACTGCCCGTGGATGGTGACGAGTTTGCCACCCAGCTCATCGAGAATGGTCCGGGGCACGGTCCTGCCACCGAGGAAGCAGCGTGACCTACCCTCGGCAGGGACCTGGCGGGACACGGTGAGGATCGCGGCGTCGTCTTCGACGTCGACATCCGCGCCAGCATCCCTCACCTCATCGACAATGTCGCTTGATAATGGGACTTCAAAGACGCCTTCGACAACGGTGCGTTCCGCACCGAGGCGCACCTTGCTCGTGTCCGCCTGCTTCCCGAGCAGGAGCGCAAGGGAGTTGAGGAGCATGGTCTTGCCCGCACCGGTCTCTCCGGTGATAGCAGTGAGTCCTGGGGAAAAACTAATGGTTGCTTCTTCGATGACGCCCAGGTTTTCGATCCGAACCTGATCGATCACATCCGGCCCCGATCTCGGAACCCACCCACCGGCAAGTTGAACTTCTTCACGAGCCTGCCTGAGAACGGCGTGTTGTTCAGGCGAGCAAGGTAGACGGGATTCTCCGATTTGCGTGCCGTGATGATGCTTCCCGCGGTGACGGGGAGTTCACGCCTCCCGTCGCAGACCAGCTTCGCGCCCTCGGAATCGACCACAACCTGCAGTTCGGAGGTGGGACCAACAACGAGAGGTCGGGTAAAGAGAGCGTGAGCTGCCACGGGGACAAGAAGCATGGCCTCCACGTTCGGCCACACGACCGGGCCACCCGCGGAGAAGGAGTAGGCGGTCGATCCTGTTGGGGTCGCCATGAGAACCGAATCGCACGTGAACGAGGAGACTCCCCGTCCGTCAACACCCAGGCTGACCTCAACCATGGGGTTACCGTGCTTGTCGAGGGCGGCCTCATTCAGCGTCCATGACGTGGCACGGTGTCCGTCGGGCAGCATGACCTCGATGTCCATCGTCATGCGGCGATCGAGAACCCAGGCGCGTTCGGTGATCTGCTCGACGACTCGGGGCAGGCCCTCGGGTTCCACCTCGGCCAGGAAGCCGACGTGACCGTAGTTGATGCCGACGATTGGGATCTGGGTGCCGCGGGTCAGCTCTGAGGCGGCGAGGATGGTTCCATCACCTCCGAGCACAACGACAATCTCAGCGTCGCCGAGTGGCCCGGATCTGCGAACGGAGAAACCATGCCTCGTCAGCTCGTCCGACATGAGAGCCGCGGACTGTTGAGCATCAGGACGATACTTGTGCACCAGCATGTACACTTCACGAGTCATGTAGCCTCCTCCGCTTAGACTTTACCGAAAAGCCCCGGCGCGGGCCCATCGAGCACGGCCCTGTGGATCGCTTCAGTAATATCGTCGACCGGGTCCGGATGGTTCTTCCTCATGGAGAGGAAGTATTCGACGTTGCCGGCGGGTCCCGGTAGGGGCGATGCGGCAACGTCAGCGATGCTGAGGCCGAGGTCGATCGCGCACTGCGCCACCGTTCCCACGGTTTCTTCGTGATGATCAAGGTTCCGCACGACACCACCGTGGCCAAGACGGTCCTTCCCGATCTCGAACTGCGGCTTCACCATGAGGAGGAAGTCAGCATCCTCCTTGACCGCACCAACGAGAGCGGGCAGCACAAGGGTGAGGGAAATGAATGAGAGATCACCGACCACCATGTCCGGTGCCGGTGCCACGTCCTCAGGCTTGAGGTTGCGGACGTTCGTGCGTTCCATGACGATCACCCTCGGATCCTCCCGCAACCGCCACGCCAACAACCCGTAGCCAACGTCAATGGCGAGCACCTCGTGCGCTCCCCTGCGGAGCAGAACGTCCGTGAAGCCACCGGTCGATGCACCAGCATCGACAATCCTGTGTCCCTCAATGGTGGGTGCGCGATCGCCGAGAAGATCGAGGACACCCGCGAGCTTGTAGGCGCCACGGGATGCGTAGTGCTCAAGATCCGAGTCGTCGACGACGATCGCCTGGGCCGGATCGACCTGGCGTGCCGGCTTCGTGACCTCGGCGCCGTCGAGGCGGACCCTGCCGCCCTCAATGAGTCGGCGTGCCTCATCGCGGGAGCTCGCAAGATTTCGTCTCACGAGCTCCGCATCAATTCGACGTAGCCGGCCCACTAGTCTTGCGCCCGACTCAGAGCATCGGACAGGGCCCGAGCGATCTCATCGAAAGCTCGAGCCGACCGTTCGAGGCTCTCACTATCCTCCGGATCCGGTGGAGTGAGTTCCTCAACCACAGCCTCCAAGTCGCGACCGGGATTCGGTTCCATGAACCTAGAGAACCTCGAGAGAAGCGAGCTGCTCGAACAGGGACTCGCGGGCCACTCCCCCATCGACAGCCACCCAGGACGCCGCGACAACGCAACGGTAAAGGTCAACGCTTGCGGAGGAAATGTCCGAGGACGTCTCGAGCGTGCCGTCAACAACCTCGGCCCACTCGCCACCGAGCTCAGTCCGGCCACCCGTCACAACGGGAGCCTCGTGAGCCTCGTTCAGACCAAGGAGGTTCTTTGCGAGGTAAGTGGGGCGCTCCTCGGGAACAGCGAGAGCAACGTCCCGAGCGTCGCTCACTCCCGTGAGGACGTGCAGGGAATCGATGCCAGCGGAGACTGCACCGCGGATGTCGGTATTGAGGCGGTCGCCCACGGCGATCGGGAGCTTCGCGTCGATGGAGCCAGCTGCCTGGTGGAACACCTTCGGCAGGGGCTTGCCGGTGGCGAACGGAGTCACTCCGGTCGAGTGCTCAACAGCCTTGACGAGCGCGCCGTTCCCCAGCATGAAGCCACGCTCCTGCGGGAGGCTCGCATCAAGATTGGTTGCGATGAAGACCGCGCCCTTGTTGATGGCGAGAGCGCCCTCGGACATGACCTGCCAGCCCACGGTTGGGTGGAAGCCCTGAACGACCACAGCCGGATCATCATCAGCCGAGTCAACGACCGTGAATCCGCGCTGCTCGAGAGCCCACACAAGTCCCTCCCCACCGATGACGAAGACCTTCGAGCCTGCCGGAATGTGCTCAGTTGCGAGCTCTGCACCGGCCATGGCCGCCGTGTAGACCTCGGAGTCCTCAGCAGGAATGTCGAGACTACGGAGATGCTCGCCGATGGAGGCGGGGGTGCGTGCCGCATTGTTCGTCAGGTAGACGGCCTTCTGGCCGCCACCGACGGCTGCGGTGATTGCCTCACCCGCGTGGTCGATCGGTTCGTTTCCGCGGTAGCAGACACCATCAAGGTCGTAGATTGCCGCGTCGTACGCCTGGGATAGTACTCCCGACGACTTCAACGTCATTTGGTCTCCCCTTCATCATCCAGCTGAGCGAACAGGTCATCCTGCGGCTCCGATTCACCGGCAACGTCTTCCAGTCCCGGCAACATAAGACTATCGCTATCGACGACGCCTACCGTCTCATCCGAAGCCGCGTCCAGATCATCGTCAGCCTCTTCCTCGGATTCGTCCTCGTCAGAACCGGAGATGACATCATCGGCCTGGGCGGGATCGTTCACGACCTCGACAGCATCCGCGGGCAGAAGAGCCTCGTCAAACTCAACGTCGTCAAGGACCTCGTCCTCCGACACGTTGGCCTCATCGTCAGCAAACTCGCCGGTGCCAAGCTCCTCGGCGATCTCTTCCTGAGCCTCAAGAACATCGTCCTCGCGTGCCTCTTCCTCGGCAATGAAGCCCTCGGGATCAATGTCGCCGATGAGTTCAGCCTCATCGTCATCCTCGTCATCCTCGTCGAGCTCATCGAGCTGATCGACCTTGTCCAGAAGATCGTCCGACTCATCATCGAGAACATCCTCGGACTCATCGTCTTCCGAATCGTCTTCGACGTCAGAGTCATCATCGGAACTGGATTCGAAATCGGCGAAGCGGTTCGTGCGAACAGGTTCGTCGTCATCCCAGTCATCAGCAGACGAAACAGAGTCTACGGAATCTGCAGAATCGGAGGAGTCGTCCCATTCGCCCTCACCGTAGGAATCGTCAGAATCCTCGGTGTAGTCGTCTTCTTCGATCGCTTCAGCGAAGACCTCGATCGTCTCAGCATCCCACAGGGGCGACCAGCGTGCCTCAACTGCGGAGGCTTCCTCGTCACGACCAAGCTCGCGCAGTCGCTCGTAGCGGACCTGCTCGACGGGAGCACGAAGCTCGTCTTTGAAGTAATCAACTTTGAGAGTCTCAATGAGCTTGAGGCCCGTCTCAGACTCGATCATGTCCGAGTAGGCACCGGAGACAACGAGAGCAAGCTCGACCTGAGCGGCCGGCTCAAGCTCCTGGATGTCGATGTCTTCGAGGTACTTGACGGCGCGATCGGGCTTGCCCATGCCGCGCTCACAGTCGGCTTCGAGGTAGGCGTGCGACAGGTCGCCCGACATGCGACGGTAGGTGCGCAGCTCACGCAGTGCCTCGCCGTACTTCTCGTTAGCGTATGCGGTGAGACCAAGGGCCTCACGCACGATGTCGATGCGGGACGCTCGACGGTAGGCAGCCTTCGCATGCTCGTAGGCAAGCTCGGGGTTCTCATCCATGAGCGAGCCCGCCATGACGAGGAAGCGAGCAACACGATCAGCGTTGTCCTTGTTGAGGGACAGGAGGTGGCGGCGTGCTTCCCTGCTCAGATTCTCTGCAGTGATCTCCTCGGGAATGAACGGTTCCGGCTCACGTCCATCACGTCCCGCACCTGCACGGGGCGCGTGCTGGCGTCCACCGTCCCTGTCATAGCCGCTACCACCACGGTCGTCACGATCATTGAAGCGACGGCCACCGTGACCACCACGGTTGTCGCGATCGTTGAACCTGCGATCGCCACCACGGCGGTCACCACGATCGTCAAACCTGCGGCCACCACGATCGTCACGATCGTTAAAGCGACGCTCCCCGCCACGATCATTGCGGTCATTGAACCTACGATCGCCACCACGGTTATCACGATCGCCGAAGTTGCGACCACCACGACGATCATCGCGATCGTTAAAACGACGGTCTCTGCCGCGACTATCGCGATCGTTGAACCTGCGCTCACCGCCACGATCTTCACGATCATTGAAACGACGGGGACCACGATCGTCACGATCGTTAGAACGACGCTCACCACCGCGACTATCGCGATCATTGAACCTACGATCGCCACCACGGTTATCACGATCGCCGAAGTTGCGACCACCACGACGATCATCACGATCATTGAAGCGACGCTCACCGCCACGGTTGTCGCGGTCATTAAAGCGGCGCTCACCGCGGTCTTCGAAGCGACGTCCGCCACGATCATTGCGGTCATTGAACCTGCGCTCGCCACCACGATTGTCACGATCGTTAAAGCGACGCTCTCCCCCGCGACTATCGCGATCGTTAAAACGACGTTCACCGCCGCGATCATCACGGTCATTGTAGTTGCGGCCACCACGACGATCATCACGATCATTGAAGCGGCGATCTCCGTATCCGCCGCGGCGATCTCCTCCGCGGTCGTCGAACCTGCGTCCACCACGATCCTCGCTTCGCCGGTCACCGCGACCTTCGAAGCGACGCTCACCGCCGCGATCATCACGATCGTTGAACCTACGACTACCACGGTAGTCACGGTCATTGAAACGGCGTTCTCCGCCACGCTCGCCGCCGCGGTCACCGGGGTCGTCAAATCGGCGGTTGTCGCGGTCATTGAATCGACGATCTCCATGGCCACCACGTGCCGTGTCGGAATCGCCGGAGCGAGATCCCTTGCGTCGATCTGAGGCTGATTCCCAGGAGCTGCGACGGCCTTCTGCGTCGTCTTCAAAATTCTTGGACATTAGAGATCTCCACTCATTCAATTCTCAAAAAGCGGCCCATACGGCACGCGTCGCATATAACCTTAGTGCAATTTGTTTCGTCACGATATTGCTCATGCATGTTGATTCCAACACCGCGATCTATGCCATAACCGGATTTCGGGCGTGTCGGTCAACTGCACGGACACTGACCGAGAATGGTTCGGGCACTGGCCTGGAAACGACTGAGGCTCTCATCCACGTGTTGCGGATGAGAGCCTCAATTATTGTTGTGAGCTCGATTTAGTCAGTTCACGACCTATTTTGCGGCCTCGTGATCGACGATCTCGTGAATCGAGTCGGCGACCTTCGGGAACAGCTCAATGTACTTGTCGAGATAGAACTGGTACTCTTCGTGAACATCCTGACGGGGCTCGAGGGACTCACGAACGTGAACCATGTTGTTCGCAGCATCTTCAAGCGAGCTGTAAACGCCAGCACCGACTGCCGCCATCATGCACGAGCCAAGAACAACGGCGTCGCCAACCTCGGTCAGCGTGATCGGCACGCCGGTCACATCGGAGTGCATCTGCATGAAGTCACGGCCGCGGGTCGCACCACCACAGGCCACGATCTCCTTCGGCTGGAAGCCCTGCGCCTGCATCACCCTCAGGTTGTGGGCCGTACCGTAACAGATGCTTTCCTGGATCGCGCGGTACATGTGTTCGGGGCCGTGGTGGAGGGAGAGACCGTAGATGTTGCCTCGGGCCTTTCCATCAACATAGGGCGTACGGTTGCCCTGCAGATACTCATTGATGATGAGGCCGTCTGCACCGGGAGCGAGATGCTTCGACTGCTGGTTGAGCAGATCGTAGGCATTCAAACCTGCACGATCCGCTGCCTGAACGAGGTCGCGAGCAAAGTTGTCCTTGAACCACTTCATGACCGAACCGGTAGAAACCTGGCCGCCCTCGACCGTGTACTGGCCACGAACGACACCGTCGGTGTAGGAACCGAAGAAGCCTGCACCGTGGATCGGATCCGCTGACTGACCGGTGATGACGTGCGAGGAACCGGTAATGAGGGCGAGCTTGCCGGGAACAACAACTCCCAGACCGATCTGGCCCGCCCATGCGTCAGCAGAGCCCTGAGCAACAGGAATGCCGGGAACGAGGCCGAGGACCGTGGCGGCACGAGAGGACAGGGTACCGACCGACTCGCCGAGGTCCACGACCTTATCAGGAAGCTTGTCGAAGATGTCGCCAATGCCGAGGTGCTCGTACAGGTCGACCGGCCAGCCGCCCTGGTCGCGGTTGTAGTACATGCGTTGCGCAGCGGTGTTGATGCTCAGGGTCCAGTCGCCGGTGAGGATGCGGGTTGCCCAGTCGGTCGCGTCAACAATGCGGTATGCACGCTCGTAAACATCGGGCTCGTTCTCCTTGATCCAGGCGGCCTTGAACGGGAACCATTCAGCGGAAGCGGGGGCGGTACCATCGCCGTTGTAGAGCTTTGCAACGGAATCGGTGGAGGAGATCTTCGCAGCCTCCTTCGTCGCACGTACGTCCATCCACATGATCGCGGGACGCAGGGGCGCACCATTCTCATCGAGCGCGAGCACCGTGGACGTCGTGGCATCGTAGGAGATGCCGATGATCGAGGAGGGCGAGATCCCGGCATTGTCGATGGCCTTGTGGCTCGACGCCTCAAGGCAACTCAGCCATTCATCCGGATCCTGCTCAGCCCAGCCTGGACGACGGTGAGTCGTCTTGTACGGCGTAGCAGCAAACGTAATGGGGGTACCTTTGGTGTCGAAGATAGCGGCGCGAACGCTCTCCGTACCAAAGTCGATTCCCATCAAGTAGCCGTTAGACGATCCTGTACTGTTCGACATTGAACAACCTTTCATTCAAGCCGGCATCTCCGGCTCCGATGTCCCGCGTCAAGTAGTTGGCAGGTTTTCTTTGATTTCGAAGTTGGGGAT
>NZ_JASDVN010000052.1:51509-66344 GCF_041440645.1 Flaviflexus sp. | reverse complement strand
CAGCCTCGATGTCCTCACCCGAAGCCGCTTCCAAGCCATAGATGATAACGGGATCCAGGTGAGCGACGAACACCCACTCGAACTCAGCGCCTAACCCCCAACCGACAAAACGAAGGAAAACCCACTACACCACCTAAAGGGACTTGACCGGTGACCGGTGTTGTAGATCGGAAGAATCATGAGCAACTGCGATAAGCGTTCAACTGTGCTCAGAGTTAGTCAGTGCATGCATTTAATTGAAGAAATATGTGTCCTCAGGCAGTGGTAACTTAGATACAGGTTCAAGAGTTGTAGCGTTCAGTACCTGGCTGGCTACACGGCAACCCCCTCCATCGAGCGGGGTGCCCCAGGGGAAGAACCGGTATGAACAAAAGTTCATACAAGTCGATGGATCCGCGCATGGCGGGATCCGGTAAGGAATTTTCCCATGTCTAATAAACCTGTCGATGCCGGTAATGGTGCGGCTGATGAGTTTGACCCCACAGACGGATGGGGCGAGGTACCGGAAGCAGATCGGCCCCTATGGGCTCGCTACATGCTTGACTACTGCCCCCAGTTTCTTGGGCCAACGATCATGACTCTCATCGCGCGTGGTGTGGTCTTCGGGGGAACCAAGATTCCAGAGGATTGGAAAGAGACAGCCGCCGAGTTGCACAATGCAGGCTTTACTCCACTGCATTACTACCTGCTTGCAAGCCTGTTGTCCGATAAGCGCAGAAGAGAGGAACTTGATGAAGCAACACATGGGCATCTTTTCAAGAAATGGTACGGAAACTATCCTGACTTTCCTGATTTTCGCCTCGATGCTGAGGCTTGGAAGCCCTGGCTTGAGAGGATAGATCGAGCCGAGTCACCCGGTCGTGCGCTAGACCATATGCTGCACGGTCCCTTCCTGCCGCCATTGGGGGCCGTATTCTCTGTCAACGGTCCCACACAGGTCGCTTCTGACTGATCCTAGCGTAGTGTCCCGTCAGAAGGGGCGGGGCACTACGGCATTCCAGCCAAACTGGTGATCAGTTTATTGTCAGTGCAAGTACTACTAGCTCACGATCATGTCCAGGAATGCAACGATGCGACGCAATCGGAATTGGCGACAGATAGGTCACTCGGGGCTTCGGACAGTTAATTGGATGGTACATTCTCGATGGTCGACCTGGGGCCAAACCGCGCCTAATACGGCCGGACTCCCAGCGGACGAACCCGCTTCTACTGTCCCACCTGTGCCGCCACCCAGTCCCGACAAATCGATGCACGCTCCCATGACCTTGCCGTGTTTCTTAGCTTTATCACGAGCAAGCGACGTAACCAGGACTTACCGGGCCAAGGACGCAGGCTACGTCGCAGGCTTACCCAGTTCTGGCCCCTATGGTCACTTGCCCGTTACGTTGTTGACAGGTCCTGATCGTCGGGTGTTGATTGGGTCTGTTGGTCAGCCACTCTGGCTTAGTGTCTAGCTCCTGTCCGTCGAATGATCCGGGGCTACCAGTAGGACTGTTTGGGAGTGGGTGATCACCAATTAGGGGCTCGACACCACTGGTGGATTACTGTCGTAACGTGGATATGAGACCTACTGTCATGGCTTAGCCAGCCGGTGGCACTAATCAAAAGAGATGATCGCCATGACAGGGAACGAGCCGAGAGTCTATCTCGGCCATGAGGTTCGACAGTCAGATGCATGGAGCATGTGCCCTGACTAAGGATGTGCAGGTGTTGTGGAACAAGGCCATGCCGTACAATGAAGAGAAATTATCAGCATTTTCAGCAATCTGACCGTATAGGACCGGGCACTCGTTGTTGTGGATCAGTGAGCTTCTCCAGGAGTCCACTTAGTATTCTCGGATCCCCACTTGTAGTCCTTGTAGAAGCTGGCAGCTTTGCTTGAGAAGGGTTCTGCCAGTCGGTCTACGTAGAGGGTACCTTGGAGGTGGTCGTATTCGTGTTGCAGGATTCGGGCGAACCAGCCATCGGCTTCCAGCTCGTACGGTTTACCATCGAGCCCCTGGGCTCGCAGGAGCGCTCGCGGGCTACGCCTAAGCTGATACTTCACACCGGGGAAAGACAGGCATCCTTCGGCATCTTCCTCCGTTGTCCCACCAGGCTGAATGGGCTCAACAAAGAGTTGTGGGTTGATGGCGACGCCGCGTGCTGGTGCCACGGTTTGGTTGGAGTAGGCCCAGACAAAGATTTGTTTTCCGATTCCGATCTGCGGTGCTGCAAGTCCAACACCCGGTGCTGCGACCGTGGTCTCGTACATGTTTTCCACCAGCTTCGCCAAGTCATCGTTGAATTCGGTGACGGGCTCGGCGGGGGAGTGCAGTGTGGGGTGGCCGGTGATGTAGATCGGAAGAATCATGAGTAAAGACTATCCCGCCCCGAGCAAGGTGCTGGGGCGGGATCAGACGATATTGGATGGCACGATGGTGGCTCAAACGAATTGCTGAACCGGGAGTCCGCGCCGGTTTAGCTCTTGCTGTCAGAGTCCTCATCCTGGAAGGACTCCTGGGTGCGCGAGTTCAGGATCTCGGTAGCCTTCTCCTTGGCCTGGTCCGTCGTCGGGCCGTCGCCTTCGGGGAAGAGGATAGAACGGTAGTAGCGGAGTTCGTCGATCGAATCGTAGATGTCTCCAAGAGCCCGGTGGTTACCGAACTTCTCGGGAGCCGCGAAGTAGGCACGGGGGTACCAGCGGCGGGCGAGCTCCTTGATGGTGGAGACGTCGATAACTCGGTAGTGGAGGTAGTCGATCACAGCGGGCATGTCCCTCACCAGGAAAGCCTTGTCCGTGCCAACGGAGTTGCCGCCGAGCGGCGCCTTGCCCTTGGGGACGCGTTCTGACAGGTAGGAGAGGATGGTGCGCTCGGCTTCTTTGAGCTCCATGCCGTCTTTCCACTCCTTGATGAGGCCAGAGTCGGTGTGCATCTTCGTCACGAACTCACCCATGGAAGCGAGTGCCTCGGGGGTGGGCTTGATGACCAGGTCGATTCCCTCATCTAACGGGACAAGGTCGGAG
Source organism: Flaviflexus sp. (assembly GCF_041440645.1). Lineage (GTDB taxonomy): Bacteria > Actinomycetota > Actinomycetes > Actinomycetales > Actinomycetaceae > Flaviflexus. The sequence continues at coordinate 63,337 of NZ_JASDVN010000052.1, read as the reverse complement.
TCGGTGATGACAACGGACACCTCGACGAGCCCATCGTTTTCCAGATCCAGGCCGGTCATTTCGCAGTCGATCCAGACAATAGGATTATTCAATTGCTTAAGTGCCACGTTCGAGCCTTTCACCACTTTTTTATTCGGCGGGGTTTCTGCCCTGGTTTGTGCCAGGTTCTTTCCCCATGGTGCCCCCAGCAGGATTCGAACCTGCAACCTACGGATTAGAAGGCCGTTGCTCTATCCATTGAGCTATGGAGGCGTAGGCGTGTGCCCGTTAAATCTTAGCGCACCATCTCGGTCCCACTGTGCAACACCTGAGGACAGTTTTCGGTAAGAATAGAGGGGTGAGTTCTCCGTATGCAGCATCTCGACTTGCGCGCCTCGTGACCGAAACGGTCGAGGCGCTGGACGAGGTTTCGTTTCCACTTTCAGTTCCCGGCATCAATGAGTTGAGAGCGTCCCAGAGCGCGCTCAAGACACAGCTGTCTACGCGACTTCTCCCGCATCTTCTTGAGGATGCTGTTCCCGCCATCGTTGTCTTCGGTGGTTCTTCGGGTGCTGGCAAGTCGACCATTCTCAACTCCCTGATCGGGGAGGACGTGTCGGAGGCCTCGGTCATCAGGCCGACAACAAGGACCCCTGTTCTCGTGTTTCATCCTGATGATGAGCAGGCGATGGAGGGGCACCTGCTCACGCAGATTTGTGACGTAATAGTCACCGAGAATGGTATTCCGGGAATCGCGCTCATTGATGCTCCGGACCTTGACTCTATCGATGCTGGAAACAGGGAAACATCCCAGACTCTTCTCAATGCTGCTGACCTCTGGATCTTTGTCACGACCGCCTCTCGCTACGGAGATCATGTGGCATGGTCGACCCTGACCGAGGCGTACGACCGCGGCATGACAACGGCCGTTGTTCTCAACCGTCTCCCCGCACGAGCAAAGGTAGCTGTGCGTGCCGACCTCATGAAGCGCATGGCGGAGAGCGGGATGGGGGAGTCACCCCTGTTCATCCTCGATGATGCTGGCCCCACCGAGGGCAGGCTGGAACCCTCGAGAGTCCAGGAGCTCAAGTCGTGGCTGGAGCTCATTCGCTCCACCCGTGCTTCCAAGTCCCTCGTGGCCCGCACCTCCCGTGCCCTCATGCCTGCCACGAGGCGGGAACTGCTCGAACTGGCCGACGCGGCGAACTCACAGTCTGAGGCCGCGGAGAGCCTCAAGGAGGGCGCCAAGCAGGCGGCGATCGAGCCGACCGAGACTCTTAGGACCGCGATCACCTCGGGCAGGATCTCCAGTGGTGCACCCACCACCCAGTGGCTTTCCCTCGCCTCCACGGGTGGGCCACTTGCCTCGCTGGTATCGGGCAGGGACATCCTGTTTCCGAGCCGTGCGATTGCAAAGCGTGACCGGGCGGCTACCTCCATCGCTGAGGCCATCGACGATGCTCTCAAGGTCACGCTCACGCAGACTCTGATTGAGGTGCGCGATCGCGCAACCTATGCATGGTCCATGTCCTACGTCGATACGTCAGAGCTCAAGGTCGAGGTCGACATCGAGGCACTTGTCGATGAGGCCGTGAAACAGTGGCAGGCCGATTCGGTGGCGGCCGCCGGGAGAGTGTCCGGCGGCATTGCCAAGAAGGTCTCGACCGATGGACTCGCTGGTTTGTTGCGAGCGGGAGCCACTGGTCTAGCTGGGGTGCAGACCGCACTCAAGAGCGGGGGAGCCGAAGGCGGGCTTTCGCGCACCGAACGTGCGCTGAAGGATCGATGCGAGAATGCCATTGCCGGAGTCGTGGAACGCTACGTGGCAGTGATTGATGATTTGGAGATGCCGGATAGCTCGATGCTGCGACTGCGTGCACGTGAGCTTGTTGATGCCGTATGGGAGAAAGAATGAATGAACTGATTGTTGAAGAGGTCGAGAAGAAGTTTTCTGCCATCGAGGCCGGCATCAAGTCCGGCAAGGGACACATCGAGCCCTTCCAGCTGGCACGAGCAGAACAGGATCTTGCTTCCGTGCGCCAGCGCATGGACCTCGGCATGGGACTGACCGTGGTCGCTCTCGTTGGCGGCACCGGGTCCGGCAAGTCCACGACCTTCAACGCGATCACTGGTCTCGAGTTTGCTGACTCCGGTGAGCTCCGGCCCACCACGGAGCGTGCCACGGCATGCACATGGGGCTCTGCCGGCCCCATGCTGGATTTCCTCGGTGTGGATCCTGCTCGACGGATCAGGAAGGCTTCGATCCTCACGGATGAGGAACCCGAGTTTGAGGGACTTGTTCTGCTCGACCTTCCCGACCACGACTCGGTTGCTGTGGCGCACTCGGTTCAGGTCACGGAGATCATGCCCCTCGTTGATCTTCTTATTTGGGTTCTCGATCCACAGAAGTACGCCGACCAGGCGTTGCATGCTGGATATCTGCAGGGTCTTAAGGACCGCCAGGATGCCATGCTCGTGGTGCTCAATCAGATCGACACCGTTCCCTTCGAGCAGCGCCAGCGCATCGTTGACGACGTTCACGAGGTGCTGAAGAAGGATGGTCTCGAGGGAGTTCCGGTCGTGACAGCATCGGCTCTCAACCACGAGGGCATCGATGAGATTAAGGCGCACATTGCAGCCACGGTCTCCAGGCCCTCCATCAACGCAACCACTGCAAGCGCGGAACTCGGCTCGATAGCTACCAGGCTCCAGCGCACCGTGGGCGAAACCGAAGGTGAGGTCACCGACGAGTCCCTGCGTCCCGTCGTGAGTCAGCTCTCCAAGGCTTCGGGCATTGGGGCAGTTGCCGACTCGATGAGGGCATCGGGTGAGTCGTGGGGTCAGCACGCTCTGGCGAAGCCCGAGCAACCCGCCACCTCGACGGTGGATGCCATCCGCGATGGTTGGCTCGATACCGTGAAGAAGAATCTTCCTCCGAGCTGGGCCAAGAAACTGACCGATGATGTGGCGGGTCCTGAGAGGCTCCGCAGGCGCGTGAATGACGCTGTCAGTTCCGTGCCCGTGACCAAGCCTTCCTCGTCGAATGCTCGTCTCATTGCTGGGCTCGGAATCCTGCTCCTTCTCGTCGCGGTTGGTGTCGGCGTGGCCGCGATCCTGAACGCTGGCTTCCCTTTCGCTGAAGTCATGTGGAACTGGATCACCGTAGGTGTGCTTGCGCTCGTCGGCCTCTGGGCATTCTTCATGGCCGGTTCCCTCAGAAAGACAGCAGCCAAGCGAGCCGCCGACCAGTACGAGACCAAGGTGGATGGCGAGATCCTCTCGGTCCTGCGGGAGAACCTGGGCGAACCCGCTCAGGCCGTTCTCAGCCAGCACCGCACAACACGTGAATCCTTCGCATCGGCCGCAAGCTAAGTACACAAAGGAACCACAGAGAAGCCCCTCATCAGAGGGGCTTCCTCCTTGTTTGGGCCAGTCTTTTCAGAGTTCTCATGGTGGGGAAGGAGGCACTCATGAATAACGAAATACAGGTGTCAATCAGGGGATACGTCGGCACGGATGGCGCACTCTACGAGAGCGAAGGCAAGACTCCCTACTGCAACTTCCGGGTTGGATCGAGCTCGAAGCGAGGAGCGGGTGAGAGCCGGGAGCCCGTCACCGAGTGGTTCACGGTCAAGGCATATGGGGAGTTGGCACAGAACTGCGCCCTCTCGATCCAGAAGGGAACCCCCGTCCTTGTTCGGGGCAGGCTCGAGACCGAAACCTATCTGACCAAGGAAGAACCCAGCCAATCTCGCACCGTCATGGTTGTGCGTGCGGACTCGATTGGGATCGAGATAGGGAAAGGTAGCGCACAGTACTTTCGATCTCCGCTACCGGCGGAGGAATCTGCCACCGTGTGAACCCTGCGGTAACCTTGTCTCAGTTACGTTTCAACACAAGGGAGAACTGTGGCTGAGTACATCTACTCAATGGTCCGTGCCCGCAAGAAGATTGGCGACAAGCTCATCCTCGACGATGTCACCATGGCGTTCCTGCCGGGTGCCAAGATCGGTATGGTCGGTCCCAACGGTGCGGGTAAATCAACGATCCTCAAGATCATGGCTGGCTTGGATACACCATCCAATGGTGAAGCACGCCTGGCCCCCGGATACACGGTCGGTATCCTCCTTCAGGAACCACCCCTGAACGAGGAAAAGACCGTTCTCGGCAACGTCCAAGAAGGCGTTGCCGACATCCTGGGCAAGGTCAACCGCTTCAACGAAATCGGCGAAGAAATGGGTAACCCCGACGCCGACTTCGATGCCCTCATGGACGAGATGGGCAAGCTCCAGACCGAGATCGATGCCGCCAACGCATGGGATCTCGACTCCCAGCTCCAGCAGGCGATGGACGCTCTCCGTTGCCCGCCGGGAGACTCTCCCGTCACCCACCTGTCCGGTGGTGAGCGCCGCCGCGTCGCACTGTGCCGCCTGCTTCTCGAGCAACCCGACCTGCTGCTCCTCGACGAGCCCACCAACCACCTGGATGCTGAGTCGGTTCTCTGGCTCGAGCAGCACCTGTCGAAGTACCCCGGCGCCGTCATCGCCGTCACGCACGATAGGTACTTCCTTGATCACGTGGCCGAGTGGATTGCTGAGGTCGACCGCGGTCGCCTCTACCCGTATCAGGGCAACTACTCGACCTACCTCGAGAAGAAGCAGGAACGCCTCGAGATCCAGGGCAAGAAGGACGCCAAGCTTGCGAAGCGCCTGAAGGATGAACTCGAGTGGGTTCGTTCATCGGCCAAGGGCCGTCAGGCCAAGTCAAAGGCACGTCTCGATCGCTACGAGGAGATGGCCGCGGAGGCAGAGCAGACCCGCAAGCTCGACTTCGAAGAGATCCAGATTCCCCCGGGCCCGCGCCTTGGTAACGTCGTCATCGAAGCATCGAACCTCAAGAAGGGCTTCGATGACAGGGTTCTCATCGAGGATCTCTCGTTCTCGCTTCCCAGGAACGGCATCGTCGGCGTCATCGGTCCAAACGGTGTCGGTAAGACGACCCTGTTCAAGACCATCGTTGGCCTCGAGCCCCTCGATGGTGGCGAGCTCAAGGTCGGCGAGACCGTTCAGATCTCGTACGTTGACCAGACCCGTGCCGGCATCGACCCGGAGAAGACCCTGTGGGAGGTCGTCTCCGACGGCCTCGATTACATCCAGGTCGGGAAGGTCGAGATGCCCTCGCGTGCCTACGTGTCCGCCTTTGGTTTCAAGGGCGCCGATCAGCAGAAGAAGGCTGGAGTTCTCTCGGGTGGTGAGCGTAACCGTTTGAACCTGGCTCTCACGCTTAAGCAGGGCGGCAACCTCCTGCTCCTCGATGAGCCGACCAACGACCTCGATGTGGAAACCCTCGGTTCGCTCGAAAATGCTCTTCTCGAGTTCCCGGGTTGCGCCGTGGTCGTCACCCACGACCGCTGGTTCCTCGACCGCGTCGCCACCCACATCCTTGCCTACGAAGGCACGGAGGAGAACCCCGCCAACTGGTACTGGTTCGAAGGTAACTTCGAGTCGTACGAGAAGAACAAGGTGGAGCGTCTCGGTGCGGAAGCTGCGCGCCCCAGCTCGGTAACCTACCGCAAGCTGACCCGCGACTAATCGCAGTTCCTTGATCGGGCAGGTGGATGATTCCACCTGCCCGATTTCTTGTTCTGAGAACACGTTGGATTGAGAGTTCAGCGCCAGTGCTTCAAAAGCAAAGGTGTGGTCCCGCCTCTTTGAGACGGGACCACGGAAGTTCGAGACCGCAGACGTTGCAGGAGCCTTAGCTCTCCTTGAGCTCCGGGGAGCGGACCATACCTTCCTGGGCCATGGTGGCCACGAGTGTGCCGTTCTGGTAGAACTTCGCGAGCGAGAGGCCACGTCCGCCCTGGGCTGAGGGGCTGTGGAGTTCGGCAAGGATCCAATCGGAGGGATCGACGTCGCGGTGCCACCAGGTGGAGTGATCGAGGGTAGCGACCGAGATCTTGGGAGTGGACCACGATAGCTGGTGACGCTGGAGGATGGGCTCGAGCATGAACTGGTCCGTGCCGTAGGCGAGGACTGCGCGCTTGAGGGTCTGTGATGCTCCCTCGGGGAGTGCCGTGCGCACCTTGAACCAGATGTATACGGTTTCGTGGACCTCCTTCGCGGTGCGAAGGTAGATCTGACCGTTGACGTGCCTCATGTCCAATGAGTTCGTGGACGACATGAAACGGGCCGCAGGGTGATCGACGGAGGAGAACAGGTCGACGGAGGACTGGAAGTTCTCCGGTCCCGGAACATCAGGTGCAACATCCTGGTGGTCGACACCGGGCTGGTTGATCTGGAACGAGTCACGGGCCGTGAAGATGATTTTCTCGTCCTGGAGGGCATGGACCATGCGAGTGGAGAAGGAACGACCGTCGCTGATGATCTCGACCTGGAAGTCGATTTCCTTCTTCACGTCACCGGGACGCAGGAAGGCCGCCGTCTGGGAGTGAATGAGGCGATCATCCGAGTTCTCAAACGTGTCGGCCGCAGCCATGACGGCCTGAGCAAGGACCTGACCACCGTAGACGCGTCCCGAGAGTTGCGGCAGGTTCGTGTGACCCCGATAGTGGTTGTCACCGATCCGCTCGAGCCTCAGGGTGTGCAAGAGCGAAGCCAGAGGCTCGGTCGAACTCTTCGGAATGTCGATGGTGTTGTCCATGGTGCTCCTTTCCTCAGTACACACTAACCGAGAAGACTGGATCGAAGCAGAATGGACCAGCACCGGATCAAAATGGCACTGGAATAGCGACAGCAAAAGATGATCCATCTGACGGCTGAATGTGCTGGACAGGACGCATTTTCTGGCAGAATGGGGAAGAATGCACAATGCCGTTGCGAAAGGTTATCCATATGAGTGTCGCGCCCTCTCGATCAACTCTCACGGAACTTGCATCCGCCTATCGTGTTTCCACCCAGTTCTGGGGATATGACGGCAAGCAGAGAGACATCGCCGATGACGTGTTGATCAAGGTGCTGGGAGCCATGGGTGTCGATGCTTCCACCGAACAGTCCGCAAGCGCCGCCTTTGTTGAGAGCCAACTCCACGAGTGGCGCCGCGTACTCCCGCCCTCCGTCGTGCACCGCCAGAACTCCGAGAAGCAGGTGCACGTGCACGTGCCCGCAGGAACCCGCGTTGAAGTCGACGTCATCCTCGAAGAGAGCGGCGAGGTATGGCCGCTGTCCCAGGTCGAGGACTGGACGGGCGACCGCAAGGTTGATGGCGTTCAGGTCGGTCAGGCATCGTTCGTCCTCTCCGGCGACATTCCGCTGGGCTGGCATACCCTCAAGGCGACGATGGAGGATGGCTCAACTGCCCAGTGCCCATTCGCCATGACTCCCGACAAGCTCGATGAGCACAAGTCGGAAACAAACCGCTCCTGGGGCGTTGCCGCACAGCTGTACTCAGTTCGATCGTCAAAGTCATGGGGGATCGGTGACTTCTCCGATCTCGCCGACCTCACGGCAGTGTTCGGTCTCGAGGGTGCCGACTTCTTCCAGATCAACCCAGTCCACGCAGCAGAACCCGTGGGCCACATGTCGCCCTCCCCGTACCTTCCCGTTTCCCGGCGCTTCGTTAACCCGATCTACATTCGGCCCGAAGCCATCCAGGAAACCGCGTACCTGACCGGCCCGCAGCGCTCCCTCATCGACTGGGGTGGCGAAGAGATGCGAGCATCCTCTCTTCGCAACGAGTACATCGATCGCGATGCCGTGTGGGAGACGAAGCGACAAGCACTCGAAACCATCTTTGGTGTGCCCCGCACCTTCGCTCGTGAGGCCGCCTACAACAAGTACAAGTCCGAAGAGGGACAGGGACTTGAAGACTTCGCCCTCTGGTGCGCTCTGTGCGAGAAGTACCCGAAGGGATTCCCCGAGAACCTCAGGACCTCCGATTCCGTCTACGTCGCTCGTGAACGCAGGGAACTGACCGACCGCATCGAGTTCTGGTCCTGGCTCCAGTGGGTTGCCGACGAGCAGCTCCAGCGCGCGCAGGAATCGGCGCTCGCGGCCGGCATGAACATCGGCATCTGCGCCGACCTCGCCGTTGGCGTGCACCCCCTCGGTGCTGACGTGTGGTCGAACCCTTCGGCCTTTGCTCAGAACGTGACCGTGGGTGCTCCAGCCGACATGTACAACCAGCAGGGCCAGGACTGGTCCCAGCCGCCGTGGCGCCCCGACTACCTCGCGGAGTCCGGATACACGCCGCTTCGGGACATGATCCGCACCGTCCTTCGTCACGCCGGCATGCTCCGCATCGACCACATCGCTGGCTTCTTCCGCCTGTGGTGGATCCCCAACGGCCACCTGGCCTCCGAGGGCACCTACGTGAACTACGACCACGAGGCCATGATCGGCATCATGCTGCTCGAGGCACACCGAGCCGGTGCAGTCCTTGTGGGTGAGGACCTGGGAACGGTCGAACCGTGGGTCCGTGACTTCCTTGCCGCCCGCGGCATCTACGGCACCTCCGTGTTCTGGTTCGAGAAGGAAGGGGATGGCACCCCGCTACGCCCCGAGAACTACCGTCGCGAGGTACTCGCCTCCGTTAACACGCACGACCTTCCGCCCGCCGCCGGCTACATCGCTGGCGAGCACGTTGATCTGAGGGAGCGGCTGGGGCTTCTTGAGCAGGACGTGGCCGAGGTCCGTGTCGAGGCACGGGAGGAACTCGAGCACACGCTTGATCGACTGCGCGAGTACGGTCTCGTGGGTGAGAACCCAACGGAACGCGAGATCGTTGAGAGCCTCTACGCCTACATCGCCCAGACTCCGTCGACTTTCCTTGCCGTGTCCCTCGTGGATGCTGTGGGGGAGAGGCGCACGCAGAACCAGCCCGGTACCGACCAGGAATACCCGAACTGGCGGGTTCCTCTTGCCGATGGCACGGAGGAAGTCGTTCTTGTTGGGGATATTCCCTCCCACTCTCGAGTTCGCTCCCTACTTGAGACTTTTAGACGAGCACTGGGAGACGATAACCGGCTACGCTAGGGACAAGGAGGAAACATGGACAAAGCTGAGTCTCTCGTCGCCGCCCTGGGCGGCAAGGACAACATCTCCTCAATCGAGGCCTGCATTACCCGGATTCGCGTCGAAGTGAAATCCATCGATGAGGTTTCGGAACAGGATCTGAAAGACGGCGGCGCCTTCGGTGTCGTCGTTCAGGCCAACAACGTGGTCCAGGTTGTGCTGGGCCCCGAGGCCGAAGACATCGCGGAGCGCATGGTTTGAACCTGCTATCCCCAGTAACGGGGACCGTACTCTCGCTTGAGTCGGTCCCCGATCCTGTGTTCTCCAGCTACATGCTGGGCCCCGGCCTCGCCATTTTTCCCGAAGTTCACACGGGGACTCTGACGCTCCTCTCACCAACCGATGGTGAGGTGACGAGCGTCCGCCGTCATGCCGTGATCGTCAACGAGTGCCTCGTTCACGCGGGCATCGATACCTACAACAGCGAGGCCCTCACCGCCCTCGTGAGCGAGGGTGACGTCATCACGACCGGCGCGCCTGTCATCGAGGTTGATCTCGAGAAACTCGGTGAGCTGTCGCCCATGACCATCGTGACCTTCCCCCAGAAAGGACCGAATGCCTGGAACCAGAAGGTGGAACCAGGCATTCGCGTCAACGTCGGGGACGTTCTCGGATCACTCAGCTAGCGCGCTCAGCGTCCTTCGCTTGAGCTGCGAGTGCGCGCCTCGTGTAATCGGCATGCTCGATAATGATGCGCCTCAGTGAGGGAGCCGCCTCGGGGTTGGCTTCCAACCACGAGTTCAAGCTTCCCTCCACATCGATGTTGCGACCGATGATCGAGGGGGCGAACATGCGGGTGGCGAGTTGCTGCGCCATCTCGTACGTCTGAGACTCCCACACACCCGTCAAGGCGCTCAGGTAGCGGGAGAAGAAGGGCTCAAGGACGGCGGGATCTCCGGCCTGGAAGCCCAGCAGAGCGCTACGCTGTTGCATGTTCGGCAACCCGCCCTCAATGAGTGCGCTGAACGCTGACTCCTTGTCAGCCTGTGTAGGGAGGGATGCCCTCGCCCGCCATGCAGACTCGCGACCGGTGGCCGTGTTGTCGCGCTCAAGCTCAGCCTCGATCTCGGTGGTGGAGATGCGGCCGGCGGATGCGAGGCCCTGGAGCACGGTCCAGCGACCGTCGGTATCTAGTTCGAAGCCGGCCGGGAGATTCTCGTCGGACAGCCAGGACTGGAGCCTATCGAGCTGCTCGTCCGTGCGTGCGCGGCGGGCCGCCTCGAGGGCTGCCTGGAACTGGATCTCGGAACCGGGTTCGGCGCGATCAGCGATGCCGAGGAGCGAACCTGCGACGGAGGCAACGAGTTCCTCGCGGTGATCGGGTGCGGAGTAGATCGTTGCCGCCATCGCCAGATTCGACAGGAGCACGCGAAGAACGGTCGGATGGTTTTCGGTCTCGACTGCACGCAGAGCCAGCTCCGTGTAGTCCGTGGCCGGGAGTTCAGCATCGCGGCACATGTCCCACGCAGCGTCGAGCACGAGGGTGCGGGAGAGTTGATCCTCGAAGGCATCGATGTGGGAGATTGCGGTGGCCAGCGACTTCTCGTCGAGGCGGATTTTCGTGTAGGCAAGATCCCCATCGTTCAGCAGCACGAGATCAGCGGCCTTCTCGCCAACGAGTTCCGCAACGGTCGTGGCCTCACCGGTGACGTCGAGCTCGACCCGCTTGCGAAGCACAAGCCTGCCATCAACAAGGTCGTAGAGGCCCACTCCTATGCGGTGCGGACGCACGTGCGCGGCGTTGCCCAGTTCCTGGTTGACGACGAAACCGGTGATGGTGTCGTTCTCGATCGCGAGTGCGGGACGTGCGAGGGTCACGCCGGACTCCTCGAGCCACAGCTTCGACCACTCGCCCAGGTCGCGGCCGGAGGCGGCCTCAAGCTCGCCGAGCAGGTCGCTGAGCTCCGTGTTGCCCCACGAGTGCTTCGTGAAGTAGTTGGCCAGGCCGGTCATGAATTCCTTGCGGCCTACGTAGGCAACGAGTTGCTTGAGAACGGATGCGCCCTTGCCGTAGGTGATGCCATCAAAGTTGGCCCACACCTCCTCAAGATCGGTCACGTCCGTGACGATCGGGTGGGTGGAGGCAAGCTGGTCGGCGTTCATGGCCCAGGACTTCTCCGAGGCCAGGAAGGTCTGCCACGCCTGATCCCAGCGGGTCGCCTCATCGGCTGCGAGGTGGGACATGAACTCGGCGAAGGACTCGTTCAGCCACAGGTCGTTCCACCACTTCATGGTGACGAGGTCACCAAACCACATGTGAGCGAGCTCGTGGAGGATGGTGATGGCGCGACGCTCGATCATGGCGCCCGTAGCGCGGGAACGGAACACGTAGGATTCCGTGATCGTCACGGCTCCCGCGTTCTCCATGGCGCCAGCATTGAACTCGGGAACAAAGATCTGGTCATACTTGCGGAACGGGTACACGTGACCGTACTCGTTCTCGTAGAAACCGAAACCGGCCTTCGTGATGTCGAGAACCTCGTCAGCATCCAGGTACTCGGCAAGCGAGGCTCGGCAGTAGACACCGAGAGGAATGGTCCTGCCGTCTGCGCTCGTCAGCTCAGATTCGGAACCCTTGTACGGACCGGCGATGATCGCGGTCAGGTAGGAGGAGATCTTCTCGGTTGGGGTGAACTCCCACAAAGACGCACCATCATCAAGGGAGGTGGGCTGCGGGGTGGGGGAGTTGGAGAACACCTTCCAGTGCTCGGGAGCCGTGACCTCGAAAACGAACTCGGCTTTGATGTCGGGCTGCTCGAAGACGGCGAACACGCGCCTGGCGTCAGCGACCTCGAACTGGGTGTACAGGTAGGTTTC
>NZ_JASDVN010000052.1:4349-51499 GCF_041440645.1 Flaviflexus sp. | reverse complement strand
GGTCAACGAACCTGTGCATGCCCTCGCCGGTGTTCATGAACTGGCAGGTCGCATCGACAATGACCTCGTTCTGTTCCTTCAGGCCAGTCAGCTGAATGCGCGAGTCTGCATGGGCAGAAACGTCGACCTGCTCGCCGTTGAGCTGGATCGAGTTGACGGTGCCGATGAGATCCAGGAAGGTCTGGTCCGAGGTGGCTGAGAAGTTAATGGTCGTGATCGACGAGAAGGTGGTATCGCCCCTCAGATCCAACTGAACGCGGTAGGAATCGGCCGCTACGGCCGAGGCGCGTTCTGCGGCCTCTGCGCGAGTGAGGTTCTCTCCTGGCATGAATGTCCTTTCAATCAAGTGCACGGGTGGCGTGCTCCCACCTAACACTACTTGTATGAACCAAAATACGCTGAGCGCTGAGCTTGAGCGCTTGGCTGAAAACGTAATCTACGGGACTATTGTCGTATGGCTGACAAAATTGAATTCTGGTTTGACCCCTCTTGCCCCTGGTGCTGGATGACCTCACGGTGGATCACCGACGAGATCGTCCCCAATCGCGACGTCGAGGTGACGTGGCACGTGTTGTCCCTCAACTACCTCAACAGGGGTCGAGATCTGGATGCTCGCTACGCGAAGATGATGGAGGACGCACTCTTGGGTGCACAGGTTTCCGTCGGTGTGGGTGAGGTCTACGGCCAGGAGGCTCTCGGCAACTTCTACACCGAGGTCGGTAACCGCTACCATCCGGGTGGTCGCGTCAACGACCGCGACGCCATCGTCGAGGCACTCGAAGCACTCGAGCTCGATGTCGCCCTCGTGGAGCGTGCAGAGGCCGGCGAGTTCGATGAGGCCATGGAGGCACAGCTCAAGGGTGCAACCGACCTTGTTGGTACCGACGTTGGCGTTCCCACGATCTCCGTGAACGGCTCCGCCTTCTTCGGACCCGTTGTCACCCCGACGCCTCGCGGCGACGATGCTCTTCGCCTCTGGGATGGTGCAGTTCTGGTGGCCAGCGTTCCCGGCTTCTACGAGCTCAAGCGTTCCCGCGACAAGGGACCGTCGTTCGAATGATCAGACAGCTTACAGCCGTCTCCCTCATCGCAGTGGGCGCACTAGCCGCCTGCTCTGACGATGCGGATTCGGAAGAAACAACGGCCCCTGAAACCATCTCGTCGGAGGGCACTGACGGCACCTCTGATACTGACGGCAACACCGACACCGAGGGCACTGACGGTGCCATGGCGGTGGATGGTGACCAGGCAACGTCGACCGACGGTCGATACACCTTCACCCTCGCAGACGGTTGGCAGGCATACCCCGCTCCGCTCAGCGACAACGTCAACATCACCGTTCTCCTGGTTGCTGGGGTCAACGAATCCGAGTTCGTTCCCAACCTCGTTGGCACCTGGATGGCAGCATCCGATGTCACACCAAGCACCTACGAGGATTGGAAGGCATCAGCCGAAGAGGTTCTCGGTGGCGAAGGTACAGAGATCACCGGTGCCGAACCGCTCCAGGCAGATGGTGAGACCATCAACGGCATTCGGATCGACCGAACCGTCGATGGCGTCAATATCATTCAGATCGTCTACCTCATCCAAAGTGAGGAGGGAAATCAGGAAGTCGCATACACAGCGCTCCCTGACGACTTCGATACTCACCTCCCAGACATTCAGTCCATGATCGAATCCATCAGCGCAAACAACTGATCATCGGGCGAGTGAACGGCACGTATTGCCAAACAGGATCCTCGGACTATCTGAGATGAAGGAAGCGGCGGGCACAGTGCCCGCCGCTTCCTTCATCTGGTTGACAGTCGTATCCGGCCAAGAATGTTCCCGGCCATTCGTGTGTCCGACCAATAGTGTGCCCGGCCAATAGCCGATCGAGAAGGTACCCGGACGGGCACCAATGAGGCGTCAAGCGAGCGCCGACAGATAAGAACGACGGGGTGGCCGATGAGGCCACCCCGTGCGTATGAGCTGTCGTTAGTTGACTGGTTTGTCAGCTAACGGCGGCTCATTGTTGAGTTACCAGATGACGACTCGTTCATCCTCGGGGAGGTAGAGCTCGTCGCCTTCCTCCACGTCGAATGCCTCGTGGAAGGCGGTCAGGTTCTTGGCTGCGCCGTTGCACCTGAACTCGGCGGGGGAGTGCGGATCGACGGAGAGCATGACGATTGCGAACTCGTCGCGTGACTTCTCCTTCCAGATCCGTGCCCACGAGTAGAACAGGCGCTGGGTGCCTGTGACACCGTCGATGACGGGAGCGTCCTCGAGCCCGCCCAGGCCCTGGCGGCGCAGAGCAATGTCGTACGCCTTGAGAGCGATCGTGAGGCCACCGAGGTCGCCGATGTTCTCACCGATGGTGAGGGCACCATTGACGTGATGCTCGGACTCGCCAAGCTGGGTTGGGGTGTAGGCGTCGTACTGCTTGATGAGAGCGTCCGCGCGCTTCTCGAACTCTGCGCGGTCCTCATCGGTCCACCAGTTGTTGAGTCGGCCCGACTCGTCGTACTTGGAGCCCTGATCATCGAAGCCGTGGCCAATCTCGTGACCGATGACGGCACCGATGCCGCCGTAGTTCCATGCATCGTCCGCTTCCGGATCGAAGAACGGGGGCTGGAGGATGGCGGCGGGGAACACGATCTCGTTCCAGACCGGGTTGTAGTACGCGTTCACCATCTGGGGAGGCATGTACCATTCCTCGCGGTCCATGGGAGTACCGAGCTTCGCGATGCTGCGGTCGGTCTCGAACGAGGACGAGGCGCGGACGTTCGCAACCAGATCATCGCCGATGACCAACTTGGAGTAGTCGCGCCACTTGCTCGGGTAGCCAATCTTGGGGTTGAAGGTGGAGAGCTTCTTCAGAGCCTTCTCCTTCGTGCCCTCACCCATCCAATCCAGGTTCTGGATCGAGAGGCGGTAGGCCTCGAGCAGGTCGGCAACGAGCTGCTCCATCTTCTCCTTGTGAGTGGGCGGGAAGTGACGTTCCACGTAGATCTTGCCCAGGGCCTCACCGAGAACACCGGAGACGAGGGCAACGCCCCTCTTCCAGCGTTCCTTCTGCTCGGTTGCGCCCGTGAGCACGGTTCCGAAGAACTCGAAGCGCTTCTTGGAGATTTCTTCCGTGAGGTACGCGCCGCGTGCGACAACAACCTGGAAGGTCAGGTACTCCTTGAGGACATCAAGGTCGGTCTCGTCCCACAGTTTCGCGGCTCCGCGCAGAGCATCCGGGGTGAGGACAATGACGCTGTCGAGGTGATCGGTGGGAACACCAACGGCCTCGCGAGCAGCATCCCAGTCGAAGCCGGGAGCGGACTCAACAAAGTCTGCCCACGGCATAGGGTTGTTGATCTTGTCCGTGTCGCGCGTGGTGACAACATCGGCGTGATGGGAGGCGAGAGCTGTCTCGAACTCAACTACGCGCTGAGCCGCTTCCTCGTAGTTCGCGAGAATACCCGTGAGCTCCAGGTACTCGCGAGCGAAGGTGCGGAACGTTTCAAGGGTCTCGGCGTGCTGCTCGCTGCGGTAGTACGCCTCATCCGGCAGAGTCAGACCCGACTGGCCCAGGAACAGGACGTAGGAGTCGGGGTCGTTGAGGTCCGCATCGATGTCGAGGTTGAAGGGGACATTGACTCCGGTGCGGATCAGGGTGCCAGCAACGCTCGCGAGAGCGGCCTTGGTCTGTGCGAGGGAGATCTGCTCGAGATCCTCCTGGAGAGAATCGGTACCGATCGCGTTGAGCTTCTCGGTGTCCATGAAGGAGGAGAAGTAGTCGGCGATCTTCTGGGCGTCACCCTCAGGGTTGCCCGCGGTCAGGTCCTCAATGATGTCTTTGACGCGAGCCTCGGACTGTTCGTTCAGGTCGTAGAAGGAGCCGTCGCGGGGGCGATCGGCAGGGATTTCGTGACTGTCGAGCCAGGCACCATTGACCCAGCGGAAGAGGTCGTCTTGGATTCGAACGGACTGCTTCGCGTTCGCTAGAACGTCACTAAGAATAGAATCTGTCATTTCATCAGTCTAAGCCGTAAGGCACGCTTCAACGCCCCTCCAAGCCTTCCGCGAACAGGATCAGGGCAGCAAGACACCGCCAGGCAGATTTGCCTGGCGGTGTGAGAAACGTGGAACAGCGAAACTGTGTCGGGAGGTTAGCTCTTGGTGGTGGCCGAGAGACCGAGGCCTACGGCGGCGTGCACCAGCATGGCGAAGGGCGTTGCCCAGGGGAGAAGATCGAGCAACCACGCTGACAGGCCAACGAGGATGCCTCCCGCAAGGAACGAAACCACCGGGGTGCCGTCGTAGCCGGTGAAGGTGGCAAGGGTGCGCACGATCTGACCCGTGGTGCCCTGCTCGACCATGGTCTTCGCCCATCGCCTCCCGCGAGCGATCTCCGTGACAGCTCCACAGAGGAACCAGGACCCCGCCACGATGATGGCGTCCTGGTAGCCCACGGACTGGTGGGTGATGAGAAGAACGACGAGGCCGGTTGCGATGCCGGCGGTGATGGAAAGACCAACCGCGGGATGCTTCGGGGAGGTGCGCAGGTACGCGATCCCGGCGATCTGAACGACGATCCAGCCAGCGGCGGAGAGAGCCGCGAGCAGGAGCCCATGACCAAGGCTGCTCGTGAGAATGTAGCCAATGGCAAGAGTCAGGATTGCGATGGCGGTGAGCAGGAGAGCCCTCGAACGGGACTGTCGGATGGTCGCCTGGTACTCGGG
The DNA here is from genome assembly GCF_041440645.1 of Flaviflexus sp. GTDB lineage: Bacteria > Actinomycetota > Actinomycetes > Actinomycetales > Actinomycetaceae > Flaviflexus. Next base: position 46,787 of record NZ_JASDVN010000052.1, on the reverse strand, counting down.
ATTCGAAGCAAAGTCACTGGCTGTCATACCGTCAACTGTAAAGGCACCACGTGGAGATAAAAGAATGGCGACCCAGGTGGGCCGCCATTCTCACATCAATTGAGACTGCTCTCGATGCTTAGGTTCTCAGATCCAGATCGCGGGATCGATTTGGGGTTCCATGACCGGTACCTCACGGTTCTTCGCGGGGACTCCCACGGCAGTGACTCCTGCGGGGACATCCTTGACGACGACGGCGTTGGCTCCGATCTGGGAGTCATCACCGAGGGTAATGGGGCCAAGAACCTTGGCCCCCGCACCGATGGTCACGCGGTTGCCGACCGTGGGGTGGCGCTTGCCCTTGTTGAGGGAAACGCCACCAAGGGTCGTCCCGTGATAGATCATGACATCCTCACCCACCTCGGCGGTCTCGCCAATGACGACACCCATGCCGTGGTCGATGAACATCCTGCGTCCGAGCTTGGCACCCGGATGGATCTCGATGCCGGTGATGGCACGTGCTGTCTGGGACAGGAGGCGTGCCGGAAGCTTCAGGAACTCCGACTTGTTCCACATGGCATGAGCCACCCTGTGTGCCCACAGGGCGTGCACTCCCGGATAACCCAACGCTACTTCCAGCTTGGTGCGTGCGGCAGGGTCGTGCTGACGAGCGGCCTCAAGGTCTTCCATGAGGATCGTCTTCAAGGAGGCGCCATGCGTTCCGGGCATAATTAGTCAACCAGTCCTTCGAAGAGCGGGGTGGAGAGGTAACGCTCACCGAACGAGGGGATGATGACAACGATGGTCTTGCCAGCGAATTCTTCGCGGTTTGCGACCTCGCCGGCTGCCTTGAGGGCGGCACCGGAGGAGATGCCCACGAGGAGGCCTTCCTTCGTTGCGGCCTCGCGAGCCCATGCGAACGCATCGTCCGATGCGACGTCGATGACCTCGTCGTAGATCTCGGTGTCGAGGATGCTGGGAACGAAGTTGGCGCCAATGCCCTGGATCTTGTGGGGGCCGGCCTTGCCCTCGGTCAGGAGGGGAGACTCGAGCGGCTCAACAGCGAAGATCTTGATGTCGGGGTTTTGCGAACGCAGGTAGCGACCAGCACCGGAGATGGTGCCGCCGGTGCCGATGCCGGCAACGAATGCGTCAACCTGACCGTCGGTGTCGTTCCAGATCTCGGGGCCGGTGGTGGCCTCGTGGATCGCGGGGTTGGCGACGTTGGCGAACTGGGAGGCGAGAACAGCGCCCGGGCGCTCCTGCGCAATCTCTTCCGCCTTCTCGACAGCGCCCCTCATGCCGTCGGCCGGTTCGGTGAGGATGAGCTCAGCGCCGTAGGCGCGCAGGAGTGCGCGGCGTTCCTTCGACATCGAGGAGGGCATGGTGAGAACAACGTTGTAGCCGCGTGCTGCACCAACGAAGGCGAGTGCGATGCCGGTGTTGCCGGAGGTGGCCTCAACAATCGTGCCGCCCGCGGTCAGCTGGCCCGACTTCTCAGCAGCATCAACGATGGCAACGCCAATGCGGTCCTTCACGGAGTTGGCGGGGTTGTAGAACTCGAGCTTGGCGAGAACGGTGGCCTTCGAATCCGGGTAGAGGTGGTTGATGCGGACCAGGGGAGTATTGCCAGCAAGCTGGGTGGCATCGGCTGCGATACGAGACATAGATATTCCTTAAAAATGTTGGGTGGTTCTCAAAAAAGGAGTTACGAATTCACTGACGGCAGTGTGCAGATGTGGGAGTACCGAGCATGCACGTGAGCGCACCCTTGGGCTCGGTACTCTACCGACAGGACAGACAGCAAGAGGACGAACGCTGAATGAACATGGTCGCCTCCTGAGTAAAAGATAGTTAAAACTTCAAGCTGGGTGCTTGCATCCATCGTTTCATGACGTGCGCCACCAATTCAAGCTGAGTTCACTCAGCGAGAGAATCTCTTCACTGTTCCTGAAAATTTGGGCTCAACTTCAACTCCTAGTTCGGAACTGGCCACGGTTGCCAGTTTTCCCGAATCCTCAGCCGTCACGACCAGGGTGACTGACGATGACCATCGGGCTTCCACGTCCCACCCGTGGCTGCGCAGCAGGCTCTCGAGGCGGCCCGCCCGGTCAACCGGGGTGGTGATTGACCACTGCGGCACTTCGGTCAACGTCCACAGGGTGGATTCGTTCACGGCCTGGGAGACCGAGTTACCGTAGGCGCGCACGAGACCGCCGGTGCCAAGCAGGGTGCCACCGAAGTAACGCACGACCACGGCCGAGACGTTGGTGAGGCCGCTTCCTCGGAGCACATCGAGCATGGGTCTGCCTGCGGTTCCCGATGGTTCTCCATCATCCGAGGAATGCTCGCGATCCTGCTCACCATCGACCTGGACAATCCATGCGCAGCAGTGATGCCTCGCATCAGGGAACTCTGCTCTCATGTCCACAACAAGCTCCCGAGCCTCGTCGGGATTGGTGGCAGGGGAGAGCTGAGTAATGAAACGGGAGCGCGAAATCACAAGTTCAGTACGCACACTGTCTCGAATCGTGAGGGCCATAGCGCTAGTCTAAGTGGTATCAAATTGTCGGCTCGGCCCATGCGTCCCCGGTCGCTGTGACCGAAAGCGCGGAATTTAGTGGGTGAGCTAACTAGGGTTTCTCCGCAAACCTGCGTTAGGATGGTTTGTCGGACCGCTGTCCCTCCGGGTGATCCCCATCGCGCGAGGAAACTCCTGGTAGGTCCAGCAAGATACAGATGTATTGCCGGTTCTCCGGTAAAGAGAGGTAAGCATGGCGAAGAAGTCGAAAATTGCGCGTGACAAGCAGCGCCGCGAGATCGTCGAGCGCTACGCAGAGCGTCGCGCACAGTTGAAGAAGGCTTCGGTGGACGAGAAGCTGACGCAGGAAGAGCGCGATGAGGCCATGGCCGCATTGCACCGCCTTCCCCGCAACGCATCCCCCGTCCGCCTGCGCAACCGCGACGCCATCGATGGTCGCCCCCGCGGTTACCTCGGTGACTTTGGACTTTCCCGTGTCCGCATGCGCCGCATGGCGCTGCGCGGTGAGCTTCCTGGCGTCACCAAGTCCTCCTGGTAAACCCAATGGCGACTCGTTAGTCGCCCAAGACAGAAAGGAGCGGCGCTATGGCAGTTCCCAAGCACAAGATGTCGCGTAGTAACACCCGTAATCGCCGGTCCCAGTGGAAGGCCCAGATGACCGAGCTCGTCACGGTCAAGGTCCAGGGTCGCGAGGTTCGCATTCCCCGCCGCCTGGCCAAGGCTTACCAGACTGGTGAGATCGACTAAACGATTAAACGTGAAGCGGTGCTGAGTTTGACTCGGCACCGCTTTTCTTTTGCCCAGCAGGTGGGAAAGTGGGGGAGTTTTCGTGAGCCCATCTCCAACGCTGGTAGTTTCAAGACGTACCGCGCACAGATACAGAAGCTCTTCAGCGCCCCGACATCCAACCCCCGAACGGAAGGTGATGGTGATGAACTCTCAGAGTCGAGAAGAACACCTGAACGGTACCGTTAACGAAGTGTGGGACAAGCTCGGGTGGCGATACATCTACGACGCCGAGTTTGAGCAGTGGAGCAGGGAAGACTTCTACGGCCAGTGGGACTGGGATGAGCTTCAGGAGAGCGTCGGAGCTCTCTACACTCACCCACCACTCAAGGTCGGAGATGTGGTCGACTCCTGGTCAAAGCTCGACAGCCTCCCTCTCGGAGCAAGCCTTGAACTCCGCCACGGTAGCCAGCTCACCGTATGGACCCGTTGCGCCCAGGGATGGCGTTCCGAAACGAAGCAGTGCGCACCGCACCCCTCCTCCGAACTCCACCTCTCCACCCTCGAATTCCTGGACTAGAACTTCCCCTCCGGGTCCGTGTCATCATCCGGGTAACAGTTCACGTACCAGGCCGGTCGCAATTCTCGGTTCCTGCTCTGGTACCAGGACCCAAGTTAGCGTTAAAACTTTTTCTAGTTTCTCACGAAGTCGATCCCTCATGGCTTTCCACCCGCATGGGAGGAGCTGGTGCTCCCGACGATCTGATCGCGGGCCACCAGACACAAACGTGGCTCGCAACTGCAGGTCAGCATGAGATCAAACCGAGCACGGGCGGATACTGGTATCACAAGAGAGCAAGCAGGCCGCACCCATCAACGCTGGATCCGGCCTTCCAGGACAAACTGATAAGGAAGCTTGAAGGGTACGCGGGAGTCGCGTTCCCACTGCCGTGAAAGTCAGCAACGTCTACGCGTTAAACGTTCACCAGTCCAGAATCTCATCACCTTTAGGCCTTAAAGGTGAGATGTTGAGAATCTGATCCCATTTAACTCTTAAACGTGGAACGTTGTGTCCGCACCGGCCACGCTTGTTCGAGGCCGAGTGTCGGAGAGACCATCGCCGAGTGGTCGGGGTCTTCAAGCAAGTACTTCCATGTCGGGCGATCTCGCCTTGGAAATTGACACCCTCGCGCTAACGTGTGCCTCAACGTCACATGAGCAGTAGAGACTGGCTAGTGGTTGAGAACTGCGTTCGCGATCAGTGTGTCGATGCGGTGGACATCAACCTTCTTACCGAGCTTGATCTTGATGTGTCCAGCCCGAGTCCACAGCTCAACTTCCGCGTTCACGTCGATGAGCTTACCTGCGTTTTCAGTCGACCACATGTTGATGGCGCTGTACGGAAGTGAGTAAATCTCGACCTTCTTGCCGGTGAGACCCTGAGAATCTCTGACGATCAGTCTCTTCGATGTGAAGATGGCGGTATCGCGAAATGTTTTGAATGCCGCATAGGGTTGCTCGTTCTGAGCCAAGAAGCTCACCACATCCTGTGGAATCGGGACTTCCTCAAAAAACGTCCATTCAGCGATAGTGGAAAACTCCATTGTTTTACTCCATTCGATCGTTTCCTGGCGAAATCATAGCGGAGTTCCGTGGCGCATTTTTCGAAAATGGTTTGCCCGAAACGATGATCAAATGATCTGCAAAAAGCTGAGATTCTTGATTGATGGGAAACCAGGCGAAATTGCATGAGCATGAGGAAATTCAACGCCACGTTGCAGTTTCGGTAACGAAAAACCCCGGCCTAGCCGGGGTTCGTGTGGAGCGGGTGACGGGAATCGAACCCGCACTATCTGCTTGGAAGGCAGAGGCTCTACCATTGAGCTACACCCGCACGGCTTAGAGAGTATCAAGTTTCGGGTATCAATTTCCAATTGGCTTGGACACCTGACTAAGATTGGGTCGTTCCGTCAGTGACGGGGTGTGGCGCAGTTGGTAGCGCGTCCGCTTTGGGAGCGGAAGGCCGTGGGTTCAAGTCCCGCCACCCCGACAGAAGAAAAGGCCGGTATCTTGCCGAAAAGCGAGATGCTGGCCATTTTCATTTCTTTGTCAGGTACCACCTCGTTCCTTCGTTCTGTTCCTGTTGTCAGTCGGTCCACTCGTGTGGTCTATAGGACACGTGAGGGGCATGGGGGAGCGCTGTTCTTGGTGAGTTGACGTGCCATTCTGAGGTCGTTTTGCTTACCTTTCGTGACTCTCGCCACGAGCTCGCAGGCGGTGGAATGCATCACCCGAGAGGCTATGCGCAGTCGCTGGTGATGTGAAGCTGCTGTCGAGTGCGACGTGAAGCTGAAAGCCTGCTTGATTCCTAGAGTGGGATAGGCAACCGATGACGCTAACAGGTGTGAATATGTGGGGTTCGTGTCGTAGAATAGCCCGGTATGTCTGCACTAGATGCAGGTGAAACGTGAGGTGGCAGCCTGCCACACCGTCAATGACTGGAGTAACTTTCGTGAAGAGCAACGTTGAACAGCTCGAACCGACCCGCGTCAAGATCACGCTGGATGTCGAGTGGGATGAGCTGAAGCCGGCCGTGGATACCGCGACCAAGCACATGAGCCAGCAGGTGAACATTCCTGGTTTCCGTCGTGGCAAGGTCCCGACCCGAGTGCTTGAGAACCACCTGGGACGCGGCGCCATCATTGAGCACGCAGTCAACGACTCGCTTGACGGCTACTACCAGCAGGTCATCGCCGAGAACGAGCTTTCTCCCATCGGTCAGCCCTCCGTTGACATCACCCAGTGGCCGAACCTCGAAGGCGCTCATGGCGGCACGCTCGTCATCGAGATCGAGGTCGACACCCGCCCCGAGATCAACCTGCCCGAGCTTTCCGGCATCACCCTCACGACCGACAAGCCGGTCGTCACGGATGAGGACATCGAGGCAAGCCTGACGGAGATGAGGGAGCGCTTCGCTACCCTCAAGACCGTTGATCGTCCCGTTGCTGCCAAGGACTACGTCTCGATCGACATGGAAGCCAAGATTGGCGACGAGGTCGTTGACTCCGTTTCCGGCATCTCCTACGAGCTCGGCTCCGGCAAGCTCCTCGACGGCATCGACGAGGCTCTCGAGGGTCTCCAGGCCGGCGAGACTACCACCTTCAAGTCCACCCTTGCTGGTGGCGACCACGAGGGTGAAGAGGCTGACGTGACCGTCACCGTTCAGTCCGTCAAGGAATCTGAGCTCCCCGAGGCTGACGACGACTTCGCTCAGCTTGCCTCCGAGTTCGACACCATCGACGAGTTCAAGGAAGACCTGCGTTCATCGGTTGAGAAGACCAAGCTCACCGAGACCGTCTACGCGGCCCGGGACCTCCTTCTTGAAGAGCTCAACAAGCAGCTCGACGTTCCGGTTCCCGCTGCTGTCATCGACCAGGAGATCAAGCGTCACCTCGAGGCAGAGGGCAAGGAAGTTGGCGATCCCCACGGTGATGAGATCCGCGAGGACACCGAGAAGGCTTTCCGCGATCAGATGATCCTCGACGCCATCGTCGAGAAGCTCGAGGTCGAGATCGGCCAGGACGAGCTCCTCGAGTTCATGGTGCAGCAGGCACAGATGTACAACATCGAGCCCAACCAGTTCATCCAGGCTGCAGCTCAGACCAACCAGGTCTCCGCATTCGCTTCCGAGCTCACCCGCAACAAGGCCCTCATCCTCTCCCTCCGCGAGGTCAAGGTTGTTGACCAGGACGGCGAAGAGATCGACGTGAAGTCGGTTATCGACGAGCAGGAAGGTAACACCGAGGACGTTGAGGCTGGCGCCATGTCCGCAGCCGCAGCTGTCGAGGAGCCTGCCGAGGAGACCGAAGAGGTCACCGTCGAGGCTGAGGCCGACAAGGCTGACGAGGCTGAGGCCGAGGAGAAGGCCCCCGCCAAGAAGCCGGCTGCCAAGAAGGCTCCCGCGAAGAAGGCTTCGGCTAAGAAGGCCGAGACCGAGGACGCTGAAGCTGAGGGTGAAGAGAAGCCCGCCGCGAAGAAGCCGGCTGCGAAGAAGGCTCCTGCTAAGAAGGCACCGGCGAAGAAGGCTCCGGCTAAGAAGGCCGAGACCGAGGACGCTGAAGCTGAGGGTGAAGGAAAGCCCGCCGCGAAGAAGGCGGCTGCCAAGAAGGCTCCTGCTAAGAAGGCACCGGCGAAGAAGGCTCCGGCTAAGAAGGCAGACGCCGAGGCTGAGGGCGACGACAAGTAGTTTTCGTCCAATCGCGTTCGCTCGTGATTGATGGGAAAGGTCCGTGGGGTAACTCCTGCGGACCTTTCCCTTTATATGCGCCATCAGCGAAACAAAGCCAAAGGAGGGAAGGTCCGCGGTCCCAAGTGAGTTAACCTCAAGTGAACGCAAGGACTTTTCTATTCAGGAGGCTGTCCATTGAGCACACTTCCCACGATGCAGGGCAATGGCGATTCGAGCCAGAGCGACCACATCTACAACCGCCTTCTTAAGGAACGCATCATCTGGCTGGGCTCCGAGGTTCGCGACGAGAACGCGAACTCGATCTGCGCGCAGATGCTTCTGCTTGCTGCGGAGGATCCCGACAAGGATATTTACCTTTACATCAACTCGCCCGGTGGCTCGGTGACGGCCGGCATGGCCATCTACGACACCATGAAGTACATCCAGCCCGACGTCGCAACGGTCGCCATGGGCATGGCTGCCTCCATGGGTCAGTTCCTGCTGACCTCCGTCACCCCGGGCAAGCGCTACATCACGCCCCACACCCGTGTCCTCATGCACCAGCCCTCGGGCGGCACCGGTGGCACCGCGACAGACATCCGCATCAACGCGGACCTCATCCTCGCGATGAAGAGGGAACTGTCGGAGATCACGGCGCGCCAGACCGGCAAGTCCGTCGAGCAGATCCTCGAGGATTCGGATCGTGACAAGTGGTTCACGGCTCAGGAGGCACTCGAGTACGGCTTCGTCGATCACGTCGTCGAAACCTCGGATCTCGTGTCCGGTGGCGGTGGTACCAAGTGAATCAGGAGTACATGTTGAACAACCCGACCATGATGGCACCTCAGATGCCCACGTCACGTTACGTGCTTCCCACCTTCGAGGAGCGCACCCCGTACGGCTACAAGCGTCAAGATCCCTACGCGAAGCTGTTTGAGGATCGCATCATCTTCCTCGGCGTCCAAGTGGATGACTCCTCGGCCGATGACGTCATGGCTCAGCTCCTCGTCCTCGAATCGCAGGACCCGGATGCGATGATCACGATGTACATCAACTCTCCCGGTGGTTCCTTCACGGCTCTCACCGCGATCTACGACACCATGCAGTACATCAAGCCCGAGGTGCAGACCGTGTGCCTCGGCCAGGCAGCCTCCGCTGCCGCCGTCCTGCTCGCAGCCGGTGCACCGGGCAAGCGTCTTGCGCTCCCGAACGCACGTGTGCTCATCCACCAGCCCGCCATGCAGGGCATGCAGGGGCAGGCATCCGACATCGAGATCGTTGCCAACGAGATCGATCGCATGCGTGACTGGCTCGAGCAGACCCTCGCGGATCACTCGGGCAAGACCAAGGAAGAGGTCTCTCGCGACATTGACCGCGATAAGATCCTCACCGCCCAGCAGGCCAAGGAATACGGTCTTGTCGACGAGGTCCTGACCTCGCGCAAGCCCAGGGCCATCCAGGCATAGCCGTAAGGCACAGGGAATCACACGGTTCCACCATTCAGTACCGGAAGGGGGAGTTGAGCAATCAGCTTCCCCTTTCCGCGTGGTGCATTCGCACATGGCGGTGGTAATCGCTAGAGTTAAGGGCAGTTCAGGGAGGTTCACACATGGCTCGAACAGCTGACGCAGCTGACATGCTCAAGTGCTCGTTTTGTCAGAAGTCCCAGCGCCAGGTCAAGAAGTTGATCACTGGCTCTGGCGCGTACATCTGCAACGAATGCATCGAGCTCTGCAATGAGATCATTGCCGAGGAGCTAGGCCAGGAAGAATCAGAATTCTCTCTCGAAGCACTGCCGAAACCGCAGGAGATCTTCGAGTTCCTCAACGAGTACGTGGTCGGCCAAGAGTCCGCCAAGCGCACCCTCTCAGTCGCTGTCTACAACCACTACAAGCGCGTACGCGCCGGCCAGGATGTCCCAAAGAAGGGTACCGAACCCGTCGAGATCGGCAAATCCAACATTCTTCTCATTGGTCCGACCGGTACTGGCAAGACCTATCTGGCGCAGTCACTCGCCCGCATGCTCGACGTGCCGTTCGCGATCGCCGACGCCACCTCCCTGACCGAGGCCGGATACGTGGGTGAGGACGTCGAGAACGTCCTTCTCAAGCTCATTCAGGCCGCCGATGGGGACACGGACCGCGCCGCCCAGGGAATCATCTACATCGACGAAATTGACAAGATTTCCCGCAAGTCCGAGAACCCCTCGATCACCCGCGATGTGTCCGGTGAGGGCGTGCAGCAGGCCCTCCTGAAGATCATTGAGGGCACCGTTGCCTCCGTGCCCCCGCAGGGCGGACGCAAGCACCCACAGCAGGAGTTCGTCCAGATCGACACCACCAATGTCCTCTTCATTGTTGCTGGTGCGTTTGCTGGCATGGAGGAGATCGTGTCTTCTCGTTCGGGACGCCGCTCGATTGGATTCGGTTCCGAACTTTCCAGCCACGAGGCATCATCGGAACTCATCCGCGACGTCGAACCCGACGACCTACACAAGTTCGGTCTCATTCCCGAGCTCGTGGGCCGCCTCCCCGTGATCGCCACCGTCGACTCCCTGGAGGTCGATGATCTCGTCCGCATCCTGACCGAACCCCGCAACGCACTCATCAAGCAGTACCAGCGCATGTTTGAGCTCGACGATGTCGAACTCGAATTCTCCGATGAAGTCCTCCGCGGCATCGCGCATAAGGCTCTCGAGAGGGGGACGGGCGCTCGCGGCCTGCGTTCGATCCTGGAGAACGTGCTGGGAGAGCTCATGTTTGAGATACCCTCGCGTACCGACATCGAACGCGTCATCATTGATGAGAAGATGCTTGAGGGTGGTGAACCCACCTTCGTCTACAAGCGGTCCAAGAAGTCTGCCTAGGGGGGGGAAGAAGTGGAACAGTCTCAGGAAATTCCAGAGGGTCTCGTGCGCGCACGCGCCAGCATCGACAACATTGATGCAGCCCTCATCCACATCCTTGCGGAACGCTTCCGGTGTACCAAAGAGGTAGGCAAGCTCAAGGCCGAACTCGGCCTCCCAGCATCGGATCCCGGCCGTGAAGAGCGTCAGGTCGCTCGCCTCCGCACCCTCGCAGAAGAATCGGGACTCGACCCCGTGTTCGCAGAGAAGTTCCTCAAATTCATCGTCACTGAGGTCATCAGGCACCACGAGGAAATCCAGAAGGAGTCCTGACTCGTTGTCGCCGAATCTCATACCTGCGAAGTCTTCGACTCAGATGTGATTGGAAATCCCACAAATACAGCGAAAGAGTCCGGGGTGGCAGTATTCATTTACTGCCACCCCGGACTCACTACTTCTACTTGTTAACTACTTCTTCTCGTAGATCCAGTTGATCTCGTTCTCGAAGTCAGCGAGCACCTTGTGTCGCTTCACCTTGAGAGAGGGCGTCAGGTAGTCGTTGTCGACCGTGAAGTCGGTTGTGAGGACATTGAACTTCCTGATCGATTCGGCGCGGGAGACCGCCTCATTGGCGCGGGTGACCGCGCGGTCGAGAGCTGCGATGACTTGAGGATTCCTTGCTGCCTCCTCGATGCTCATGGGAGGCAGGCTCTTGTTCGAGAGCCAGCCGGGTAGCATGTCGGCATCGAGGGTGATGAGGGCACCAATGAAGGGGCGGTTGTCGCCAACGACCACGACCTGTGAAACGATGGGGTGGCCACGAAGTCGATCCTCCAGAACCGCTGGAGCGACGTTCTTGCCGCCGGCGGTCACGATGATTTCCTTCTTACGACCGGTGATGGTCACGTAGTTCTCATCATCGATTGAACCAAGGTCACCGGTACGGAACCAACCATCCTCGGTGAAGGCATCCTTTGTGGCTTCCTCGTTGTTGTAGTAACCGGGAGTCACGTGATCACCCTTGACGAGGATCTCGCCGTCCTCAGCAACCGAAACCAAGCAACCGGGATACGCCTGTCCGATGGAACCAACCTTAATGTGGCCGGGACGGTTCACGGTCGTGGGTGCCGAGGTCTCTGTCAGGCCGTAGCCCTCGTAGATGGTGATGCCGGCGCCACGGAAGAAGTGCCCGAGACGTTCACCGAGGGGACCACCGCCGGAGATCGCGTGCTTGAGCTGACCACCAAGGAGCTCCTTGAGGGTCGAGTACACGAGCTTGTCACCAAGGGCGTGCTGGGCCTTGAGCCACGCGCTCGGACCCTCGGGGGTCTGAATGGCCCGCGAGTAGGCGATGGCAACCTTGGCGAAGCGGCGGAAAATCGGCCCCTTGACCTTGGAGGAGTTCGCCTTCGCATCAGCGGCGTTGTAGACCTTCTCGAACACGCGGGGGACAGCGAGAACAAACGTGGGCTTGAACGACTGCATGTCCGCCACGAGGTTCTTCGTGTCGGGGGAGCGAGCGATCACGGCTCTGGCCTCGAACGTGAGAATCGAGATGAAGCGAGCAAACACGTGCGCCATCGGCAGGAACAGGAGGGTGCGCGTACCATCGCCGGCGACGATGTTGTGCAGGTCGGGATCTGCTGGCCCGTTGTAGACAACGTGGAGCAGGTTCCGGTGAGTCAGGAGCGTTCCCTTGGGACGACCGGTCGTGCCGGAGGTGTAGATGATCGTTGCGAGATCATCGGCCTTGGTACCCTCGATGCGCTCGTCAATAATGCGCTCAGCCTCGGTCACATCAATGTCCTCGCCCTTGGCGATGACCTGATCGACCGCCTCCTCGTCGATGACGAAGATCTGCTCGAGAGTATCGATGCTGTCGAGCAGGGGAGCGACCGTGTCGCGCAGGGCCGCGTTCTCGACAATGATCATGCGGCACTTCGAGTCGGACAGAATCCACTCGGCCTGGCTACGGGACGAAGTCTCGTAGATCGGGATGCCGCAGGCACCCGCATACCAGAGAGCGAAGTCGAAAAGGCTCCACTCGTAGCGGGTGGGGGACATGATGCCGACGCGGTCACCGGGCTGAACGCCAAGTGCGATGAAGCCGCGGGCCAGGGCGCGCACGGTGTCTTCAAACTGGCGATAGGTGACGGGCACCCACGCATCTCCGAGAGCGGTCTTTGTTTCGACTGCAACCTTGTTCGGGTTTTCTTCGGTACGGTCGCGAAGCATCTTCGCGATGTTCTGGTCCTCCCGGACTGTCACCGTACCTTCGGTGAAGCTCACCGGGCGGTCTTGATCTGTCATTGTGTCCCTTTCGTGTCAGCGCTGACCGGAGCCTTAGTTCTTGGTCGGTGCAGGATCCAGCTCGTAGCTAGCAACAGCAATGGTGTCGCCCTCGCTAACCTCAAGTGGCCCACGAACATGTGCCGCGTGACGAAGATCAGCACGGACCGACTCGATCTGCTCGTGAGTTGCCTTAGGGGCAATCATAGCTACTGAGGCGTAGGGTGTGCGCTGAGACACTTTATTCTCGCTCTTTACTCGGCGCAGAACTGCGAGAGCCTCTCCGGCAACGCGGAGCAGATCTTCGTTTGCGTCTCCCGCGGCCTTTCGCAGGGGAGCGGAGGTGGGCCAGGACGCCTTGTGGACGGAACCCTTCGCGTACCAGGACCATACTTCCTCGGCCGAGTAGGGGATGAACGGGGCAAGCAGGCGCACGAACGCGTCGACCGACAGGGCAAGCGCGGAGCGCGCAGACTCGGTTTCGGCCAGCGAGAACTGATCATCGCGGTTGTATGCGCGGTCCTTGACGAGCTCAAGGTAGTCATCGCAGAAGGCCCAGAACGCGGATTCCGTCACCTCGAGTGCGCGGGTGTGGTCGTAGTTGTCGAGAGCCTCAGTTGCCTGATCGACAACGGTTGCAATCCGAGCAACCATGGCCTGGTCCACCGGGAGGGTGATTATGGCGGGGTTGAACTCGACAGTGTCGCCACCCATGGTGAGAGCGAACTTTGAGGCGTTGAGAAGCTTGATGGCGAGCCTGCGCCCGATCTTCATCTGGTTCTCTTCGAACGCTGCGTCCGTGCCGAGGCGAGCAGAAGCCGCCCAGTAGCGCACACCGTCGGAGGAGTGCTTCTTTAGGAGGCCGAGAGGGGTCACAACGTTGCCCTTCGACTTCGACATTTTCTTGCGGTCGGGATCGAGGATCCAGCCGGAGATCGCCGCGTTCTTCCACGGGTTCTCACCAAACTCGAGGTGGGCGCGAACCATGGAGGAGAAGAGCCACGTGCGGATGATGTCCTGGCCCTGGGGGCGCAGGTCCATCGGGTACGTTGCCTTGAAGAGCTCATCGTCGGTCAGCCAACCGGTGGCGATCTGGGGAGACAGGGACGAGGTTGCCCAGGTGTCCATGATGTCGACCTCGCCTGCGAAGCCGTTCGGCTTGCCGCGCTGATCCTCCGTGTAACCGTTAGGAACGTCGGAAGAGGGGTCGATCGGGAGCTGGGACTCGTCGGGGGTGAGGACTGCCGAGAAGTCGGTTTCGCCGTTCTCATCCACCTTGTACCAGACGGGAATCGACACACCGAAGAAGCGCTGGCGGGAGATGAGCCAGTCGGTATTGAGGCCCTTCGTCCAGTTGTCATAACGCACCCGCATGAAGTCCGGGTAGAAGTTCAGTTCCTTGCCGGCCTCGAGGAGGTTCTCCTGGAGGTCCTTGCCATTTGATTCCTCGTAGGGGCGGCCACCGTTGCGGATGTACCACTGGCGGGAGGTCACGATCTCGAGCGGCTTGTCGCCCTTCTCGAAGAAGTTCGTCATGCGCTGGGTGTTGACGGGCTCGCCGATCATCTCTCCCGTCTCGGTGAGCTTGTCGACCACTGCCTTGCGGGAGGAGAAGATCGTCTTCCCCGCCATCTCCTCGTACAGAGCTACACCCTCGGGAGCGGTGATCCACTCGGGAGTCTCTGCGAGGATGCGACCGTCCTTACCGAGAACGGAACGCAGCGGCAGGGACAGTTCGCGCCACCACTGGACGTCGGTGAGGTCACCGAAGGTACAGCACATGGCGATACCGGCACCCTTGTCCTTCTCGGCCGCGGTGTGGGCGAGAACGGGAAGCTCCACACCAAACACGGGGGAGGTCACGGTCGTGCCGAACAGGTGCTGGTACCTCTCGTCGTCGGGGTGGGCAATGAGAGCAACGCAGGCGGGGAGGAGCTCGGGGCGGGTCGTCTCGATGACGACATCGCCGGCCTCGCCGTGGAACGCAAGTTTGTGGTAGGCGCCCGGGTAGTCGCGTGCCTCGAGCTCAGCCTGAGCAACGGCGGTCTGGAAGGTGACATCCCACAGGCCCGGGGCCTGAGCCTGGTAGGCCTCGCCGCGCTCCAGGTTCTTGAGGAACCCGGCCTGGGCCACCTTCTGGGCCTTCGAGCCAATGGTCTGGTAGTTCTGCTTCCAGTCAATCGAGAGACCAAGGGTGCGCCACAGGTGCTCAAACTGGCGCTCATCCTCAGCGGTCAGTTCCCAACAGAGCTCAATGAAGTTGCGGCGCGAGATCGGCACCTGATCGGCGTACTTGATGGACTTGCCGTCGCCACCATTGTGCGGGGGAACGAAGTCCTCAACGTAGGGGAGGGACGGGTCGCAACGGACACCGTAGTAGTTCTGAACGCGACGTTCCGTCGGCAGGCCGTTGTCGTCCCAACCCATGGGGTAGAAGACGTGCTTGCCCTTCATGCGCTGGTAGCGGGCCACAACATCCGTGTGGGTGTAGGAGAAGACGTGACCGACGTGGAGGGAACCGGAGACGGTCGGGGGAGGAGTATCAATAGAGTAGGTGTTCTCCCGCGAGGTCAGTTCGTAAGCGTAGGTGCCGTTCTCTTCCCAGGCGGTACCCCACTTGGTTTCCAGGCCATCCAGGCTCACCTTGTCCGGTGCGTTTACAGCAGCGACGATTGAAGCGTTCTCAGTCATGGCGTAATTGTTTCATATTTGGCGACCATCGAAGATTTGGGGTCGCTATGTAATCTGGTGCCCATGGAAGCCCCGCACAGTTCACTCCACATGGTTGCCGTACCGAACATTCCGCAGGCCACCACGAAGGACGATGTTGCCGCACTCATCTCGCCCGCACTCAACTCTCTCGTGTGGCCAGATCTGCGCACCGGGCTTGCCCAGGGCGACATCGTCATTATCTCCCGCAAGCTCGTCGCCATCTGCGAAGGTAGGCTCGTCAAGCAAGGAACGGAAGGGACCCTGAGCGAGGGGAATACGCCCACGGGAATCGCGGTCCTTCCTCCCAAGAACCCGCTCGCAAGCGTGCGGGAGATCAGGCGCGGCCTCGACGCACGCTTCGGCGGGCGCCCCGGCGTCATCCTGACCGGAACCAACCATGCAGCAGGCGTGGACGAAGTGGCGGGGGAAGTCAACCTGCGAGCCAACCTCGTTGCCTCTGCCGAGATCCTCATGAATGCCTACCCCAACCACCCCGTTGTCGCGGTGCGCGGGCTTGGCCATTACCTCACATACGAGGATCAAGAGTAAGGCAGGACCAGGCCGGGGAGGGACCTAGTCAGAGCAGGGCCCAGTACGAGTAGAACCTCGCGGGAGTGGGGCCCAGCCAACGCGAGACCCAGCCAAGGCGGATGTTGGGGAAGGCGCTGAAACAAGTAGGGCACCAAGGCAGGCTCCGAGTCGGATAGTGAAGAAGCCGGGGCGCATATTTAGAACCTTGGGCAGGCGTCAAGGACGCTGTTTCGACAATTTTCCCTGTTGTTTCCGTCACTATTTGGGATGATTCTGTTGGTCGATTCCTGGCCGCAACCCTGCCTTGACCGCGCCGCAGACTCCCGATCGCCTCATCCCCACGTTTTCGATGTGGCGTTGTGCCAGGACGTTTGCGCGCAATTAGCGCTTATTTTGCGTATTTGTCAAGTCTAAATAGGTACAAAAATGGATAGATTCCAAAGTAGTTACTAGGAATTAAGTCCTTTGTGTGTTGCGTAATTCTGTGTAAAGTTAGGCAAGCCTAACCTAAGCGGTTGGTTCGGGATGGAGATGAGGCTAAGGCCCACCGCCTCCGACATTACGTTGAATACTGGAGTATCAATGACCACACGTCGCATTGTGGCTGGCCTGGCGGTCGCCGCACTGTCCATGGGTTTGACGGCATGTAGCTCAGACGAGGATGCCGAGACGCCCACCGCTGAGAACTCATCGAATGAGAATAGCGGGTCCTCAGACTCTGCCGACGCATTCCCTGTGACGATTGAGCATGCCTTTGGCGAGACCATCATCGAAGAAGAGCCGGTCCGTGTCGCCACCATCGCCTGGAATAACCACGAGGTCCCCCTTGCCCTCGGCATCGTGCCGGTTGGCATGGAGAAGGTGACCTGGGGCGACGATGACGACAACGGCATGCTGCCCTGGGTCGAGGACGCCCTGACCGAACTCGGTGGCGAGACCCCCGTCCTGTTCGACGCCACGGACTCCATTCCGTTCGACACTATCGCCGACACGAACCCCGACGTCATCCTTGCGGCCTACTCCGGTCTGACGCAGGAGGACTACGACATGCTGAGCCAGATCGCTCCGACCGTTGCGTACCCGGACCTGGCGTGGGGCACTTCTCTTGAGGAAATGATCGAGATCAACTCGACCGCCCTTGGTAAGGCCGAGGAGGGTGAGGCCCTCATCGAGGAGCTGCACGGCGAGATCGAAGCGGCCCTCGATAACCACGAGTCCCTGCGCGGCACGAAGCCCGTGTTTGCCTTCATCGACAACTCCGACATGTCGAAGATCGGTGTCTACACCGAACTCGACCCGCGCCAGAGCTTCCTGCTCGATAACGGCTTCGACACCGCAAGCATCCTCAAGGAGAACGCGGACGCCGAGACGTTCTACATCGAGGTCTCTGCCGAGAACCCCGAGGCGTTCGAGGACGTCGACTTCTTCATCACCTACGGCTCCGACGATGATGCCGAGAACCAGGCGAGCCTGGAGGCGTGGCAGAACGACCCGCTTCTCTCTCGCATCCCCGCCATCGCGAACGGCAACGTCGTATTCCTCGGTAACGGCCCGCTCGCTGCCGCGGCCAACTCCTCACCGCTTTCCATCGCGTGGGGCATCGATGACTACTTCGCTCTCTTTGAGGAAGCCCTCAACTAGTCCATGAGCGCAACCGTTCAGGCGCCTGCCGGTACCGAGAAGCCTCGGTACCGGTGGTCACGCCAAACAACTCTGATCGTCCTCGTTGGCCTCCTTGTTCTGGCCTGCCTGTGCTCGATCATGTTTGGAGTCCGCAGCATCTCGGTCTCCGATGCCTTCGCGGCACTTCAGGGCAAGACCGAAACGGGGGAGTAGGCGGCCGCCTATGCCCGCATCCCGCGCACCGTTCTCGGTGTCATCATTGGCGCGGCCCTCGCCATGTCGGGAACGACGATGCAGGCGGTCACTCGCAACCCACTCGCCGATCCCGGGATCTTCGGCATCCTCGCGGGAGCATCGCTTGCCGTCGTCACGGGCATGACCTTCTTCGGCGTCACAAACCCCGTGACGGTCATGGTGCTCGCGGTTATCGGATCCGCCGCCGTAGCCACCTTCGTCTACGTCGTGGGCTCGCTGGGTCGTGGGGGAGCGACGCCGCTGAAGCTGGCGCTCGCGGGTGCCGCCACCTCCGCGGCACTGACGGCCATGGTATCTGCGGTCCTGCTGCCCCGGATCGATGTCATGGACAGCTTCCGGCACTGGCAGATCGGCGGAATCAGCGGGGTCACGTGGGAGAGACTGAGCCTGGCGGCCCCGTTCCTCATCGTCGGTGCCCTCATCTGCCTTTTCAGCGCGAGGGGCATGAACGCCCTTGCACTTGGCGACGAGCTGGCAACGGGACTGGGTGAGAACGTCATGCGCACTCGAATCGTGTCCTCAATCGGTGCCGTCATTCTCTGCGGTGTCGCAACTGCTCTGGCTGGCCCCATCGGTTTCGTTGGTCTCGTTGTTCCGCACCTGTGCCGCCTCCTCGTGGGAACGGACCACCGGTGGTTGCTACCGCTCTCGGCCCTGGCCGGAGCCGTCCTCATTCTCTTTGCCGACACCCTCGGTCGTGTCCTCGTGGACGGAAGCGAGATCGCGGTCGGCATCATCATGCCGTTCATTGGCGCACCCTTCTTCATCTGGATCGTGCGCAGGCAGAAGGTGCGTGAACTGTGAAAGCCTTCCTCCGCACGGACACTGGTGCACAGGCCTCCTCGCACGACAAGGCCCAAGGAAAGACGCAGTCCCGATCCCTGCTCCAGGCGGATAGTCCCCAGAAGTACGCTGCCACTCGCGCTGAGATGAAGCCCAAGAAGACCGGCGCGACCATGTCCGCCCAGGCTCAGGGTCTGCGCGACGCACGCAAGGGTAGGATCCTCCGCCGCACCATCATTACGTCCATTCTCATTGCGCTCGTGGCCGTTGTGTTTGCCGTGAGCCTCATGTGGGGCGAGACGGTGTACTCACCTTCTGAGGTACTGGCCGTCATTCGCGGCGAGGATGTGCCAGGTGCGAGCTTCACGGTCGGTGTTCTCCGCCTTCCGCGGGCAACGATGGGTCTGCTCGCCGGCATCGCCTTCGGCGCTGCTGGCGTGACCTTCCAAACGATGCTCCGCAACCAGCTCGCCTCCCCGGACATCATCGGCATCTCCTCGGGAGCTTCCGCAGCCGGTGCCATCGGCATCGTCGTATTCGGCATGGGGCAGAGCCAGGTATCGGTTCTCGCTCTCGTCACCTCCCTTACTGTTGCGCTCCTCATCTACCTGCTGTCATACAAGGGCGGGTTTGCTGGCACGCGGCTCATCCTCATTGGAATTGGTTTTGCGGCTCTCCTGCAGTCGGTCGTGACGTACGCGCTGTCTCAGGCCAGCACGTGGGACTTGCCCACGGCAACGCGTTGGCTGACCGGTTCCCTCAACGGAGCCACCTGGGAGCGCACGACACCGCTTGCCCTCACCGTCGTCCTCCTCATCCCGATCATGCTGACCTTTTGCCGAAGCTTGAACGTCCTGAGGCTCGGGGACGAGACTGCCAAGGGTCTCGGGGTCAAGGTCAACACCACCCGCATCGTCATGATCGTCTGCGCTGTCATCCTCATTGCCGTTGCCACCTCAGCCTGCGGCCCGATCGCCTTCGTTGCCTTCGTGTCAGGACCGATCGCCGCCCGCATCGTCGGCCCCGGCGGTAACCTGATGATCCCCTCGGCGGCGGTCGGTGCCCTCGTGATCCTCACGGCCGATCTCGTCAGCCAGTACTTCCTGGGCACCCGCTACCCGGTCGGCGTACTCACGGGAGCCCTGGGCGCTCCGTTCCTCATCTACCTACTCGCTCGATCCAACCGCAGAGGAGCACTATGACGCAACATACCCTCGAAGCCCGCAACATCTCCCTCGGGTACGGCGAACGCACCGTCATTGACGGGATGGAGCTGCACGTTCCCGAAAACAAGATCACCTCGATCATTGGACCCAACGGGTGCGGCAAGTCCACCCTCCTGCGTGCCATGTCCCGCCTCCTCAAGCCCATCTCGGGCGAGGTGTTGCTCGATGGCACGCCGCTTGCCTCGCGCCCCTCAAAGGAGCTGGCAAAGATCCTTGGCCTGCTCCCGCAGTCCCCGGTCGCTCCCGAAGGCATCGTCGTGACCGATCTCGTTGGTCGCGGCCGCCACCCCCACCAGGGCATGCTGGGACGCTGGTCGCCACGCGACTACGAGGTCGTGGCGAAGTCCCTCGAATCCACGCACGCAACGGATCTGGCGGAGCGACCGGTCGACGAACTGTCCGGTGGTCAACGCCAGCGCGTGTGGATCGCCATGGCACTCGCGCAGGAAACCGACATCCTCATGCTGGACGAGCCGACCACCTACCTTGACCTCGCGAACCAGCTCGAGATTCTTGACCTCCTGACCGACCTCAACCAGGAATCCAACACCACGATCGTCATGGTCCTCCACGACATCAATTTGGCGGCGCGGTACTCCGATTACCTGGTGGGAATGAAGGACGGTGCCATCTACTGCCAGGGCGCCCCAGATGAGGTTGTGACCCCGGAGAACATGAAAGAAGTCTTTGGGATCCGCTGCCAGGTGCACCCCGATCCCGTGTCCCACACCCCGCTGGTCATGCCGGTGGGCCGCCACCACTCAGAAAGGTAGGGACGATGGCTACATTCGGTCCCATCCGCGCGTTCGTTGATGACATTGCCGACCTGTCACCCAACTTCCGCCGCATCGTCTTCACCGGTCCGGACCTGGACAGCCTGGTCACGGGCTCCTGCTTCGATCAGCGCATCAAGCTGATCTTCCCGACCTCCGGTTCCCTCCCCGTCATTGCCGATGGTGAGAACTGGTACAGGGAGTGGCTGGAGATCCCCGAGAACGAGCGTGGGGTCATGCGTACCTACTCCATGAGGTATCTCGACCGGAAGAACGATCAGACGAGGATCTCGGTTGATTTCGTCATGCACGAGATGGATGGCGTCAGCGGCCCGGCCGCCCAGTGGGCCAAGAATGCTGCCGTGTCCGATGAGATCGTCATCATCGCGCCCCGCGATGGGGCTGCCTCCGGCGGCATCGAGTTCAACAGCGGTGATGCTGACAGGATCGTGCTCCTCGGGGACGAAACAGCCGCCCCAGCCATCGCCCGCATCCTCGAGGACCTCGCCAAGGAGCAGTCGACCGTTCCCTGCACCGCCTACATCGAGGTGCCCACGAACCAGGACTGCGTGACGATCGACGCGGCACCCCACCACGGAGTCACGTGGCTCCCGCGCGAGGGAGCGCTCCACGGATCCAGGCTCGCCCCCGCGCTCGGTTGGGACGTGTCCGACGATGCGAGGATCTCCGCCGTGTCACCCGACCGCGCCGAGGACGATCTCGTGTGGGAGACCCCCGCATACTCGTCCGCTGGGGAATGCGTCAGCGACATCTCCGCACCCGTCCACGGCACCTACTACTGGATCGCGGGCGAGAGCGGTGTCGTCAAGCAGCTCCGCCGCTTCCTCGTCAACGAAATCGGTGTCGACCGCTCCCAGGTCGCCTTCATGGGTTACTGGCGCGAGGGCGTCTCCATGAAGGGCTGAGAAAAATCACGGCAAGCTGGTCACTCAAGCGGCTTGCTCACCCGGTCCCGCATCCGCACACGCACGTGCGCACCTATCGCACAACTCATTGCATGCGCCCCATGAACCATTTGGCGGGATCAGAAAGGACTGCTCCCCGGACTTCTGTTCGGGGAGCAGTTCTGTTATCTCATGCTTGTGGTGATCAGAAGCATGCCCGGAGTGGGTGGCGTTGCCTGGTCGACCGCGTCGTCTTACTTTCCCTGCTGGATAGCGTTGTCGCGGTCGACTGCTGCCTGGACGCCGCGGACGACCGCGGGGCTGAAGCCGGCGTCCTCCATGGCGATCAGGCCCGCTATCGTGGTGCCGCCGGGGGAGGAGACAGTGTCGCGGAGATTGTTGGGGGAGAGGCCGTCGCCGGCCTTGGCGAGCACCATCTGTGCGGAGCCGAGCACGGCCTGGGCAGCAATGCGGACCGCCTGCGACTTTGGCAGACCGTTGGCGACACCGCCGCGAGCGAGTGCCTCGATGTACTCGAATGTCCACGCCGGTGAGCACCCCGCGAGCGCACTGAAGACAGGGAAGTCTTTTTCCGCGATGTGGGCGACCTCGCCGACTGCATCAAACATGGCGAACACCGAATCGAGCTGGGTTTCGTCCACCTGGTCGTTGCCGCAGATCCCGCTCATGCCAGCACCAATGGTCGAGTTGACGTTCGGCATGACGCGGACGATGGCCTGGCCCTGGGGGAGGAGAGACTCGAGGGTGGCGAGGGTGGTGCCCGCGGCGATGGAGACGACGAGGATCGAGGTTTCTGAGAGTGCGTCGTGGAGGGGTTCCAAAATGCCCTTGATCATGTGGGGCTTGACGGCGATGACGAGGGTGCCGTCGGGGCCGATCATGTCGATCAGTTCCTCGTTCGAGCGAGCAAAGTCCACTCCCTCTGACTGCGCGAGCTTCTCAGCATTACGCGGGTCCCTCGCGGACACCACGATCTCTGCCGGGTCGTAACCCGTGTTGACGAGCCCCGCGACAATCGCGCGTGCCATGTTGCCAGATCCCAAAAATCCAATCATGTCGCTAGCTTATCCGAGGAGTTATTGGGAGACTTAACGGTATGAGCAGAAAAGTACTTGTCACTGGAGCATCGACCGGAATTGGAGCAGCAACCGTTCGCAGGGCACGCAGCGCCGGATGGGAGGTGCTGGCAACTGCGAGGCGTGAGGAGCGCCTGGTTGCCCTTGCTGAGGAGACAGGGTGTGAGTGGATCACCGCGGATCTGACGAAGGATGAGGACGTTGCGCGGCTCGCCGATCGCGCGCGCGAGTTCGGCATCGACGCTCTCGTCAACAACGCGGGTGGCGCTCGCGGCGCCGATAAGGTTGAGGATGGCAAGATCGAGGATTGGCAGGCCATGTACGACATGAACGTGCTGGGCACCCTCCGCATCACGCAGGCTGTTCTCCCGATCTTCCGCGAGCACGGTAAGGGCTCGTACGTGTTCCTCACGTCCACGGCGGCTCACGGCACCTACCCGGGTGGTGCCGGGTACACGGCCGCGAAGCACGCTGAGCGCATGCTTCCGAACACGATGCGGCTGGAGCTTGTGGGTGAGCCGATCCGGATCATCGAGATCGGTCCCGGCATGGTCAAGACCGAAGAGTTCTCCCTCAACCGCCTGGGGTCGGAGGAGGCCGCCGAGAACGTGTACGCGGGTGTCGATGAGCCTCTCGTGGGCGACGACATTGCTGAGGCGATCATGTGGACCCTGGAGCTTCCCGATCACGTCAACATTGATTCGCTGATCATTCGTCCCGTTGCGCAGGCGTCGAACACGCTCGTGGCTCGCAATAGCTAGCATCGTTCGCTTGTAGCGGTCAGGCCTTGCCAGGGTTGGCGAGGCCTGACACTGTTCTGTGGGAGGAAGTGGAGTAGATGGACAAGTTTATTGAGCAGCTGGGTGAGCGGAGCGAGCCGAGGCCACTGCCGGAACCAGCCGAGGTGCAGAAGCTGAGAACCGCCTTTTCGCGGTTCCCGACCGGTGTTTGTGTTGTGACTTTTGAGGCGGATGGTGTCCGCCGCGGCATCACCGTCAACTCCTACACATCGGTGTCCTTTGATCCCGCGCTTCTCCTCGTGTCGATTCAGCGCACGTCGTCCTCCCACGACGCTCTTCTCGATCGCCCGTTCGCGGTCAACGTGCTCGGGTCTTCGCAGTTGGATGTGGCTCAGCACTTTGCTGGCAAGCGCAACGACTCTCCCCAGTGGCTCGAGGGGGAGCTTGTGCCGAGACTCGCTGGTTCCCTGGCCTGGTTTGAATGCACCCCGTGGGCGAACTACGACGGTGGCGATCACACGCTGGTCTTAGGTGAGGTGCAGTCCTTCGGGTCCCGCAGGGGCGATCCGCTTGGTTTTAATGGTTCGCGATTCACCGAGATCTCCGAGACCGTTCTCGGTCGCGAACACTTGATGTGAGGGTTTGATGACGGCAAGAAACGGCGAAGCATACGTTGATTCCCTGCGGAGCATGTCTCCCATGGTGTACCTGGATGGCAGGGTTGATTCCGTTGTTGACCATCCCGCGTTCTCGGGGATCATTTCCTCCTACTCCGATCTGTATGACATGCAGGTGGGGGAGCATGCGGACCAACTGACCTTCGAGGAGAACGGCACCCGCCACGCCATGTCCTTCCTCGTTCCGAGATCGGCGGAGGATCTCGTGCGTCGCAGGATCGCCGCCCGCACCTGGGCCGAGTACTCCGGCGGCATGCTGGGCAGGACGGGCGACTACCTCAACGCGGGCCTGATGGCCCTCGCGGAGGCGGGGTCCTGGTTCGGTGAGGCCGACCCCCAGTTCGAGAAGAACATCCGCAACTACGTGAGCTGGGTGAAGGAGAACGATCTGCTCCTCACCGCAACGGTCGGCTCCCCACAAACGAACCGCGCAGTCTCTGCCACTGAGCAGGCGGGTGGCGACTCCACCCTCCGCATCGTCGCTCAAGACGATGATGGGATCACGGTTTCGGGTGCCCGCATGGTCGCAACCAACGCCCCGATTACCAACGAGATCCTGGTCATGCCGCAGACGGTGCTCCGTGACGGCGTGGATGACATGCCGTACTCGTTCGCCTTCGCGGTTCCGTCCGACATCGAGGGCCTCAAGCTCCTGGGGCGCAGGCTCCTTCACCAGGGAGCAAGCGAGCACGAGGAGCCCCTCGCGACCCGTTTCGAAGAGATCGACACCGTCTGCATCTTCGACAACGTTAAAGTTCCGTGGGATCGGGTCTTCCTGCTCGGACACCCACGGAAGTCCAACGTCATGTTCACCGCCACGGGAGCGACTGCTCTCATGGCGCACCAGTCCGTCACCCGCACCACGGTCAAGACCGAGTTCTATGCCGGGCTTCTCATCGAGCTGTCCAAGGCCATTGGCATCGACGCGTACGGGCACATCCAGGACGACATTGCTCAGGCGCTCGCGGCAGTCCAGTTCGGAAAGTCCGCCCTTCGCGCCGCAGAGATCGATGGGTTCGTGAACGAGTACGGGTTCTTCCAGCCCGATGTCGCGCCCCTCATCGCTATTCGCAACTGGTATCCCCGCTTCTTCCCCAAGCTCGGGGAGATGGTGCGCAAGTTCGGTGCCTCAGGCCTCACCGCCCTGCCATACGAGGGTGACATGACGGGGGAGATGGCAGGGGACGTCGACAAGTATCTTCAGGGCAGGACCCTTCCCGGTCACGAACGAGTCCATCTCTTCAATCTCGGATTCGATGCCTCAGTTTCATCCTTCGCAGGCCGTCAGGGACTCTACGAGTACTACTTCCACGGGGATCCGCTCAGGCTCTCCTCCGCCTACGTGCAGTCGGCCGATACCGACCACTACCAGGATCTGGTCCAGCGCATGCTGCAGCACGCTCGAGAGAGCGAAGAGAAGGCATCGGATTAGGTCATCAGGTAACCGAGCGAGCAAACAATCCGGTAACTCGGTGAGATGGCTACCTAGAACAGAATCTGTCCCGCCACACATGTGGCGGGACAGATTCTGTTACCAACCCAAAGGGTCAGCTTGAAAGGAACGAAACAATCATGAACATCAACCGCAGTGGCCTCTGACCATGTCTACACACTAGAGGGGGCCTCGGACAGAAATCTCTAGATTTTGGAGAACCGAGAGTCTGTGGTGGGCAGGGGGAGTCTGTGGTTAGCAACGAGCGTTCGTGATCCTTGTTCACCGGGTAGTTACTCGACTTTAGATCCGCTAACCCGAGGTTCAAGACCAGAGTTCTTGTGGTGCCTGCATGGTCGTCCTTGGGGTAAGCGTGAGTCTGCCCCGCCTGGGAACGCGGCGGGGCAGACTCGAGTGACCTGCTACCAACCGAATCACAACAAACGAAAGGAGAAAAACAACAGTTTCGGTGGGTTGTTTGACCGCGCCTTCAGTCTAAGAACTGGTTCGGACAGTTTTTCTGACGTTTTTAGGTGCCGAGGGGCAGTCGCCGGTTGTTGGTTAGGCGGTTGCCGGGAGCTCGCAACCCGCGGGGAGTGCAGTGCCCCTGCGGTAGTGCGAACGCCACGCGGCCTCCTGGTAGGAGTCGACCACGGTTATGGTGGCGGCCCGCCACGACCGGCCACGGGCCGAAGCTAGGGCGCCCGCGGTGAGAGACGCCGCGAGATCCGGGCGGGTGAGGATCTGGTTGATCCGATCAGCAAACAAGTCCGTATCTGCCGGATTAACAAGGAAACCGTTCTCGCCCTCGTTGATGATGTCGGGGATGCCGCCGGCGTTGGCGCCCACGACCGGGGTGCCGGATGCCATGGCCTCGAAGGCGACGTTACCGAGAGTGTCCGTGAGGGAGGGGAAGGCAAACACGTCGGCTGAGGCGAAGGCCGCCGCGAGATCCTCGCCGTGGAGGTAGCCGGTGAACACGGTCTTGGTTCCCGCGAAGGCCTTATTCAGTTCGCTCTCGAACGGACCGGAGCCAACGAAGGCGAGGCGAACACCGGGGAGGCGATCAAGCAGGGGGCGAAGAGAGAGCAGGTTCTTTTCCGCGGAGACGCGACCGACGTAGAGCATGAGCGGGTCGGAGGGGTTGCCACCCGTGAGGCGCTCCCTCATGGCGGCCGAGTACTTGGTCGACTGGTACTTGATGGTGTCAACGGCCTTGGGCCACAGGCCCACCCTTTGAATGCCGAGCGCGCGAGCCTCTTCCACCATCGGCAGCGAGGGGCACAGGTTGACATCGGCACGGTTGTGGAGCTGACGAATCCACGCCTCCGATGGCTTCCTCAGCACGGGAAGGCCGAAGTCCTCCGTGTACTGGGGGAGGGCCGTGTGGTAGGAGGCAAGTAGGGGAAGCTTCTGGGTGCGAGAGAGCACAATGCCCCAGGCGGCCGCAGCAACCGGGTTGACTGCGTGAATGATGTCGGGACGGAACCTATTGATCTGAGCGTTCACGCCGAAGGTCGGCATGCCGACGCGGACCTCCGGGTACCAGGGCTTGAACGGTGCCGAAGGGAGGCGGAAGACGGGGATCCCGTTGTAGTTGTCGGGGCCGGGGCCGGGTGCGATCACGCAAACATCGTGACCGAGGTTGGAAAGTTCGGTGACTGTGTTGGTCAACCGGGTGACAATTCCATCGATCTTCGGAGCGAACACTTCGGTAAACACTGCAATACGCACATGTTCAACCTATTGACCAGAGGTTTCCTCAGAACCACGGTTCAAGGTGAGTCGCCTTGCCAGCAGGTTAAGAAATGGTGACCAGGCTCGCTGAAACAGAATCCTGCGTTAGCTGTGAGTGGGGAACTCGTGGCGCGGGTGCGAGGCCGGCTCCAACTGGAACGTCGTGTGTTCGATGCTGATCGGGAAGTGCTTCTTCACGCAGGTCTGGAGCGAATCAAGGATCTGGGGAGCGTGATTGTCCTCGAAGCACGAGTCATCCAGAACGACGTGAGCAGACAGAGTTGGGAACCCAGTTGAGATCTGCGAGGCGTGCAGGTCGTGCACCGCCAACACGTGAGGCAACCCCAGCATGTGTTCACGCACCTCGTCGAGATCAAGGCCCTTGGGTGTGGATTCGAGAAGGATCGAGCCGGACTCGCGAAGAATGATGATGGCGCGGGGAATGATGAGGATGGCGATTATCATGCCGGCGATGGCATCCGCCTGCACCCAGCCCGTTGTCTGAATGATGATGGCGGACACGATCACAGCGACGGATCCGAGGGCGTCGTTCACGACCTCAAGGAACGCAGCCCTCATGTTCAAGTTCGATCCTCTGCCTCCCGACAGGACGGCAAGGGAGATGACGTTGCCGGCAAGGCCAACAATGCCGAAGATCAGGAGCCCGCTTCCGTGCACCTCGCCGGGGTTCATGAGCCTTCTGATGCCCTCGACGATCGCGAAGATGCCAACACCGAACAGGATCGTGGCTTGGATGCCAGCGGCGAGTACCTCGGCTCGCCTCATACCCCAGGTGCGCTGCTTGACGGCGGGACGAAGCGTGAGGTGGGTGGCGACCAGCGCCATGAGCAAGCCACCAGCATCCGTCAACATATGGCCGGCGTCAGCAAGGAGCGAGAGGCTTCCCGTCCACCAAGCTCCAATCACCTCGGCAACGAGAATCGTGGCGGTGACTGAAAAGGCGATGATCAGCCTGGTTCGATTCGTATGCGCCGTGGCGTGGGAATGATCGTGACTCACGTGTACCTCCGCCCCGATCTTACGTCGGCACTTCAGCGAAAGATATAGTCCCTGCCCCTTTGAGAAGGGTTTGCAAGAGTGCGGAGATGCTGTTCCTTTGACATCAGATACTTCACATCCGACACAGAAACACTCATTGGTGTCGGATAGCGCCAGGAAGGCAGGGTGAAACAGTGGCGAAAGGGTGAAACAGTGACGAAAGAGATCAGTGCTTCAGTTCGATCTGCCACTGGCCGGAGGCGATGTAGGGCTGGTAGCCAAGCTGGCCGTTGATGGCGATCATCCAATCGTTCTCGCCGGCGTTCCAGGTCTGTGCGATGGTGCGATCCCGGTAGTGCTCCTGGAGGTAGCGGAGGTTCTCGATCTTGACAAGCAGGCCAAGGCGGTGGCCCCTGTGGTCCTTGAGAACGAGGGTGTCCTCCTGCACCGCCATGACAGAATCCCGGTACAGGTCGTACTTCGTGTATCCCACGAGATCACCCGTCTCGATGTGCTCTGCCGCGGTCACGACC
Source organism: Flaviflexus sp. (assembly GCF_041440645.1). Classification (GTDB taxonomy): domain Bacteria; phylum Actinomycetota; class Actinomycetes; order Actinomycetales; family Actinomycetaceae; genus Flaviflexus. The sequence goes on along the minus strand of NZ_JASDVN010000052.1, from coordinate 18,155 downwards.
TGCAAGGTCCCGCGCTTCACGTCATTGCTTTCGGCCAGCGTCAGCCGACCAACATCGACCTCCATCTCGTTCGAGATGAGGCCAACGGTGGGGATGTCGGCGTGGAAGGCGTTGATGAGATTGACGTACTTCTCGAGGTACTGCGGAGGGGTGGGACCCTCCCACGAGATGAAGCGGTAGCCCTCGGCCTTCTGCTTGGCTTCGGCTTCCTTGGAGTTCAAGGTCTCCTCTGCCACGGGTAGGTCGAGGCGGATGCACTGCTCGTTCTGGTTCACCTCGAAGCCAGCATCGGCCAGGAAGTGGGAGATGTGGGTGTGGTTGAAGGAGAGAGTGGAGGAGGGTGCGGACAGCTCATCGCCAAGTGGGTTGTCGGTCCACGATCCCACCTTTGTTCGCCCCTCGACCTGGAGGATGTGCTGGGCTACCTCCCACAGCGGAGCCAACACGTCGGCATCTTGCTCGAGCGATTGGAAATCAACGTACGCGCTGTCCAGGTTCTCCTTCATCGGGACCGTGACCTCGCACGATCCCAGCACCCTGTTGTCCCAGGGCGCCTCGGGAGTGATCGAGGTGGGGTGCTTGCTCAACCAGTTCTCCCACAGGGCAACCCCATCGGGAGAACCCGCCACGAGAGGGAAACCGTAGGCGGACGTGACCCGCGCGCTCAGCTCGCCCTCAACGGCAAGCAAGTACACGATCTTGTGGGTCTTCCCGGGAGTTAAGAGGAAAGAGGCGTAGCGCTCTGGAGTTGACACGATAAGTGAGTCGCCGCAGATCTCCTCGGTGGCGGCCGCAACGAGTTCGGAGAGCCGGGTGACGGCCCTGCCGGGCACTGGTTTGATGGGCTTGGATATCTGCACGATGGTGATCACCACTACAGTCTGTCACAGCCGAAGGTCGCGCACCCGTCCTGGAAGATGCACAACTGCTCGCACGTTTCCGCGAGAGTTGCGGATGCCTGACTTCGACAAGAATGCATGCCGCGTGTGTTCGCCGCGTATGACGGTCAGTGGCTCATTGGCCCCTGTAGCTCATTGGTCTCTGCATGCCTAGGTCCCTGCGTGCTTCGTGGGTGCTGAGGTGCACAGTCGCCGTGGGGTTACCCATCTGGTACTAAACGGTCAACAGCGTGTAAGCTACAGATTGCTATGACCCGGCCCGCACAGGGATATCACCGGCGAGCATCCGGAAGAACGGCTTTCCTTATCGGGATCGTGCCCAGTAGAACCGGACGGTTGGACCCGTCATCGTCTCCTAATGAAGTGGCCGCACAGCGGCAAGCGGGGTGGTACCGCGGGAGGATCGAAACCGATCCGCTCGTCCCGGCTCATGTCGAGTAGGAGATGGCAGTTCATGACTAAGTCCGTACGTTACCCACTGCACCGCGAGGGTGAAGTCGTAGCGTCACCGAATTTCCCGAAGCTGGAAGAAGACACCCTTGCTTACTGGAAGCAGGACGGGACTTTCCAGGCCTCCATTGATAACCGTGAAGAGGGAGGGAACGGTTCCAACGAGTTCGTCTTCTACGACGGCCCGCCCTTTGCTAACGGCATGCCCCACTACGGTCACCTCCTGACCGGCTACGTCAAGGACCTCGTCGGTCGCTTCCAGACCCAGATCGGTCGCAAGGTTGAGCGCCGCTTCGGGTGGGACACCCACGGCCTCCCCGCGGAACTCGAGGCACAGCGCCTTCTCGGCATTGAAACCAAGGAAGAGATCTTGGAGATGGGCATTGATAAGTTCAATGCCGAATGTCGCTCCTCGGTGCTGCGCTACACGAACGAGTGGCAAGCCTACGTGACCCGCCAGGCACGCTGGGTGGACTTCGAGAACGACTACAAGACCCTCGACACCCCCTACATGGAGTCGGTGATCTGGGCGTTCAAGACCCTGTACGACAAGGGACTCGCCTACGAGGGCTACCGTGTTCTGCCCTACTGCTGGAACGACGAGACCCCGCTGTCCAACCACGAGCTGAAGATGGACGACGATACCTACCAGGATCGTCAGGACCAGACCGTGACCGTGGGCGTGCGCCTCGAGACCGGTGAACTCGCCCTGATCTGGACCACGACACCGTGGACACTGCCCTCGAACCTCGCGATCGCTGCCGGCCCCGACATCGACTACGTCGTGGTGCGGCCCTCCGAGGGCGAGCTCGCTGGCGAGAAGGTTGTGCTCGCCGAGGCTCTCGTTACCTCCTACGCGAAGGAACTTGGTGAGGAACCCGAGGTCACCCAGCGCCTCAAGGGCAGCGACCTGCTCGGCCGCAAGTACACCCCGATCTTTGACTACTTCGCGAACAGTGCCGAGGGCGAAGCCCCCGGCCCGAATGCCTTCCAGATCCTCAACGCCGACTTCGTGACCGTCGAGGACGGTACCGGTCTCGTGCACATGGCTCCCGCCTTTGGTGAGGACGACATGTTCGCGTGCAACGATGCCGGCATCAAGCCCGTCGTTCCCGTCAACGACCGCGGCGAGTTCACCTCCGTGGTGCCGGACTACGAAGGCATGCAGGTGTTCGACGCGAACATGCCGATCATCCGCGACCTGCGTGACCTCACGGGCCCGCTCGAGGGCCGCGGTGAGGACCGTCCGGTTCTCGTGCGTCAGGCATCGTACGTGCACTCCTACCCGCACTGCTGGCGTTGCCGCAAGCCCCTCATCTACAAGGCAGTCACCAGCTGGTTCATCCGCGTGACCGCGTTCCGTGACCGCATGGTTGAGCTCAACCAGGACATCTCCTGGGTTCCGGAGCACATCAAGGATGGCATCTTCGGTAACTGGCTTGCTGGCGCTCGCGACTGGTCGATCTCCCGCAACCGCTACTGGGGCAGCCCCATCCCGGTCTGGGTATCGGACGATCCGAGCTACCCGAGGACCGACGTGTACGGTTCGCTTGCCGAACTGGAGAAGGACTTCGGTCGCCTCCCGGTCGGTCCCGATGGGGAACCGAACCTGCACCGCCCCTACATTGATGAGCTGACCCGCCCGAACCCGGATGATCCGACCGGCAAGTCTGTCATGCGCCGCATCCCCGACATCCTCGATGTTTGGTTCGATTCCGGTTCGATGCCGTTTGCTCAGGTGCACTACCCGTTTGAGAACCAGGACTGGTTCGAGAACCACTACCCGGGTGACTTCATCGTCGAGTACATCGGTCAGACCCGCGGCTGGTTCTACACGCTGCACGTGCTGGCAACCGCCCTGTTCGACAAGCCCGCATTCCGCACGTCCGTGTCCCACGGCATCGTCCTCGGTAACGACGGCCAGAAGATGAGCAAGTCGCTCCGCAACTACCCGGATGTCTACGAGATGTTCGACGAGGTCGGTTCGGATGCGATGCGCTGGTTCCTTATGGCGTCCCCGATCGTGCGCGGCGGCAACCTCATCGTCACCGAGGAGGGCCTGCGTTCCACGGTCCGTCAGGTGCTCCTACCCCTGTGGAACACGTACTACTTCTTTGCTCTCTATGCCGGCACCTGCAATAAGGGCGCGGGCTACGAGGCAAAGCTCGTGACCGACACGGACGGCCTGGATGTCATGGACAAGTACCTGCTTGCCTCGACCAAGTCCCTCGCCGACGCTGTGCGCGCCGATCTCGAGAAGTACGAGATTGCCGCTGCCACCGAACGCGTCCGCCTGTTCCTTGACCTGCTCACCAACTGGTACGTGCGTACCTCGCGTGACCGGTTCTGGAACGAGGACCAGGGTGCGTTCGACACGCTCTACACCTGCCTCGAGACCCTGACCAAGGTCATTGCGCCCCTCGCGCCACTCGTTGCCGAGGAGATCTGGCGCGGGCTCACCGGAGGCCGTTCCGTGCACCTGACCGACTGGCCCGAGCTCCCCGACACCTGGGTGAACGACGAGCTGGTCGAGGTCATGGACGAGGTTCGTGACGTCGTGTCCGCGGCTCACTCGCTCCGCAAGGCGGAGAAGCTCCGCGTTCGCCAGCCCCTACGCACCCTCGAGTGCGTGACCAACCTGGATCTCGCTCCCTTCGCGGATCTCGTAGCGTCCGAGGTCAACGTCAAGACCGTTCTGATCACGAAGGCCGCGGATTCCGGCCTCGAGGTGTCCGAGACCCTCGCGGTGCAGCCGCGTGAGCTCCCCGGCGACCTCCGCAAGCTCACCTCCGCCCTGTTCAAGGCCGCCAAGTCTGGTGCATGGCACAAGGATGGCGACAGCGTGGTGATGGAACTCGACGAGCCCGTGACCCTTGAACCCGGCCAGTTCACGCTCACCACGCAGGTGAACGCGAAGGACGGCGACGTCGCAACGGTCCTCAGCTCCGGTTCGTTCGTCGTTCTTGACACCGAACTCGATGCGGAACTCGAGGCTGAGGGTTACGCTCGTGACCTCATCCGCTCCATCCAGGACACCCGCAAGGCAACCGGTCTGCACGTGGCGGACAGGATCAAGTTGACCCTGACCGTTCCGGCCCAACACCGTGCCGCCGTCGAGTCGAACCTTGAGCTCATCAAGGCGGAAACCCTGGCAGTAGAAATCGACATCAACGAGGGCGAACTCGCCATCGTGACGGAGAAGATTGCGTGACAGAGACGAATAATGGCCCGCTCACTCCCGATCCCGAGGATCGGGAGGAGCTTGGGCTCACCGACGCCTCGGTGATTGCCGCCGAGGAACAGGCCGACCGGGAGTACGAGGACGCGGTGCAGAAGCTCGCTGCCTCCGGACTTCTCGGTGATTCGGAGATGATCGCGGAGATCGTTCGCGAACCGGATCCGATCATGGAGCTGGCCGAGGAGGCCGGGCTCGAGGAGAAGATGGCGCAGATCGCTGCCGAGATCAACTCCCGGGCCCCCGAGCACGACGTGCAACCCTCGACCTCCCGCGTCGTCGACTGCCTCGATATTCTCGGTAACCCGCAGAACTCGTACCGCACGATCCACATCACGGGCACAAACGGGAAGACCTCGACGTCCCGCATGATCGCGGCCCTCCTTGCCGAGAAGGGCATGAGGGTTGGGCGTTACACCTCGCCCCACATGCACACGATGAGGGAGCGGGTCACGATCGATGACGAGATCATCAGCCGCGCCGCCTGGGTCGACACGTGGAACCAGATCAAGCCCGCCATCGAACTCGTTGACAAGGCGTCGCTCGCAGGCGGCGGTCCCGTCATGTCCACCTTCGAGGTGTACACGGTCATGGCCTACGCGGCCTTCGCCGATGCTCCCGTCGATGTGGCGGTCATCGAGGTCGGCATGGGAGGCATGTGGGACGCCACGAACGTCATCGAGGCGGATGTCGCTGTCCTGACAACCATCGAGGTTGATCACGCACGCTACCTCGGCAGCACCCGCGAGGAGGTCGCACGAGAGAAGGTGGGAATCATCAAGGATGGGGCCACCGTGATCTCCGCCATTCAGCATCCCGAGGTGCTCCCGATCCTGGCGGAGGCAGTCGCCTCCCACCACGCCCACCTCGAGCTCGAGGCCAGGGACCTGAACCTTCTTGATCGCACCCCCGGGGTTGGCGGGCAGGTCATTGCCGTCCAGACCCCAGCGGCCACCTACTCGGATACACCTTTCTCCCTGCTTGGTCGCCACCAGGCGAGGAACGCCGTCCTCGCCATCGGCGCGGTCGAGGCGTTCTTCGGGGGAGGGGCACTCGACGGAACCGTGCTCGAGCACGCTCTCATGTCCGTCCAGTCCCCGGGCCGCCTCGAGGTGGTCCGCAACTCGCCCACCGTGGTGGCAGATGGCGGGCACAACCCCGCCGGTGTTGAGGCGGCTGCCGCCGCCTTGAAAGAAACCTTCCACGGCCCCATCGTTGGCGTATTTGCCGCGATGGCGGACAAGGAGGTGGAGCAGATGCTCGGCGTTCTCGAACCCGTTCTCGACTCCATCGTCGTCACCCATCTCGACAACCCCCGTGCCCTTCCCGTTGAGGACCTGCGCGAGATCGCCGAAGACGTGTTTGGCGAGGAGCGCGTGCGCGAAGAGTACGACCTGCTCGAGGCTGTTGACATGGCGGCGTCGCTGGCCGAGGCCGCCAACCGTGAGGAGATGACCGCTGCCGCGGTCATCACGATCGGTTCGATCGAGCTGGCCAGCCGCGTTCGCGAGCTGTTCGGTAAGGCGACCAGGAGCATCTAGTGGCACACAAACGATCGAATCCGCTCACTGCTCCGATTCCCAAGGGGTCGGCACTCGCCCAGTTCACGCTTACGATGCTGATCCTCGAGATCCTCGTCGTCCTGTTCGCGGGAGTCGCGGCCTTCGGGCTTCGGGTGGCGAGCCCGGGAGTGATCTGGACCGTGACCGGCATCGGCATGCTGTTCTGCCTCATCGCCGCCATCGCGGTTCGCAGAAAGCCTCAGGTCGGTCTCATCCTCGGTTCCATCGCACAGGCCGTGGTTCTCGCAACCGCGATCTGGCTCCCTGAGGGCTTCGTCGTTGGCATCACGTTCCTCATCCTGTGGATCGCCGCCATCTACTGGGGAGCGAAACTCGACCGGGAACGCGACCTACGACGCTACGAGCAGGCCGAGTGGGAACGAGAAAACCTCCATGCAGGCGATGCGCCAGCCGAAGGTACCCCATCGGGAGAGGCGATCTCCGAGACTGAAACTCGTCACGACTCGGTTGCTGAAAACCCTGCCGGTGACGGCAGTTCCAACTAGATTGACTTGTGGCCCTCCGCTATTGCGGTGGGCCCTAAGTCTAAATAATGCAAAAACTGACGAATAGAATGGCTGGTATGGAACAGACACTCCTTCTTGTGAAGCCCGATGGTGTGCATCGCAACCTCGTAGGTGAGGTTCTCGCCCGCATCGAACGCAAGGGATACGTCATTGCGGATCTCAAGATGCTGACCGCGACGACAGAAATCCTTTCCGAGCACTACAGCGAGCACCGTGAGAAGCCTTTCTTCGCGGACCTGCTGAAGTACATGAGCGTTGGTCCAGTTGTTGCCGCCGTCATCGAAGGTAGCCGCGTCGTTGAGGGCGTTCGTTCGCTCTCCGGCTCCACCGAACCGACCATGGCAGCACCCGGCACAATCCGCGGCGATCTTGGTCGCGACTGGGGCAACGGCCAGATTGAGAACATCGTGCACTCCTCCGACTCTCCCGAGTCCGCAGAGCGCGAGATCGCGATATGGTTCAAGTAATCAACTCTTCTCTCCATCAGGCGTTCCCTTCTGGGGGAGAGAATTCCTAGCAACGGCCAACAAGCCGCGTGTGGGACATCAGTGGAAGTGTGGGGGCCGGCACAACCGGCCCCCACACTTATGCCTCAGTGACCCACGCTTTTGCCTAACCGCCCACCCTTGTGCTTAGCCGCCGAGCTCGTGCTTAACTGCCGTGCATATGTCCAACCGTCCACGCTGTTGCTAGCGACCCACAGTCCCGCACCTCGCAGCTCCGCATTCATGCCTTCGATGATTCTGAATGCCGGCCGGGCATTCTCATCGGTTGATGCCCCGCTTGATCTGGTAGTCCGTGTCGTGCCTGACCAGGATGCTCAATGCCGCCTGTGAACTCGTCGCTCAGTATCCGGATTGCACGTGCCGGTCGGTACCTGTCCCTGCCTTGTCGATTGCTTTCTGCCCGGGCTTCGCTCACCGCTAAAGCGCAGATCAGAGCACTGGTGGCAGAATCCTGGTTTTCAACTGTGATTTCGGGACAAGATTCCTTTGAGAAAGGCTCCCAGACTAGTCGCTCAAGTCGTTTGTTCAGCGTATAGTGTGGGGTGGAACACTATGATCTGGCCGAAGGAGTCCCAGTGAAAAAGCTCATCAATGATCCACACAATGTTGTGATCGAATCAGTCCGTGGATTTGCTCAGGCGCATGCTGAGCACGTCGTACTTCAAGAAGAACCCATGGTGGTGTCCCGCGCCGAGGTCAAGGACCAGGGCAAGGTTGGCATCATCTCCGGGGGTGGCTCCGGCCACGAGCCGTTGCACGCCGGATTCGTTGGATACGGTATGCTCGATGCTGCTGTCCCGGGTGCAGTGTTCACCTCGCCGACCCCGGATCCCATCCTCGCAGCAACCCAGCTCGCCGATCGCGGTGCTGGCGTGCTCCACATCGTCAAGAACTACACCGGTGACGTCCTGAACTTCGAGACCGCGGCCGAGCTTGCCGACGCTGAGGACATCAGGGTTGCGACCGTCGTTGTCAACGACGACGTGGCCGTGGAGGACTCGCTCTACACCGCGGGTCGTCGCGGCGTGGCAGGCACCATGCTTGTTGAGAAGATCGCTGGCGCCGCCGCCGAACGCGGTGACGACCTCGAGGGTGTCACGGCTGTTGCACAGCGCGTGATCGACAACGTCCGTTCCATGGGTGTTGCTCTGTCGGCTTGTACTGTGCCGCACGCGGGCAAGCCCTCGTTCGACCTCGCTGAGAACGAGATCGAGATCGGCATCGGCATTCACGGCGAGCCGGGACGCCACCGCATCCCCATGGCTTCCGCGGACGAGATCACCGATCAGCTCCTCGATCCGATCGTCAAGGACCTGGATCTCGAGGGTGGCGAGAAGGTCATTGTTCTCGTGAACGGCATGGGTGGCACCCCGATCTCCGAGCTTTACATCATGTACGGCCACGTGGCGGAGCGCCTCGCTGACCTCAATGTAGAAATCTCCCGCAGCCTCGTCGGCTCCTACATCACGAGCCTTGAGATGCAGGGAGCATCCATCACCCTCCTGAAGGCGGATGACGAGATGGTTGAACTGTTCGACGCCCCCGTTTCGACGGCGGCATACCGAAAGGGAATGTAAGCATGACACTTGGTAAAGATTGGGCAATCGCCTGGATCGAAGGTTGTGTGAAGATGGTCTCGGAGCATCGCGAAGAGCTCATCGAGTTGGACCGTGCCATCGGAGATGGCGATCATGGCGAGAACCTCGACCGTGGATTCACGGCCGTGAAGTCCAAGCTGTCCAGTGCCGAAGTGTCCAATTCGGGTGACGTGCTCAAGCTGGTTGCCACCACTCTCATGTCCACCGTCGGTGGCGCATCGGGTCCTCTTCTCGGCACCGCGTTCCTGCGTGCGTCGAAGGAAGTGACGGCGGAGAACCTCGGGCCTCGCGACATTGTGGCGATGCTCGAGGCTGGCCTCGCCGGCATCCAGGCCCGCGGCAAGGCCGATGAGGGCGAGAAGACCATGGTTGATGCGTGGGCTCCCGCAGTCCGCGCCGCCGAGAAGGCAGCGAAGGATGGTCTCGCTCCCGAGGCAGTCCTGCGCGCAGCCGCCGATGCCGCTCAGGCTGGTGCCGTCGCGACCGGTCCGCTCAAGGCAACAAAGGGTCGGGCCTCCTACCTGGGTGAGCGCTCCATCGGTCACCGCGACCCCGGCGCCACCTCGAGCGCATATCTTCTAGAACAGGCGGCCAAGGCGGCAGAGAAGTGAGCATCTCCGTCGGTCTCGTCCTCGTCTCCCACTCCGATCAGATCGCATCGGGACTGGCAGAGCTGGCGGGACAGATGGCGGCTGACGTCAAGGTCGTGCCCGCGGGCGGGCTGGACGATGGCAGTATCGGAACCTCCTACGAGAAGATCGAGAACGCCATCACTTCCCTCCGTTCCGAGGGGCTGTCGGTGCTGGTCCTCACGGACCTTGGTTCGGCAACCATGACGGTCGAAGCCGTTCTCGAAACTCTCGAGGATCGCGAAGTCGTATTCGAGGATGCACCGTTCCTGGAGGGTGCGATCGCGGCAGCGGTCGCCGCCCAGCAGGGCGACGATGTGTGGGCAGCGGCCGGAGCAGCCTCCGGTGCCGCCGCCATCTTCATCGACAAGCTCGACACGACCCCTGCTCCAGAATCGGGATCGGAGACCACGGACGGCGTCTTCAAGCGCGAGGCCGTTGTTGCCGACGAGGCCGGACTGCATGCGCGTCCCGCGGCTCAGGTCGCGGCTCTCGCGGGCCAGTACGACGGCGAGATCTTCATCAACGATGCCGAAGCGGACTCGATCATGTCGATCATGGCCCTCGGCATCAAGCAGGGAGAGACCGTCGTCGTGTCGACGAAGGACCCGAAGTGCTGGGCCGGTGTCGACAAGATCGCGGACGCCATCGAGGCGGGACTCGACTAGGACACCGGAGAACTAACACGGAACCGGTCAGGTGAAACTGAACGGTGGAACTGATCGGGTGAATCCGGTCAGGTTCTGATAATTCAATGCATCAGCGTGGGGCGAGGCAGCTCGCCCCACGTGCACGTTTGCCCCGCTCCTGTGCCGAATTGTGGGCGATGTGTCCTAAACTGATTCAGTGCACCTCAAACAGCTGACGCTTCGCGGTTTCAAGTCCTTTGCTACCGCGACAACGCTGACCTTCGAACCGGGCATCAACTGCGTTGTTGGTCCCAACGGTTCCGGCAAGTCAAACGTCGTGGATGCACTCTCGTGGGTCATGGGCGAGCAGGGAGCCAAGACCCTGCGCGGTGGCTCCATGGCGGACGTCATCTTTGCTGGCACGGCTGACAGGCCGGCCCTTGGTCGCGCCGAAGTGTCGCTGACGATCGACAACTCCGATGGTGCGCTACCGATCTCGTACACGGAAGTGACGATCTCTCGTACCCTGTTTCGTTCCGGTGGGTCCGAGTACGCCATCAACGGTTCGCCCGTCCGTCTCCTCGATATTCAGGAGCTCCTGTCCGACACCGGCATGGGCAAGGAAATGCACGTTATCGTTGGGCAGGGCAGGCTCGACTCCGTCCTCCAAGCGACCCCCGAGGAGCGACGCTCCTTCATTGAGGAAGCCGCAGGCGTTCTCAAGCATCGCCGCAGGAAAGAGAAGGCGCTGCGGAAGATGGAGTCGATGGAGGGGAACCTCAACCGACTCTCCGACCTCACAACGGAACTGCGCAGGCAGCTCGGCCCACTCGCACGCCAAGCCCAGGCCGCACGCAGCGCACAGATCATTCAGGCGGACGTGCGTGACGCTCAGGCACGCCTCCTGGCCGACGACATCGCACAGGTTCAGGCACGCCTGAGCGCCGCCGTCGAGGACGAGGCGCGACTGAAGGCGCGCAGGGACGAGCTCGCAACAAAGCGCCAGGAGGTTCGCGAGGAGGTCGCCCTCCTCGAAGAGGAACGGGCCAGGGCCAATCCGATTATCGCCGACCTGACCGAGTCGTGGCAGCGCCTCTCCACCCAGGCAGAACGCTTCTCCTCGCTCGTCAACCTCGCGGGGGAAAGGGCACGCTCCCTCTCAGCCCAGCAGGAAACCCAACGGCGAGAATCCCCCGAGGAGATCCGTGCCCGTGCGGCAACGGTTCGCGCTGAGGAAACTGAGCTCAAGCACCGCGCTGAGGAGGCCGAACGCACACTCACGGCCACCATTGCCCGCCGCGAGAAGGCGGAGAACGAAGAAAAGGAACTCGATCGCGAGATTTCCTCCCTGTCACGTGCGATTGCGGACAGGAGAGAGGATGCTGCCCGCCTGAGCGGCAGGATCGTGACCGCGACCAGCCGGGTCCAGTCGTTGGAAGAGGAGCGCGAACGTGTGGAGTCGGCACGCGACGCGGCCCTTCAACGGGAAGAGGATGCTCGTTCGAAGGTGGCCTCCGCCGAGGAGTCGATCGTTGCTCACGACGGTGGCAACGACGAGCTGTCTAAGGAACACGAGGCGCTGTCGGAGCAGGTGGCCCAGGCGAAGGCCGCGCTCATCGAGGCGCGCAACAACCAGGCCGAGGCCCGTGGTCGCCTCGACGTGTCACGGACACGAGCCGAGACCCTCACGCTATCCCTTGAGCCGGAGGACGGCTCAACTCAGGTACTTGAGAATGTTCACGGCATCACCGGTTGGCTCCGCACTGAACTGGAAGTGACTGACGGCTGGGAGGCCGCAGCCGAGGCCGCCCTCGGCGACTTCGCGGGAGCCCTCACGGCGGAGAGTGTTGACTCCGCAATCTCCGCACTCCGCTACGTGCGCGACGGTGAGGGTGGGCGCGTTGTTCTCGCGATCGCCGGTGGCACGCCGAATAAGAACGAGGAGCTGCAGGAAAGAGCGCGACAGGCTCTGGATGGCGTTGGCGTCAGCACGGATGACGCGATTCTCGCTACCGATGCCGTGGGCGGCTGGCCGGGACTGGACGAGGTTCTGTCCGGAACGATTCTGGCAGCGGATCTGACGCTTGCTGGCAGGCTTGTGGCAGAAGGTGCACCGAGGGTCGTGACCCGCGAGGGAGACTCCGTCGGCCCGGACAGCGCCCGCGGTGGTGCCGTGACAGAGGCATCGATCCTTGCTCGTCAGGCCGCGGCTCGCACGGCCCAGGCCGAGGCTGAGACGGCCGCCAAGGACCTCACCACGGCCAATGCCGCAGTGGAGAAGGCACAAGAGGTCCTCGACGACATTGAGGGAAAGTACGCGGCAACGAGCTCGGAACTCCACACCCGCGACGCACAGCTGGCGGCTGCCACCGCGCAGCTCGGTGTCCTCCGCCAGTCACTGACCGCTTCCCGAGGCGAGGTCGAACGAAACACCCAACGCCTCGATCGAATCGGTCAGGAGCTGGATCAAAGGCGTGAGGAACTTGCTGGGCTTGAGAAGGACCTCGAGGCACAGGACGTGGCCCCGGAGGATCTCGAACAGAAGCTTCAGTCCGCTCAGGGCAAGAAACTCTCCCTGCACGACACGACCATCGGTGCTCGGTCCGAGGAGACCGAGGCACGCCTCGCCCTCCGCATCGCACAGGAACGCTCCACGGTGATCTCCGGCAAGGCAGACTCCCTCGAACGTCACGCACGCACGGAAGAGGCACGTCTCGTCGAGGAGCAGAGAAGGCGGACGCGCCGCGCTCATCACGCTGCCGTTGCACGTCAGGTCGCAACCCTTGCTGGCGACACCCTCGGGCGGGTCGAAATTGCGAGGGACACGGCGGCCCGGCTCCGCAAGGAGGCAGAGGCCGGTCGTTCCGATCGCGACGTTGCCCTCGCCCAGGCACGCAAGAGACTCGATGAGGTGCAGGAGAAGCTGTCCGACGTCGACGATGCGACGAACCGCCGCGACATCGCGAAGGCGGAGCAGAGGATCCTGCTCGAGCAGCTGACCGACAAGGCCAGGGTGGAGCTGGCGATGGACGCGGGGGAACTCGTGGAAGAGTTTGGTCCGCTCGTTGACGTCCCGGGGGAGGACGGCGCCACCCCGTACGTGCGCGAGGAACAGCAGAAGCGGCTGGAGGCGGCCCAGCGCAAGCTGGCGCGCCTCGGAAAGATCAACCCGCTCGCACTGGAGGAGCACGCCGCCCTCGAGGAGCGTCACACGTACCTCTCGAACCAGTTGGAGGACCTGCGCAAGTCCAAGGCAGATCTCGTACAGATCGTCAACGACATCGACGAGAAGGTGCAGTCGGTTCTCACGACCGCGTACAAGGACGTGCAGGATGCCTTTGTTCAGGTTTTCGACACCCTCTTCCCGGGTGGTGAGGGCAGGCTTGTTCTCACGGGAGACGATCCGTTGACAGCGGGAATCGAGATCGAGGCACGACCCCCCGGCAAGCGAGTTAAGCGACTCTCGCTCCTGTCCGGTGGCGAACGATCCCTGACCGCGCTGGCCTTCCTGGTGGCGATCTTCAAGGCGCGCCCCTCACCGTTCTACGTGCTGGACGAGGTTGAGGCCGCACTCGACGATGTGAACCTGGGCCGCATGCTCACCATGTTCAAGGACCTGCAGGACTCCTCTCAGCTCATTGTCATCACCCACCAGAAGCGCACCATGGAGATCGCCGACACGATCTACGGCGTTGCGATGAGGGAGAAGGGCGTGTCCACAGTAATCTCGCAACGGCTCAAAGAGCTGAGTCCGCACGCGTAAGGTATTCT
>NZ_JASDVN010000052.1:0-4339 GCF_041440645.1 Flaviflexus sp. | reverse complement strand
AACCAAGGAGTCAACGATGCACGGCAGGTCAGCGCGTAAGCCTCCGTTGAGCTTGGGAGCGTCGCTGTGTCCTGGTGCATCCCTCCTTGCTGGGTGCGGAAGCGAGCCAGTTGTCCTTGATTCCGAGAACGAGCACGAGCTATACAACCTGTCGGAGGGTGACGAGGTGACATTCCAGGACATCCTCATCACCTACGCCGACGGCGGGCAGGAACTCGAGGCCTGCTACCTGATTCTGGACATGGGCAATGAGAGCGAGGATTCCGCGACAGAGGAGGACGCGGTCAACATTCAGAAGTGTGCTCCCGTCAATGTCTACATTGACCTGCCGGACGACTTCGACTTCGAAGCTGAAGGATTTACCCGCGGCACGCTCTACCTCGGCGACGGTGAGGGCTACGAGCGTCGAGGCGACCTGACCTTCACGATCACCGGCAAGGCTGGCAGAATGACGGGCGAACTGATCGAGATCTCCGATTCCGAGTAGTGCCGTGAGATGGTCACGTACCGGTTCCCTGCAATCCGCCAAGACTCTTTCAGAGTTCCGAATTGTCCCCCTATGGTTCGAGCTCACAGCTGAATAAGGTTACAGTTCGGTCACTTACCGTGTCCCAGCGTGGCGTGTTGTTGCAGGTCAGGCCATAATGACAACCGTGAGCTTTGGAATGTTACTTGCACTCGTTGGTTTGGCCCTCCTCGTCGTGTCTATCGTCATGCTTGTGCGCCGTGACCCTGACGCTGCCAACACGTGGGATGAAACCCGCGGACTGGTCAGCGAGTCCTACAGTGCACTCCGCAACAAGGAGCTCGGTAGCCTCGAGGACCACATTGACGACGTGTCGCTCGGTGACTTCTTCACCACGGCCGGTCGCGAGTCCTCCCGTAAGCCCTCGTGAACATCGAGGTGCCCAGCAAGCTCCTCGAACGAGCACGCGAACTCTCCACCTCACGCACCATCCTCGGCATCACTGGCGCACCCGGTGCCGGCAAATCCACCCTAGCCACTGCGTTGCAGAAAGCTCTGGGGGATAGCGCCGTCGTGGTGGGCATGGACGGGTTCCACTACACGAACGACGAACTCGTAAGGCTTGGTCGCAGGGATCGCAAGGGCGCACCGGACACGTTCGATGCTCACGGCTACATCGCGTTGCTCAAGCGCCTGCGCACCGAGAAGAACGACATCTACGCACCCGCCTACCAGCGCGGCATCGGCAACTCCATCGCCTCCGCGATCCGCATCCCAGCCACCACCAACCTCGTTATCACCGAAGGCAACTACCTCCTCGTGGACGAGGCGCCGTGGTCCGGTGTCGCTGACCTACTCGACGAGTCCTGGTTCGTACAGGTCGATGACGATCTGCGAGTGTCCCGGCTCATCGACCGCCACATCGCCTCCGGCAAGGACGAGCAGTTCGCACGGGAGTGGACCCTCGGACCCGACCAGGCCAATGCCGACCTCATAGCGCTCACCAGGGACCGCGCCGATCGCGTCATCACGCTGAGCTAACGGGCTTCACGAATCTGAGCAAAAAAGAAGAGTAAATAGAAGAATGGTGCCCGTCTGGGCACCATTCTCGTATCTGCTCTTGCTCGCTATCTGCTTGCGCCGGTTATTCCGCGTTGCTCTCGCCCAGGACCCGGTCGCGAGAGGCGATGAACGCATCGACACAGGCATCGATGTCGGCCTCGGTGTGGGCCGCGGACAGCTGGACGCGGATGCGGGCCTGACCGCGGGGAACCACGGGGAACGAGAAGGCCGTGACGTAGACACCGAGTTTCAGCATGTCGTCGGCAATCTGGCCAGCGAGCCTCGCACCGTCCTCACCGGGGAACATGACCGCGATAATGGGGTGGGAACCGGGAAGCAGGTCGAAACCAGCATCGGACATGCGCTCGCGGAAGTGGGAGGCGTTCTTTTCGAGGGTCTCGCGCAGGTCGTCGCCCTCCTTGGCGAGGCGGAGGGCAACCCGCGCTCCAGCAACGAGGGCGGGTGCCACGGCATTGGAGAACAGGTAGGGGCGGCCACGCTGACGAAGGAGGTCGATGACCTCCTTGGGGCCCGCCACGTAACCGCCGGATGCTCCACCGAGTGCCTTGCCGAGGGTTCCGGTCAGGATGTCGACACGGTCCTGGACTCCCGCGCGTGCGTGGGTGCCGGCGCCCTTAGGACCAACGAAGCCGGTTGCGTGCGAGTCATCGACTGCGACCGCGGCACCGTACTTCTCCGCGAGGTCACAAATCTCCTCGAGGGGAGCGTAGTAGCCATCCATGGAGAACACGCCGTCGGTGATGATGAGCTTCCTGCGTGCGGAGGATGCCTCCTGGAGGGCTTTCTCCAGCCCCACCATGTCCCGATTCTCGTAGCGGAAGCGTTGCGCCTTCGAGAGGCGCACGCCGTCGATGATCGAGGCGTGGTTGAGGGAGTCGGAGATGACGGCGTCATCGGCGGTGAGGAGCACCTCGAAGAGGGCGCCGTTAGCATCGAAGCAGGAGGGGAAGAGGATTGCCGCTTCCTTGCCGACGAACTCGGCGATCTCTTCCTCGAACCTCGTGTGCGCCTCGTGGGTTCCGCAGATGAAGCGGACGGAGGCCGCACCGAATCCCATCTCGTCGAGGCCTTCGTGTGCGGCTTGGATGATCTCGGGGTTGTTGGCAAGCCCAAGGTAGTTGTTGGCGCAGAAGCTGAGGGCGGGACCCTGGGCGGTGGTGATGTGGGGGGACTGCGGGGAGGTGAGGAGTCGTTCCCTCTTCGTGAGTCCGGCCTCCTCAATGCTGGCCAGTTCCCCAGCGAGCTGGTCGGTGAACGTGATCATGTGTGACTCCAATCGATGAGGACCTTGCCGGCGTGGCCGGAGGCGGCGGCCGCGAAGGCCTCCTCCCACTGATCGGCGGTAAACCTGTGGGTGATGAGGCTGCGTAGGGCTTCGCGCAGGGGCTTGGATGATAGAAGAATGGTGGTTGCCGTGTACCAGGTGTCGAACATTTCGCGCCCGTAAACTCCCTTGATGGTGAGCATGCGGGTGATGACGCGGTTCCAGTCGATCTCGTAGGGAGCGGCGGGCAGGCCTAACATCGCGATCTTGCCGCCGTGGGTCAGGTTGTTGATGATCGAATCCATGGCGCGCGGGCTTCCCGACATCTCGAACGCAACGTCGAAGCCCTCCTTCATGTTCAACTCAACCTGAACCTCCTCGAGAGACGTGTTCAGAGTGTTGGCGAGAACGACCTCGCCGTAGTCATCGAATGCCTCCCGAGCAAGATCGAGGCGATCATCGGAAATGTCGGTGAGGACGACGTGGCGTGCGCCAGCGTGGCGGGCAATAAGTGCGGACATGATTCCGATTGGGCCCGCGCCCGTGATGACAACGTCCTCACCCGTGAGCGGGTATTGGAAGGCGGTGTGGACCGCGTTGCCGAAGGGGTCGAAGATGGCGCCGAGTTCGGGGTCGATCTCCGGTGGCTGGACCCAGACGTTGTGGGCGGGAACGGTCACATATGTTGCGAACGCACCATCCCGGTCGACTCCGATGGAGGAGGTGCGGATGCACATGTGGAAGCGTCCGCCGCGGCAGTTGCGACATCGGCCGCAGACAACGTGTCCCTCGACGGAGACGCGGTCGCCGACTCTTAAGACGTCGGCGCGATCGTCCTTCTCGACTCCGGGGCCGAGTTCCACAATCTCGCCAAAGAACTCGTGTCCGATGGTTTGACCAGGGGAGACGTGGGCGGCAGCGAAATCATCCCAGGTGAGGATGTGCAGGTCGGTGCCGCAGAGTCCTGCGTGCAGGACTTTGATCTTGACTTCACCGTGCCTGGGTGTCGGCTCGGCTACGTCCCTCAACTCCAATCCGGGTGCCCGTTCAGGCTTGATCAGAGCCTTCATTCGTAACCTCCTTGTAGGCTGTAGGACCACACTAGCGGCAATCGCGACCAAGACGGCGCAGAAATGGGACGAAGCGGTGAGATAGGACCGTTGAGGTGTACTCGAGGGAAAAGATGGGGGAAACTGGAGACATGCCTGAAACGCTCTACATCATTCTTGCTGTCATTGTCGTTCTCGGCGTTGTCATCGGCCTGTTCGCGGGTTCGAAGAAGCGCAAGGACGAGCAGTTCCGCCTGGACGAGACCACCACCCCCGTCATCACCGACGAGGAGGCGCGCACCCAAGAGGAGGTCGGCGCCCCCACGGTCATCGATGAGGAAGCCGGCGCGGAAGCCCCGGCCCAGGTCGAACCCACCCCAACTCTCGAGACTCCGGAATCGGTTCCGTCTCGCATGCAGCGCCTGCGTGCACGCCTCGCACGCTCCGGATCCATGGGCAAGGCGCTCCTCTCCATCC
>NZ_JASDVN010000051.1:46517-67521 GCF_041440645.1 Flaviflexus sp. | reverse complement strand
CGTTTCATGCCACGACGCGCAAAACGCCCGCTACACACTCAATTATGAAGAGCCATATTGGTTCCTTCGTTAATTCGCACTTTTCCCTGATGTTTCGTGGCATTTAATCGACCATTACGAACGAATGGGTAGTGATGACCATTGGAGAGATACCTCTATGCATGTAGTCGCTGGTAGTTTCAGGGACATCGTAAGTCTTGAACTCATTCACCCTTGACCTGCGTTTCAGCCCATCACCGACCACTGACCACGGAGAAAACAATGAAGAAATCAGTCCTTCGCACCAGCACTCTCGGAGTTGCACTCGCCATGACACTCGCAGCATGCGGCGGCGGCAATGATGAGCAGACCGAAGAAACGACAGAAGCAACGGTCGAGGAGCAGGTCGACGAACCCACTGACGTGGAAGAGACCGAGTCCGAAGAAGCAACTGAAGACGTCGAGGAAGAGACCGAGGACACCGAAGCCACGGACGAAACCGACGAAGACACGACCGAGGATGGCGACGCGACCCCTTCCGAGGGTGGCACCCCGGTAGAGATCAACGCCGAGTTGACCGACCCCGAGACTGGCGACACCATCACGATCGTTTCCGCGCTGCGTGACGTCCCCTCGGAGCGCGACGCGAGCTACATCGAGGACGGCGGCGAGGTTGTTTACCTCGAGATCTCGATTGAGGCAGGCGACCAGTTCGGTGGCGCCATCGGCACCAACGACTTCTACATCCTGTACGACGGCGAAGAGGATCGCGCGAAGGGAACTCTGCGTGACGAAATCTCTGCGCAGGGCCTTGAGCCGCTCGAAACCTTCGCGCGCCGCGACGGTAGCTCCGGCAACCTGTGGGTCGCATTCACCGTTGAGGGTGAGCGTGCGGACACCTACACCGGTGCCTACATTCGCCCCGAGACCGAGATTCTCGGCGAGGACGAGGTTCTGCCCGAGTTCCGCGGTGAGTTCACCATCCCCGCTCCGTAAGTCCCAGGTAGATAGCGGGCTGTTGTCAAACAGTTGGCAGGCTGTTGCCATGGTGGGGTGTGGTCGCCTTTGATCACACCCTACCGCTTAGCCCCCAGGTAATTCCCAGCTAACGCAAATAGTGGGTACAGTTGTCGCTTTTAGAGTGATCGCATGGACGATATGACAGGAAACTCGGCAGACTTGCAGCGACACAACGGCTTCGCCAACGGTGGCTATGAGACCGATGGCACCGGATCGGGTGCCTCGACCATCAACTACCGTGTCCTGACCTCGGTTCGGTCCTACCCGGAAGCCCAGCATCACGTTGACACGCTTTCGGATGCTGGATTCCCTGTCGAGAACGTTCGCATTGTTGGACTTGGCTTGGAAACCGTTGAGCAGGTGACCGGTCGCATGACCACCGGCAAGGCCGCATGGCGGGGTGCTCTTGGTGGCGCCTGGTTCGGCCTCTTCCTGGGCCTCATCTTCGCCATCTTCGTTCCGGTTATCGTCTGGCGGGTCATTCTTTTCGCCATGGTTCTTGGTGGCATCTTTGGAGCCATCAGCGGCGGCCTTGAGCACGCGATCCAGGGCGGACGACGAGATTTCCGAACAATTTCAACGACACGAGCTTCCACGTACGAAATTCACGTGGTCTCCGGTCTGGTTGAGGAAGCCAGCCGAATCCTGCGCCTCTAATACGAGAGCGCACCTAAACAAGTGGCCAGCATCCGGTTTTTTCTGCCTCCTTCCCGGATGCTGGCCACTTAACGTATACGCTGGAAACATGGCACAGTCTCAATTCTCGCAAGCCGCTCCACTGACGAAGATGGCCGACGGAACCGTGAAGCAAGTCAATCCCTTCTCTGGGACAGAGGTTTGGACAGTCCCGGGCCGTGCGAACAGGCCGCTCACTCTTGCGAACCCGGATCCGGTGCCGATCAATCCCGAGAACCACGGCAAGCATTGCGCATTTTGCGCGCAGCGAGTACTCGAATCCCCGCCCGAAAAGACCCGCATCATCACCAAGGAGAACGGGCCCAAGATCCTTGCCTCGACCTCGGTTGATGATCTGACGAGGCCCTGGGAGTTCCGCAGGGTTCCGAACCTCTTTGAGATCCTCTCCTTCGATTACTGGCGCAAGAACTACGGCTTCGAGCTCCCGAGGGAAGCGGCTGAGCGCCGCGACCGCTACATTGCCGACCCCGCTGGCAAGGCTCACGTGCTCAAGGTCCTCCAGACCAAGGCCGCGGCCTCGGGCAAGGACGTTGAGGAATGGAAGAAGATCCCCGAGGCTGAACGTCTTGCCGAAGCCGATGCGTTCTTTGGTGGCGGGCACGACGTCATCATCTCCCGCAAGCACTTCGTTGACGGCGCGGAGATGACCAACCAGCTTGCTGGTTCCGGCACCCTCACCCCCACGGAACACGAGTGGTACATGAGGTTGACGATTGAGGCCATGAGGGACCTCTACGCCTCCAACCGGTACGTGCGTTACGTTCAGGCCTTCCAGAACTGGCTCAAGCCCGCTGGCGCCTCCTTCGACCACCTCCACAAGCAGCTCGTGGCCATCGATCAGCGTTCCGCCAATATCAACTTTGAGATCTCGAAGGTCCGCGACAACCCGAACGTGTACAACGAGCTCGCGGTTGACTACGCGGGATACCAGAACCTCATCGTCGCGGAAAACAAGCACGCTGTTGCCTTCGCCGGTTTCGGCCACCGCTACCCCACCCTCGAGGTGTACTCAAAGTCAGCCGAGCCCTCCCCGTGGCTGCAGTCCACCGACGAGCAGCGCGGCATGTCCGACCTCCTGCACGCCATGCACGTGGCAACGGGCCCCGGGATCGCAACGAACGAGGAATGGCACCACCGCCCCATCGATGTTGATATGCCGATGCCGTGGCGCATCGTCCTCAAGTGGCGGGTCTCCACCCTCGCCGGTTTCGAGGGCGGATCGAAGATTTACGTCAACACGATCGACCCGTGGACGCTCCGCGACCGCGTCGTTCCGAAGCTTCTCGAGGCCCGAGCAAACGGCGAAATTGCTTCATCGATCAACATCGCGACCGAGTGCAGCTTCAAGGTGAACTCGCTCCGCTACAACCCCTACCTCTAAGAAACGTCAAGGATTCCCTCCGGACCGTTTGGTGCGAGAGGGATCTTTGCTTGAGAAAGACTCGTATCGAACCGTCGTGGACTGGCTAGTTCTCTTCACATCAGGGCTGTTTGAGGCCGTGTGGGCGACCGCGTTGGGCCGCTCGAACGGCCTCCGCAGGTTCGTTCCTTCCATTATCTTTGTCGTGGCCTCGCTCATTTCCCTGGCCGGTCTGGCGTGGGCGATGAAGACGATCCCAACCGGCACCGCCTACGCGGTGTGGACCGCCATTGGCGCCGTCACAACAACCGCCTGGGCATTGGCGACCGGTGCCGAGAAGGCCACGACCATGAAGATTCTGTGCCTGCTCGGTATCGTTGCCTGCGTCGTGGGATTGAAGGTGAGCGCGTGAATCCCTGGCTCATCCTCATCCTTTCCGGCGTGCTCGAGGCGGTCTGGGCGACCGCTCTCGGAGCCTCCCACGGCCTTTCCATCCTCGGTCCTTCGATCGTGTTCTTTGTTGCCCTCGTGCTCTCAACGGTCGGCCTTGCCCTCGCCATGAAGTCCATTCCCACGGCAACCGCCTACGCGGTGTGGACGGGAATTGGTGCGAGCCTGACGGTCGTGTGGGCGATGATCACGGGAACCGAACCGTTCTCCGCCCTTCGCTTCACTCTCATCACCATCCTCATCCTCTGCATCATCGGACTCAAGATCAGCGAGGGAAGCGACAGTGGGACGACGGAAAGCACCGACTCCCCGCAGGGAACCTAGCCAGCTCCGTCTCTCTACTCATTCTCTCGTCTCTTGCTGACACATCGCTGTCTTTGATCTCAAACTTCTGGATGTTGGTTGGATCCCCAGGCAACGGCGTGCCCCCACTCTCGTGGGGGCACGGTACTACTGCAAGGAGGGCTAACGGCTACTGGCGGCGGTTGCCGCCTCCCGTGCCGTAGTCCTGCCAGAGGAACTCGGGCACCTTCTCGCGGAACTCGTTGCTGACGCGAATGTAGTGGTCGACGGATTCCTTCTCGAGCCTGCCGACTGCGTAAACGTAGAGCCACCCGCTGCTGACAAAGAAGTTGACGTCCATGTTCCTCATGAGCCACTCCTGCATGGAGTGAGCGAGGAGCGCATGCACGAAACGGTGGTCGTTGCTCGAGATCTTCCACGCCTTGTTGAACTCTTCCCACTCGGTCTTGATGTCCCGATTGAACATGTTGTTGAAGACCGTTTCCTTCTCGATCCTGGCTCCCTGAACATTGAGCCCGAGGGGACGCATGATGAGCTTGCGGTAGTAGGTCGACGTCTGCTGGTCCTTGCCGCTTCCGCTTGTTTCGGTCCAGACTGCGGTTCCTGCGTAGAACGGAACATTGTTGTCACGGCCCTCGAACACCATCTGGAAAGTATTGGAGTCGCGACCGCCTTTAACCGCCTGGACTGCTTGGCGAGCAAAGGTCGGATGCTTCTTGTGGTACGTCCACCCTCGATCCGTCGCGTAGAGCTGGTTTTCTTCGTTCTTCTTCTTTTTTGCGTACATCTGGTAAGCACCGATAGCGGTGATGGCCACGAGTCCAAAGATGAACAAGACTTCCATGGTTTCCTCCTAATGGCGAACAGGTCCCGATAGGTATCAGAACTCAAGGTCAGCCTTCATAATCCCACGATCGACGATCCCCCTGCACGATTCTCACCGGGGAGGGCCACCCAACCAGGCGAGCTCTGAACGTGAATGGCAGAGTTGCCCCGAGTGAAGTTTGACCTTCAGCAAGATAAACACTTCGTTACCGATTGGTCAGGAACATTTCAGAGACGGGCACGGGATCTACACTGGAGCCGTGAGCTTACCTTCGGTGCTTCATCCGTCCCCGGCTCCCGGACAGGTGCTTCCCTGGCGCCCGGGAGTGACTCCGCTAGTCATTGCGCACAGGGGTGGATCCGATCTGGCTCCGGAGAACACGCTGGCCGCGTTTGATCAGGCGGTTCGGCTCGGAGCCACCATGCTGGAAACTGATGTTCAACTGACCGCCGACGGTGTTGCGGTTGCCTTCCACGACGAAACTCTCGATCGAGTGACGGACATAACCGGGGAGATCCGCAACTACACTCTCGAGGAGTTGCGGCGTGCCACGGTGTTTGGTCCCGGTGGCCAGGTGGGAACCATCCCCACCATGACGGAGCTTCTTGATGCTTTTCCCCACATGCCGTGGGCAATCGACCTGAAGAACGGCGATTCGATCATTCCCCTCGTTCAGGCCATCAACCAGACCGCGAGCGCCTCCCGCGTCTGCGTCGCCCACTCGTGGGATTCGTGGCTGGATCGGGTTCGTGAACTCACGAGCCCGCAGTTGCAGCGTTCGCTGGGGTGGCAGAGCCTCGCCATCCTCATTGCCTGCGCGAAGTCCGGGATCAAGCCGCCGCCGAACCTGGTGACGGGGTCCTGGGTGCACATCGGATGGCGTCCCGGTGGCATCTCCCTCATGAAGTCGAAGAAGTTTTCCGATCGGCTCATCAGCATGAGTCACGACCTTGGTATGGGGGTGCGCGTGTGGACGATCAACAAGGAGAAGCGGATGACCCGGCTTCTCGATCAGGGCGTGGACGGGATCTTTACTGACCGTCCCGATCTTGCTCTTGAGCTCCTAAGGGCTTGATTCGGAGCCTGACGCTACCGCCTGTCACGTAACCGGGGATCACCACATCCTCCGGAAGCGTCACCTTTGTGCCCTCGCACGTGGATTCCACGACCTCAGCATCCACCACGAGGCTGCTGCCAAGGAAGTGGCTGACCGCCGCAGTTGGGTGGGAGAGCAGCTCCTCCGGGGTCGCGACCTGGACGAGCACACCCTGGTCCATGATGCCGACCCGGTCGGCTACGGTGAATGCCTCGTCGTGGTCGTGGGTGACGTAGATTGCGGTGGCGCCAGCCTCCTTGAGGATTGCGCGCAGATCGTTCGAGAGCCTCTCTCGCAGGACGCGGTCGAGCGCCGAGAGCGGTTCATCGAGCAGCAGGACACTCGGACGCGGCGCTAGGGAGCGTGCGAGGGCAACGCGCTGGGCCTGACCACCCGAAAGGGTCGTGACAGCCCGCTCCCCCATCCCCTCCATCCCGACGAGGCGCAGGAGCTCGCCTACGCGAGCTTGGATCTCCGCCTTGGGTTTGCCTTTGAGCCCGTACGCGATGTTGCCGGCGACGGTGCGGTGGGTGAAGAGCTGAGCGTCCTGGAACACCATGCCGATGTTACGCTGATGGACGGGAACCCCTTGCACGGACCGGTTGTCGACAAGGATCTCTCCCATAGCGGGTTCGAGGCCCACGACCCCCCGTAGCAGGGACGACTTGCCGCATCCGGAGGGACCGAGGAGGGCGAGGATCTCTCCCGTGTCGACAGTGAGGTCAACGTTGTTGACCGCGACCATCTCCCCGTACCTGACTGTCAGGTTCTGCACACTGATCACTGTGGGTCCTTTCGTGCGGCCTCGGCGACCGCCATGATCGTTGCCGCAAGGAACGCCAGCACAACCGCGCCCGCCATCGCCATCCCGTAGTTGTGTTCCCCGGGCCTGCCGAGCAGACGGACGATGATGACCGGGAGGGTTTGGGTGTCGGGGCGGGCCAGGAACGAGGTCGCGCCGAACTCGCCCAGGGAGGTGGCGAATGCGAAGCCGATGGCGACGCCGATGCCACGGAGCAGGAACGGGCCATCGACGGTGGCAAGCACCCGCCACGGGGAGGCACCAAGGGTTGCCGCGGCCTCACGCCTGCCCGGCGCAATGGCCTGGAGCGTTGGGGTGAGGGACCGCACCACGAGAGGCAGCGCCACAACGGCCTGCGCAATGGGGATGAGGAGCGGTGAGTTCCGGAGGTCAAGGGGTGGGGAATCGAGAGCGATGGAGAAGCCGAAACCGACCGTCACGGCGCTCACCCCTAGGGGAAGCAGGATCGCTCCCGACAGGATTGACTGACCTGTCTGCAAGGGTCCGCGCACGTTCCGCGACAGCACGAGGGAGAGCGGGATTCCGATGAGGAGGGCGATGATCGTTGCCTCAAGGCCGATGCTAAGGGAGTTTCCGATCGCCTCGGTCACGGTCGCACCGCCTGCGAACCCCTGTCCCGGGGTTGCGAGAAGCCGGTAGTTCTCGAAACTCCACTCCCCACCTACTTGAAGGGAACGCACCACGAGGGTGAGGATCGGGGTGGAGATCAAGGTGAGGATCACGGTCGCCGTGAGTGCCACGACCGGGATGTCGCCCGTGGAGATTGGGGTGACGTGGCGGCTGCGCAGGTTGAGCCTCGTGGCGGCCTTCCTGCTCAGTCGTTCGCTCACGAGCAGCGTGATGATGACGATGACGACCTGAAGAATCGACAGGATCGCGGCGGTGCGAACATCGAGGTAGGACTGTGCCTGCCGCCAAATCTCCGTTTCGAGTGTGCCGTAACCGGGTGAACCGAGGGTCCTGATCAGCCCATAGCTGGTGGAACAGAACAGGAACACGATGGCTCCGGCGGAGGCGATCGCCGGAGCAAGCTGGGGAAGCGTGACGGTCAGGAAGGCGCGGCCCTTGGAGGCCCCAAGGGTGCGGGCCGCCTGCACGGCTCTCGGGTCGAGGCTCTGCCACATGTTGCCAACGGTTCGCACCACGACCGCGTAGTTGAAGTAGATGAGGGCGAGAACCACGGCGGTGAGTGTCTCATCGAATCCGAGGAACTCGAGTGGGCCACCCCGGCCAAGAAGCGCACGGAACGCGACACCGACGACAACCGTGGGCAGGACGAACGGGATGGTTGCGAGGGCGCGTGCCGCTTTCTGACCCGGGAAGGTGATTCGATACAGAACGTACGCACCGGGCACACCAAGAAGAATCGCTCCCGCAGTACCCAGTGCCGCCTGGTAGAGGGTCTGCCACACGACCTTCCAGGTGTTGGGGGTGGTGAGCACCTCCCGCAATACCGAGAAGTCGGCCCTCCCATCCCACACTCCCAGGGTCAGCATGGAGAGGGTGGGATAGAGGAAGAAGACGCCAAGGAACGCGACCGGGATGATGACGGCCGCGCTCCAGGCGCTCTTCCACAATCTCACGGCAGGTCCGCGAAGGTATCCAGCCAGGTGCTCCGATCAATCGATTCAGGGTCAACGATGATGGGGGTGTCGGACAGGCTGGCAGATTCCTGCCATTCGGCCGGCAGCTCCACCGAGTCATCAACCGGGTACATGTACATGGACTCGGGCAGGCCCGCCTGCACGTCCTCGCTCAGCATGAAGTCGATGAACGCCTGAGCACCCTCGGGGTTCCCGCCCCCCTTGATGACGCCAGCGTACTCAACCTGGCGCACGCAGGTGTCGGACATGTAGGTCGTGCCGGGAGCCGCTGCGGGGCTGGACGAGTAGGACAGCACCAGCGGGTAGGGACCGTTGCCATCCGCTCCTGAGAAGTCCGCGTAGTACGCATCGGACCAACCGCTCGAGACCCTGGTGCCACCGTTCAGAAGATCGCTCCAGTAATCTGTCCACTCATCCCCGTAAACCGCAGTCGTGGCCGCGAGGAAGGCGAAACCGGGTGAGGATGCTGCCGGGTCGATAACAGCGAGGAGTTCCGCGTACTCGGGCTTTCTCAGATCATCAATGGAGGCCGGTGGCGTCATGCCCTCCTCCTCAAACCATGCCGAGTCGACGTTGATGCATACATCGCCCTGATCGATCGGGGTCAAACGATCGTCAACAACGATGTCTTCAGCCGATGCTGGCAGGCTCTCCGACGTGTAGGCGTCAAGAACGTCCTCATCGAGAACCGTGCCAACAATGAACGTGTCCAACCCGTACACACCATCTGCCACCGGGTTGTCGCGGTTGAGGATGAGCTGGTTGACGAGCACACCCCCATCGCCCGGGGCGATGGTCTGTAGCTCGTATCCGCTTTCTTCCTCGAATGCGGCGATCTGTTCGTCACTCAGCACGAAAGAGTCATGCGTGAGAATCGTGACGGTCTGTGCCTCGTCCTCTCCCGAGGTTCCACAAGCCGCAAGTAGTGACATCGCTGCCACAGCACCAAGTGCTTTCTTCATGTTGTCCTCCATATAAGTGGAGGGGAAAGCTTCGCCCTTTGGCGAGAGCTAGAGAGATTCCCGACTTCCTTCGCCGGTGCTAACCGGGCAGGTTCGAGGGTCTGCATGTCATTGCACTCTCAGCGCCGAAGCGCTCCCCTGTCGTATGTCCTATGGTAGGACATTCTGCGCGGATTGCTAATTCATCCAATCTGCAAGACCAGAGCCAAGATCAGAGTGGAAAGAGGAGCACATGGCAGGCATGCTGGCCTGCTGGATTGCCTGCTGGTCAACGGCAACGCCATCTCTGCCTTTGCGAAGAAGTTCTTTTTCAGAGCGTGATAGGTCCTGTCAGGAGTGCATTTCCTGACAGGACCTATCACGCAAATGTTTGATGTGTCGCAGACTCAGTCTGCTGGTGTTACCGGATTAGGAGGTAACCGACTTGGCTCCCTTGCCGTACATCTGGCTTGCCTTCCTCATGACGAGGTTGTGGATGACGGTGCGGGTTGCGCCAGCAACGACCGAGAACACCACCATTTCCACCAGGTTAGCCTCGAAGTCGTCCTCATCCGGCGCGTTGTGACCGGTGGCGAACTGCCAACTCTTCTCAACAACCTGCTTCGCGAGGAAGCCAGCGATCAAGCCTCCGCCGGTGCTGACAATCTTCCATCCAATATCCATGCCTCGTCCTTTCGGTGTTAGGGCTAGTCGGAATTCTTCTTTGTCTTCTTCGGTCCGATCTCGAGGTCCAGGCGAGTGGAATCAATATCGTCACCGAGTTCGTCAACAACTAGATCTTCTCGGACAATACCACCGGTACGGTATCCTGCACGACTGATCATGTGAGCCGAAATTGGGGCGGTAATGAACTGGAAGGCAATGATGAGGAGAGCGGTCCACGCGAGCACCCCATCGCGCACAATCATCGCCATGCCGCTCACGGCGAGAATGAGGCCAAGTACCTGAGGTTTGGTGGCCGCGTGCTGGCGGGACAGCAGGTCGGGGAAGCGGTTGACCGCGATCGCGGCAACAAGCACCAGCCCACATCCCAGCACGAGCAGGATCGAGCCAGCAACGTCAAGGATGTCGTTAAGCATCGCTCTTCCTCTCTTCTTCGTTGACGGCGTCGGGGTTGTGGACCTCGTCGTCATCATCGTCGGCACGGACCTTCGCGTCGGCAAGAATCTTCGCGACCTCATCCTTCGTCAGGATCCTCTTATCGGCCGTGGGCTCGTGAGCCACGAAGCGAGCGATCGTCGTGGAACCAATGAAGCCGACGATCGCGAGGATGACGAGCACGGGCAGGAGATCCGAACGCCTCGTCAGAGCCGAGATGGTGACCATGGCAGCGAGGATCGTCGAGGTGAAGAGGTCCACTGCGACCATGCGGTCCAGCATGCTCGGCCCCTTCGAGACGCGAATGACAACACCGACGGCCGCGAGGAACAGCATGATGCCGCACACCCATGCGAGAACTTCGAACAGAGTCATGACTGATCACCTGCCGCAGGCGCGTAGGGAACGGGAAGCATCTGCCCCATGGTCGAGCCAGGAACGAACCCGGCGTCAATCAGCTGATCGTGCGAAGCGAAGGCCCGCAAGATCCGCTCCTCCTGATCCAATACCTCCTGATGGGCCGCCTCAAGACCGCCCGCAATATCCACGTCAAACACGTGAATGTAGAGGGTTCCGGACGATGCGTGAGCATCGACCACGACAGAACCGGGAACGAGGGAAGTCATGCCGGCCGTGGCCGTCAAGAACACGTCCGAGTGTGCCCTGGTCTGGACTCGAATGACGGCGCCACGGGGCTTCTTGCCGCGCAGGGCGTAGGACGAGATCTGGATCGAAGCTCGCACGACATCGATGAGGAACACGACAACGAAGCGAATGAGGGCCTTCGGCCTGAACCTCCCGTCGAAGGTTGCCGCGGGCAAGGGGGTCAGGGTCGTCAGGAGCAGGGCAAGGAGGAAACCGGACACGATGTTGCCGGCCGAGATGTCGCCCCACAGGAGCACCCACACGATGGTGAGCCAGATAAGCATGCCGGCGGTGGCGTGCGGGAACCGTCCCGGCCGGTTCGTGGCGCGTCGGATGGAGGCGCGTGCACTTGATTCTTTCACTCGCTGACCTCCTCAACGACAGTTTCCTCGTCGTCAGTTCCGTTGTTGGCTTCGTCTTCGGATTGCCCGGTGCCGCGGCTGCCGTCGGGGAAGACCGCAACAATGTAGGGACCGCGCCGCTCGAGTTCAACAGCCGCCTTTTCAGCGTAACCGTAAATCGGTCCCGCGAATGCCGCAATACCCAGGGACATGATGACGAGCGAAGCTGCAGCTCCGTACATGCCCGCCGGGATCTTCTTCGACTCGAGCTCCTCCTCGGCCTCCTGCCAGAACGCGAGATTCCATGCACGAAGGACCGCGTACAGGGTCAGCAGCGAGGTCACGAGACCGGCACCAATGAGCCACCAGTCAATGGTCTGGCCGGACTCGGCGGATGCTCCAATGAGGCCGACCTTGCCGAGGAAACCAGTCATGGGTGGGATGCCAGCTAGGCCAAGGGCGGGGATGAGATAGAGGGCGGCAATGATTGGTGCCGTCTTTGCGATCGACCCCAGGTTCCGCAGGGATGTTGTGCCGCCGTGGCGTTCAATCAGACCCGCCACGAGGAACAGTGCCGTCTGCACCGTGATGTGGTGGATGACGTAGAAGATCGTGGCAGCGAGGCCCGCCTCGGTCGAGATCGAGATGCCCCAGATCATGAAGCCGATGTGGGAGACGAGAGTAAACGAGAGCATACGTTTGATGTCTCGCTGCGTGACCGCACCCAAGATGCCGACCACCATGGTTAGGATCGCCAGCACCGACAGGATCGTGTCGAGCCTGCCCGCGGGGAACAGGAGCACCTGCGTGCGGATGATCGCGTACACGCCGACCTTGGTCAGCAGGCCAGCGAACACGGCCGTCACGGGTGCCGGGGCCGTTGGGTAGGAGTCAGGGAGCCACGCGGACAGCGGGAAGATCGCGGCCTTGATGCCGAAGGCGACCAGCAGCATCGCCTGCAGGGCGAGGCTCACGCCCG
This sequence comes from Flaviflexus sp., assembly GCF_041440645.1. Taxonomy (GTDB): domain Bacteria; phylum Actinomycetota; class Actinomycetes; order Actinomycetales; family Actinomycetaceae; genus Flaviflexus. The sequence continues at coordinate 55,339 of NZ_JASDVN010000051.1, read as the reverse complement.
GATCGATCTCCTGCAATCTTGTCGCGAGGTGAGCGAAGGAGAGCGTACCCGTTGCCGCGTAGGTCATGGCGATGGCGACGAGGAAGATGATCGAGGACAGCATCGACACGACCACGTACACGGTGCCGGAACGGATCCGCGTTCTCGTACCACCCATCGTGATGAGCACGAAGGAGGCAGCAAGCAGGATCTCGAAGCCCACGAACAGGTTGAAGAGGTCGCCCGTGAGGAACGCGTTCGACACGCCCGCCGAAAGAATGAGGTAGGCCGGGTGATAGACGGCGGTCGGGGCCGCTTCCTCACCGTCCTCAACACCCTGAGCAAGGGAGTAGATGAGAACCGCCAATGTCACCGCGACAGAGACGATGAGCATGAGGGTGGAGAGCCGGTCAGCAACAAGGGTGATACCAACGGGTGCGGACCATTCACCAACGTCGAAGACGAGCGGACCGTCCTGCGCCAAGTACACGAGGGCGGCAGAGACCGCGAGGGAGATCGAGAGGATCGTGACGGAGATGATCCACTGCACCCTGCGCCAGTTCGAGAAGGCAAGGGTGATGCCAGCACCGAGAAGGGGCAGAACAACGGGAATACCAACAAGCCAATTCACGTCACTTCACCTCCACGTTCTGGTCGTCCGAATCATCGGTTTCGTCATGGGTTTCTGCAACGGCATCGTCAATGAATGCCTGTTCGTCACGTTCCAGACGCGCATCCCTTTCCGCCATCACAGCGAGTCTTCTATCTTCAATGTCGTCCTGAACCTCGTCGTTGCCATCGAGCTGCCACGAACGATATGCGAGAGCAAGCATGAACGCTGTCGTACCCATCGTGATGACGATGGCGGTGAGCATCATCGCCTGCGTCAGCGGATCCGACATGGATTCCGGATCCGACTGACCAACGATCGGGGAGTTACCTGCGCGACCACCAGCGATCAGGAACGCAATATTCACGCCGTTGGACAGCGCCGAGAACCCGAGAATGATGCGGGAGAGTGAACGCTCGAGGATGAGGTAGACACCAACACCGACAAGGACGGCGCAGAGGAAAACGAGGGCGAGGGAAGGGGAGGTGTCGATCATTTCATGCCTTCCTTCGCTTCGCGCAGAGTCACTGCTTCCTTTCGACGGTCGTGCTGAGGGGTCGGGATATCCATTCCATCATCGTCAAGGCCCTCCACCTCACCGTGGCGATCAATCTCGGCACCCATGGAGCGCAGGATCTCGAGAACGAGACCAATCACCACGAGGTACACACCGATGTCGAAGATGACAGCAGTTGCGAAGTGAACATCTCCGAAAACTGGGAGCGTGAAGTCGAAGACCGCGCTCTGCAGGGTCGTGCCGCCCACGAGGATCGGAGTGAGTGCCGCGAGGGTTGCCACAATGAGACCCGAACCCATGAGGATTCCCGGGTGGAGGGGCAGGGCGGCACCGAGCTCGTAGCGCCCGCCCGCCAGGTACCTGAGCACGAGGGCGATGCCCGCGAGCAGGCCGCCGGCGAAGCCACCGCCGGGCAGGTTGTGGCCGGAGAACAGGAGGAACAGGGAGCCGATGAGCATCGTGTGGTAGACGAGCCTTGTACCGACCTCGAGGATGACGGAGCGGCGCTGGGGCGCGAGAGTGTTCGCGGCCGGGAGCCACAGCTTGCGGCGCCCCGGAGCCAGGAAGTGGTGCGATTCGGAGTACTCGGCGGCCATGGCCTGCTCCTGCGAACGGTTCACGAACGCCTGCGTCGTCTCGTCGGTCTTGAGGCGCCACACGCTGTTCTTCTGTCCGGGGCGAGCAATGTTGCGGAGCGGGTCGATCTTGGCCTTCCTGTCACGGATGAACAGGAGGGAGGCAACGCCGATGGCACACGAAACGAGAACCGAGATCTCACCCATCGTGTCCCACGCACGAATATCAACGAGGGTCACGTTGACGATGTTCTTGCCGTAGCCAAACTCGTAGGCTTCGGTTGCGAACGCATCGGAGATTGGCACGTGCTGGCGTGCGTTGGCTGAGATGAAGGCGAACCCTGCCACGCAGACACCAACCACGGCACCGAGGCCGGCACGGAACCAGCGGGACGTTGCCATCGGGCGGTTCGAGAAGTAGGCGGGGAGGCGGCGCAGCACAAGAACGAACACGACGAGGGTGATGGTCTCGACCAGGACCTGGGTGAGGGCAAGGTCGGGTGCGCCGTGCAGTTCGTAGATGAGGGCAACGCAATATCCGGAAAGGCTGAGCAGAAGCACGGCCTTGAGCCTGCGTCGGGCTCGCGCCGCTAGGAACGCCGAGGCGGCCGCAATGATGACAACGAGGACCTGCCACGCGTTGTCGAACCATCTGTAGTTCAATTCCAGGTTGGTGCCACCGAAGATCAGTGCCAGCGTCCCGGCAAGCGCCGCCGTGATCAGCGTGATCGACAGGTACATGGGCTGGGAACCGGACTGGGTACGCGCCGTCACGTCACCAGCAAAGAGCTCCAGGTTGACGATGATCCTGCGGTAAGCGCCTTCCGCGGAGAACGGCACCGCAACCTTCCGCTGAACTCCCTCAACGGGCCTGCGCAAGGCGAAGAGGAGGATGCCGAAGATGATGATGATGCCCGTCATGATGACCGGCAAACCGAAGCCCGCCCACAGGGTCAGGTGACCGGGTTCGCCCGGGTTCTGGTTGGCGTGACCAACGAGGAGGCTCTCCCACCAGGAGGGGAACAGGCCAAGAGCAAGAGAGGCAGCCGCGAGCAGGGCGGGAGGGGTCGTGATGAGGCGGGAACGGACCTTGAGTTCCGTCGGTTCCACACCCGGCTTATCCCAGAAGCAGCCCCACCAGAAGCGCAGGCCGTAGGCGAGAGTAAGGATGGATCCGAGAACGATGATCCAGGCAACCACCATGTCCGTCGTATCGCCGTGAGTCAGTACGTGCAGTGCGGCTTCCTTGCCGACATAACCGGCGAAGGGCGGGATGCCGGCCATGGACAGCACACCGATGCCTGCCGTGATGGCGAGGACCGGGCGGCGCCTGCCAACTCCGGACAGCTCGCGAAGGTCACGGGTACCGGTCGACCAGTCGACAATGCCGACCACGAGGAACAGGCAGGACTTGAAGAGCGCGTGGGCCGTGAGAACGGCAAGTCCTGCGAGTGCCACCTCGGCGGTCCCGTAGCCGACGAGGACCATCATGAAGCCCAGCTGGGAGACGGTGCCGTAGGCAAGAACAAGCTTCGTGTCGTTCTGGCGCAGGGCACGGTAGCCGCCGAGAAGCATCGTGAAGAGGCCCGCGGGGAGGATGATCCACTGCCACACGCTCTGGTCGGCAAAACCGGGAGCCAGCCTCGCCACGAGGTAGACGCCAGCCTTCACCATGGCTGCCGCGTGGAGGTAAGCGGAGGTCGGCGTCGGTGCCGCCATGGCCGCGGGTAGCCAGAAGTGGAAGGGGAAGATCGCGGACTTGGAAAGCGCACCAACGAGGATGAGAACGATAGCCGTGGCGACATATCCCGTGCCGATTCCGTTCGGCGCCCCATCAAGCAGGGTGCCGTTCGCTCCGGCCTCAACCAGCTGAGTGAAGTTGTAGGATCCGCCCGGGAGTTCCCCGAGCAGGATGATGCCGCCGAGCATGGCGAGGCCGCCCGTGGTGGTCACGATGATGGCTTCCATGGCGGCGCGGCGAGAGGCACGCCTATCTCGGTAGTGGCCGATGAGGAGGAAGGAGAAGACCGTCGTGAGCTCCCACATGACGTACATGATGAGAGTGTTATCGGTTGTGACGAGGCCAAACATGGCGCCGGCGAAGGCAACGAAGAAGCCGGCAAAACGGCCGAGACCGGAGGCTTTACGAGAGAAGTATCTCGCACAGTAAACAAGAACGAGAGTGCCGACGCCCGTGGCGATGAGCGCCATGATCCACGAGAGGGTATCGAGCCGGAAGTCGGCGACAAGACCAAGTTCCGCAACCCACGTCCAGGATTGTTCAGGGTATTCACCGTTCAGAACCTTGGGGCCTTGCGCAATGGTCCAGATGAGACCTGCGAGGGGAACGAGAGCTGCGACGAAGAATCCTTCACGGCCCAGCCATTTCATCACCAAGGGCATCACTAGAGCCACAATCATGAATGAAATGAATATCTGAACCATTCACACTCCCCACATAGTCCCCCATCGATCTTAACCGATGCTTCCCAGGCTTCCATAGCCACTTCCTGCACGTCTTTAACTTGTTTGACTGAACAGGCTATTTTTGAGAGAAGAACATTCTCCTTCGAAAGGCCGCCGTGTTCCCCTCCTGGTCACTCATCATCGCCGGCATCATCTGCCTCGTTTCCTTTGGAATCTTCGCGCAAGGTCTCTGGCGAATCATCACGGTTACGCGGATGGGAACACCCGCTCCGGGCAGGCTCACACCGGTCGGTTCTCGCCTTTGGCTGACAGCGAAAGAGATCCTTGATCACTCGAGTTTCAAGAACCGGCCGTGGATCAAGGTGGCGCACTGGTGCGTCATGCTGTCCTTCCCGGTCCTGTTCTTCACCCTCATCACCGCCTTCATGCAGCTCGCGAACCCCGCATGGTCTCTCCCGATCATTGCCCACTGGGCGCCCTGGGAATGGTTGACCGAGATTCTGGCGTGGGCGGGACTCATTGGCGGCCTCTACCTCACCTGGGTGCGCACAAGGACGGGACGCTCCTCGCAGCCCACGGACACCCTCGAGAGCGGTGACGGGGTTCCCCGCACCTCCCGCTTCTTCGGTTCGTCCAACTGGCAAGCTCGTTACGTCGAGTTCACCATCGTTGGTGTCGTCACCTGCGTTCTCATCATTCGTGCCGCCGAGTACGCCTACCTGCAGGGAAGCCCCCTCGCCACCCTCGCACACTTCCCGACCACGGCCTGGCTCGGATCCCTCATGACCGGCCTCTCGCTCGACACCCTCGGCTGGATCATCACGATCACCGCGGTCATCAAGCTCGCGCTCTCCCTCTCCTGGCTCGTTGTTATCGGTCTCGTGCCGTCCATGGGCGTTGCCTGGCACCGCTTCCTCGCCCTCGTCAACGTGTACGCACAAACCAACGTTGATGGTTCTCCCGCACTCGGCGCACTGCCCGACCTCCTGGTTGATGGCAAGCCGCTCCGCATGGACACGATCGAGGAGCTGGACGAGGATGCCAGCCTCGGCATCAACTCGGTCTCCGACATTTCCTGGAAGGGCCTCCTCGACACCGCGACGTGCACGGAGTGCGGTCGCTGCCAGGACCTGTGCCCGGCTTGGAACTCGAACAAGCCGCTCTCCCCCAAGCTTCTTGTCACGACCGTCCGCGATCACGCCTTCGCCTCGGCTCCCTTCGCCAAGGCGGCGATGAGCATGGAGGAGGCGCACACCGGGGATCTGCTTGGTGCCCTCATGGAAACCGGTGCGGCCGGGGAATCTCCCGAACGCGGTCCCGATGCTCCCCTCGTTCCCAACGTCATCACTCCCGACGTCCTGTGGGCTTGCACCATGTGTGGCGCGTGCGTTGACCAGTGCCCGGTCGACATTGAGCACCTTGACCTCGTGGTCGGCCTGCGCCGCCACCAGACCCTCATGGAATCCACCTTCCCGGCCGAACTCGGCAAAATGTTCACGGGCATGGAACACAAGGGCAACCCGTGGGGTCTGAACCCCCGCAAGCGACTCGACTGGGCCAAGGGACTCGACTTCCCCGTCCCTCAAATCGGACTCGACGTGGAAAGTGCGGAAGAGGTCGATTACCTGTTCTGGGTTGGTTGCGCGGGTGCCTACGACGATCGTGCCAGGAAGACCACGGCAGCTGTTGCGGAGCTCCTCCACACCGCAGGCGTTTCGTTCGCGGTGCTCGGGGATGGTGAATCCTGCACGGGCGATCCAGCGCGCCGCGCCGGAAACGAAGTTCTTTTCCAGATGTTGGCTGCGCAGAACATTGAGACCCTCAACGAGGTTGGTGCCACGAAGATCGTTGTCTCGTGTGCGCACTGCTTCAACACGATCGCGAAAGAATACCCAGACCTCGGCGGCACGTACGAGGTCATTCACCACACTCAGCTCCTCAACAGGCTGGTGCGAGACGGCAAGCTCACCCCGGTCCCGCCCTCACCGGAGGAGCGAAAGTCCATCACCTACCACGATCCCTGCTTCCTCGGCCGTCACAACAAGGTCTACAACGCGCCCCGCGAGCTTCTTGGTGATGTGAAGGAAATGGAGCTCAACCGCGAGCGCGCCATGTGCTGTGGCGCGGGTGGCGCGCACGCCTTCTTTGATGACAAGAACGGCGAATCGATTAGTGGCATGCGTACCCGTCAGGCCATGGCAACCGGAGCGGAAGTCATTGCGACAGCATGCCCGTTCTGTACGACGATGCTGAACGACGGTGTTCGCGGCGAGAAGGCGGACATCGAGGTCAAGGACGTGTCTCTGCTCCTGCTCGAGGGCGTGAAGCGAGGTCAGGCCCAGTAGGCAGGAAAGCCAGATTCGAACTCTTCATGGTTGTGGGAGGAACGGATAACCGTTCCTCCCACGCTTTTCAACTCAGTTCTCGCTTCTCACTCAGATCTAACTTCTCAAGTCAGTGCTCGATGCTCTGGTCTTTCGAAGCCTGTTCCCGCTGTTTCCGAGCGGGAACGGGTCACCCGACTAGAAGTCTCCGGTCTGCTCCCTGAGCTCGCAGGTGCCGGCGGCGTAGTCGGTGCGACCACCGCAGGTGTAGGCGAGGTCCTCGTACTCGGATCCGATAGGTGAATCCCAGTACAGGTCGTCACAGGCCGCCATGTCGCCACCCTCGCAGGCGTCGTACAGAGCGTCGAGCTCGGGGTCAGAACCGTAGGCGTTGTTGGTGCTGAAACTGTTGTTTGCGCCATCGCACGAGCCCCACGACTGTGATTCGGTGCCTCCGCAGGTCGAACCGAACTCTTCGTACTCGGATCCGATGGGGGAATGCCAGTACAGGTCGTCACACGCCGCAAAGTCCCCGGCCTCGCAGTCGTCCCAGTAGCCATCGAGCTCAGCGTCGGAACCGTAGGATCCTTCACCGCCAGTGCCGGACGTCGTCGTGGTCGGATCGGGTTTGGGATCTGTAGTGGTTGGGCCCGGATCCGTGGTCGGGGGCTCCGTCTCGTCCGTCGTCGGATCCGGATCCGGTTCAGAGACGGTCTCTGTCGCGGTCGTAGTTTCCCCGCCGTCGGCCTCATCATCGCCGCCGCCACCGATAACACCGGTTGCGAAAAGGATGCCAACAATCACGGCTACCACAACGATCACAGCAAGAACGATCCATGCAATGAACGGACCCTTGCCCTTCTGGGGAGGCTGACCATAGCCACCATCACCGCCGTAGGGAGGCTGTCCGTAACCGCCGCCGTACTGGCTGCTTCCGTAGCCACCTCCATACGTGGGCTGTGAGGGCGGATAGGAGTTCGGCTGGCCCTGGCCGTACTGCCCGCTACCGTAACCCTGGCTCTGGTTGTAGGCACCATAGGACTGTGTACTGTTGGGGTCGTATGAGGACTGACCGTACTGGCCCGATCCGTACGAGCCATCTCCCTGCCCATAGTTCTGAGACTGGAACTGGGCCGTCGAGTTCGGGTTGTAAGAGTCCTGGCCGTACTGTCCCGCCTCGGGAGCACTACCGGCCTGGAACTGCTGAGTGTCTTGCTGGCCCCACTGCTGCTGTGCCTCGTTCGCAGATCCAGCACCGGACTGCCATTGATTCTGATTCGGGTCAGCGCCGTCCTCGGGACGGCGCCCTTCATGGTTCTCCGACATGTCATTTCCTCCGCTTCACCTGCACTCAGGGCAGGTTCGTGGGTCAAGTTCATGGCCAGGATACAACGGTTAACCAGCCCGAACGCCGCGAAGCTACGAATATCCTGATAGAAATTCGGGGAGAGGTTCCCTTAAATCCTTCGAGGCCCGAGCGTGCCCTCTTGCTGTCGCGATTCAACCCGCTGAATAGCGAGCGGGCACCACCCAAACCAACCACAGCAATAGAGCTAACCGTGACAGTGGTGAAAGCTCATCATGGTCAAAGCAAGGTAGAACAGAGTCGTGATCCTCAGCAGAGGGACTCAGTCCGCCAATCTCTATGCAACTCTCACGTTTCCCTGTCTAGCTGCCTCGTTCAAGAACACCTCGTTCAAAAACAAAGAGGCGAGGCCCGGTTAAAACCGGACCCCGCCCTCGCATTGTTTAGCCTTACATCAGCTCAGACATGCAGGACTGAGCCGCCCTCTCAACAGCACTGTTTTCGTCAGTGTTCATGTCGACAAAGCGGTCACCATCGGCGATTCCTTGCAGGGTCTCAACCCTGAAGTCCTCCTCGTCGTAGATGCCATCGACGATGCAGGCGTAGAAATTGTCGAGAGCTTCGCTCGAGATCCCGATACTCTGCATGGTCTCAGTATCCAGACCTTCCTCCACGAGGATGGAACTCAGGCCCTCCTGGACCTGTTCCTTCGACGGCTTGCCATCGCTTCCTCCTTCGCCACCGAAGACGCCAGTGGCGAAGAGGATGCCAACAACGATGGCGACGACAACGACTACCCCAAGAACGATCCAGCCAACCATCTTCCCCTTGTTGCTCTGGGGAGGCTGACCGTAGCCGCCATTGCCACCATAGGGAGGCTGGCCGAATCCACCGCCGTACTGGCCACCAAACTGACCACCGTAGCCGGGCTGCCCGGAGGGGTTCACACCCTGCTGGCCCTGGTTGTACTGGCCGCCACCGAAGCTCTGACCCTGCTGGTTCTGGTTCGGGTTGTACTGGCCCGCCTGCTGGGCACTTGCACCATAGGGCACCTGACCGTAGTCCTGACCATACTGCCCAGCCT
>NZ_JASDVN010000051.1:45663-46417 GCF_041440645.1 Flaviflexus sp. | reverse complement strand
CGGGAGCGCTACTGGCCTGGAACTGCTGATTCGCATTCGGGTCAAAACCCTGACCGTACTGACCTGCCTCAGGTGCACTACTGGTGTGGAACTGCTGGCTCGGGTTGCTGAAACCCTGACCGTACTGACCAGCTTCGGGAGCACTGGTTGCCTGGAACTGCTGAGGAGCCCCGTTGGCGGAGCCTACACCCTGCCCGTACTGGCCTGCCTCGGGAGCGCTACTGGCCTGGAACTGCTGATTCGCATTCGGGTCAAAACCCTGACCATATTGACCTGCTTCAGGTGCACTGGTGGCTTGGAACTGCTGTGGTTCCTGGTTACCCCACTGCTGAGGTGCCTCGTTAGCGGAGCCAACGCCCTGCGGCTGGTGGTCCTGATTGTTCCACTGTTGCTGGGGTTCTCCCCATTGCTGCTGTGGTGCTTCGTTTGCAGATCCGGCGCCGGGTCGCCACTGATTCTGATCCTGGTCAACACCGTTCTCGGGCTGATTGCCCTCGTCCTCGGGGCGGCGCCCACCGTAGTTCTCTGACATTTGTTTTCCTCCGCTTAGCCTAAGCTGGCGCTAGATTACTGGGGCATGTTCCACCTCAGAATACAGGTCGTGATCAGGACGAATGAAAAAGGTCGCAATCATCTTGAGGGGATGTGCGCGTGGTTCTTGAGGACGCCTCCGCTTAGTTCGGACCCAAACTACTCAGCTGAAACTGACATGGGCGCTCAATCGACGAAGAAGAGGAAAGAAGAGGTGTGGGAG
>NZ_JASDVN010000051.1:9997-45653 GCF_041440645.1 Flaviflexus sp. | reverse complement strand
CCCCCACACCTCCGCGCTCTTTTGAGTTCAGGAACTACAGGCCGAGCTCACCCTGGCAGGCGGTGACTGCCGCATTGAGCGTTGCCTGCTCATCGGCACGGATCTCGTCCCTACCTTCTGCCACTGCGTTGAGAGATTCAGCGGACATGTCATCGTAGATCTCGTCAATGATGCAGGTGTAGTAGTTGTCGAGCTGGATGCCGGAAATGCCGGCCGCCTCCATGGCCTCAACGGTGATGCCGTAGTCCTCAAGGATGGTCGCCATGCCGTTCTTGACCTCTTCCTTTGAGGCCTTGCCATCGGTGCTACCACCGTTGTCGGTACCGCCGCCAGTGGTCGTCGGATCCGAGCTTCCAAAGTCGTACTCGCACAGGCCGTAAACGGGGGAACTGCTCGTGCCACCACAGGACAGGCCGAACTCTTCGTACTCAGTGTTGAAGCCGGAAGAGAGATAAAGGTCATCGCAGGCCGCCATGTCCCCAGCGGCGCACTGGTCGTAGACGGCGTCAAGCTCAGGATCGGAGCCGTAAGTTCCCTCGGTGCCGCCACCCTGAGGCGTGGTCGAGGGGTCATTCTCTGGGTCGGTCGTCGACGGCTCAGTCTCGTCTGTCGACGGATCCGGATCCGGTTCCGTCACGGTCTGGCTCGTGGTCTCCTCACCATCAGCCTCATCATCGCCGCCACCGATGACGCCGGTCGCGAAGAGGATGCCAACAACGGCCGCGATGAGAACGACAACACCAAGGACGATCCACGCGACGAGCTTACCCTTGCCCTGCTCCGGGGGCTGGCCGTAGTTACCGCCGCCGTAGGGTGGCTGACCGTAGCCGCCGCCACCGTACTGGCCACCACCCGACTGAGCGGGCGGGTATGAGCCCGGCTGGCCCTGACCGTATTGGCCGGCGCCGTAGCCCTGTCCCTGGTTGTACTGGCCACCCTGCTGGGCATCAAAAGCCTGGGTCTGACCGTACTGGTCCTGACCGTAGTTCTGGGACTGGAACTGTTACGTACCGTTCGGGTTGTATGGCTGCTGACCGTACTGTCCAGCTTCAGGCGCGCTTCCCGACTGGAACTGCTGGGTCTCCTGGTTGCCCCACTGCTGAGGTGCCTGGTTCGCTGACCCAGCACCCTGCTGCCACGGCTGCTGATTCGGGTCAGCGCCATTGCCGGGCTGATCGCCCTCAGGGCGAGGCTCTCCATAGTTCTCGGACATGTCATTTCCTCCGCTTTGCCTGAGCTGGCACTATTTCGGTCGAGTCCTTTGCAAGAATACAACGCTTATGTTCAATAACTAGAGGCTATCCTGGAAATCCTCCGGGGAGTCCTTCCCCCACCCTCACCTTCGGACATTGCCCTGATGACCTGCCACTCCAGTCTCAGCTAGCTTCCTGGCATTGCCTTCGTCGGGGCAACAAAAGGAGTGAGGCCCGAACGAATCGGACCTCGTTCCAGAGTTCATCTCGCTACCTGTTAGAGCCCCAGTTCTCCCACGCAGCCCTCGATCGCATTCATGAATGCCGTGGACTCGCTGGCCGATATCGGAGCACTTTCATTCTGGTCCGCGATGGCTTGAAGGGTTTCCGCCGAGGTCTCATTCCACATCGTGTCAACAACACAGGTGTAGTAATTGTCGAGTTGCTGAGTTGAGATTCCGGCAGCCGTCAGGAGGTCGGGGTCGATACCGTAGGACTCGAGCATGGCCTCCATGCCAGCCTTCACATCGTCCCGCGATGGCTTACCATCGGCGCTACTACCGGACCCAGAACTACCGGTACCACTATCTGAGCCCGGACTGCCGGAGCCAGAGTCTGTTCCACCAGAAGAAGTGCCCGAATCGGTCCCAGAGCCAGAGCCGGTTGCATCGTCACACCAGGAGTACATGTCGGTCGTGGTGCCGCCACAGGTCATGGCGAACTCCTCATACTCCGAACCAACCGGAGAACTAATGAACAACTCATCACAGGACGCCATCATCCCCGACTGGCACTGGTCGTAGAGCATGTCGAGCTCACGATCGGACCCGTAGGCACCAGCACCGACCGAATCCGTAGTCGGGTCCTCGCTCGGAAGCGTCGGCAAGTCACTGGTCGAAGGATCGGGTTCGGGTTCAGTGGCCGTTTCTGTTTCCGTGGCCGTTTCGCTCGTGGATTCACGCCCGTCTGCACCATCGTCACCTTCGCCGCCAAAGACACCGGTCGCGAAAAGAATGCCCACAACGACAGCCACGAGGAGAACAACGCCCAGGACAATCCATGCAATGAGCTTGTTCCGCCCCTTTTCGGGAGGCTGACCGTAAGTGCCGTTGCCGGGTGGCTGGCCGTAGCCACCTCCACCGAACTGCCCGCCGCCACCTGACTGCCCCTGGTCGAACTGACCATATCCCTGGCCCTGACCTTGGTTGTATTGGCCGCCCTGGTGCGCACCAAAGGCCTGGGTATGGCCGTACTGATCTTGATTATTCTGCGGCTGGAACTGCTGTGTGGCGTTCGGGTTGTACGGGCCTTGACCGTACTGACCAGCATCGGGCGTGCTACTTGCCGGGAACTGCCCAGTATCTTGTCCGCTCCACTGCTGGGGAGCCTGGTTTGCCGATCCGGCGCCCTGCTGCCAGGGTTGCTGGTTTGGATCGCCGCCATTTCCAGGCTGATAACGACCATCTGGGCGCGGCCCACCGTTGTTCTCTGACATGTCGATTCCTCCGCAACGCCCGAGATGACGCCAGTTGCTCTGGCTCAAGTTAATCGCCAGAATACAGTGACTTACGTCTCATGAAAAGAGTATCTTGGAATTTCCTGGGAATGACTTTTCGCTGATGAAGCCACGGATTCTCAGCGATCGCCCCGTCAGAACCCGGGTTGAACCCAGCAGTTGCCGGACGAGGGAGGGTGCACGAACTGATGCGTTCTGGGAACTGAAAGTGCGCCCCGGTATCCCGAGGCGCACGAGTTCACCTTGGTCCCGATCTAGTCGGCGATCTTAGTGTGGTGGAAGTTCATCCAGGACCGCGACGCTGTCGGGCCACGCTGTCCCTGGTAGCGCGATCCACTTGCCCCGCTACCATAGGGGGCCTCTGCGGGCGAGGACAGCTGGAAGAAGCAAAGCTGCCCAACCTTCATGCCCGGGTAGAGCTTAATCGGCATGGTTGCAGTGTTCGACAGCTCCAGGGTGATGTGTCCGGTGAAACCGGGATCAATGAAACCTGCCGTCGAGTGAGTGAGGAGGCCGAGTCTGCCGAGGGAGGACTTTCCTTCGAGACGGGCAGCAATATCGTCAGGAAGCGTCACCTGCTCGTAGGTTGCGCCAAGAACAAATTCCCCCGGGTGCAGGACGAAAGGTTCGTCACCACCAACATCGACCAGCCTAGTCAGGTCCGCCTGCTCCGCGGCGGGGTCAATGACCGAGTATCGGTGATTGTCGAACATGCGGAAGAACCGATCGAGCCTCACGTCGAGAGACGAAGGCTGGATGAAGTTGGGCTCCCCCGGATCGATCTTGATCCGACCAGCATCGATTTGGGAACGAATATCTCTATCTGAAAGCAACACATATCGAGTGTGCCAGATGTCGGAGCGTGAGACCCTTCAGTCCAGGTTATCAGATGGGGAAAACCAGTCGTTTGCGAAGCCCAGCACCCCACCCGGGACTTCCATATCACATCGGGCTTTTTGAGATATCGGCGGGTTGAAGCGTATTCTTGAGGTCTACGCGGGTGTAGTTCAATGGTAGAACTCCAGCTTCCCAAGCTGGTAGCGCGGGTTCGATTCCCGTCACCCGCTCCGCGCCCCGCCCCTACTATCCCGCTTGGTTGATGATGGGGGTTTCGTTTGTCCCGACATCAGGCACGTATCATTGGCACGTGCCTGATTTGATGTCTTTCCTCGGTGTTGTCTTGCAGGGCGCCGGGCTCTTCCTCGTGACGAACATCGACCACCTCATTGTCCTGACCGTTCTGTTTGGGCATTGGAAGGGACAGCGCGGGCTCACCAGACGCATCATGGCAGGCCAGTACCTTGGATTTGGCGCCATGCTGGCGATCATCATTGTGGTAGCCCTTGGCGCCGGCTGGTTCATCCCCCAGGGCTGGATCCGGTTCTTTGGCCTTATCCCACTGCTTCTTGGACTCCACGCGGCGTGGAAGGAGATCGCTGAGCGCCGCGAGCGCAAGAACGACGACGATGATGACGATGAGGCCGAGGAGGTCATTCGAAAGACGGGTGGCAATCCAGCCTCGATCCCGACGATTGCCGCCATCACCTTCGCCAATTGCGGCGATGAGATCGGCATCTATCTGCCCGTCTTCGCAGTTGTTGAGCCGTGGCAGATCGCGGTCTATGTTGCAGTCTTTGCACTCGGAGTTGCCGGTCTTGTGTACCTGGCTCGTTCCCTCGTGGGGATCCGCGGCATCGATGAGTTGCTGGAGAAGTGGGAAGGCATCCTCTTCCCGGCAGTGCTCATCATCCTGGGCGTCACCATCCTCATGGCCGTCTAGCAAGGGAATTACTCGAACCCCACGTGGGCACTTCGATACCCGACCAAGAACCCGGGCCTGGACCCAGTTCATGGCGCCGATCAGTTCCTTAGCGTAGGCACGCTTCGTGGCGACGGCCGGTTTACTAGCGCGGATCCGTGCTGAGTTTGGCGTATTCGAAGGTATCGGTCCACTCACCCTTCGAGCACAGGTCCTGGCGGAAATGAGCCTCTTTCAGCATGCCAAGGCGCTCCGCCAGCCTCGCTGAGGCAGCGTTCCTCGCGTCCACCTCCGCAACGATCCGATGGCAGCCGTGCTCGAAGGCAAAGTTGAGCATGGTCGAGGCGGCTTCGGCGTTGACATCATCATCTCCGGTAGCCTCTTCGGCGCCATCCCCGCCATGTGGCTCATTCCCGCCCTTCACGGCAAGATCGAGCCCCTCATGGGCATGTGCCCCCGCGTTCCTGGCGAGAAGATCCCCGGCGAGGCTCCCGGCACCGGCTGGTTCGCTGTTGTTGCCATCATGATCACTCCCGGCTCCGCCTCCTTCGCCTACCTCGAGGCGTGGGATATCGAGGCCGGTGTCTACGAACCCGAGTTCCTCGAGGAGTACGGAATGTCGTTCTTCTGGGTCGGCATCGGCGCCATCGTCCTCACCTTCCTCATCCCGATCGCCGCGTGGAAGCTCGGCAACCGCGGCAAGAAGCTCCCCGAGGTGAATGCCGAGGAAGCCGTCCGCATCGCCCAGGCCAGTGTCGATTCGGCCGATGAGGAAATCTCCGAGTCCTTTTCCCGCGAGAACCGTCGCTGATGAGCAACATCATTGAGGTGTCGAACCTCAGCTTCCGTTACCCCGGGGCTGAGGTCGACACCTTACGCAACCTCAATCTGTCAATCGAAAAAGGCGACTTTGTGGCCATCGTCGGCGGCAACGGGTCCGGCAAGACCACCTTGTGCAAGTCGTTCAACGGGCTTGTCCCCCACTACTGGGCAGGCGACTTCTCTGGCGAGGTGAGGGTCGATGGCATCGACACCTACACCTCCGATGTGGCGACCCTGTCCTCCAAGGTCGGCTACGTCTACCAGGACTTCCAGAACCAGCTGGTGCGCCCCACGATCCGCGACGAGATCGCCTACGGCCCTATCAACTTCGGGCATCACGATCACGCAGAACGTTCTCGTGAGGTCATGGAAACCCTCGGACTCGAGGAACTCGCGAAGCGCTTCACGTGGTCCCTGTCCGGCGGTCATGCACACACCACCGCACTCGCGGCTGTTCTCGCCCTCAAACCGGAGATCGTTGTCGTTGACGAGCCAGTAGCGGAACTCGATCCCGCTCGCGCCCACCAGATCTACCGGCAACTCCAAGAGCTGAACGAAGCCGGCCTCATGATCATCACCATCGAACATCACGCCGACTTCATCGCCCAATACGCGAAGTCCGTCATCCTCATGTCCGATGGGGCGCCCGTCTGGCATCTCCCCATCGAAGAGGCCGTCAACCGCACGGCGGAACTCGAGGAGCACGGCATCCCTGCACCCCAGGTAGTCCAGGTCTGCTCCGCCCTCGACATCCACCCCTCCCCGAGAACGGTTGGCATGGTGCGGGAGATGTTGCGCGAGTAGCGCCCCAAAAACGTGGAACGTGCGCAGGCACACAGCGGATGCTCGCAAGAGCCAATCCCATCAAACTCCTCGGGCACCATTCCCGAAGGCTCAGAACACCGCGAGCAGAGCGGCTCCCCTACCAGCAACTCGGCACAGGTGCCCGCCCTCGAAGCCGCGAACACATCCTCCGACACTCATTCCACCGGCTTGTCCGCTAAGAAGTCAGTTCGCGCTGATTCTGATGTTGATTCGGTGTCGTCACCGGTTGTGCGGAACGAGCCCGTTGCCGTGCTGCACGACGTGTACCAGGACTACCGGACTGTCGATGGCGACATTCTTGACGTCATCAAGGGCATGAACCTGACCATTGAGAAGGGCGATCGCATTGCTCTCGTTGGTGGCAATGGTTCCGGCAAGACGACCCTGCTCAAGCTGCTGGCTGGGCTGAAGGTTTCTCGCGATGGCGAGGTCGAGATCTGCGGGATCAACACGAGGTCGCGTGCGCCGGGTGAGCTCTCCGAATACTCCGCCTACCTCTATCAGTATCCTCAGCAGATGTTCCTCAAGGCCTCTTTGCGAGAGGATGTGGCGGTCTTCCCGTCCTCACACGGGGTTGAGGGCTGGGAGCAGATCGTCGATGAGGTTCTCGACCGAGTGAACCTCACGGAGTTCAAGGACCGTGACGGTCGCGGACTGTCGGGCGGTCAGCAGCGCCGAGCCACCCTCGCAATCGACCTTGCCATGCGCCCCAACCTCCTGCTGTTGGACGAACCAACCTCCTCTTTCGATGTTGCCTCGCGCAATGACGTGACGAACATGCTGTCGGACCTGTCGGGAATCATTGAGGCCACCGTTGTGGCCACGCACGACATGTCGCTCGTTGCCGAGTGGGCGAACAGGGTGATCGTGCTCGATCAGGGCATCATCGCCGCCGACCTCACCCCGCGCGAGCTGTTCTCGCGGCCCGAGTTGCTCGATCGCGCACGCCTCATCCCACCCCAGGTGATCCTGTTGGGTCTGGGGCTTGGCATCACTCCCCCGCCGCTGTCGGTACCCGAGATGATCTGCGCCCTGACAGGTAGGCAACCTGAGGAAACCTCTAACGGAACTACCAACACATCATCCGATCCTGTCCTGGCCAGCAATCCTGTCGGCTCGGGATCGGCCACTTCTCACGAGAGGGTTCGTCATGGCTCGTAAGCAACGAGACGTCCTGTCTGTGGAGTGGATTCAGCTGGAGCTGATCCGCACCGCGTACGCGACGAGAGGCGGCCTGTTTGCGGCCATGGATCCTCGTGCGGTCATCGTTTGGTACCTCATTCTCGCGATCGTTCCCTGGTTCACCCACAACGTCACGACGCTCGCGGGACTGTTCCTCATCGGAGTCGCCTCCGTTATCGCGGCACGCGTGGGTCCTCTCGTTCTCGGCCTGTTCGTCATCATCGGGCTCGGGTTTGAGATCATCTGCGTCGTGATTGCCTCACTGCTGTTTGGGGGCGGGTGGGAGACCCCCCTTGCTCTCGCCGTCCTCAACCTGAAGCTGGGCACGATCTCCATGGCCTCCATGGCGGCCTTTGTGTCCCTCGATCCGGAGAAGCTGTCGGATGCTCTCATGTGGTTCCGCGCTCCCGCTCTTCTCACGTTCGGTGTGAGCTACGGGTACCGGATGCTGCCGATCATGGTGGAGGAGTTCATCACCGTGTTCGATGGCTACCGGCTCCGCCTCGCCCGCCCTCACTCCAAGGGCTTCCTTGGGTGGCGGTACCTGTACTACTGGGGAAAGATGGCGATCCTCAGCTTCTATCCGATCTTCCTCAACATCGCGAAGAATGTGCGCACCACAGTTGAGGCCCTCGAAACCCGTGGGTTCACCTTCGGTCAGGATCACGGTTCGGGCCGAAAGATCAGGCTCTCCTACCTGAAGATCGACGTTCTCGATATTGCGGTCATGGCGGGCACGATCCTGCTCATCATTGCGTCCTTCTGGGCGGGCTCCACGTGGCCTGTCCACCGTTAGCCTGACTGTCCGCTTTCACCCCTTTTTCGGTGGCAGAGTTCCCCGGGGATCGCTCCCCCTGCTACAGGGTGTCAATCGTTGCTGCGGCAAGGCAAAGTTGTCCTCATGAACGCAACACGGATCTCCCTCGACAAGCGCCAGCGACTCGTGCTCGCCACGGGTCTTCTCCTGCTTGGTGCGCTCCTCGGTGCCCTCACCGGCCTGCTCTTCGAATACATCATGTCGCTCTTCAGCTTCGATGGCTTCTTCGGCGTTGCCTCCCACGTTGGCGAACCCATCGGAATCATTGTTCTCGCCAGCGTCGGCTTCCTCCTTGGTCTTGTTGGTGCAGGCGCGATCATCGCCGAGTCACTGCACGCCGACATCTCCGATCGTGACGTTCAGCTGACCTGGAAGGGCGCCAGCGTTCGTGTTCGCAAGGATCTCATATCCGCCATTCACCTCGGCACGGATCTTGTCCTCTACTCCAAGAACGGAGTCGAGCTGGCTCGTGCTCGCGCCGTCAATCACTCGGGATTGAGGTGCGCTCTCATCCATCACGGATACCCCACCCCGAGCACCGAACAGGTTGGCGAAGCAGACTTCACCACCGACCTCACCGCACTGGATGAGCAGGAGCAGCGGATCGCTGTTGCTCGGACCAGGGCTCTGAAGGCGGGGAACATGGATATCGCTGAGATCCTGCGCCGCCAGCTCGCAGCCAAGGGCGTCATGTCACGCGACCTCAAGTCCGGACGCATGGGAACCCGGACGGAGTTCCGCAGGTTGGATCCCTTTCGTCCCGCCGTTCTAACGGCATAAGGTATGAGGCGTGTCCCTCGTTGTAGCTGTTGCGCTCGTTGATTCCCTCACCCACCCCACCAGGTTGCTCGCCGCCCAGCGGTCCTACCCGAAGGATCTGGCCGGCAAGTGGGAGCTTCCGGGAGGGAAAGTCGAAGAGGGAGAGGATCCCACCCACGCCTGCATCCGGGAACTCCAAGAGGAACTGAACATCACCCCCATCCTCGGCCCTCTCGTTGAGGGAGAGGATGGGGATTGGCCAATCGGCAAGCACACCATGCGCGTGTGGCTCGCCCTTTCCGAAACAGAACCTGTCCGCGGATCCGATCATTCCGAGCTACGCTGGTGCACCGCAGAGAACCTCCTGGATCTCGACTGGCTTCCCGGCGACGTGGCACTCGCCCACAAGCTCCGCTCGTGGCTCGTGGATCCCACCCTGATCCAGGAATCCCAGGCCACCAAGAAGACGCAGGCCTCCTAGGAGAGACGGACACCCAAGAAGACAGCCTCTTGAGACAGCCAAGACATGAGTGAGGGCGGGGTCAGCTTGAACTTCAGCTAGGACCCCGCCCTCACGGCCCACCAAAGGTGACAGGATGGGCCTCGCAGTGACGGTCTAGTTCTTCAGGGTCGAGTTTCCGAGAAGTTCATCCACCTGCTCATCGCTGAGCTCGAAGCGGTAGAAAAGTTCGTAGAAATCCTTCGTTTCTTGAGCGATGTCGTTATCGAAGTGCTCGGGGTACAGCAGGTTCCCCATCCAGTTGATGCCGACGAGACGGTTCGGTCCCAGAGGGCGGCTGATCCAGTTGTAGGGAGCGCCCGGGACCTCGTAGTACTCGCCGGAGGAGATGGCACTGAGCGCTTGCCACGATGCATCGTCCGCGGCAGTGTCGTAGATGGAGCTGGGCAAGAAGAGGAGGACATCCGGATCCCACGCAAGCAGCTGCTCCATGGAGACCGTTCCGCCACCCTGCTGGGATTCGGCCGAGGCGGGGTCGGCAACGACGATGCCGCCAACCATTTCAACCGTCTGAGCGTGGATGGTGCCGGACAGGATCGTGGATAGTCCATCCTCACGTTCCGCGAAGTAGACGGTCTTCTTCTCGTCCTCCGGGATCTGGGACGCGGCTTCCTCCGCACCCTCGAGGATGTCTTCGGTGTATGCGGCTAGTTCCTCGCCGCGCTCTTCCTCACCGAGAACGTCACCCATGAGTCGGTAGCCCTCTGCGGTGTTCTCGAGATTGCCGTCGATGATGATGACGGGGATGCCGACCTGCTCCTGGAGATCGTCAAGATCCTGCTTGTATTTCTCATCCCATTCGCCCACGTCGATGATGACCTGGGGATCGGAGGCCATGAGTGCCTCGCGGTTGAAGCCGCTCTGGTTGTCGTAGAACTTGCCGTATTCGGGCAGGTCCCAGTATTCCTCATCGATGTATTCCATCGTCGATTCGTTCGGTGCCGACGACCAGCCGACGAGGACCTCGGGCCTCACCGAGTAAATCATGATGTTGGCAAGCGGGCCGCCCGAGGCAACGCGCTCGATGTTGACCGGGAGCTCAACCTAGCGGCCCGAGGAGTCGGTGAAGATGTAGGTCTCATCGTCACCCGCTTCAGTATCACCATCCTCGGACTCGGTATCGTCCGATTCGGCATCGTCGCCGTCGGTACCTTCTTCAACTATCTGATCTGTTGTTTCTTCGGTGTCGTCAGTATCGTCCCCTGACCCACATCCAGCGAGAAAGAGAGCGGATGCTGCAGAGAGAGCAACCCACCTCCTTGTCGTGGTTTTCATTTCTTCTCCTTTTTATTTGATGGCGGGTACGCACATGCGAACCCGCCTGCCACTCGTGGCAAGTTCAACGTCGGCAATCTCGATGCCCACTCAGTACAGCTGGGTCAGGGTATTACCGTCCAGCACCTCACCCGGAGGGCCGACGGCAAAGAAGTCCCGCCCCATGGCGACAACGGTGTCGGACCACATGAGGGCGTGCATGTGGTTGTGGGTGATCATGATGATCGTGTACCCCAGGTCCCTCAGTTTCGTGATCTGTTCAAGAACCAGGAGTTCGTTACCGTAGTCCAGGTGCGCGGTCGGCTCGTCCATCATCAAGATCGGTGCCTGCTGGGTGAGGGCGCGGGCGATCATGACGAGCTGGCGCTCACCACCGGACAGTTCCGTGTAGTCCCTGCCCACAAGGTCTGTTACTCCGAGCAACTCCAGCTGCTCCTCGGCGATCGCGTAGTCGGACTCCTTCGGGGAGACCAGTTCGTTCAGGTGAGGGTTGCGGCCCATGACAACAACGTCCCGCACCGTGAACGGGAAGGGTGGCACGTGGTTCTGGGGAACGTAGGCGATGGTGCGTGCAAAGTCCTTCGGGGCGAACCTGTTGATCGGCTTCCCCTCGATCTCAACCTCCCCACCCATGGGCTTGAGTAGACCAAGAACTGTTTTAAACACCGTGGTCTTCCCGATTCCGTTCGGGCCAATCAGGGTCGTAATCTCACCGCTGGGGATGGCGAAGCTGAGCGGGCCGATGATCGGAGTCTTGTCGTACCCGCACACGAGATCACGGACGTCGAGGGTACTCACGAGATGAACCCCTTCTTTGCTTGCAGCAAGAGGACAAAGAAGAAGGGGGCTCCAATAATGGCGGTGAGGATGCCGAGGGGCACTTCAACCGTGAAGAGCATGCGGGCAACCGTGTCCACCATGAGCAGGAAGCTTGCGCCAATCGATAGGGAGGCCGGCAGCAACCTGCCATAGTTCGGCCCCACGAGCATGCGTGCCAGGTGAGGCACCACGAGACCGACCCATCCGATCGCACCGGCAACCGAGACTGAAAGCGAGGTCAACAGAGTTGCGCACCCGATGAAGAGCCACCGGCAGAACCGCACGTTGACTCCGAGCATCCGTGCCTCATCATCCCCCAGCGAGAGCAGATTGACCTTCCACCGCACCGCCAAGAGCAGCAGGGCAACAGGGATGAACAGGTAGAACATTGACAGGTCCGAGAGGACCGTGCCGGCCAGGGATCCCATGAGCCAGAACGTGATCGCGGGCAGCTGGGTTTCCGTGTCCGCCACGAACTTCAGTAGCGACACGAGGGCACTGAAGAGGCTGGAGACGAGCATGCCGCACAGGATCAGGGTGGCGATCGACTGCGCACGCTTGGATACCACGGCGTTCATACCAGCAACCAGTAGCACGGCCACCAACCCGCCCAGAAACGCGAAGGATTGAATTCCGACGGCGGTCATGCCGAACATGATCGCGAGTGCCGCACCAAAAGAGGCACCGGAGGTGGTCCCGAGGATGTTGGGAGAGACCAGGGGTTCTTGAACAGACCCTGGAACACGGTACCTGACATGGCGAGAGCTGCACCTACCATCATGGCGATGAGGATCCGCGGCAATCGTACGCGCACCAAAGCAAGCTGGGCCGCGGTCATGTCCCCACCCGTGACTTGGGCATAGAGGGCCCCTCCAAGCTCGGGGATGCTGACCGGGTAGCGGCCGATCGACAATGCGCCAAAGAACACGACAGTGGAAAGGACTATCAGCCCCACCCACACCCACGGCGACAGCTTCGTGTCATGTTTCGCCTCAGGCACTGCTCGCACCCCACCACACTATCCGCTTCTGCGGTTGTATAAGTTTCTTTTCATTGCACATGCGGTGATTTTATATGCATTCTCCGGCAAATCGCACCCAATTACTCGGCGTTGCCGTTGAGTTCTGCTGGCGCCTGGGGATCCTTCACGCCTTTGGCACACATACCCATGCCCCTTATGCGCATTTTCTGGCTTGCTCGCGGGGTTTCGTCATAGAATGACGCTATGCCCAAGATTTCTGGGCGGTCCCTGACTGAGCACCGCGATAACACTCGGCGAGCATTGTTTGACTCGCTGAGCACCCTCATGGGCGAACGCGGCTTTGAGAACGTCTCAATCTCGGACCTGGCGAACCACTCGGGCATTCGACGCACAACGATCTACAACCACTTCACCGATAAGGAAGATATTCTCCTGGCTTTTGTGGAAGAAGAGATGTCCGAGTATCTGTCGAACACGAAGGTGTGGCTTGAGGATGCTGAGACCTGCATCGACAAGCTCCGCATCTACGTCCGTAGCCAGCTCCTGGCGGAACGCACATACCTGGTTGCTCCCGGCCCACCACTGCGGGACGTTCTGAGCCCAGAGACTGGCATGAAACTGGCGCAGCACATCCGTCAAACCTCGTCGCTACTCAAGCAGATCCTGCAGGAAGCCATCGACCTGGGAGCTATTCCCGACCAGGATCTGTCGACAGCCGTTCAGCTCATCAACGGAACCCTGACGGGCAGGCGGGTGCCCAGGAAGGAACCCTCTCGCACCGAGTTCTTCCACGCGACAGAGAAGTTTGTTATCCAGGCCGTCGGTGGCACGGTTCCCGAGAACCTGACCGAACTCGGACCAATCCCGCCCTGCCACTGAAGCGGGCTCCACAAAACCCACAACGCGTCGATCTCTGGTTCCTGGGCCTGGCTGTTGAGCCCTGCTGTTGACTCCTGCTGTTAGTCCCTTCCGGTGGGCCCGCCCTCAGGTGATAGCTGAGCTCGTGCTACTAGCTCTCTTGCT
The DNA here is from genome assembly GCF_041440645.1 of Flaviflexus sp. Lineage (GTDB taxonomy): Bacteria > Actinomycetota > Actinomycetes > Actinomycetales > Actinomycetaceae > Flaviflexus. The sequence continues at coordinate 32,161 of NZ_JASDVN010000051.1, read as the reverse complement.
AACAGCTTCTCTTGCTATCGGTTCACTTCTACCAGTTCTCTTGGCGGCCTCCGCCACCGTTGCCGTATTCCTGTTCGCGCTGGCGCTGCTCGTTGGCTTCCCTGTTGCGTTCCTGGAGCTCGCGCTCCTGGGGATCTTGATTGTCCTGCTCGCTGTCTTGGTCGCCATCCTGGTCGCCGTCGCCATCGTTCTCGTCCTGGTCGCCGTCGCTCTCATCATCTTCGTCGCCGTCCCCGCCACCACCTGTGGCGTTCGGGTTCGGGTTCGGGCAGGTTTCAATGATGGCCTCTGCCTCGTCGTCGCGATCCGCTGCCGCATAACCGAGGTAGAGGTTGGCGCGAACAAGGCACTCGTACGAGTTAGGGTCCTTGACCCCTCCCTCAAACACTTCTGCCTCGGGAACGGTTTCGAGGGCTTCCTCGAGCTTGGCGATCCCGGCATCAACCTGGTCTTGCGCGAGAAGCGCGGTGCCCTGGCCGAAGTCGGGTCGCCACTGATCGATTGGGGAGATGCGTTCCGCGGTTGCGTAGTAGTCCTGGGCGGCGGCGTAGTCGCCTCGCTCGTACGCTTTCATGCCCAGCCACATGGAGCCCCAGATCAGGAGGGACCAGACCGCGAGAGCGGTGATGATCGTGCCGATCACGGCGGTGACGAGGTGATAGGTTTTCATACTCCCCTCCTCAGTGCCGCAAGCTTCGGGGTGAAGTACCAAAGCTCCCACCCGATGAGAACGATGAGGGCGAGGCCGATGGGCCAGAGCATCGGGTTGTAGATTCCGCGCTCCTCCCGGCCGTCTGCCGCGATCATGTCGACTGGGATGTCGCTCACGAGGTCTCCGGCCCCGCCCGGGCTGGTGCGGTGCACGTAGGTAATGTCGAGCTGCTCAGCCACGAGCTGGAGCGCCTCCTCGTCGATCTTGGAGATCCCGGGCTCACCGGTTTGCGGATCGTTGATGTACTCGGTTTCGTCCTCACCACCGTAGGAACGTCGCATGGGTGCGCCTTCCTCGGTTCCGTACCCAAAGACGTACCCATCGTCCACGTAATCGGCGAGCCCGCCATAATCCGGTTCATCGTCGCGAGAGGACTCCACGTGATTGGTACTTTCACCGTCGGTCAGCATGATGACGACACGGACGTTCTGCGGGTTGCGTTCCATGGAGGATGCAAGCGCCTTTTCGAGTTCGTCCGCGGGACGGTTGATCGAGGAGCCCTGCGAGTAGAGGGTCGATTCTCTGCGTGCCGTCTCCAGCCACGACAGTGCCGCTCTCGAGTCAGTGGTGAGAGGGAGCTGGGAGGTCGCGGTCGAGGAGAAGGCGATGATGGAGTATTGGGCTCCCGGGTTCGCCTCAATAATGTCCCTCATGTCGGCCTTGGCTCCCTCGAGGCGCGTGGACTCACCGTTCCAGTCTTCCGCACCCATCGATCCGGTCAGGTCAATGACGAAGTAGTATTCCGCGTTCGAGATCTGTTCCTGCGTGTAAATGGTGCTTGCTGGCGTGAGCCCGAGGAGTACAACGCACAAACCCATGAGGGCGCGCCTGATCCAGGTGGGGGTGTCTTTGGAGCGCCGCCACCCAAGTACACAAAGCGTTCCGAAGAGGACAGCAACGAGGAGGGTGGCCCAGACCGGCCACGCGTGTTCAAACGTCATATCCTAAACCGCCATCCCACGACCAGGAGCAGGCCAACACCGAGAGCGACCACGAGGGGCCACCACCCGGGAGTGTCCACGACGAGCGCGGTTGGGTCCGCATTCAAGTCCTCTGCCTGCTGGTTCTCGATCTCGGTTAGCAGCTGGCCCGCCGCCTCATCGTCGCCAGCCACAAAGTAGTAGCCACCGGCGTCCTCGATCTCCCGCTGCATCTCCTGGGCTTCCCAGTTGTTCGTGCCGTAGTAGGTCTCGATGTACATGCCGTGCACGGTGATGTTCCGCTTCTCAGCAAAGTCCATCGCCTCCGACAGGGAGTAGATCTGCGCCTCGGGGAACGACACCTCGTTGTCGGTCGCGAGGATGATCGTGCGGGAACGCTCCTCCTCAGGTTGATCAAACTGAAGGGCACAGTTCGCGACACCGTCACCCACGAGGGAGGCTCCGCCCGTGGACTCAAGGAAGGTGCCCGCGGTGAACTCGTAGTACTCGCTCGGATGAGCGGGGGTGTCGGAGTATCCCGTGGTTTCCAGGGCGTACGCGCCCTCCAGGAGCTTCTCCTTGACCAGCTCGTAGTCGCTCGTCAGTGGGAAGACCACCTGGGAGTTCGAGTTCCAGATGACAAGGGCGATGCGCTCACCCTGGAACTCGTCGGTCATGGCGGCAAGTGCCTCCATGACCTCAACATCGAAGCCGATGACGGAGCCGGACACGTCGAGGCAAAGCACGATGTCGCGGCTCGCCAGTTCCTCGTCCCGTGTCTCCACGCTATGCGGCCTCGCAACAAGAACCGATGCGGCCACCGCGACAACGGCGAGGAGGGTCGCGACAAGGACACCTGCGATGCGGAGCTGGCGGATGCGTGCACGGTAGCGGGGCAGGAGCCTGCCCGGCAGCGTGTGCGCCACGTACACGGCATCCACTTCTCGGTGACTGCGTGACATCCACCGCCACACGAACACTCCGATGAGGAGCAGGGGAAGGAGGAGCGCCCAGCCGTTTACCATGCGCCCACCACCTCCTTGGCTCGCTCAGCGAGAGGATCAATGACATCGGTACTGTCCGGACCAAAGGAGGGCTGCTCGAGAACGGTCAACAGGTCGCTGAACTCCCGATATCCGGTGCTCCTTCTGATCTCCTGCACGGACAGTGAGGTCATGTCCGTGCCGGATAGTTCCGTGCCGAAGTCGCGCAGGAGCTTCGCCAGGGAGAGCGCAAACACTCGAGCATCACCCGAATGCTGGTGCCGGAGACCGTCGATCTTCTTCCGCCACTTGTTGACGTTCGGTTGCGGACGAGACTTCTTCCGGTCCCGCACCCGCCACGCAATCCACAGGGCAAGGACCGCGAACAGAGCGATCGCACCCACCATGTAGAACGCCGACGCCTCGAACGGGGGGATCAGATCCTCAGTCACGGGTCCCCCTCCTCAGCATGTCGACGAGGAAGGGCACGACCTCATCGGATGAGTTGACGACCGTCTGAGTAATGCCGAGGCCTCGCAGAAGCTGATGGGCCTCGTTGATGGTGGTTTGTCGGTACTGGAAAAGCATGCGAGCCAGCTCGGGGTCCTCACGAGCAAAGGCCGGAAGCACCACTCCCTCGTTGATGTCGATCATCCGATCGACGCCCTTGACCGTCATCGGCATGTCAGCCACCCGCACAACAAGGAGTTCGTGGCGGGCACGGACCTTGCGGAGCGTATCCAGATCGTCTTTTGTTGGCCACGCCTCGTCCGTGACCAAAACGATGAGAGTGCGGAGCCGAGTCAAGGTCAGGACGCGTTCAAGAAGACCGCTCACATCGGCCGGTGCAGTGGCCTCCTCGTAGGCCTGAGCGGCCCTGTTCAGGAGGAACTCGAGATGATCGTGACCGTGGCGAGCGGGCAGAGCCTGGTTCATGTCCCGATCCCCCCACACGAGTCCGAGCCGGTCTCCCCTGCTCGAACCGAGGTAGGCCAGGACATCGGCGGCCCACAGGGCAATCTCGGACTTGCGTTCCCCGGAGGGAGCCGACGCCAGCATCTCCACACCCATGTCCAACACGAGCTGCGTGAACACGTCGGATTCTCGCTCAAACCGGCGAATGATCGGGTGGCCGGCTCGGGCCGAGGACTTCCAGTCGATCGAGGACACGTCATCACCGGGGCGATACTCGACCTGATCTTCAAAGTCGATGCCGTGGCCGGTGAACATGGAGGCGTGCTGACCCTCCGAATGACCGACGGCCCTTCGGATCGTGGGTAGCTCAAGCCGCGCCCGCACGAGAGCCATGCGGGAGGAGGGGCTACGCCTACGTGGTGTCATGGTGTGGGCACCGCCGCGAACACGTCGTCGATGATCTTCTCGGGCGGAATGTCTGCCGCGAGCGCATCGTAGGTGCGGATGAGGCGGTGCCGGAGCACCGTGTGACGGAGCGCCTTGATGTCGTCGGGAACCACGAAGTTCCTGCCCTGGGTCAGGGCCAACGCTTGGCCGACCCGCATGAGAGCCAGGGAGCCACGAGGGGATGCGCCGACGCGCACGTGCCTGCGCAGGTCCGCGATGGGGCGCGGGCCACCTCCTCGGGTCGTGTTGATGAGGGCAACGACGTAGGCCTTAATCGACTCGTCAACGTAGACGCGGCTCGAGAGTTCCTGAAGAAACAGGACATCGGAAGTGGTGACGGGTTCAGCGTTCGACCGGCCAAAGTCGCGTTCCGCTGTCCTCGTGAGAATATCGATCTCGTCCTGGGGGCTCGGGTAGGTGAGGATCTCCTTGAGGAGGAACCTGTCCATCTGCGCCTCGGGCAGAACATAGGTGCCTTCCTCATCGACCGGGTTCTGGGTGGCGAGCACCATAAACGGGTCGGGCAGCTTGTAGATCGTGCCGCCAATCGAGGTCTGCCGTTCCTGCATGGCCTCCAGCATCGCGGACTGTGTTTTTGCTGACGATCGGTTGATCTCATCGAGCAGCACCATATTGGCGTGCACGGGCCCGAGCTGGGTCGAGAACTTACCGGTCTCGTACGTGTAGATCTGAGTACCCACGATGTCGTTTGGCATGAGGTCGGGCGTGCACTGGATCCTCGAGAACGAACCCGAGATGGCCTCCGAGAGGGTTGTGGCTGCCGTGGTTTTTGCCAGTCCTGGCACCGATTCAAGAAGCACGTGCCCCTTGGCAAGAAGGGACACAATGAGGGCGCGGTAGAGGTCTTTCTGACCGACAACGGTGGCGGAGAAGATGTCGTGAATGCGTCCGAGAGCGTCGCGTGCCCTGGCCATTTCTTCCGCGGCGATCTTCCCGTTAGCTACCTGCATGATGCTCCTCGCTTCTGTCTGTTACGGGTTTCATTCCATCACGCCTACCTGAGATAGGGCATAACCTGGTGGGGTGACCACTACCCAGCGCTTGCTCGCTCCTACCAGTATCTCCTGGCCGATTGTGATCGGTGTACTCGCGACCATCGGAGCCGGACTCTCGACCGGAATTTTTGCCGAAGGGTTGCTTGCAGACCCTGGAGCGGTCACGAGATGGGCTGTCCCGATTTTCACGTATGCCCGAGATTTCGTTGCGGCACTCACGTTTGGCGGCTTCCTCATCGCAGCAACCGTGTATTCGCCGACCACGGCGGAGAGGCCGCGCAAGAACCTCACCTATGACGCTCCCGAGTGGGCTGCGATCCTCACGTTCTCCCGCACCTCCGCTGTCCTGTGGCCGGTGATGGAGGTTGCGCTCCTCATCGTCACCTACTCGTCGGTGGCCGGGGCACCTCTCTCCGACCCGTCCATCGGAGCCGGCCTGTGGCAATTCATCACCGACATCGAACTGGGCCAGATCATGGTGTGGTCCGTCATCCTCGCCGTCCTCACGTCACTCGTTGCCGTCATGTCCTCCACGCTCGCGGGCGCGGCATCGGGGTTGGCGATGTCCGCCGTCACCATGGTCCCGATCGCGCTCACCGGTCACGCATCCGGCGCAACCGACCACACTCTCGCGGTCTCCTCGATCTACATTCACCTGCTCGCCATGTCGGCCTGGGCCGGTGGCCTCATCGCCTTCCTCATGACCACGCCCCGTACGGGCAGGCTCAAGACCTACACGCAGCGCTACTCCTCGATTGCGGCGTGGGCACTGGGGCTCACGATCTACTCCGGTTTCCTCGCCGGCTTCATCCGCTTCAACACGTTCTCGGAGCTCTTCACCTCCGACTATGGCAGGCTCCTGCTGCTGAAAATCCTGGCCACCGGGGTGCTGGCGCTCGCGGGCCTTGCACACAGGAAGCGCACGATCGCTCAGATCGAGGACACTCCACGCCCCTTCACGAGGATCGCGGCCGGTGAGGGCCTCATCCTGGCCGGAGTCATTGGCGTGGCTGCGGCCCTGTCGAACTCGGCTCCCCCGGTGCCACAGGATCCGGTCCCGGATCCCACGCCCGCGTTCCTGCTGTCGCAGAACCCGCTCCCGCCCTACCCGGAAACCGTCAACTACCTCACCGAGTGGCGGCTTGAGCCGATCCTGGCCCTTGTCTCAGTTCTCGGCATCGTTCAGTACGTGCGGTGGGCACGGAGGCTGAAGGCCCGTGGCGACAAGTGGTCGGGTATGCGTACGGCTTCCTGGATCATCGGCATGGTCACGTTCTTCTGGGTGACAAACGGTGGTCCCGCCGTGTACGGCGCGGTCCTCTTTTCCGCCCACATGTTCATGCACATGGTGCTCGCCATGGTCATCCCGATCCTCCTTGTATTGGGTGCCCCCGTGTCTCTCTTGTCCCGCGCTGTGCCGGCCCGCACCGATGGTTCCCGGGGCGGACGCGAGATCATCTTGGCCGTGGCTCACTCAAAGTACGGTGGCTTTTGGGCGAACCCGGTCATTGCCGGCATTAATTTCGCGGGTTCGCTGGTCCTGTTCTACTTCACGGACCTGTTCTACATTTCGCTCACCACCCACGTGGGCCACCTACTCATGGTCGCGCACTTTACATTGGCGGGATACATGTTCGCGAACGCCCTCATCGGTATCGACCCGGGACCGAAGAGACCCCCCTATCCCCTCCGCCTACTCCTTCTTTTTGGAACGATGGCGTTCCACGCCTTCTTCGGCATCGCCGTCATCTCCTCCACATCAGTTCTTGCCAACGAGTTCTTTGGCTGGCTGGGCCTCCCCTGGGGTGTCAACGCTCTTGCCGACCAGGAGGTTGGTGGCGCCATCACCTGGGGTATTGGCGAGTTCCCGACCGTCGTGCTTGCCATCGCTGTGGCCGTCATGTGGGGCAAATCGGAGGACGTGAAGGCGAAGCAGAGCGACCGGCGAGCCGACCGGGATGACGATGCTGAGCTCAAGGCATACAACGACATGCTGGCCGCCCGAGCCAGGCGAGACCGCTGATTTGTTTCACGGTGTGCCAGTATTGACCTATCCTTGTTCGGGAAGTTCCGACGATTTGAGTACCTATGAGTGATCCCAATAATCCACAGCAACGCGGCTTAAGCTCCGGCATCAAGACCGTGCTGATCCTCCTCGGCATCATTCTCGCCATTGTCATTTTCTTGATCTGGTCCGCCATCATCCGTGGCGGCACCGAACTCGTGACCCAGGCAGCCACTCCCACGACCAGCACGGAGCAGGAGTCAACCGATCAGGAAAGCACCGAACCGGCCGATCCCCTCGTCCAGCCCCGCAACGCCATCATCGCCATCGTCGATGCTCCGTCGTGTGAGAGTGCCGAGACTGACGCACGTGCGCTGTCCGAGTTCGTCACGGTTGCCGAGCAGGAGGGTGGCCTTGCCGACGACGATCGCCAGCTCATTATCGACACCCTGAACAAGGTTGACGACACGTGCCCGAAGAACTTCACCCTTGAGATGTCGAGTCTCATCTCGGGCGCTGGTGTGCCCCTCTCCCTCGCCGACATCACCGACAACACAGACTGGATCACGAAGGAACGTCCCGCACCCGCAGGAGCCGAGGCACTGACCGACTTCTCCACCAGCAACCGCAACATTCACTGCACGATGGAAGATACTCGCGTTGCCTGCTCGATCTACGCGTACTCGTTCCCGTCAGTCCCAGACACGTGCGAAACCTACACCCAGACCTTCAACGTTGGGGAAGCAACCGACGCCGATAGCCTCTGCGCGTGGCGAGTCCAGTCCGACAACGTCAAGAACGGCGACGGCAACTACGCAAACGACACCTTCGCGTGCGAGGTGCGCGGCAACGGTAGCACCGTCGAGTGCTGGTCGCAGCTCTCGGGCCGCGGCTTCGAGGTCAGCCGAGAGTCCGGCCGCACCTTCTAAGGTCCCTCTTGGGGCCGGAATGTTCCGGTATAATTAAGGTATGTCATCAAAAGGATGGGTACCGAACTATCACGGCGCATGGGCAATGATTATCGTGCCCCCGTTTGTGGGCACGATCCTTTCCTCCTTCCATCCTGAGCACCTGCTCCTGCTGGTCACGTGGTGGATCGGCTACTTTGCTTTCTTTGCGACAGGGCAGTGGCTTCGGTCGAGAAGGAAGCAGCGGTACCTCAAACCCGTCCTTGTCTACGGAACCCTTACTCTGATCGCGGGACTGACTCTCGCCATCTTTGTACCCGGGATCCTCATCTGGATCCCAGTCTTCGCACCCCTCGTCGCCATCACACTCTGGCAGTCCATGCAGCGCAAGGACCGCTCCCTCCTCAACGATGTCGTAACGGTCCTGGCAGCGGGACTCCTCACTCCCGTCGCGTTTCATCTCGCAACCCTGCTGGGCACACTTCCGGCGGGCAGGCACGGATGGGAGGCGTGGGACTGGATGTGGCTCGCCACGGCCTCAATCACCGCCTACTTCATCGGCACCGCGTTCTACGTCAAGACCAACATTCGCGAGCGCGGGAACGAGAGATTCTTCTGGATCTCTGTCGGCTATCATGCCGTCTTCGCCATCGCCGCAACCGTTCTCGCGATCATGGGAATCGTTCCGATCCTGCACGCGCTCGTGTGGTGGGCGGTCACGGCCCGCACCTACGGGGTTGCCTCCTATTCGGCAAGGATCGGCAGGCGAGTATCGGTCAAGGCTATTGGGATCTGGGAGGTTGTCACCACCCTCGCCATCACCGCCTCCCTCCTCATGTGAAAAGCAGAAAAGAAGCTACGCGTAGTGGCTGACCAGAGGCGGATGACCTGCGGTGCAGGACAAGCGGCGGGGGAAAAGAAGCCGATGACCAGAAAAGTACGGTAGCTCCCGATGTCGCCCCGCTTCCTGTCGGCACTGCCGGTCAAGGAAACGGTGGGTGATAGCGATAGAAAGACCACCGGGAACGTGGCTATCAAGCCACGAACCGGGAGCGCACTAGCCGCGCTGTGAGTACTCCGTGGCCGCGGCGATGATACGGTCGTTTGCTTCCTCGCTGCCAATCGTCACGCGCACGCCGTCACCAGCGAAGGGACGAACCGTGATGAGGTGGCGGTTAGCGACCTCAACGAAGGGCTCCACGTCTGTCATAGCGAACCACACGAAATTTCCCTGAGAACGGGGGATCTTGTATCCGAGGCCGTCGAGGGCCTCGAGCAGGCGTTCCCTTTCGGACACGATGAAGTCGCTACGCTTCTTCACCTCGTCGGTGTCGCCGAGAGCGGCGATGGCGGCGGCCTGTGCGAGGGTGTTGACGCCGAAGGGGGTGGCGATTGCGCGCAGAACCTCAGCAACTTCCGCGTGAGCAAGGGTGTATCCGATCCTCAGACCAGCCAGGGAGTACACCTTCGAGAAGGTACGGAGGATGATGAGGTTCGGGTGGGACTGCAGGAGCTCTTCGGACCGCACTGGGTCCTCAAGGCGAGCAAAGTCAATGTATGCCTCGTCGAGAATGACCGGGATTGAGGAATCGACGCGACCAAGGAAGTCCTCGAGTTCCGTGTGGGTGAAGGCCGTGCCCGTCGGGTTGTTCGGGGAGCAGAGGAGGATCGCGCGGGTCTTGTCGGTGACAGCCTCCGCCATCGCCACCAGATCGTGCTCACCATCGTCCGTCACGGGCACCTGAATTGAGACGGCGCCGGCGAGAGTGACTGCGATCGGGTACGCCTCGAAGCTTCGCCACGCCATGACGACCTCGGTGCCCGGGTCACAGACCGCATCAACAATCTTCTCGATCATGTTGACCGAGCCGTTCGATACCGCCACCTGAGCAATGTCGACGCCATGGAAATCGGCGATCGCCTCACGCATCGCAACCGCTCCCATGTCCGGGTAGGCGTTGAGAGTGTCGAGATCCCGGTCGAGAACAGAGCGCACTGCCTGCAGGGTTCCAAATGGCATTTCGTTGCTCGACAGCTTGATGATGCTCGGGTCAGACCCTGGCTTACCGGCAACGTAGGCGGGAAGGTTTGTCAGGTCGGATCGAAAGTAGCTCATGCTCTCATCATGCCTTGCCGAGTAGAGTTTCTGCCATGAAGTTCATTGTGCGTACAGTCATTACGGCGCTCGCCCTCTGGTTAACGAGCCTGATGCTTCCGGGCATCACGGCACCGGAGGCTCAGAGCGACGGCCAGCTCGCCCTCTACCTCCTGGGAGCCGGCGCGATCTTCGTCGCCATCTCCGCCATCATCCGTCCCGTCGTCGTTGTTCTCTCCATCCCCCTCTACATTCTGACCCTGGGACTTTGGGTATTAATTGTCAACGCACTCATGCTCATGCTCTCCAGCTGGCTCGCCAACCAGTTCGGGTGGGGGCTCACGGTCGACAGCTTCGCCTGGGCGATCGCGGGCGGTTTCGTCATTGCCGTGATCCTCATGGTTGTTGACTGGTTCCTTCCCAGGGAGTTCCGCAAGTAGTGTCCGAGTTCGTCAAGAGAGGATCCCGCCGCCAGATCGCATTCGAGGCGGCGGGACTGCGCGACCTCAAAGCCCATGGCGCCCTCGTCGCTGAACTGGCCTGGGTCAAGGACACCTCTCTTGCCACCAAGGCGATCGACCACGTGTCACCAACTCCAGGGCACGCCTACGAGTTCGGTGCCATGTTGGCTCGCCTCCACGAGCACGGCTCGAACCGCGTGTTTGGTGAGCCCCCTCCCGGATTTGATCTCCAGGCTTTCGGTGCGGGAACCATGGGAGAGGAAGCCCTGCCCCTCGTGACAGGCGGGGAACGCAGCTGGGGTGAGTTCTATGCGGAGGACAGGATACTCCCCTACCTCTCTTCAGCCCTGACCAATCACTCCATCACCCACGAGGGCGCGCAGATCATCGAAACCCTCTGCGAACGCCTGAAAGATGGCGCGTTCGATACCGATGATCGGCCCTCGCTCCTTCACGGCGACCTATGGTCCGGCAACGTCCTCTGGTCGCCAGCGGGCGGTGTCCTCATCGATCCTGCCTCCCACGCCGGCCACCGAGAATCCGATCTTGCACAGCTCACTGTCTTCGGTGTTTCCCACTTCCCGCAGATCATAGCCGGCTACGAATCCGTCCATCCTCTGCCTACTGGTTGGCAGGAACGGACCGGACTCCACCAGCTCCACATTCTCATCGTCCACGCCTCCCTCTTCGGAGGCAGCTACGGCAACCAGACAGTCAGCACAGCCTCCCGATACCTCTGAGCAAGCAGACCCTAGACAAAGCTGTGTGGGCGGATCGATCGATCCGCCCACACCCTTGCTTCCTTATGCTTCCGCAGAACCCTTACCCATGGTCCCCCATACCTGCGTTCCGTTGATCTTGGTCGGCAGGAGGGTTCGTCCCTGCTAGTTCTTGAGCGACGGCTCCAGCTGGGCCTTGACCTGCTTGCGCAGGACTTTCCCGAGCATCGACTTCGGCAGTTCCTTCATGACCGTGATGCGGCGAGGAACCTTGTAGCGTGCCAGGTACTGGCGGCAGAACTCCCTGATCTCCTCAGCATCCAGGGTCTGACCCGGAGTGACAACGACGGCTGCCACGACCTCTTCACCCGATTTGCTCTCGATACCGATGACGGCAGCATCCTCGATTGCTGGGTGACGAACCAGCATGCCCTCAACCTCGGAGGGCGACACGTTGAAGCCACCCGTGATGATGAGTTCCTTGACGCGGTCAACAATCGTGGTGAAACCGTCCTCGTCGACCGTGACAATGTCACCGGTGCGGAGCCAGCCCCCGGGGAGCAGGGTCTTCTTCGTTTCCTCCTCGTTCTCCCAGTAACCCGAGAACACCTGGGGACCCTGGATGAGAAGCTCGCCCTCTTCGCCCTGCGCCACCTCAACGCCCGGATCCTCAATGTCCACGACCTTCATGTTGGTCGACGGGAAGGGAATGCCGATCGTGCCGGTGCGGCGCGTGGGGTGGAACGGGTTTCCAAGTGCAACGGGGGATGCCTCGGTCATGCCATACCCCTCGACTAGCAGGCCGCCGGAGAGAGACTCCCACTCTTCAACCACATCGTCCGTGAGCTTCATGGCTCCCGAGATGCAGTACTTGGCGGAGGCGAGGGAGATGCCGCGTTCGCGGGCGCGTTCCGCGGTCTTGCGATAGATCGGGGGAACCGCACAGTAGATGGTGGGCGGGTGCTTCTTAACCTCGTCGAGCACCATGTCCGCATTGAACTGGGGGAACAGCACGAGGTTCGCCTGCTTGAGGATGCCGAAGGTCAAGTACAGGGTCATGCCGAATGCGTGGAACATGGGAAGGAGCGCGTAAGCGTTCTCCTTGCGTTCTTCCGCTCCGAGCATCCATGCCGCTCCCTGGCGTGCGTTCGCGTAGAGGTTGCGGTGCGTGAGTACCGCTCCCTTCGCGGTGCCGGTCGTTCCCGAGGTGTACTGAATAACAGCAATGTCGTCGACCGTGGGCTTGGGATGCGATGTGCTGAGTGCGGGGTTCTTCAGGAGCGAGCTGAAGGCGACGGTGCCCTCGGTCTTGGCGGTGAGTGCTTCCTTCTTTGACTTGAGGGACTTGACCGGGAGGTTCAGGGCGAGCCTCTTGACTGCCGGGAACTCCCCGAGCATGTTGACGGCGACGATCGCGTCGAGACCGAACTCGGGACCGGAGATCTTCTCTGCAGCCTTGTCCCACGCGATGGCAACCTTGGCGCGGTGATCCTTGAACTGCGCCAGAAGTTCCCTGCTCGTGTAGAGCGGGTTGTGTTCGACAACGATGGCGCCGAGTCGGAGCGCCGCATAGAACGAGATGACGTGCTGGGGGCAGTTGGGCATGACCAGGGCAACCCTGTCACCCGCCTCAACACCAAGCCTTCGGAGTCCCTCGGCTACTGCCGCGACCTTCTCGCCCAGCTGCCTGTACGTTGTTTCCTTGCCGAAGAAGGTCATGGCGGGCGAATCCTGCCCACCCGCGACCGCGGTTTCGAAGAGTTCGACCAGTGAATCGGTCGGCATTTCGATCTCAGCCGGAACCCCCGGCTGGTAGTGCTGTGTCCAGGGTGCCACGTCATGAGTCATAGTCTTATCTTTACCACTTGCGCCTTTGATTGCTAGGACATTCCGCATGTCACAACAGACCGTGACGAAACAGGCTCAGGCAATCACCAGAAATGCTCCCATACGGGACTGCAGGTGTCCTCCTGACACGAAATAGCTGACCCCTCCGCTTTCGGCACTGTCACGAACGGAGCTGTCATACGCGCCGCTGTCGTGACCGCATCGCAGGCGCCTTCTGAACCGCACGCGACTCTTCAAAGCCGCTCACAGCTGATGCGTGTGAGGCGTTCGTGATGGACTACTCGAGCGTGAGAGCCACTCCCGCGACTAGCATGTTGCCCATGAGCACTCTGAGTCCGCTAGATGGTCGATACGCCGAATACGTTGCCCCACTCGTTGAATACCTGTCGGAGGATGCCCTCAACCGGGCCCGCGTGACAGTCGAAGTCGAGTGGCTCATTTACCTCGTTGACACCGGCATTCTGCCCGGTGAGTTCACTCCCGAGGAACGCGAAGAAATGCGCAACATCGTGGTGGACCCGAAGGAACTGGCCGAGATTGAGGCCGAAACCCGCCACGACGTCAAGGCAGTCGAATTCTACCTGCGCAAGCGCGTCAAGTACCCCGACATCGTTCACATCCTTTGTACTTCGGAGGACATCAACAACCTTGCTTACGCGCTGACGATCAAGGAGGCCATCGAGAAGGTGTGGCTGCCCGCGGCACGCCATCTCTCCGATGAGATCGCTGATCTTGCGAAGGCACAGCGCAACCAGCCGATGCTGTCCCGCACCCACGGCCAGACCGCCACCCCCACGACGCTGGGTAAGGAGATGGCGGTGTTCTCGTGGCGCCTCAGCCGTCAGCTGGAACGCATCCACCGGACCGAGTACCTGGGCAAGATCAACGGCGCGACCGGCACGTACGGCGCCCACGTTGTTGCCCTTCCCGAGGCGGACTGGCCCAAGCACTCCCGCGCTTTCGTTGAGTCCCTTGGCCTCACCTGGAACCCGCTCACCACCCAGATCGAATCTCACGACTGGCAGGCAGAGCTGTACGCGGACGTGGCTCGCGTCAACAGGATCCTCCACAACTTCGCAACCGACGTGTGGACCTACATCTCCCTCGGCTACTTCCATCAGAACCTGGCGGCACAGGGATCGACCGGTTCGTCGACCATGCCGCACAAAGTGAACCCGATCCGCTTCGAGAACGCTGAAGCGAACCTAGAGATTTCCTCGGCACTTCTTGACACTCTGTCCGCGACTCTTGTCACCTCCCGCCTGCAGCGAGACCTGACGGACTCGACCACCCAGCGCAACATTGGTGTGGCTCTTGGCCACTCCCTGCTCGCGATCGACAACGTGACACGCGGACTCGCCGGACTCGATGTTGATGCCGCTGTGCTGGCCCGCGACCTCGACAATTCGTGGGAAGTTCTGGGAGAACCCATCCAGCAGGCGATGCGTGCCGCCTCCATCAAGGGCGCGGAGGGCATGGACAATCCGTACGAGCGACTCAAGGATCTCACCCGTGGCCAGAAGGTCACGGAGGAGGTCATGAGGGACTTCATCAAGTCGCTCGGCATTCCCGAGGACGTTGAGGCTCGACTACTCGAGCTCACCCCAGCGGGTTACACTGGCCTAGCTTCGAAACTCGTCGACTACTTGGGAGAATAATGGAACAGGATCTTACTGGCATTGCTGGGTGGGCAGTCAGTGTCATGGAATCCCTCGGGGGATTCGGTGCTTTCCTTCTCATTGCGCTTGAGAACCTCTTCCCGCCCCTTCCGTCGGAGATCATTCTTCCGCTGGCCGGATTCACCGCATCCCTTGGCTCTCTCACTCTCATCGAGATGATCATCTGGTGCACCGCCGGCTCCGTTGTTGGTGCGTGTGCACTATACGCGGTTGGTGCGGCCCTGGGTCGCGAACGCACCCGCAAGATCATGGGCGCACTACCTCTCGTCAACGTCAACGACATCGTCAAGACCGAGGCGTGGTTCGATAAGCACGGCAAGTGGACGGTGCTTCTGGGCAGGATGATCCCGATCTTCCGTTCCCTCATCTCCATTCCCGCCGGTGTGACTCGGATGCCGCTCGTGATCTTCACCGTGCTGACGCTCACCGGTTCCCTCATCTGGAACACGGTCCTGATCTACGCCGGCTACATTCTTGGCGAGAACTGGTCTCGCGTTGAGGGCTGGGTTGGCATCTTCTCCCGCATCGTCCTCATCGCCATCGTCGTCTTCCTCGTCTGGTGGATTGCGCGCCGCACGCTCCGCAACATCAAGCTGAAGAAGGAAGGCGCCGACCCGAACGCAGTCGACGCCGAGGTCGCTAACCACACCGACACCACGGACCAGTCCGAGTCCGTCGATGCCGCAGGTTCCACGACCGTTTCGTCCGATCACGACTTCGGTGGAGATGATCCCGAAACCGAGGATCGTCCCTAGGTATCACGGTTCTCTTCACTGAGGACAAGCAAAAGACTGGGAAGGTCGGGCAATTTGCCCGACCTTCCCGTTTGTCTACTTCTCTTGCTTACTTCTTCTCTAACCTATTTCCCGTCCCGTGCGGGACTCGTGTCAGTGCAGGGTGTCCCGTGCCACTCAGCCAGTGGCTATGTCTAGTCCAGTGACTGGCGCTGGGTCTCGAGGTAGGTGAAGATCGCTCCCTCTCGCATGGCCCAGGGGCAAATCTCGAGGCGATCAACCTTGAACGCCTTCATGGCGCGCAGGGCAACCTCTGCACCTGCCACGATCTGGTAGGTCCGCTCAGGAGTGATGCCGGGGAGGGCGGTACGTGCCGATGCCGGCATCTCCGCCAGACGATCGACCCAGTCCTCAAGGTCGGAACGGGACATGCGGCGGCGTTCCGTGGGACCCACGACGGCAACGAGCTGGCCTGCGAGACGGGCGAGGGAGCGGAAGGTCTTCGAGGTGGCTACGACGTGGTCGGGCTTGGGAAGCTGCTTGAGGGAATCGGCGAGGGGCTTCATCTCCTCCTTGATGTACTTCCGCATCACCTCCAGCTCATCCTGCTGGGGCGGGTCGTGCTTGAGGTAGCTCTTCGTCAGTCTGCCGGCACCGAGCGGCACGGAAGCTGCGAACTCCGGGTTCTCGTCGATGCCGTAGGCGGCCTCGAAGGAGCCACCACCGATGTCGAGAACGAGAAGACGTCCGGCTGCCCAGCCGTGCCAGCGGCGTGCCGCAAGGAACGTGAGGTCGGCTTCTTCCTTACCGGATAGAACGGAGAACTTGATTCCAGCGAGCTCTTCAAGGCCCGCGAGAACCTCGGGACCGTTGGCGGCTTCGCGCAGTGCCGAGGTGGCGAGACCGATGACTTCTTCGGCACCGAAACGTTCAGCGAACAGCATGGCTCGCTTCACTGCCTCCTGGAGTGCTTTCACCCCCTCGGGGTTCACCGTGTTGTCATCCTCGAGGTACATCATGAGGCGCACAACGGTGCGATCGTCGGCCGCGGGCGCGGGCCGTGCACCGTAGTGGGCATCCACCACGAGCATATGGACAGTGTTTGATCCGATATCAAGTACTCCAAGACGCATGCCGTAACTCTAATGCAGTAGTCTCGGTTATGGACCATAAAAGATTGAGGAATCGTGTCGAATACTTACTCTCTTCCCCTGACGCAAGGACAGATCAACGGCTACCTGATAAACGGACTCGACTATATTTCGGGCCTGGCAGTCGACTCTGAAGCACTGGACGAGATCAACAGCATCGAGGAAATGATCGAGCTGTTCCAGATCGGATTCAAGGGTAGCCCCTTCCAACCGGACAAGGACTTCTACGTTCTTGAGCTCGTAGCCGGACCGCTCGTGCAGTCCCGCCACGCCGTTGGCCCCCTCCACCCGGAGGCGTTCCTTGGCGGCGTTTTCGAGGTCATTCCGTTCGATGGCTCGGGCCAGGCCTCCGCCGGCAACGTGACCACGGATCTGCTGTGGGTTGAGCCCGCACGCGTAACCGAGGGTTCCTCGATCTGGAAGTACTCCCCCGATTCCGATGAGCCGGAGATGGTGGCCGCCTACCACGGCGTTGCCTACGGTTGGGAAACCGAGGAGGGTTTCAAGGCCATCGTTCCCTCGAACTTCCTTGGCCTCGTCATCAAGAGGTCCTGGGGCGAGATCCCGTGCGACGTTGAACTTGAGGACGGCAAGCCCGTCGCCGTCACCCTCGTAGCTCCCGCCCTGCCCAGCCAGGAGGCCGGCTTCGAAAAGATCGAGTCCGGCCTCTACGCGAAGCGCATTGCCTACACGGAGGACATGGAAATCTACGAGGCACAGAAGATTGCCAAGATCGACAACGTACCTTCCCGCGTGCTGCGCCCCATCCGCCGCGACGGCAACACCCTTCTCGAAGTGCAGTCGCTCCTGCCCGACGCTCCCTACTCTCGCGCCAACGGCTTCTCTCGCTACGCGCCGACCGTGTTCGTCAAAGCTGTCCCGATCGAGGGCGTCAAGGCGCAAGCGCGAGTTGCAACCCCGAAGCGTTGGGAGATCGACGAGATCGTTCCCGCCGTTCCGGAGGACATGAAGAACCGCGACCTATCGGACACCAAGGCCCTGATCCCTGACATCTTTAAGCTGATCGTCAACACGGCACCGGCCAACTTCGACACCATCACGCTGTTCATGCAGATCGTTGGCAACCACTTCGTGTTCCTGGGCGAATACTCGGTAAACGGCAAGACGGAGCGCATCAAGTCGATTCCGACCGCGATCGTGCACTACACGCGCCAACTCAAGCGCAACACGTACACGGATGAAGAGGGCGGCTTCTACGTCGCGAAGTTCATGTTCGATTCCTCCGGTACCGGCAACTTTGGTTTCAACAAGACCGACAAGCCCTCCTGGGCCGCACAGGTCCCGGTTGACGAGTGGGAGAAGGACCTCAAGGAGTACCCGCGTCCCGCTTCTCAGACTCCTGACTGGCTGATTGATGCGATCAATGGCAAGCTTTTCAAAGCGCGGGATTCCGCTGGCACGAACGACGGCGAGAACGATTCCGCAGGTCATGGCGAGGAGGGCGAATGATTCAACTCATTCTTTCGGGCATTAATGGAGACAACGATGTTGCTCGAGTGACGGACTCGCTCGCCAACATTGGTTCCCTCAACCAGGTCATGGTGACTCTCGGTCACGACTCACGTGCGACCGTCATCGTGACCGGCACGGCCTCGGACGAGCAGTTGCAGGCCGCCATTAGCGAGGCCGGGACCTTTACGATCGAACAGATTGAACGCGAAGGACTCGAGCCTTACAGGGCCCGGTAACACTTACTGCTCATGAACCGTCGAGCAGCTCTCCTCGTTGATTCCGAGGACCGGTGGATCCGGCGCCCGAACGACCTTTTCGGCGCCCTCGGCTCCCTCTTGGGAATCGTTGTTGTCTTGGCCTTTTCGGTCTATGCGTCGACGACGGCGTTTGCTGTCACGACGGACCTCCACGAGGTCACCAACGACTTCATTGCCACCGTCTTCCTTGTTCCCATCAACGTGCTCGAAGGGCTCCTCACCTTCTTCGCTCCGCTCGCAGTCCTTGTCGAACTCACGTGGACGCGGCGATGGCGGGCGTTGACCAGCTCGATCCTCGCCATGGTTCTTGCCGGGGTCCTGTCCAATCTGTCGGTGTGGTTCCTCAAAGAATACCTGCCGGAAGCTCCGATCACGAACACGATCGCGGTCGCCGTCGAGGGGCAGGCGATCATCCTGCTCGTGCCGTACATGGCGATCATTGCGGCGCTCTGCACCGCCGCGGGCACCAGGGGATCCTTGGTTAGCGTGCGGTGGACGTGGCCGCTCTTGTGGATCGCTGTTGTGCTCTCGATCCTGCAGGGGCAGCAGACACTGCCCGGAGCCATCTCGATCGTCCTCATGGGCACGATGGTGGGTCAGCTCGTCCTGTTCGTTGTGGGCACGGTTCCGGAGCGTGCGAGCGGCCTCAACCTCGTTCGCCTGTTCCGCAGGGCCGGTGTCGATGCCGTCGAGATCGTGCGTGTCGACCGCGACATTGTGCGTGACGACCTGGCAGCGTGGCGCGTCACCACGAACACCCTTGTCGGCTACCTCGACCGGTTCGGTATCGAGCAACTGCAGGAGTTCATCGACCGCACCTTCGACCCCATCGACATCGTGGACGAGGATTCGAAGTCCGAGTCCATCGTTCCCGAAGCCGTCGCTGACCCTGTTGCGGCCTTTGATGACTACCAGAACTTCACGGTGCCACGATCGGAAACGATCTCCCGCAACTACGTCCTCATCGACTCCTCGGGGGTTGCGCACCACGCCTCGATCCTTGACGGCGACCGTCACCTCCTCTCCTGGCTGTCCGCCCTGTGGTCCAAGATCCGCCTCCGCATCCAGTACCGCCGCTCCGACGCGTCGATCCACGACACTGCGGACCAGGTAGCGCTCATGACGCTCGCCGCCCAACACAACGGCATCGTCGGACCAGACCTTGTGGGTGTTGCCTCCTCCGACGATTCGGTCGTCATCATGACGAAGCTTCTGCGGGCACCCACGATCGACACGGTTCCGGAGGAGGACCTGACCGATCAGGTGATCGACCAGCTGTGGGAGATCCTGACGAGGGCGCACGCTGGTGGACTCGCCCACCGCAACATTCACGCCGACGCCGTGCTCATCGACAACGGCGAACTGATCCTCACGAACTGGCACGACGGCACCATCGCCGCCTCCGAGGTATCCAGGTACATTGACCTCGCTCAGGGGCTGTCGATGATCGCCGGACTCGTCGGACCCCAGCGGGCCATCGACTCCTTTACTCGCAAGCTCGGCACCACCCAGCTCATGACGACCGCCCCCGTCATGCAGCGTAGCGTGCTCCCCAGGCAGACCGTCAGCAGCCTGTCGAAGGAGGCCGCGAAGGAGCTCCGGGAAACCATCTCGCAGATGGTTCCCGCCACCGAAGGCAACCAGCAGATTGACGTCCGCAGGTTCTCCCCCAAGACCGTCATCTCCGTCATCATCGCCGTGGTCGCGATCTACATTCTGCTTGGCTCCATCAACTTCTCGGAGCTGTGGGAGGCACTCAAGCAGGCGAACCCCGCGCTCATCGCCTTCGCCTTCGTGGCGGGCTCCGTCCTCACCTACTTCGGTGCCGCTCTGCACCTCAAGGCGTACACGCCCGAGAAACTACCGCTTGGTGAGACCGCCCTCGTGCAGGTCGCGGCCTCGATCATTACTCTCGTGGTGCCGGCAGGCATTGGTCCCGCGGCACTCAACTTGCGCTACCTCAACAAGAAGGGTGTCTCGACCACCCTCGGTGTTGCCACGGTGTCGCTCGTGCAGATCGCCCAGCTGCTCACAACAATCATTTCCCTTATCCTCATCTCGCTCCTCACGGGTGAGATTGGCAGGCTGTCGCTCCCTTCTGGTTCGCTCATGCTGTCGATCCTCGCGATCGTCGCCATCATCGCGGCCCTGTTCCTCATCAAGCCGCTTCGCCGGTGGGTGTTCACGAAGATCCGACCCACCTTCGACCAGGTGTGGCCACGCGTGGTCTGGTTGACGACGCACCCGAACCGCATCCTGCTCGGTATCGTCGGTTCGCTCCTTCAGTCGATCGGTTTCATCACCGCCTTCGGCCTCACGCTCGCCGCGTTTGGGTACTCGCTTCCGATCATGACCCTTGCGCTCACGTTCCTCATCTCCAACACCCTGGGTTCGATCGTTCCCTCCCCCGGTGGTATCGGTCCCGTGGAAGCGGCCCTCACGGGTGGTCTTGCCGTGGCCGGCATCCCCTACTCGATCGCCCTGTCCACCGCCCTCATCTACCGCCTCCTGACCTTCTGGGGCAGGGTGCCGTTCGGCTGGTTCGCGCTCCGCTACCTGCAGCGCAAGGACCTCGTGTAGCCATGGGGAGCCCCCGTGACTAGGAGGCTGCTGCCGGCGGGTTTCACCCTTGTAGCCTGCGTTCTCTACATCTGCCTCTCGTGGGTCATGTGGTCCAACCAGATCTCACCATCCTGGGATCTGGGTATCTTCACGCAGCTGGCCAAGGCGTACGCTAATCTCGAGGCACCGATCGTCAACATCAAGGGCGACGGTTACAACCTCCTGGGTGACCACTTCCATCCCATCCTGGTCACCCTCGCACCCTTCTATTGGCTCTTCCCCTCCGGCTCCACACTCCTCATCATCCAGGCCGTGCTCTTCTCGGCCTCCGTGTGGCCGATCGTCAGTCTCGCCCAGGAGAAGCTTGGCAGGTTCCCCGCCGCCCTCGTCGGCTTCTCCTACGTCATGTCGTGGGGTCTGCTGAACGCTGTGTGGGCACAGTTCCACGAGATCGCCTACGCCGTGCCCCTCATCGCCTTCGGTCTCGTGTGGTGGGTGCGCGGGAAAACCACTCCCGCGATCGTTGCCTTCTGTCTACTCGTGTTTGTCAAGGAGGACCTGGGGCTGACCGTGGCGGCCTTCGGCGCCGCCATCTATCTCCGGGACCAAACCCATACGAATCTCAAGCGGGGCGGCTTCCTCGTGGCCTGGGGCCTCATCTGGTTCCTGCTCTCCACCCTGGTCCTGCTCCCTGCCCTCAATCCGCAGGGGCAGTGGGACTACACGGACAACCTGTCTCTGGCGGACCAGTTGATGTTGGGGATGGGGAACAAGCTCATCACCATCGTTCTCCTCATCCTCGCCGCCGGCATCATCGGCCTGCGCTCCCCCTTCATGCTCGTCATGCTCCCAACGCTCGCGTGGCGGTTCGTGGGCAACGTTGAGTACTACTGGGGTTGGGAGTTCCACTACTCCGCGGTCCTCATGCCAATGGCCGCCGTCGCACTCATCGACTCCGCACAAGGGTATTGGAAGAAGCTCGGCCCGGGCATTGCCGCTACCGCCACCATGCTCATGCTCTCCCAGACCCAGATCCAGCTCCTGTGGGACCACGAGGGATACGTCAGCGACGCAACAGAGGCCATCGAAATCGCATCCTCCTACGACGTCGTCGCCGCCGACACCACCCTCCTTGCGTACCTCGTGCCCAACACCAACGTCTACTACTACGGCACGCTCGGGGATGTGGAACCCGATGCGATCGCCATGAACTGGTGGCGCCTCGGAGAGGACCTGGAGGCGTGGGCGGAGAGGCTGTATGGCGGGAACTGGATCATCG
>NZ_JASDVN010000051.1:0-9987 GCF_041440645.1 Flaviflexus sp. | reverse complement strand
ACGTTGCAAGAGAAACAGTTTCCCTAAGCGGCCCATATCGAGTCCCTCTTTGGTTTCCGGGTGCAAGAGAAGTGAATGCTTCAGAATCAAATGGATAGTTGATGGTGGCGGAACACCGCGGGCCAGGGGTGGGCCAACCAAGGGGACGCCAGCGAGCGCGCTGTGGCGGCCGATCATCTCGGCACCCGCTCGCATAGTTGATTGTTTCGCTAACTCATGAGTGTTCTGGCTGTATTCAACTTCAGCCAGCGCCCACTCCTGAAGCATCGGGATTCAGGTTCTTGAGCTCAGGAACCGCAACACATTTGAGTGACATGTCGCAAGAGCAAAAGCGCTATTCTGAGGTAGCTCGCAACCCACAGAACCCAGCGAAGGAGACGGGATGGGAGATTCCGGCACGAGGGCACGCGAAGCTCTCATGGATGCCGCGGAAGAGCTGTTCGCCAAGCATGGCATTGACGCTGTCTCGAACCGGTGTATCGCGGAGCACGCGGGAAACGCCAACAACTCTGCCGTGGGCTATCACTTTGGTTCCCGCGACAGGTTCCTGACGGCTCTCTTCAGCCGCTACTTGCCGGAGATGGCGAGGCGCACCGACGAGTTGCACGCGCAGCTGGGGGAGAACCCGTCGGTCTACGACGTCATCAGAGCTCGCTTCCTCCCCCTCATTGAAGAACTCGATCGGCTTCCTCGCCCGAGTTGGCGGGCACAGTTTCTCGCACAAACGCTCACCCTGCCCTCCGTTTCCGCCAACCTCGAACAGACTCTCAGAACACTCCCCGGGAACTTCGATTCCGAACCGGGCAACTCACTGGTCGA
Source organism: Flaviflexus sp. (assembly GCF_041440645.1). Classification (GTDB taxonomy): domain Bacteria; phylum Actinomycetota; class Actinomycetes; order Actinomycetales; family Actinomycetaceae; genus Flaviflexus. The sequence continues at coordinate 9,168 of NZ_JASDVN010000051.1, read as the reverse complement.
GGGAGTCTCGGACAGTGTCTGGCGGGCTCGCTCCGGGATCGTCAAGCACATGCTTCTCGGCGCCTGCGCCTCGTAGGAGCGAAAGATGGACGACGGGACCGCCACCGCGACGTGGCTCCAGCTCGGCTACTTCCTCATCGATGCGGCAGCGGGAATGCTGGCGGCGCCCGTCACCCACCCCGATCAGCACCCCGAGAATGTCGCAATTGACTAGGACAACGACCCGGCCAACCCTTCAACGATTCTTTAGAGTCGAACATGGATCGTGGGGACGGACCTGCGCCTCAACTACTCAAACAACGCAACTCGGCCCGCAACTGCTGGGTGCACCATCAGCGGACAGCGCAATGACCTGACATCAACCGGACTTCTTGCCCACAAATGTGATTTGAGTGGCAAAATGACGGGTATGAACGAACGCGCAGGTACCCCAGCTCGCCCCGAAGATCTCATCGACGTTGATGAACTGATCTCCGCCTACTACAACCAAGAACCGGTTGAACCAGTCGTGTTCGGAACGTCCGGACACCGCGGTTCTGCCCTCGACGGCGCCTTCAACGAGGGCCACATTGCCGCCATCACCGCAGCCATCATCGAGTACCGTCAGGAACTCGGCTACGACGGCGAACTCTACATCGCTCGCGACACGCACGCCCTCTCCGAGCCAGCACAGCGCACCGCCATAGAGGTGTTTGCCGCGGCGGGTGTCAATATCCGCATCGATGCTCGCAACCGTTACACCCCCACCCCGGCGCTGTCGCTGGCCGTGCTCCGTGCGAACGGCGCCGGCACCGACGCAGGTGTCCGCGTGGAGGGACCCGGACTCGCCGATGGCGTTGTCATCACCCCCTCCCACAACCCGCCCCGCGATGGCGGATACAAGTACAACCCGCCGAGCGGTGGTCCCGCTGACTCGGACGCCACCTCGAAGATCGCGGCTCGCGCGAACGAGCTCCTGAAGGACTGGCGTTCCATCCCCCGCATGCCCTACGAGGAGGCACGCGTCGCCAAGACAACGGGCACGCATGACTTCCTGTCCGCCTACGTCGATGATCTCGAGAACGTGATCGACATGGAGGCGATCCGCAAGGCCGGAGTCAAGATCGGTGCCGACCCCATGGGTGGCGCCTCCGTTGACTACTGGGCCGCGATCGCGGAACGCTATGGCATCGACCTGACGGTCGTGAACCCCGAGGTCGATCCGACCTGGCGCTTCATGACCCTGGACTGGGACGGTAAGATCCGCATGGACTGCTCCTCCCCGCACGCCATGGCCGGCCTGCTCGAACGCATGAATGGCGATGCTCCCTACGACATCGCGACCGGCAACGATGCCGACTCGGACCGACACGGCATCGTGACGAAGGATGCGGGTCTGATGAACCCGAACCACTACCTTGCCGTTGCCATCAACTACCTGTTTGAGCACAGGGACGGATGGCAGAAGGACACCGGGATCGGCAAGACTCTCGTGTCGTCCAGCCTCATCGACCGCGTCGCCGATGGTCTTGGACGTAACCTCGTTGAGGTCCCCGTGGGCTTCAAGTACTTCGTTCCCGGCCTTCTCGACGGCTCCCTCGGCTTTGGTGGCGAGGAATCCGCAGGTGCGTCCTTCCTCCGCTTCGACGGCACCGTGTGGACCACCGACAAGGATGGTCTCCTTCTCTGCCTCCTCGCAGCTGAGATCACGGCCGTGACCGGCAAGACCCCGTCCCAACATCATGCCGACCTGGTCGCCAAGTACGGCGAATCCGCCTACGCCCGCATCGATGCTCCCGCGAACAAGGAGCAGAAGGCGAAGCTGGGCAACCTCTCCCCCGAGGACGTTACGGCCACGGAACTCGCTGGTGAGGAGATCACCAACAAGCTGGTCAACGCACCCGGTAACGACGCACCCATCGGTGGCCTCAAGGTGACGACTGAGAACGCCTGGTTCGCTGCTCGCCCATCTGGCACCGAGGATGTCTACAAGATCTACGCCGAGTCCTTCAAGGGCCCTGAGCACCTCGCCGAGGTCCAGGAAGCAGCCAAGGACGTTGTGGACAGGGCACTCAACGGTTAAGAACGGGCCACGTCACGTGCCCCTTGGGCCCGACAAGTAAATAGCTGTCAGCCAACGAGGAAGGGTGCGCGACCAGAGTCGCGCACCCATCCACATGTTCCTAGCGGGACTTCTCTACTTCCCAAGCAGGCTTTTTTACTTCATTACAGCTGGAAGACAAAAGCGGCAGCCAGTGCGCCGCAGGCGTTCAAGGCCCAGTGGAGCCCGATGGGGGCGATGACGGAGTTGGAGCGGTGGCGGAGCCAGGTGAAGGCCGCACCCGCAAGTGAGGTGGCGATGACCGCGAGAACAATGCCGACCCACTGAGCCAGCGTCCCGGAACCAAGGATCTGAGTCAGCCCAGCATTGCCTGCCGTCAAGTTGAGCGACGAAGCGACGTGCCAGAGACCAAAGAGCACGGATCCGACAACGAGGACCGCCCTGATGCCACCAAGCCTCTGCAGGCTACTGTGCAGGATTCCGCGGAAGGCGAGTTCCTCGGGAAGGACAGTCTGGATGGGAATGAGCACGAAGGCCGCGAGGACGGCCTTGCGGGCTGACGAATAGGAGTCGTTGAGGAAGAAGTCACGCGTGATTGGAAGAAGGACGCCGAGGAGAACGGCGCCGAGAACTACGCCTCCTGCAATCCCGCCGTACTTCAGACCCCTCTTGAGGGTCTTGCGGGAGATTCCGATATCGCTCCAGGAATGACCCATGGCCTTGCCGACGGCAAGGATCACGCCAACCCCGACCGGGACCGTGAAGAACCACATGGAGAGCGGCGTGAAGTGAGCGAGGAAATTGACCGCTGCGAGGAGCCCAATGACGGAGATGACGGTGAGGACTTCGCGGCTCGGTCGCCTCGATACCTCGACTGCCCGATCCTCGCCACGCTCCGGATCCGGCGCTGCGTCGGTGTCGACTGCCGTGGGTGCTGTTAGAACTGTCATCGCCAAGCAGTCTAAGCGCAAAAATGCTCTCGACCATAGGAAATGGGAGAACTCCCCAACCGCCAATATCAGCGTTCTTCCAGGTCCGAGAGCTGTGGACTCGTGGTAGTGGGGAGGGGTTCAAGCCGCTTTGTCCTGCTTTGAGTGGTGGCCGAAAATGATCGATGGAGCGATCTTTTGGCGGCCCGCCGTCATTTGTTGACGGTGTGGACATGAGTCATGCTCGTAGCGTTGGAACACGCAATTTGCCGCCCGGGAATCGCCTGAACGGATGCCTGACCTGGAAGCACGATTTCCCTCCGAGGGCACCGTCCCAGCCCGTAGACTCTTAAGCATGGCAATCGCAGACTTTGCACGAAAAGTTGAGGACTCCCTGAACCGAAGGGGCACCGTTAGGCGTGTCGAACAGGGCTGGCGCCCATCAATCATCGGGTTCACCGGGTATGGGTCCACCTCGTCCCTGCACGTGCTCGGTCGCGTTGTCATGGCGGACCCGAAGGAACGCTCCCTCTTCAAGTCGTTCAAACTCCCGCCCTCGACCCACACCGTTCTCGGCCAGGTCCAGGATGCGTTCGAGCAGGCTCAGAAGCTGTCGGAAACCGCGCAACGCGGGTGGCGACAGTTCTTCACCACTCAGGTTGGCTACCTTCCCGTCACGGTTCACGCTGGCGACAAGGTCATTTCCACGAAGACCGACCGCTCCGGCTACATCGACGTACTCGTTCAGGACCACGGACTCGAGCCGGGTTGGCACGAGGTCGAGATTGAGGCCGCAGCGGCGGAGCCGATCAAGGCAAGGGTTCTGATCGTACGTCCCGAGGCAAAGCGCGGCCTGATCTCCGACATTGACGACACCGTCATGGTCACGTGGTTGCCGCGTGCGGCTCTCGCTGCCTGGAACTCGTGGGTGCGCCACACCAACACCCGCAAGCCGGTACCGGGGATGGCGGAGTTCTACGACGAGCTCCTGTCAGACACCCCCGACGCTCCCGTGTTCTACCTGTCGACAGGCGCCTGGAACACCCTTCCCACGCTCGAAGTGTTCCTCACCCTCAATGGCTTCCCCTCGGGGCCCCTCCTACTAACAGACTGGGGTCCCACACCCACATCGATCTTCCGTTCCGGCCAGGAACACAAGAAGACGCAGCTGCGGAACCTCATCATCACGTTCCCCGAGATCGAGTGGTATCTCGTTGGGGACGATGGTCAGCACGACCCGCTGATCTTTGATGAGCTGGCGCGTGAACACCCGCGCTATCTCGCCGGCATCGCCATCCGCCAACTCAACCCCGTCGAGCAGGTCCTCTCCCACGGCATGACAGAGGCGATTGAGGATCGCCGGTCCAGTGACGACGAAGCACGCTACGGCGTGCCCACCATCTACGGCCAGGACGGTTTCCAGCTGATGTCGGCGCTCAAGAGCTTCCGGAAGCAGAAGTCGAACTAGGCATTGGACTTTCCTGAGAGACTGAATTCTCTTGGAAACTGGTCCAGAAACGAGAAGAAGTCTGCCGCACGGATACCGTGCGGCAGACTCAGTTCCTGTCGAGTTATGAACGCTCTCGCCTAGTAGCGGGGGCGGCTCTTCTCAATGATGGTTTCACCCAGGTTGGCGAGATCCTCGCCGGTCAGTCCCGGCCATCCGTGGATCTTGTAGTCCGGGACGGCGTCCTCACCGAAGGCGGCACCCAAGAGGGCACCGGCCACTGCGGCCGTGGTGTCCGTGTCGGACCCCTGGCGGATCGCTTCGAACAGGCCGTTCTGGATTGGGTTGTCCGTGTCCTTTGCCATGACCACGGCGTGCCATGCCGACTGCATCGAGGTGATGGTGAAGGAGTTGGACTCCGGCCTGAAGTCCGGATCCTCCGCTTCCTTAAGTGTGGCAATCAGCGAGGGATGAACATCGGGGTGCAGGAGGTCGAGACCCGCGTACACGTCGATGCGACCGGTGGTCACCGCGTGACGAATGGCCTCCGACCACAGCACGCACGTGTCACCCACCATGGGATCCGTGTGGGTGAGGGCAGCGATCTCGCGGGCTGCCTGAGCCGTGAGTTCACGGTCGTAGAGGAAAGCCAGACCGATCGGGGCGGTCCTCATGAGTGCGCCGTTGCCGGCGGCCCTGTCGGACGTTGCCGAGAAGTAGGCGGCCGCGGCACGGAGTCGCTGCGAAGCGGAGCCTTCGCGGCGGTGAGCGTCCTGCAGGACCCTCGAGGTTTGAATGCCAATGTCGGTGGCGCCGTCCTTCGACCACGCCAGGAACTTCGACGCAATCTCGTCCTGGGCTGCCTGGGACGTGAGGCGCACTCCGGTGGCGGCCACCTGGGCGATGCAGATGGACATCTGAGTGTCATCGGACCATTCGCCGGGTTCGTAATCACCCAGGCCGCCGCCGAGTGGTTCGGGATCACCGCTGAGAGTCAGGGTGTCAAGCTCGTAGGGGACGCCCAAAACATCGCCCACGGCAGAGGCAAGGAGGGTGCCTCGGGCACGCTTCCTTACGGCATCAGTTAGTTCAGGAGTCTCCATAACTAAATATTAAAGAATCCTTGACCAATTGTTAAGCAGATGTACCGAAAAGAAGGCCAAGTGCATAGGTAATAATGCCGGCACCATAACCAATGAGGAGCTGCCTAATAGCGCGCGGGGTCGGGGACTTGCCCGAGAGAATACCCACGACACCACCGGTGAACATCAGGGTGATGCCAACGAGAACAACGGCGATGAGAATCGCGGTCATGCCCGAGGTGAACATGAACGGTGCGATCGGGATGATGGCGCCCGTTGCGAAGAACAGGAAGGACGAGATGGCGGCCCGCCACGGGGAACCAATCTCCTCGTAGTCGGTTCCCTGAATGTGCAGAGCGTTGACCGATTCCTGCTGCTGGATCTTCTGCAGAGTGAGCCGCGAGCGCTCCTCTGCCTCCTCGGAGCTCATGCCGCGAGCGCGGTAAACAAGTGAAAGCTCATTCGCGTCCATGTCCAAAGCCGGAATGAGATCGTTCGACTTCTCTGCGGGCTTGGAGGCCTCGAGGAGTTCGCGCTGCGAGCGGACCGAAACCCATTCGCCGGCGCCCATGGAGAGCGCGCCAGCGAGAAGGCCGGACACACCGGTCAGGAGCACGGTCGAGTTCGATACGTTCGCGGCAGCGACACCGAGCACGAGGGCGAGGTTAGAGACGAGGCCGTCGTTTGCGCCGAACACTGCGGCACGGAACGTACCCGACATGGCCTCGCGGCCACGGGTCGCGAGCGACCGAATGACCTCGGTGTGGACTGCCTCATCGGCCACCATGGCAGGGGTGCTGCCGTTGTCGTGTCGCTTCCTCGTCGCACGCTCTTCAGAGATCTGAATGAGGGCGAGAGCAAAAACAAATCCGAACCAGTTGGCGAGGAAGCCAAGAACGAGGGTTCGGAAGGATGGGAGCAGGGGCTTACCGACGCGGTCACCAAGGAGGTTGCGCCAGTGCATGGCGTGGCGCCTCTCTGCCTCTGCGAGCTCGAGCAGGATCGCCTTCTCCTCGCCGGTACGTTTCTTGGCGAGCCGCTGGTAGATCTCGTACTCGGCGCGCTCTTCAGCAAGGTTCTTCCGCCACTGACGTATCTGCTTGTCACTGGGTTCCACGGATTCAATCCGTTCTGTCGTTATCACCGGACTAGTCTGCACCAAATCTCTGAGAATAAACAGAATCAAAATCGAACGGAACAGTTCATCATCCTCAAATAACACCTATCAACAAGGTTTCGGTTATCCGAAAGATTGACAGTTAGGCAAGTGATACTGTGAAAAAGGTAGTGAAAGTGGCGTCAGTCCGCGCTAGTCTCGGTGTATGGCTAATCACAACGAGGACCAGGGCGAGTCGCTAACGGGGGCGGTGCGACCTCAGTCATCCATGGTGTCCGAGTCCGCCCTCGTCGCGGCGACAGGTCGCGGTCGCGAGGAGTGGTTCGCTCTGCTCGATGAGGCCGGGGCCAAGGAATGGGATCACGCTCAAATCGCCCGCTGGCTTGGTGGCAAGCACGAGGTTGATGCCTGGTGGGCCCAAGGTCTCACGGTCAGCTACGAGCAGTCCCGGGGCCTCAGGGAACCGGGGCAACGTCCCGATGGCTCCTTTGGCGCAAGCTCCTCGAAGACACTTCAGGTCGACATCGACCAGCTGTGGCCCTATCTCTTGGACGAGGATCATCGTAGGGAATGGCTTGATCTTGAACTTCAGCAGAGAAGCAAGAGAAGCAGCTCCACCAAGTCCGTACGCTTCGATGGCGGGGAAGGAACGCGGGTTGCGTTCTATGTTGATGCTCAGGCACCCACGAAGTCCGGGGTGCCCCGCTGCAAGATCTCGATCGAACACACCCGCCTGCAACGCGAGGCCGTGGTCGAAACCAAGGAGTTCTGGAAGGTAGCCCTCAACAATCTCGCGGAGCTCCTCACGAGGGATTCATCCGAGTAGGCACGGGGGCGGACTGCTCTCGCTCCAAAGCAGAGCTACAGGTTCACAGGAGGTCTAAGAACCCGCTCTCCTTCTTTCCGCCTTTCTTCGGTCTTTTTTATCCTGTCCTTGTTACTACCCGACCCTGACGAGCACTCCGCGATGATCGGAGTCTCCGACCTCGACGATGGCGGAGGCCTTCGGGGTCCAGTCGGTGTAGACGTTGTCGATCGGGGAACCGAGGAGGCCGTTCACTGAAGCCGGCCACGTTCCCACCCCACCGTTCCGCCCGTCCAGTGCAGAGGTGCAGGTGCCGCCCGTTGCATGCATGTGGTCAACGGTCGAGTTGAGGTCGCCAGCAAGGATCGTGTTCTCCATACTGCTGCAGACCGAGTAGACCTCGGTGATCTCGCTGCGCCACACGTCCTGGAGGTCCTTGACGGGAGCGACCGGGTGCACGCCGATGATGTCGGGGCCGCCCTCGAGGCTACGAAGGTTCACGGAACCGTAGGTCAGGTCAAGGGAGGGGCTTTGCCGGTACTCCCCCAGGGCAGACGACACAAGGACGGTCGTGGACTCGATCTCGGGACGGTACTGGTCCGCGCCTGAGGAGAAGACGTTGAAGGAGAGTCCGCGCTGGGCGAGGCGGTCCGCAAGATCCTGAGCGTTCTCGGTCGAGGTCTCGGACAGCACGACAACATCGACCCCGTTATCGGCCACGATCGGCTCGAGGTCGCTCATGGTCGTCTGACCGCCGAGGGTGTTGTAGGACAGGATCGTGATATCACCGTTTCCCTGCGACACGTGTGTGACCCCGTAGTCGGGAGGGAGGGAACTCGCGTCGTTCAGCCCGCGGTCCGAGAGGATGAAGTAATGGGAGGCTCCGACAATGAGGAAGCCGGCACTCACGATTCCCATGAAGAGTCCCTTGCGGAAGGCGATGAATCGGATGAGTGCGAGGATGAAGGTAACGACGAACAGCACCCCGAGCACGAGGGCCACAATCCCCCGCATGGCAATCATTTGGCTAACCGGGTAAGTTAACGCCAAGTTGTGATCTCCAACCGAAATAAGTCCGGGATCAAGTGACAGTGCCGTGATCGCGAGGATGAGGACAGTCAATATTGCGTAAACGTATTTCATCCATTCTCCTTCAGGGCCGATAATAGGTGACGATGCTGATATGAGTACCCCCCAACAGCGGCGCGCCGCTGTTCCAAAAATCATCTATCCCGATTTGCCGGTCTCGGCGCGGCGGGAAGAAATCGCGAACGCAATTGCGGCACACCAAGTGGTGATCGTTGCTGGCGAGACCGGTTCTGGTAAGACCACCCAGCTACCCAAGATCTGTTTGGAGCTGGGCCGCGGTATTAACGGAATGATCGGGCATACCCAGCCACGCAGGATTGCAGCCAGATCCGTCGCTGAGCGCCTCTGCGTGGAGATGGGGGTGGAGCTCGGCGCACAGGTCGGCTACCAGGTGCGTTTCACGGATCAGGTGTCGGATCAGACTCTCGTTAAGCTCATGACCGACGGTATCCTCCTTGCCGAAATTCAGGGAGATCCGCTTCTTTCGAAATATGACACGATCATTATTGACGAGGCACATGAACGTTCCCTGAACATCGACTTCCTCCTCGGCTATCTCGCTCAGCTTCTCCCTCAGCGCCCTGACCTCAAGCTCATCATCACCTCCGCGACGATCGATTCGGAGCGTTTCGCGGAGCACTTTGGCCCACTGCAGGCT
>NZ_JASDVN010000050.1:0-3454 GCF_041440645.1 Flaviflexus sp. | reverse complement strand
TCTGTCGACACCTAAAGGTTTGGCCCCGGTGTCGTGGTGACCGCAGAGATCAACGGCAAGGAACAGAAGTTCCTCCTCGGCTCCCGCCAGGCAGCTGCCGACCTCGACATCGCCGTCTTCCCGGAGGCCGCTCCCCTCGGCACGGCGATCATGGGAGCAACCATTGGTGACGAGCGTTCCTACAAGGCACCGAACGGCAAGGACATTGCCGTGAAGATCCTCGGACTCGAGGGCCTTCGCTAGTGACGTCTCATCGCTGATCGCGATCAAAACCCGCTGTGGCCGCACCATCTGGTGCGGCCACAGCCTTGAGAGACGACTGTGGCCCGCGCTGAGCGCGGGCCACAGAACCTCAGGGAAGGCCGACAGGTCTCAGGCCTACCCAATGCCCCTCAGGCTATATGGTCTGCCTCGGGCTTACCTGTCTTCCTCTGGGTCAAGGTCATAGGGATTGACGTCGATCGAATCCTCACCCTCTTCGACAGCCTCTTCGATCCGCTCGCGTGCCTCTTCGGCGGCCTCGTGGGACTCTTCCGCGGTGGTGGCGTGGCGGGCCTTGTTGTCAGCCTCAGCCTTCTCGGCGCGCTTGGCGAGCTTTGCGTCGCTTGCCGCGATGTACTCATCGAAGGCTTCAGGTGGCCCGCCCGGTCTGTTCGGATCGTAGTTGAGCTCGGGATACATGTCCCTGCCAACCAGATAGTTGACCACCACGTTAATGACAGCAACCAGGGGCACTGCAAAGAGGGCGCCGAAGATGCCGGCGACGGCAGAACCACCGGTCACCGCGACAACAACCACGACGGGGTGAAGGGAGAGCTTGTTGCCCTGTAGGAAGGGTTGGAGGACGTTGCCCTCAATCTGCTGCACGAGCAGCACACCGGCGAGCATGAGGATCGCGGCCGTCAGGCCCTGATCAACGAGAGCCACGAGGGTGGCGACAGCACCGGTGACGAAGGCACCGACGATCGGAACGAAGGAACCGACAAAGACGAGAACGCCAATGGGGAACCAGAGCAGGACACCGAGGATGGCAGCGACGCCGGCGATGCCGACAGCATCGATGAAGGCAACCTGAATCTGGGTGCGGATATAGGCGCCGATCGTGTACCAGGCTCGTATGCCTGCCTCGTTCGTTTCGTGACGGGCACGAGCCGGGAAGAGACGCACGATGTAGAACCAGATCTTCCTGCCGTCCTTCAGGAGGAAGAACATCGTGAAGAGAGCCAGGATCAGGCCCGTGAAGAAGGAGACGATCGAGCCGGTCGCGCTGACCAAACCTCCCGCGATCACGGAAGCGTTGGACGACAGCATGCCTTGAAGTTCAGTAACGTATGCGTCAATCTGTTCAGCACCAATGCCCAACGGACCTTCCGAGATCCAGTCGATGAGCTGGTTGAAACCTGCCGTCGCCTTATCCGACAGGTCCGAGAACCCGGACACGATCGAGGCACCGGCACCACCGGCAAGGCCAACCACGATAAGGAGGAAGGTGATGAGCGTGATGGCGGCCGCGAGGGCTCGTGGCATGCGGAGCCGTGACCGGCAGAACCGCATGATCGGCTCCATCAGCACCGTCAACAGAATCGCGATGAGGATCGCGAGCATGATGACGCTGAAGAAGTTCAGGACCTGGACGACAATCGCCACGGCGATGGCGACAAGGATGAGGCGCCACGACCAGCTGGCCGCAACCTTCAGGGCCCAGGGAACGACGCCACCAGACTTTTCTTCGTGGTCCATTTTTCGCTCCAAGCGCGCCACGTAGACACTGTCCGTACGTTCGACGGGCCCCTGCGACAGTCGTTTCCGTCGTTCGAGAGCGCGTTGGCGAAGTGTCCGCCGGTCGTACTCATGTGAATTGGCCATAGCTCCCTCTCAGTTCCAACAGCTACTTATTGTACTGGCCACCTGGCCGTTTGCTGCACGAAGTGGATCCCGAACATCGTCGTACACCACGCAATGTCACGAATCTCCCGGAATCAGTTACGGCATGAATTCCGTCCCTGGCGAGATACCTTGAGTCCGGCTCTCATGGGGAGGACAATTCAGGCATGAGTTTCCTTCAGTTCAGCCAGCCACCGACAGTCACCGCAGAGACTGCTCTGCCCTGCCGGGACGAACCAGTCCTGCCCAATCCACGCCCGCACACCGTTCTCGGAACCCCGATTGATGGGTCGGTACCGGAGGGCATGGAAGAGGCCTACCTGGCTCTAGGATGCTACTGGGGTGCAGAGAAAATCTTCTGGGAGCTCGGGGCCTACACAACCTCCGTTGGTTTCATGGGTGGCTTCACGAAGAACCCGACATACATGGAGGTGTGCACGGGACTCACCGGCCACACCGAAACCGTACGGGTTGTGTTTGATCCGAAGAAGATCAGCTACGAGGAGATCCTCGCTGCCTACTTCGAATCCCACGACCCCACGACCCTCAACCGTCAGGGCAACGACCGAGGCACCCAGTACCGCTCCGCCATCTTCACCACCACGCCCGAACAGTACGAGACCGCCCTGCGCGTGCGCAGCGCCTACCAGGACGTCCTGGTAGGCGCCGGCAAGGACCAGATCGTCACGGAAGTGAACGAGCCCGGTGCGGACTACTACCTTGCCGAAGATGAACATCAGCAGTACCTCGACAAGAACCCGTTCGGATACAACTGTCATTCCCGCACGGGCCTGCCCTGCCCGATTGCACGCTAGCCCCGCGCTCATTCTTCTGGCCAATCTGTGCCAGTATTGAACTTGAAAAATGACCTTCGAAAGGAATCCCATGGCTGTAGAGCTACCCACCGCATCCGGTTCGTTTGGTGACGAGCCCGTTCTCGAGTTCCCGACCGAGCAGGCACCTGCCGGACTTCACGCCGTTGTCGTCGAGGAGGGCACCGGACCGGTCGTTCAGGCCGGTCGCGAGATCGAGGTGAACTACCACGGACAGATCTGGAACGGTGGACTTTTCGACTCCTCCTACCAGCGTGGTCAGACCACCAGCTTCCCGATCGGAGTCGGCATGGTCATTAAGGGCTGGGACGAGACCCTGGTCGGCAAGACCGTCGGTTCCCGCGTCCTCGTCTCGATCCCGCCGGAGAAGGGTTACGGCGCTCGTGGCGTCCCCCAGGCAGGCATCGGCGGCACCGACACTCTCGTGTTCGTTGTCGACATCGTTGGCGTGAACTAACCGGGCTCACTGACCCGAAGAAACGTTGGAGGCCGTGACAGCTATGTCACGGCCTCCTCGCTTTCCCAAGGTCCCCACCATGATAAACCGCCTGCCACCCCGTGCATGCGACAACGCACGAAGGTGCCCCTAACGTGGTTCCTACCTAGAGACCAAAATCAGTTCGGACTATGGAGATAAGACAGCTCCCCAGCCAGTGGCTGGGGAGCTGTCTGCGAACTATGGGGTGTTATGTCTCAGGACATAGGTGACAGTTCTGTATCAGGACATGGGTGACGTT
>NZ_JASDVN010000049.1:40021-68326 GCF_041440645.1 Flaviflexus sp. | reverse complement strand
GTTTCATGCCACGACGCGCAAAACGCCCGCTACACACTCAATTATGAAGAGCCCGTGAACTGTTCGGATCTGGCACGCCAACTGCTCAGATCTGGCAGAAGAGTATGCTCAGTACCCAATTAGTTCAGGGTCAGTGAGCTCCGTCGAAGAGGCTCGTGACGGAACCATCGTCGAAGACCTCGCGGATGGCGCGGGCGAGGACGGGAGCGATGGGGAGAACGGTCAGCTCCTTGAAACGCTTCTCGCGCTCGATCGGCACCGTGTCGGTCACGATGACTTCGCGGGCACCGGACTCGGAGAGGCGCTTGACGGCGGGGTCGGAGAGAACGCCGTGGGTTGCTGCCACGATAACGTCGGCCGCGCCGGCCTCGAGAAGAACGCGGACTGCCTCGCAGATGGTGCCGCCGGTATCAATAAGGTCATCAACGAGGACGCAGGTACGCCCCTTGACTTCACCAACCACGCGGTTGGCGACGGCCTGGTTGGGGCGGGAGATGTCGCGGGTCTTGTGCACGAAGGCGAGCGGGGTGCCACCGAGGCGGTCGGCCCACTGCTCGGCAACACGGATACGACCAGCATCAGGTGAGACAACGCAGGCGTTCTCGGGATCGATGCGGGTGCGGACGTACTCGACGAGGGTCGGCATGGCCCAGAGGTGGTCAACCGGCCCATCGAAGAAGCCCTGCGCCTGGGCTGCGTGGAGGTCGACGCTCATGATGCGGTCTGCGCCCGCGGTCTTGAACAGGTCGGCAACGAGGCGGGCAGAGATCGGTTCGCGGCCACGGTGCTTCTTATCCTGACGCGCGTAAGGGTAGAAGGGGGCAACGACGGTGATGCGCTTAGCGGAGGCACGCTTGAGAGCATCAATCATGATCAGCCCCTCCATCAGCCACTTGTTGACCGGGGGCGTGTGGGTCTGGATCACGAAAGCATCGGCGCCACGGACGGACTCATCGAAGCGCACGTAGATCTCGCCGTTTGCAAAGTCGTATGCGCTGGAGGGAAGCAGGTCAATACCGAGAGACTCTGCTACCTCGGCAGCGAGCCCCGGGTGGGAGCGCCCACTCGCGATCACAAGATGCTTAGCTCCGGTGGAGTGGATTCCGCTCATGACTGACCGTCCTTCGATACGTTGTCGGTGACTGAAATTGAAGTATCTGCAAGATCTGCGAGCGCAATCTTCGCGCCGGATTCGACCGTCACGTTGTGGAGCCGTACGTGGGGACCAACCTCAGCCCCGGTGGCGATGGAGGTGGATCCGGTCAGGTAGCTGCCTGGGAGAATCCGCGAGTCTGCTTCGAAGGTGACATCGACATCAACCCAGGTGCTGTTTGGATCTTCGACCGTGACGCCGGCCTTCATGGCATTCGTCAGGGATCGGCGGTTGAGTTCACGGCGCAGGTTTGCGAGCTGAACCTGGTCGTTGACGCCCTCCACGACGAGGCGGTCACCCATGTAGGAACCGATCGGTGCCCCCTGGTTGTATGCGGCTTCGAGGACGTCGGTCAGGTACATCTCGCCCTGGGCGTTGTCGGTTCCGAGGCCGCCGAGTGTGGCTCGGAGCAGGTCCGCATCGAAGACGTAGATCGAGGAGTTGATTTCGTCGATCTCGAGCTGCTCGGGAAGAGCATCCTTGTGTTCGACGATGGAGGAGATGATGCCTTGGGAGTCGCGGATGATCCTGCCGTAACCGGTGGGGTCCGGGACCCGGGTGGTCAGCACCGTGACTGCGTTGCCAGCGTGCGCTGCGAGGAGTGCCTTCAGGGTGTCGCCATCGAGGAGAGGAGTGTCGGCCGCTGTCACGAGAACGGGTCCCGTAAGGTCCTCCGGCAACGCCTCCATGCCGCACCACACTGCCCTGCCGGTACCGGGAATGTCATCCTGGTCGGCGATGATCGCGTGGGGTGCGATGTCGTGGATATGTCCCGCAACCAGGTCGCGCTGGTGGCGCACGACAACAACAAGATTGGCGGGGTCCAACTGCGAGGCTGCGTGGATCACGTGGCCGACCAGGCTACGGCCGCAGATCTCGTGAAGAACTTTCGGGGTCGCTGATTTCATACGTGTGCCAGCACCTGCGGCAAGCACGATCACTGTGGGTCGCTGGCTGTTTGGCAAGTTCAACTCTCTCATCACGATCCCAACCCTACGACGGAACCACGCACTTTCGCGCGGGTTCCAGCAATTTTGTGGCTCCGCCCCCAGGGTTCGAACCTGAACTAAAGGCTTCAAAGGCCTCTGTGCTGCCATTACACCAGGGCGGATCACTCGCCCTTTAGTCTGCCAGTTCTTGGTACCCGGTGCCAAAGTGGTAACCCCAACATTCGTGGAATACTTATCACATGATCGAGCACACCAGTCCCCGCAAAGTTCGCATGTCCCGTTCCGAGCGCCGCCTCCAACTCATCGAGATTGCTCGCGCAAGTTTCGCCCACCGCGGCTACGACGCGACCTCGATTGAAGAGATCACGATGGCGGCGGGGATCTCGAAGCCGGTCCTGTATGAACACTTCGGTGGCAAAGAGGGCCTCTACCAGGTGATCGTGGACAGGGAGATCAACCTGCTCATGACGACACTGACGGAGTCACTGCCCTCGGATGTGTCCCCCCGAAAGGCCCTGGAGCACTCCATCGTTGCCCTGCTCGACTACCTAGAAACCAACCCAGATGGGTACCGGTTGCTGGCGCACCAGTCCCCCGCCGGCGTATCCACGGGTGTCTTCTCTCCCATCATCGGAGAGGTAACGGAACACCTCACTGACCTGCTCGCGGAGATGTTCAACCGCCAGGGATTCGATTCCACCAGCTCCCCCGTCTACGGGCAGCTGCTCGGTGGCGCCGTCGCCCAGGTCGGCCAGTGGTGGATCTCGGAGAAGGACGCCGCCGAGTCCGGCGAGCCAGCAACCGCAGGAGGCGAGCCCGTCGCTCCGCTGTCGAAGGAGGACGTAGCAGCCCACACCGTCAACCTCCTGTGGAACGGTCTGCACCACCTTGAACTGAGGCCGCGACCCATCGGCCGACCCGACGAGGGTGAAGAAATCCAGCCGACTCTTTAACTAGCCGAAGCCAACTCCAGCGCGCTTGACTGCGGCAACCTCCAGCACCCACGAATCTCCGAGGTGACACGCCACGAATCTCCGACGTGGCACGATAGGAACTACGTACCGTCGTATCGCGGACAAGCCGGTCGAACTAGCTTTTCACGTGGAAATTTGCCAGTTTCGCGATGTTTCAAAGCTCAGTTCTCCGCCTTCTCGCAGAGAACTTCTCGCGCGTCTCCAGTAAGTTAGAAAACGTCCAACGCACTCAACTTGTCTGGAGCACCATGCTGGTCATTTCTGACTTGCACAAATCGTATGGAGCCGTGAAGGCTCTTGACGGGATGTCATTCCACGTCAATCCAGGAGAACTCTTTGGCTTCGTCGGTTCGAACGGAGCCGGCAAGACCACCGCCATGCGGATCATCCTCGGTGTCCTCTCCTCCGATTCCGGTGAGGTCACGTGGAAGGACCGTCCCATCGACTTCGCCATGAGGAGGCAGGTGGGTTACATGCCGGAAGAGCGTGGCCTCTACCCCCGCATGAAGGTCGGCGAGCAGCTCATCTACCTTGCTCAGCTTCACGGCGACAGCGCCGACGAGGCGAAGCGTGGAATGGAGTACTGGACGGAGAAGCTCGACATCGCACATCGCAGAGACGATCTCGTTCAGACCCTCTCCCTCGGTAACCAGCAGCGCGTCCAGCTCGCGGCCGCACTGATCTCCGATCCTCAGATCATGGTGCTCGACGAGCCATTCTCCGGACTCGACCCGGTTGCTGTGGATGTCATGAGTGAGGTGCTCCGGGAAAAGACCCGAGAGGGCGTTCCCGTCATCTTCTCCTCCCACCAGCTCGACCTCGTGGAGCGCCTGTGCGACCGCGTTGGCATCGTCTCCAAAGGCAAGATCATTTCCGAAGGCAAGATTGACGACCTTCGACAGACTGACACTCCCGAGTACATTCTCGTCACCCCGGCGGACTCCCCCACGAGATTCGACCATCTCGGCATCTCTGTGCCATCCCAAGTCATCGAGGGCGACAAGATGACGCGCCGCTTCCTGACCCCGGCTGGATTCGATGGTCAGCAAATCCTGCGCACGGCACTCGCCGATGGTCCGGTCTACGAGTTCGCTCCACGCAAGCCACATTTGGAGGAGCTGTTCCGCGACGTTGTCTCCGCGACCTCCGACGATAGGAAGGAACAGAAATGAACTCCATTTCCCTCGTCACACGACGTGAATTCCGTGCCCAGATCCGGTCCAAGGCGGCCATCATCTCCACGCTCGTCATGGCGGCTCTCATCATCGGGGCCGGCATTCTCGGCAAGTTCCTGCTGAACGACGATGAGGATCCCGACATGGTTGTCGGCACCGTCGGCGTCACGGAAGAGACCGCGCCACTCAAGGCTGACCTGGAGGAGATCGGTTTGACCGTGGTGGATGTTTCGGGTGAACCCGAAGCCGCGCTCGAAGCGAACGAGGACCTGGATGCCGTGATCAGCGGCGATCCCTCCTCACCCACGATCTACGCCCTCGAAAGCTCGAGCGAACTCGATACCATCACCCAGGTCACCCAGATTGCCACGTCAAATCACTTGCTTTCTGACAACTTTGGTGACGCCGCAACCGACGAAGTGAAGCAGGAGTTCCTCGATTCTCAGGCTCTCTCCGTTGAGATCCTTGGTGAACCCGAGTTCGATCCGGTGACGTTCCTCGTTGGTGTCATCACCGTCTCCCTCATCTACTTCGTCATTGTCATGGGTGTGTCGATTCTGGCCACGGGCGTGGTCGAAGAGAAGTCCTCGAGAGTGGTTGAGGTTCTTCTCGCAACCATCCGGCCACGTGAACTCCTCATGGGTAAGTTCATTGGCATTGGTTTCGCCATCTTCATCATGGTGGCGATATATGTCGCCGCCATGGTCATCGCTGCCTCGATCGCGGGCATCCTACCCGACATCAATATCACGAGCTACATCCCGATGCTGCTCGTCTGGGTTGTTCTCGGCTACATCATTTACGCCTCAATCACTGGCGGACTTGCGGCTACCGTCTCCCGCCAGGAGGACATCGGCGCCGTCACGACGCCCATGATCTTCCTGTCCATGGTGCCGTTCTACTTCGCACTGTTCTACGTTCCGGAAAACCCAGATTCGATGCTCACCCAGATCCTGGGTTACGTCCCGTTCTTCGGCCCGTTCATTCTGCCCGTCAGGGCCGCCGTGAGCGAGGTTCCCCTGTCCGATACCCTGATCTCAATCGGCGCCTGCCTCGTGTTCATCCCGATCCTGGCATCCATTGCCGGCAAGATCTACGAGCGCTCCATCCTCCACACCGGTGCCCGCATGAAGGTCATGGACGCTCTGCGCAGGAAGTAGCTCGGTATTCAGACGAGATCTTCAGCAATAACCAGCTAACAGTTCGGGGGGTGCGTATTGAACGCACCCCCCGAACTCGTGCCGAAGACTTGGCTGTGTTCCCGACCGCGACCTTGAGCGCGGGCCTCAATGACAAGGGAATCCCTCGCACATCCTCAGGGCCAGAGCCAGAATCGAGTCATGGCAGACTCACCGTCCAGGCTGACTCACCGACAAGGAGGACTCGTGTCTTGAGCCCGCTCCTAGTTCTGCGTCGCTCCGAAGGTCTGCACCTTGGAGGCATCGCTAAAGGGGCGCAGGAGGTCACGCAGGATTCGGCTGATCTCTGCTCGATCCTCGTGCGGGATCGGTTCCAGCATCTTTTCTTCGCTTGTCAGGAGGTCCGCCATGGCCCGATCGGAACGCTCAATCCCGAGCGGGGTCGCTCTCACGTACTTGATTCGGCGGTCTCGAGAATCCTGGTGACGGATGGCGTGACCCCGTTCCACCATCGTGTTGATGCGGTGGGTGAGGGTGCCGGAGGCGACAAGAAGTTCGTTCATGAACTGGGATGGTTGCGCCTGATAGGGCTCACCCTGCCGACGAAGCAGGGACAGCATCTCAAACTCCCACACGTCGAGGCCGTGGGCTGCAAACGCTTGCCTGCGGAACTTCTCAAGGTGTCGGTTCAGTCGCAGGAGCCGAGAAAAGATCTCCAAAGGAGATGCGTCGAGGTCCTCACGTTCGCGTCGCCACGCCGCGACGATCTCATCAACCTCGTCAGTTTTCCCGACATTTCGTTCCATTTGGCCAGTTTACTCGATATCGAGATTTCTCGGCAGGAGGTTTCTCGAGCCAACCAGGCTTACCTCGCACCAGATTGCTTACCTCGCACCAGATTCACGGGAACAACGACGCCTCAACTCGTTCGGTCCAGGACATTCGCTCGACACAGTTCTTTCACAGGTGCATTCAGGAAGATCTTGAGAACTGTTGTCACTACGATGGATGCATGAACGAACTGAGACCACTGCTCGCGAGCCTCACGGGAGAGATGAACGGGTGGTTGCGAGAGGACGATCCACTCATCGGCGAGCTCACCGTCCCAGACGAAGGTGATGACGTCGTGCTCGCCCTCGCAGCCCAGTCGCGGCGCGCCGCCGGACTGGTGCGCAGGTCCGATACTCCCCTCTCGGACGCCATGTCGCTGTGGCAGGCATCTACGCGGGAGAACCTTCAACTCCGGTGTTCGCCTGAGGCAACAACCGCCGACATCTCAAACCTCCTGGACTCGTGGCTGGAGCATCCCATGCCGGAGGTGAGCGAGCCGGGCGGGGATCGTGCGCGATCGGTCCGACTCCCAGTCCCGCTCAGGCAGGCCATCGTTCCGCTCCTGGAATACGGGTTCACGGCGCGTACCGTGACTCTGGCTCGTAGGCTCAACACCCCACCACCCGTATCCCCATCCCCTGCTCTCATCCGTCCGGCGCGCGAAGACGACGGTGAGCGCATGAGGGAGCTGATGAGGGAGCTCATGGCGACGGAAGTGTCGTTCGGCTCCGGCTACCAGCGTGCCCCCGAAGTCAGCGATCACCACGTCGAGGAGGCTCTCACGTTGCATGACGGGTGGGCCGTCGTCGCTGAGATTGATGGCCTGGTTGTGGGGTGGGCAAGCATGGCTCCGCCCGAGTTCTCAGGATGGGCGGCGCCGAGCGTTCGCCCACGGCCCGCCGCCTACTTTGGTAACGCGGTCGTGGACCCTGCCGTGCGGTCTGGCGGCATCGGTCGCGCTCTGGCTTCCACCCTCCACAACCACGCCCACTCTCACGGCGTGGACACGATCATCCTTGATGCGGCGTCGAATAACACGTGGTCAGTTCCATTCTGGCATCGCTTGGGCTATCGACCGCTGTGGACCACGTGGCGACGCAGGTACCCGACGTCTGACTAACGAGACAGGACGGCGCCACGCTGACCAGACCGATTTGCCGTCACGAGACCGGTGAGGACGTGCCACGCGGCACTTCCGTTACTCGCTGACCGCGAGCCTCCCGAGGTGGGCGATGTAGGCGTTGCCCATCGCTTCCCACCCTTCGGGTGTGGGGTGGAGGAGCTCAGCCCCATTGCCGCTCGTGTGGATCCAGGAGTCCTGGCCACCGATGCCGTGACCCTCCCAGATCGGTGTCACGGTATCCACGTAGTGGGCGCCGTCAATGTCCTCGACCATGGCCTGGAGGGAGTTCTCCCATTCGGCCTGGAAAGCATTCACTTCCTCCCCCACGTTGATTGATCCCGCCCACAGATCATCCGAGCTGACAAGACGCGGGTACGGGACGACGTGGATGCGGACACCAGGGTTACCTTCCGCCATCGCCACCAGCGCCCGCCGTTCGCTTTCAATGACGTCGGGGAGGCGGCGCTGTGCGTTCTCCATGGCTGTGTTGCAGGCTCCCTCGTCCTCCGCGATCAGGCAGCCACTGGCAACCGACACGAACCCAATGTCGTTGCCACCGATGGTGACAAAGACGTCCGTGGCACCGCTTGCGGCATCGATCTGAGGATTGAGGGTGACGGTGCAGAAGGCCGTGACGTTGCTCGAGTTCTCTTCCACCTCAAAGTCGACGGTGGTTCCCTCGAGCCCGCTCCCACAGATCGCCATATAGCTCCCCACTCCCGTCACGAACAGTTCGTCACGGGGGAAGTTACGTCTGGACTCCTGGATGAGGCGATCGGTAACAAGATCGTCGGTCCACGCAGCGTTGCAGGCAACATTGACGGCATCGACTCCGAGAAAGTCACCGACCTTCTCTATGGGTGCGTCGGCAGACCGCATGCAGAGGAACTCGCGATAGTTCCCGGCACCCGTACCCGACGCGTAGGAGTCGCCGATGGCGAGGGGGCTGATCCCGCCGCCGAGCAGCAGCCCCGCGGCGATCAGTCCGGCAATGATCACGTTAGTCGGCCTGCTCCGCAGCCCACAGCCATTCCTCTTCAAGCTGGTCGATGCGCTGCTGGATCCGGTTCGATTCCTCGGTCAGCTTCCCGAGCTTCTCAAAGTCAAGGGAGGCCTCCACCATGTCCTGCTGGACCTTCTCGAGGTTCTTCCGTTCCTTGGTGAGCTGGCGTTCCACTCGATCCATCGTCTTCTTCGCGGTGCGAGCAATGGCAGCATCGGACACGGGTGCAGAGACCTGCTCGTGGCTCACGGAGTTGACGATGGACTGCGCCTCCCGCAGAGCCAGATACTCATCGACACCGCCGGGCAGGTCACGAACCTTGCCCTCGAGAATAGCGACCTGACGGTCAGTCACTCGCTCAAGCAGGTAGCGGTCATGAGAGACCACGATGAGAGTCCCGGGCCAACCATCCAGGAGGTCCTCGATAGCAGAGAGGGTGTCGGTGTCGAGGTCGTTGGTCGGCTCGTCCATTAGCAAAACGTTGGGGCTCGCCATGAGGAGCCTGATGAGCTGGAGTCGGCGCCGTTCACCGCCAGATAGTTTGCCCACCTCAGTCCATGCTCGTTCCCGCGTGAACCCAAGGCGTTCCACGAGCTGGCTGGCGGTCATGTCCTTGCCGCCCACCTCGATGGTGGTGGCGATCGAGGAGACGGACTCCACCACCCTCATGTCAGCGACCTTGTCGAGTTCGCTCGTGTGCTGAGAGAGTTCTGCAAGTTCGACAGTTTTACCCCGCTTGATGCGACCGGAAGTCGGCTCAAGACGGCCCGCCAGCAACCCGAGAAGTGTGGACTTGCCAGAGCCGTTGGCGCCGACGATGCCGAGGCGTTCACCCGGAGCAAGACGCAGCGTTGTTGATTCGAGAATGGTCTTGTCCCCGTAGGAGAACGAGACCTCTTCCAGGTCGATGACGTCCTTTCCGAGACGTGCGGTCGCCATCTTTGTCAGCTCGACGCGGTCACGGGGCGGCGGCTCGTTCGCGATGATCTCGTTCGCGGCATCAATGCGGAACTTCGGCTTGGAGGTGCGGGCGGGGGCTCCCCTGCGGAGCCACGCGAGCTCCTTGCGAAGGAGATTGGCGCGCTTTGCTTCCGCCTGGTTGCGGAGCCTCTCCCGTTCCGCACGGGCGAGAATGTAGGCGGCGTAGCCGCCTTCGTACTGTTCGACGTGGCCGGGTTGAGGGTTGCGGCCACCCGCACCATCGTGGCCGGGTACAACCTCCCACATGCGGTCGCAGACCGCATCGAGGAACCACCTGTCATGAGTGACCGTCACGAGAGCACCCTTGCCCCTGCCGAAGCGGTGGTTGAGGTAGCGCTGGAGGTAGTCCACGCCATCGACATCGAGGTGGTTGGTTGGCTCGTCCAGGATGACCAGGTCAGCATCCGCGGTCAGCACAGCGGCCAGTGACACGCGCCTCCGCTGACCACCGGACAGTTCCGACACGTTTCGATCGAGATCAACATCGGGAATGAGACCGGCATGGAGCTCCCTGATCGCACGTTCCGAGGCCCACTCGTGCTCAGATGTGGAGCCGTGAATGGCTTCCCGGACCGTGACATCCCCGAGGGTGTCCTGCTGGGAGAGGATCGCGGTGCGGAGCCCGCCCGCCCGTGTGACGCGCCCCGACTGCGGGGTGATGGAGCCGGTGAGCAGTTTCAGGAGCGTGGACTTGCCGCCACCGTTGGGGCCAACGACGCCAATGCGGGCACCATCGTCCAACCCGAGGGTGATGTCCCCGAGGATGGGGCGGGACCCAAGAATGACACCAACGCCCTCACATGACAACAGGTGAGCCATTAGCTACTCCTCACGACGTGGGCACCTGCGGCCGGCCCATCAGCTCTCAACACGGTTCTTCCTTCGTTCCTCAGTTGGCCTGCCACGACATCGGCAACCTTGTCGCTCTCGCACAGGAGGGCAATGGTTGGGCCCGAGCCCGACAACACCGCGGCAATGCCCCGGCCCGCAACACTATCAAAGACTTCTCTCACGTCGGGACGCAGCTGGAAGGCCGGCTCCGCCAGGTCGTTCAGAAGAAGCCCAGCAACATCAGACACGGAACCTCCCTGAAGCGCGGTCACCAGTTCGTCCACGCTCGCTGGCTCGTGTTCTTCCGGGTTGAGGCGGTCGTACTCGCCGAACACGGCCGGAGTTGAAAGACCCTCCCCATCAAGAATCAGCACCCACGACTGGAAGAAGCCGGGACGCAGAGTAACGAGATCTTCTCCCCGGGACGTACCAATCGCAAGACCACCAAGCAGGCTGAAGGGAACATCCGACCCAAGCTGGGCACCGATCTCGTGCAGTTGCTCTGCACCAAGGCCGAGTTCCCACAGCTCGTTCAATCCAACGAGCACGCCCGCCGCATTGGCGCTACCCCCTGCCATGCCGCCAGCGACCGGAATCTTCTTATCGATCGTGATCCGGCTACCGAAACTGGTCCCGGTGTAGTCCTGAAGGGCGCGAGCGGCACGGAGCCCCAAGTTGCTGTCGTCCACAGCGAGATCGCACCCAACCATCTCAAGCTCGAGTTCCTGTGCTTCATCGAGCAGGATCTCGTCGTGGAGGTCGAGTGCACAAAAGACCGTGTTGAGAGGGTGGAAACCATCTGGTCGCGGACTACCCACACGGAGTGCCAGGTTGATCTTGGCAGGAGCATGCACAGTCACGGAATTCTTCACCCTCAAAGGATACGCGGTTCCAGCATTCGAGTCCCACCGTCAGCGAGGAAGGGAGCTCTCAGTGACGTCAACCTGGCTTGTGAGCATCCTGTGGACTGCGAGAGATGGGGCGTGGAAATCTGCCCCAACACCCTTGCAGGCGTGGGCGGAGTCCAGTCAGCAGAAGCGTTGGGGGCCATCAAGCTACGCAACGTTCCCCAAAGCCCAACGAAGAAGGTGACCACCGCACACGGTGATCACCTGCGCGATCTGAAGATTCGTTGATCCAAGCTCCTTGGAGTGCTTGGTATCTGGCTGTAGATCCTGAGATCTATTTGGTGCTCACAATCCTTAGGAGCCCAGTGCTTCCTCGCCGGCCTTGGCGATTGCTACAAAGTCGTCGATCGTGAGGCGCTCACCGCGAAGCGTGGGGTCCACTCCGGCCGCTCTGAGGATCTCCTCGGCCTGCTTCGGGCTACCTGCCCAGTTGCCAAGTGATTGGCGTAGGGTCTTGCGGCGCTGCGCGAATGCAGCATCGATGACCGCGAACACGCGTTCGCGATCCGCGGTGGGAACGGGCCTGCGGTCGAGTCGCACGAGTGCGGAATCGACGTTCGGTACCGGCCAGAACACGCCCCGCCCGATCAGGGGACCTCGGGTGGCTTCTGCGTACCAGGCGACCTTCGCGGACGGAACTCCGTACACCTTGCTACCGGGCTGTGCCGCAAGGCGTTCTGCTACCTCGAGCTGCACCATGACGTCCACGACCTGAAGGGTTGGAATCGCCTCGAGTGCGGTGAGGATGGCGGGGACTGCCACGTTGTAGGGCAGGTTCGCAACCAGGTGCGTGGGTGCAATGGACTCGAGTGCAGGTGGAACCGCGAGTTCATTGTCCACAATCTTCAGGGCATCGAACTGTGCAACAGCGAAGCGTTCGGGACGATCGTGGCGCGCGCCCACAGTCTGCGGAAGGGCCGTTGCCAGCTTCGGATCGATCTCCACGGCAGACACGTATGCCCCCGCCTCAAGGAGAGCGAGGGTTAACGAGCCAAGACCAGGTCCGATTTCCAGGACCTGGTCCGATTCCACGACGCCGGCGTGGGACACGATCTTGCGGACCGTGCCCCCATCGCCTACGAAGTTCTGTCCGAGAGTCTTGGTCGGACGTATACCGAGCTCGTTGCTCAGTTCCCGAATATCACTCGGGGTGAGGAGATTAGTACCAGCCACGCGCGTTCGAGTGACCAAGTGCTCCACAGGGAGTGCCGTAGCGTCCCTGGATGTAGTCCAAGCCCCACGCGATCTGGGTGGCGGGGTTTGTTCGCCAGTCAGCACCGTGCGATGCCATCTTCGAACCGGGCAGGGACTGCGGGATTCCGTATGCGCCAGAGGAGGGGTTCTGTGCGAGGTGGTTCCATCCGGACTCACGCTGCCAGAGGACCTCGAGGCACTGGAACTCGGAGGTGCTCCAGCCCTTGGCTGCCACCATCTGCTGAGCGATGCCCTTCGAGCCACCGGCGTTCACGACGACGGGCTGTGCGGGAGCGGGCTCCGGCTCAGCTGCTTCCTGAGTTGCGGCGGCTGCGGGAGCTTCGGTTGCTGCCTGCGTGGGAGCTGCCTCTTCAACGGTTTCCTCAACAACGGGTTCCTTGGTGCCAACGGCGATCACGCGATCAACCGGGTCAGAAACCTTCGCGGTGATGGTCTTCTCGCGGGAGTCTTCCTTGCCGTCGATCAGGGTGACGCGGTAGGTGGTGCGGGTAACGCCCTCGGCGCCCTCGGTCACGACCTTCTCGGTGCCCTTCTCAAGGTTCGGGTCCTCTTCGCGGATCGTTTCAAAGCCCTGAGTCTCCTCCTCGACAACGTCCTCGAAAGTGACGCGCTCGATGGTGAGGATGCCGCCGTCAACGACCTCACCGGAGAGCTCTTCGCTCACGATGTCGTCGTCACCAACGGTGATGTTGTTCTCTGCGAGAACCTGGGCCCAGGTGTCGGCCTCGGTGGTGGCAACAAGTGCCTTGCCGTCGGCCACGATGGTGACCTCAGCGGTCAGATCGGGTTCCGCGGTCACGATCTCGCGGGGAACCTCGAAAGAAGCGGAAATCTGAGCGGCTGATGCACTCGGCGTGGTGGCCGGGTCAGCAGTCAGTGCAACGGCGGAGAGTGCGGTTGCTGCGGCAAGAGCCGCGACGGCGCCGTAGCGGCGCGAGCTCACAACGGAGCGGGAAGATGTTGAAGATGTTGCGGCGGCGCCACCGGCCCATGCTGCGGTCTCGGGCAGCGTAGTCTCGGCCGGTGCCTGCGGAACTGCAGGAGCCTCATTCGGTTGAAGGGAGTGTCGTCCCATGAAAAACCTCAGTCAGTCTTGAATGTTCTGAATACTTGACCGAGTGTAATCAAAAATTGTCGCGTTGTAACCAAAACGTGACCTAATTTGCCTTGGCTGGGACACCAATCAGAAAACTCTAGACTCCCGCTGGATGCGAGCGACTGGGACTTTCCCGTGATATCAAGGGAAATAGACGGTGTTTGTGTTGGTGAGCAAACGTTCACAGAAGGTGTCGAGCGCCACACCTTTGATCTCAGCCATGTAACGGACCGTGAGGTTGGCGAGATAGGGGGCGTTGGGACGACCGCGATGAGGATGTGGGGTCAGGTAGGGAGCGTCCGTTTCGACAAGGATCAGCTCCTTTGGCATCTCATCCAGCCCCTCCCGAAGCTCCTCGTTCTTTGGGAACGTGACCGTGCCCGCGAACGATGCGTACCAGCCGTTGCGAGAGAGCACTCTGGCGAGTTCACGGTCGCCGGAGAAGCAGTGGAACACGGTCCGCTCGGGAGCTCCCTCCTCGAGGAGGATCCGCACCGTGTCCCCATGGGCGTCCCGATCGTGAATCTGCAGCGGCAGGTTCAGTTCCTTCGCGAGGGCAATGTGCGCGCGGAAGGATGCCTGTTGAGCGTCCTTCCCTTCATCACCCGTGCGGAAGTAGTCAAGCCCGGTCTCCCCGATCGCAACCACGGGGTTTCGTGAGGCCAGCTCAGCCACCAGGTTGATCGCACCATCCAGGTCGTAGAGCCTGTGGTGCTCGCGCTCATTCGGATCGAGACCATCGGGGGCTATCTCTCGCACCCCGGCGTGCATGGCGGCCTCGTTGGGGTGGATCGCGATCGCGGCCGAGAACTCCTCGCGCTCTCCCGCCAAATCGATGACGTCCTGGAGGTCGGGCACCTCGCAGCCAACGGTGATGGCGTGGGCGATCCCCGCCTGCCTCATGCCTTCCACCTGGCCGTCGATGAGTAGCGGGTACTTGTTCTCCCCGCCCTCGGTGACCTTCTGTTCCTGGCCGAGGCGATCGGTTCCCACGTGGGTGTGGTTGTCGATCACGGTCACCGGAAGTGCGGGTGGGACGGGAGGAAAGACGGACCTGTCCTTCTTACTCACTCTGACTTACTCACTCCGACGTTACTGGTCTTCGAGGCGAGCCAGTTCTTCGTCAACGACCTCCGGGTCGAGCTTGACGAAGACGGGGCTGGGCTTCGCGATCGGGGTGCCGACCCTGACGGGAACGGATGCCCACGGGCGCGGGTTGGAGTAGTCGCCCGTAATGATCGGGTACGGATCTCCGCCGTCCAGATCCTCGACCTCTTCGATGTGGGGCATGTGGGCGAGATCGCCCGTTCCACCCACGACCTTGTCGATCTCGTTCGACGAGTGAGGCAGGAACACCGACATCATCGTGTTGAGGTCGGAGACAACCTGGATGAGGGTGTGGAGGATCGTGCCGAGACGCTCCCGCTCCTCCGGTGCCTTCAGCTTGAACGGCTCCGTCTGGGACACGTACGTGTTGGCCTCACCGATGATGCGCATGAGTTCACCGAGTGCCGCACGCTGGTGGTGGTTCTCGATGTAGCCACCCACGACCTCGAAGCCCCTGCGGACCTGCTCAAGCAGTTCGTTGTCGATGGCCTCGAGCGGACCCGGGGCCGGGATCTCGCCGAAGTTCTTGGCGATCATGGCGGCGGTGCGGTTGACGAGGTTGCCCCAGCCCGCCACGAGCTCGGAGTTGTTGCGGCGCACGAACTCGGCCCACGTGAAGTCGGAGTCGGAGGTCTCGGGGCCAGCAATGGAGATGAAGTAACGAAGTGCGTCCGGCTGGTAGCGGGACAGGACGTCGCGAACGAAGATCGTGACCTTGCGGGAGGAGGAGAACTTCCTTCCCTCCATGGTCAAAAACTCGGATGCCACGACCTGGGTCGGGAGGTTGAGTTCACCGTAGGTTCCCGGTTCGCCACCCCTGTCGCCCTTGCCGTTGTAGCCGAGAAGCTCAGCGGGCCAGATCTGGCTGTGGAAGACGATGTTGTCCTTGCCCATGAAGTAGTAGGACAGTGCCTCGGGGTCGTTCCACCAGTCACGCCAACGCTCCGGCTCCCCGATGCGACGTGCCCACTCGATTGAGGCGGACAGGTAACCAACGACCGCGTCGAACCACACGTAGAGGCGCTTGTTCGGCTTGTCTTCCCAACCCGGGACCGGGATGCCCCAGTCGATGTCGCGGGTCATGGCGCGGGGGCGAATGTCCTCAAGCAGGTGCTGCGAGAACTTGATGACGTTGGTGCGCCACAGTCCGGACTTCTCACGATTGTCGAGCCAGCGGCCCAGCTCCTCCGCGAGCGCGGGAAGGTCAAGGAAGTAGTGGTCCGTCTCGACGAACTCGGGGGTTTCACCGTTGATCTTCGAGCGGGGGTTGATGAGATCCGTGGGATCGAGCTGATTGCCGCAGTTGTCGCACTGGTCGCCGCGAGCGCCGTCGTAGCCGCAGTGGGGACAGACGCCTTCGATGTAGCGGTCGGGTAGGGTCCGGCCTGTCGAGGGCGAGACGGCGCCCGAGGTGGTTTCGACAACCATGTAGCCGTTGTCTCGCACTCCTTCGAACATGGTCTGGACAACCTGGTAGTGGTTGCGGGACGTGGTGCGGGTAAAGAGGTCGTAGGAGAGTCCGAGTGCCGTCAGGTCCTCCACGATGATCCTGTTGTTGCGGTCGGCGAGATCCTTGGGGGCGATGCCCTCCTGATCCGCTGCCACGAGGATCGGGGTGCCGTGTTCGTCGGTTCCGGACACCATGAGTACGTCATGGCCTGCCATTCGCATGTATCGGGAAAAGACATCCGAGGGGACACCGAATCCGGCAACGTGGCCGATGTGGCGGGGTCCGTTTGCGTAGGGCCAAGCAACAGCTGAAAGTACTCGTGACATAGCTACTAGGTTAATACGGATCGAGTCCGGTGAAGAATCTAACGCGTTACGTATCGAACACAGTTAGGATTTAGAACATGAGTGAAGCATTTATGGACGGTACGGATCCCGAAGACGACGAAACCCTGGCGGCGCTCCTGGTCAAGCCGCACCGGGCCCTGATTCTTGTTGACGTTCAGCCCACCTTCTGCGAGGGAGGCGCCCTCGCAGTTGCTGGCGGCAACGAGGTGGCGAGGAAGATCGGAGAGTTCACTCGGATCAATGCGGATAACTACGGCGTGATCGTGTCGACTCAGGATTGGCACATCGATCCCGGTCATCACTTCTCTGATAATCCTGACTACGTTGACACGTGGCCGCCGCACGGTGTGGCCGGCACCGACGAGGCCGAACTACATCCGGCTGTTGCCGACCTGCCCAGCGAGTCAGTGAAGAAGGGCCAGTACGCAGCGGCCTACTCGGGTTTCGAGGGTAAGACCGAGGATGGGAGGACGTTGAAGGACGTTCTCAAGGCCGCGGAGATCACCTCGGTCGACATCGTTGGCCTCGCAGAGTCGCACTGCGTGAAGGACACGGCACTCGATGCTCGCTCAATGTTCGATGAGGTTCGTGTGTTCTCGGATCTGACGGCACCGACCAGCGAGGAACTTGGGCTCAAGGCCCGAACGATCATGGAGGGCGCCGGCATCATCCAGCTGGAGTCGAAGAACGCCTGGCTGTAAAACGGACCGGCTATAACCTGCTGGTTCGGACGTGTTCGATGAGTTTTCATTCGAATCCGGGGCCGATAGAAGCAAACGTGACGGGATGTGCCCGTCGTCGGTGGGGAATGCGCTAAGCATTCCCCACCTGTGGTTCAACGTGGGCCACACCAGTCAAACCACAGCCAGACGAATCAGGCTCACTGAGTCTATCTTGTGTCACTTTGATCATTGTGGGTTGTCCGATACTTAAGATACTCACTTCGGTATCAAATCGTTACCAAATGTCCTCTATTTCTTTCGGACATTCATCGGTATGCTACGCGGCCTACTGTCTCTTGTCGTTACTCTTCGTCGCGACGCGCCATCGCCGCCTCGTAGAGTTCCTTCTTCCGCACTCCCGTGCGTTCCGATATGTAGGCGGCAGCCGACTTCAACCGCATTCCCATGTTCGCGAGTGTCAGCACCTCGGCCACGTAGTCCTCCGCGCTCGCATCGTCCTCGTCGGCGCCGGATACCACGATCGTGATCTCACCGCGTAGTCCGTCCTTCGCCCACTCCGCAAGTTCCCCAAGGGGCCCACGCTTTACCTCTTCGTAGGTCTTGGTGAGTTCGCGGCACACCGCGGCCTCACGGTCGTCACCGAAGTAGAGGACCATGGCGGCGAGGGTGTCACCAATGCGGTGCGGGGAATCGAAGAACACCATGGTGCGTTCTTCACCCACGAGCTCGGTGAAGACCTTGTTTCGATCTCCATCCTTGCGGGGAGCGAAGCCTTCGAACGAAAAACGATCGGTTGCGAGCCCGGAGATCGCGAGCGCAGTCAGAACGGCGGACGCTCCGGGAATCACGGTGACGGGAACGCCCTGATCGTGTGCCTCTCGGACGAGCCGATATCCCGGGTCCGACACGGTCGGCATCCCAGCATCCGACACGACAAGGACCGTGAGTCCGCTCCGGGCGGCGTCCAGGAGTTCCTCGATGCGCTCGTTCTCGTTGTGGTCGTGGAAGGCAAGGATCTTGCCGGTGGCCGTGAGATCGAGGCGGGAGGCGAGGTTGAGGAGCCTACGCGTGTCCTCCGCGGCAATGACATCCGCCCTGCCCAACAGGTCTCGTAATCGCGGGGTTGCATCGCCGGGATCGCCGATTGGGGTCGCTGCCAAGTAGATTTTGCCGTCGCTCACCCTTCAACTATCTCTCATGAAGGGCCCCTGCGTCACTCCAAATCAAAACTCCCCCAGTACACTGCAAGGTGTGACAGAGGTGGATGAGAAACAGCGCGCCGACCAAGGCCGCACTTTGACCGAGCGTCAATCCCAGGCGTGGGAACGCGAATTGCTGAGCCGACTCGGCATCACCTGGTCGACCCTGCCCGCCCAGGTCAGGCTGTGGGGTTGGCTCGCCACCGCCGGTGCCGGGCTCATCGCCATCCTCACCCGCTTCATTGGACTGAACCACCCGCACCAGATGGTGTTCGACGAAACCTATTACGTCAAGGGCGGCTACTCTCTTATCACCTACGGGTATGAGCGAGACTGGACCGGCGAGGACGCAAGCGAAATCTTCGTCCAGGGCAGCGACATTGCCGCGAGAACAACTGCCGATTACGTTGTTCACCCACCTTTTGGAAAGTGGCTCATTGGCTTTGGTCAGTCCCTGTTCGGAACGGACAACGGTTTCGGGTGGCGGTTTGCCACCGCACTGGCAGGCGTCATTTCCGTCATGCTCATCACCCGCATTGCCCTACGCATGTTCCGTTCCGTTCCGATGGCGTTCTTGGCCGGCCTGTTCATGGCAATTGACGGCGTCGGTATTGTTCTGTCCCGCACCGGCATCCTCGACAACCTTCTCGCCACATTCGTACTTGCTGGTTTTTGGGCGGTCCTCAAGGACCGTGATTGGACGAGGCGAAGGCTTGCCCACCGGGTCGCGTACGGGACGGTCACGGCACACGGCATCCCCACCTCTTATCTGGGTCCGGTGCTGCTGTGGCGGCCGTGGCTGATTCTCGCCGGCACCTTCATTGGGCTTGGTTGCGGCGTCAAGTGGTCCGCCGCCTACGCCCTCGCTGTGTTCGGGATTCTCGTCTTTGCGTGGGATACAGCCGCGAAGAAGCAACTGAAGGTTCGCGGCTGGTTCACCTCCGGTATTGTCACCGGCGGGATCCCCGCCTTCGTCAACTTCATTCCCGTGGCTCTCGTTGCCTACGTCGGCGCGTGGACCTCCTGGTTCCTCAACCCCAACTCGTTCAAGCGTGGCTGGGCCGAGAACCAACGAATCATTCGCGAAGATGTTCCCTTTGACGGCCTGGGGGACGCTGTCGCGGAGTGGATCGCCTATCACAAGCAAATGTGGGAGTTCCACACCGGCCTCGACTCTCCCCACACCTATCAGTCCCAGCCCTGGGATTGGATCCTCCAGATCCGTCCCGTCAATTTCTATTGGCCACCGCAGGAGAAGATCGTTCAGGACTGCGGCGCGGAGCGCTGCGTCCAAGCCATCAACTCGGTCGGCAATCCCGCAATCTGGTGGTTGGCGGCCGCCTCCCTCCTCGTTGTCATCTGGTTCGCGTTCCGACACGGTGACTGGCGAGCATGGGCGATCCTCGCCGGCTACGGCGCCATGTACCTGCCCTGGTTCAACTACATCGGTCGCACCATCTACCAGTTCTACTCGGTCGCGTTCCTGCCCTACGTCATTCTCGCCCTCATCTTTGCCCTCTCCTGGGTCACGGACATGCTCCCAGCACCCTCCCTCTCCGCCATACGCAAGGCCATTGCCAGACGCAGAGCCAAGGAAATCGAGGAGGACTGGACCCTCGCACTTCCCGTCAAGAAACCCCGCGCGGCGGTCACAGCCCCGGATTCTGCCGATGCCGTCACAACCCCGGCTACTCCAGATGCCGTCACAGCATCCTCAGACGAGTCGCGGGACCCCACATCGCCCGGGGAGCCGATGGAGGTGGAGGGCGCCTCAGGTCCCACATCCGAAGAGTCCCGCGAAAACCTCACAACCGATTCAGCGCCTGAGGCCATCAAGGCGGACTCGGCACCGTCAGACGGTCACGTTCACTTGAGCGAACCGGCTCACAGCGACGGTAGCGACGAGCCCAGTGCCACCACTGGCGAAGAAGAACCTGCCGACTTGGTAGAGGACACGAACAGTGCCTCGGAGGACGTCCCGGACGACGTTGATTTTGAGGATGATCCGGTAGAGAGGGCGGTTCTGCTTTACGGTGGACCCGATCCGCTCACCTACCACCTCCATATCCCCTCGAAGAAGGCCGCGGTTGTTCTTGGAGTCACGGCTGGCTTCGCGATCGTTCTCTCGATCTTCTGGATGCCGCTGTGGACAGGCATGACCATTCCGTACGACTTCTGGCGTCTCCACATCTGGCTACCCGGCTGGTCCTGATCGCCAAGCCGGTAGCCACGACTGTCGAAGAAGCAAACCCTTCCAGAACGGGACACTTTGGCTCACAGACTCGTGGAATTGAGTAGTTCCGCCTTCGCGGATTGTGGTTGACTCGTAGTAAAGACGTCAGCAACAGGTAGGGAGAGGTCATGAGCCCGGTGAGATTTGGGATTATCGGAACCAACTACATCAGCGAATGGTTCGTTCAGGGATGTCGCGAGAGCGACGGAGCTGGAGTGCCGGCCGCGGTCTACTCCCGCAAGCAAGAAACCGGTGATGCCTTCGCGAGGGAACACGGCATTGAGCAGGTCTTCACCGACCTCGAAGCCATGTTCCAGGTCGTGGATGCTGTGTACGTGGCGAGCCCGAACGGCTTCCACTACGAGCAAGCTCTCGCCGCGATTGCCGCAGGAAAGCACGTTCTCGTCGAAAAGGTCATGGGCACCAACCTGGAAGAAGTGACCGGAATCTTCGAGGCCGGCGAGAAGGCTGGCGTGGTGGTCATGGAGGCGATGAGGCACCTTCACGCTCCAGCACATCAGTTGCTTAGGGATTGGATGCCGAAGCTCGGTCCCCTCCGCCAGGTCCAGTTCAACAAACTCCAGTACTCGGGTCGCTACGACAAGTTCCGCGCCGGTGAGGTCCTCAACGCCTTCAATCCGGCACTTGGCAACTCCTCAATCGCCGACATCGGCGTGTACGTTCTCCAGCCCGCCCGCGACCTCTTTGGGGAACCTCTGAACTCGGTCGGCTCCAGCATCGTGCTCAACAACGGATTCGAGGGAGCTGGTTCCATGAACTGGCGATACAGCGACTTCATCGTGGATCTCTCCTGGTCGAAGATCACGAAGCACGTCACCCCCAGCTTCATCCTCGGCGAGGACGGTGCCCTGACAGCGGATGATCTGGGCGAACCCACGCTCATTCAATACCACCCGCGTGGCGGCGAGACCCAAACCCTGTTTGAGGCTCCAAACTCTCCCCCGCAAACCATGCACCACGAGGTCAGAGCCTTCACCGCGCAGGTAGCCAGAGGCGAGACCGATCCACGCTTCAAGAACGTCTCAATCGCGTGCCGAAGGCTCATGGACGAGCACCTGGCCAGGGTTGCAAACCAGTCCTGAAGAACCAATTCGGAAAAGTCTGTTGCGAAGAACCCGCTCGGAGGAGCGAATCGTTCAACGCCAGCCGGAGTCGAATCTCTGACTCCGGCACCTGAGGACGAGTGAAAACACAGCAGACTGTTAAGAGCTTGAGGGGAGGATGGCATGAATGCCATCCTCCCCTCACCCATTGCCGCTACGCGGTTCTGGTCGTGTCCATTGTACGGCGCTCATTGCACCTGTTCGCTGCACCAGCATCTACGAAGCCTAGTTGCGCTTTCGGCCTGTGAAGTCATCCATGGTTGAGTTGATGCCGAAGAGGTCGCAGAGCTTGTCGTGCAGGGGTACGGGCAGGATCTTGAGGAGCTTGATGAGGGCCGCGAAGGGCGGCAGCACGAGTGACTGTCTGCCAGCCTCAATGGCGTCCAGAACCTTGGCCGCAACCTCGTCCGTTTCGAGGATCGGGAGGAGACTTGAGTACTTCGTCTCCACCCCGTCGAACATGCCCGTGTTGATGTAGTAGGGCTGCACGATGAGAGTGTGGAGATCGTGTCCTGAGTGGTGCAGTTCTGCACGGAGGGACTCGTTGAATCCCGTGGCCGCGAACTTCGATGCCGAGTAGTCGGTCTGGCGTGCGACGCCGACGAGGCCCGCTGCCGATGCGATCGTGACGACCGATCCTTTGCCTCGCTCCAGCATTCCCGGCAGAAAGATCCGGGTGGTGCGGTAGAGGGCGAACGTGTTGAGACCGAAGGTTCGCGTGACGTCATCATCGGTGAGGTCAAGGAAGTGCTTGCCGGTCACGATGCCCGCGCTGTTGATCAGAACATCGACGCGTCCAAGGTCTGCCAATACCTGCTCTCCCGTTGAGGTGATGGCCTCCGGGTCGAGAAGGTTCACATGGTAGAACGACACGTGACCACCGAAGGACTCGATCTCGCGAACGACAGCCTCACCGCCATCCTCATCGATATCCCAGATGATGACGTGCTTAGCGCCGCGGTGAGTAGCCCCGATCGCCATCTCCTTGCCAATGCCGGAGGCACCTCCGGTCACGAGAACAATGGCTCCTGCCAAGGGAATTCGCATGCTTCTACTTTCCGAGTTTGATGAAGGTTTTCATGATGGTGGACCAGGTCTTTTCACCGATGGGACCGGGTGCCTGGATCGGGTGAATGAGCGAGGTCGCGACCGTTTGCGCTTCCGTGTACTTGAGGATTCCCTCGGATCCGTGCCTCCTGCCAACTCCCGAGGCTTTCATGCCACCCATGGGAGCGGAGATCGATGCCCATGCGGCAATGTAGCCGTCGTTGACGTTGACCGTGCCGGCCTTGATTCTCTTTGCGAGTCGCGCCCCGCGCCCGGTCGAGGTCCACAGCGATGCACCCAGTCCGTACTCGGTGTCGTTGGCGAGCTCGATGGCTTCCTCGGCGTCGTTCACGCGGTAGAGGGACACCACCGGTCCGAAGGTTTCTTCCTTCGCCACCAACATATCCTCCGTGATCCCGGTCAGGACCGTGGGTGTGTACGCGGTTGCAGACACCTTGGGTAGCAGCCTGCCGCCAGCGAGAACCGTGGCACCCTTCTCCACGGCGTCGTCCACGTGGGACTGAATCGTTGCCAGCTGGGACTCGGAGATGAGAGGACCCATCCCTTCCTTCCACGAGTAGCCTGCCCCAACCTTGACCTTCTTCATGGCGCGAACGAAGGCGGGAACGAACCGATCCCAGATCTTATCCTCCACGTAGATGCGTTCGATCGAGATGCAGAGCTGTCCGGAGTTGGAGGTCACGGACTTGACGGCGCTCTTGACGGCGCGAGCGAGCGGAGCATCCTCCAACACGATCAGCGGGTTCTTGCCACCGAGTTCGGCAGAGAACGGAATGAGCCTCTTGCCGGCCTGGGTTGCCAGGTCTCGTCCGACCTTCGTCGAGCCCGTGAACATGAGGTAGTCGGAGTTCTCAATGAGGGTGGATCCGACGGCACTGCCGGGGCCGGTCACAACTTGGAACAGGTCGGGATCGAGACCGGCCTCCACGAGGATCTTCTTGGCCGCAAGCGCACACAGCGGTGTCTGGGAGTCGGGCTTGAGGACGATGGCGTTGCCTGCGAGTAGGGCGGGAACAGCATCCGAGACCGCAAGCGTCAGGGGATAGTTCCAGGGCGAAATCACACCGACGACACCGCGTGGATGATGGTGGACTGTTGTCCGTGTGAGAACCGGTAGCACTCCTGGCACGCGGCGAGACTCGAGGAACTTTGCCGCGTTCTTCGCATAGTAGGAGGCGGTCATGGCCACGTCGCTCAGTTCTTCGAACGCGTGCGAACGGGCTTTGCCATTCTCTCCCTGGACGAGGTCAAGGAGCTCCTTCTCGTACGTCCAGACGAGCGTGGAGAACTCCTTGATGATCTTTGCGCGGTCCCGAACGGGCGTTTCCGCCCAGCGCTTCTGAGCGGCACGAGCCCTGCTGGCGGCGAGTTCAATGTCGGCCGGTTCGCACACGGGAACGGTCAGGTTCGTGTCGCCCGAGAGCTGCGACGCAACCTTCTTGGTGGGCCGAACCGATGCCGTGGTCACCCACGTTTCGGGCTCGCCTAGGAGAGTGGTGGCTGCGGATGAAAGTCTGTTCATAGGGGTCTCCTCACCTTGCCTACCTTAGCCTGCGGCAGGGGTGGGAGAACCCGCTAACGAACTGTTTCCGGGAGAATTTTCAGACTCAGTTGAGGCAGAAGACGTTACCCTCGGGGTCCTCCATGACGAGGAACCCCGGGTTGATGCCATCGGGTTCCCAGCGCTTGATGCGGGTGGCGCCGTAATCACTCAGCTCGTCGGCTTTCGCTTCCAGCACCGCCATCCGTTTCTCGCCCTCTAGCCCTTCGGCCACGGCAACATCAAGGTGGAGGCGGTTCTTGCCGATCTTGGGATCCGACACCTTCTGGAAGAAGATCCGAATCCCATCCCCGTCCTTCGGGACGATCGAGGAGGCATCGTTCCAGGTCTCCTCGGGTTCACCCGCGGCCTCGAGGTAGGCCTCCCACGTGTCGTAGCCCGCGGGCGGTCCCTCCATCTTGTAGTGGAGGGCAACGGCCCAAAAGACCGCGAGAGCCTTGGGGTTGTGAGCATCGAAGGTCAGCTGTACACGCATGGCTTCAACTTAGCGCCAAACACCCGGTGTCCGCACCGCTTTGGCGGTCCGTTCACCGGGTGTTTTCCCCATCGCCCAATTGGCCCAGTCAGTTCACAGGACCCAGTGGGTCCGGCTCAGATCCGTTGGATCTTGAGATTCTTTGGATCGTGGACTCCGCTACGCCGGATGAGTTGGTTCTTGATCAATCATTTCCCCCTCCCGTGACTGTGCGCACCTCTCGTTAGTCGAGGCAGAACCAGTTTTGTTAATCGAGGCAGAACTCGATTCGTTAGTCGAGGCAGAACTCGTTGCCCTCCGGGTCCGCCATGACAATGAAGCCCACGTTGAGTCCGTCAGCGTCGATCCTGCGGACTCTGCTCGCACCGATGCCTTCAAGGAAGACGGCCCTCTTCTCGAGCGCGATCATGCGTTCAATGTCCTTGAGCCCGTGCGCCGCCCGTAGGTCAAGATGAACCCTGTTCTTCACGACCTTGCCTTCGGGCACCTTCTGGAAGTAGATCCGTGGCCCGGAGCCGTCCAATGGGACGATTGCGTCAGCATCGTTCCACTGCTCCTCAGGAACCCCAGCCTCCTTCAGAAACGCATCCCACGTGTCGAAGCCGTTTGGCGGATCATCGCGCTTGTAGTCGAGTGCTGCCTGCCAGAAGTCGGCAAGCTTTGCTGGATCGTTCGCATCGAACGTGACTTGAAATTCCATGCGTTCTCGGTAGTCCTCCCGGGTCCCGACGGGAAGCTCTGAGTACCGCACAAATGCCCAGAAACAGAGCGCTCCCCACAAACTCACAGACTTGGGACGAACTGCTCAATCAGGAAGGCTCCCTAAGCGTTCGGCGGACGCTTCCGAAAGTGACCAGAGAAGGCCTCCAGGCGGTGGACTACGCGGCCTCCATGAGCCGCTCGAGCATGGCGTAGTGACCATCGATTTCCATGAGTTCGTCGTGGTTGCCTTGCTCCATGATTTCTCCGCCGTCGAGGACAACGATCTGGTCTGCGTGGCGGACCGTGGAGAGTCGGTGGGCGATCATGATCGTCGTGCGGCCACGAGATAGGTTGGCGAGGCCCTCCTGAACCAGGTGTTCCGTCTCGTTGTCGAGTGCCGAGGTTGCCTCGTCAAGGATGAGGATTTCTGGATCCCGGAGCACGGTGCGTGCGATGGCGAGCCTTTGCTGCTCGCCTCCCGAGAAGCGGAAGCCACGGGCACCCACCACGGTGTCGAGACCGTCGGGCAGGCTGCGGACGAGGTGGTCGATGCGGGCGACGGCGAGTGCTCTCCACAGTTCTTCCTCCGAAGCCTCCCCACCGAGAAGCAGGTTGGCTCGGATCGTGTCGTGGAGCAGGTAGGTCTCCTGCGAAACCACGCCGATTCGGCTCGCGCGTTCAGCAGAGGTCATGTCCCGTAGGTCGACTCCGCCGATTCGTACCGCACCCGTGTCAGGGTCGATGAGGCGAGTCAGTAGCGCCGCCATGGTGGACTTGCCGGATCCGGTGTGCCCAACGAGGGCGAGGGAGGTGCCGGACGGCACGTGAATGGTGATGTCGTTGAGCGCGGGCTTGTCGCTACCCGGGTACGTGTAGGACACGTGGTTCAGTTCGATCGAGGTGTCAGCTGGTTCCCGCCCGGAGCCCTCGGGTTCGCGCAGCTCGGGCTCGAGGTCGAGGTACTCGAACACACGGGAGAACAGGGCCATGGCGGAGATCCACTGCGCCCCAATATCGAGCAGACCCGTGAGGGGGCGGAAGATCTGGGTTTGGAGGGCGGTGAACGCCACGAGGGTACCGATCGAGATCGCGGTTCCGGGCAGTCCTGCCACAAGGTAGATGAGGGCGGGAATGATGGCGAAGATGATCTGCATTGTCGCCATGCGCCACCTGCCGGCGAGCTGGGAGTTGAGCTCGAGGTCAATGAGCTCCTCCGAGACTCCCGAGAACGCCCGCCTATTGTGATCCTCGAGGCCAAGCGTCTTGGCGAGGCGAATGCCGGAGACGGAGAGGTTCTCCGTGACCATTGACTGCATGGCGGACATGGTCTCCTGCTGTTTCGCGGTGATCGCCTTCCTCGTGAGCGCCACCCTGCGTGTCAGGTAGATCGAGGGCGGGAGCACGAGGAGGGAAAGCAGAGAAAGAGTGGGGCTGAGAGCGATCATGGCGGCGATGGTCGCGATCGTCGTTGTCATGTTGGACGCGATCGATGTGGCAGTCGAGGTGACAATCGACTTCATTCCCGCAA
The DNA here is from genome assembly GCF_041440645.1 of Flaviflexus sp. Classification (GTDB taxonomy): domain Bacteria; phylum Actinomycetota; class Actinomycetes; order Actinomycetales; family Actinomycetaceae; genus Flaviflexus. The sequence continues at coordinate 41,470 of NZ_JASDVN010000049.1, read as the reverse complement.
TATCATTCGTCAGTCGGGACTGAATCTCGCCGCCCTTGGTCTTGGTGAAGAACCCGAGAGACTGTCGCTGGAGGTTCGTGAAGACATCGACTCGCAGGCCGTGCATGATCCGCTGTCCCACGCGTGCGCTCATGTACGTCTGAATGACGCCAATGGCCTGGGTGAGGACAACGATGAGAATCATGGCTCCAATGAGCCAGAGCAGGAGTTCGACGTTTGATTGGGGGATGGCCTGGTCAACGATGGTCCGGACCAGGAAAGGCTGAACAACGGTCAGTCCTGAGACCGACACGATGAGGGTCATGACCGCGATGAGTTGTAGGCGGTAGGGCTTGAACAGGCTGATGACCCGGGAATAGGAAACGGGGACTGCTGCAGTCGCAGTCGATCTTCGGGCCGAATCTTCTGTGGCCCGCGGAGCTCATTCGTATTCATAGAGCCTCCTTTATTTAATTAGTGTTCTTACTTCACAATGTAGTTAACTCCTATATTCGTGATATTATTCCCGCATGGAAGAAGACACAGTGCCTACGGGCTCACAGTTGGGCGAGCTCATCAGCTCCGTTGCCCGCTACATCCGCCACCACTCCCGCAACATCCCGCCCCACCAGCATCGGGCGCTCAAGATGATCGCCAAGGAGCCGATTCGTCCGGCCCGCCTTGCCGAACAGCTCAACGTGACCCCGAGGGCGGTCACCGACGTCGTCGATGCACTGGTCGAGAAGGGCCTCATCGACACCACGCCGGATCCGGACGATCGGCGCGCCAAGATCCTCGAGATCAACGAGGCCGGCAGCAACCTCCTGACAGAACTGGACGAGAAGCGCGCCGAGGTTGCCGACGAGTACTTCTCCGCCATCACCGACGAGCAGAAGGTGACCCTCGGAGAGATCCTCTCCGCACTCCCCCGCAACATCATGAAGAACTAGGGCGGAGCCACAGCACACCGAAGACACAGTTTTCGAAGCAAGGACCTTCGAAGCCAAACCCTTCGACGTGGGAAATACAGCAAGCCGGACGGGCCCGCAACAGGTGCGTACCCGCCCGGCTTACGTTGTGACAACAGACTTCCCCTACGGCCGGTCGACAGTCGGCACTGAACTTTCGGGTTAACCGGGGGCTACCGCATGAGCCAGGGAGCGGAGGCGGCGATCATGGCCTGCGCACCGGTGTCAATGGAGGAGATGTCGGGAGCAAAGGACGGAGAGTGGTTCGAGGGCTTTTCAGCACCCGAGAACCCTCCAATGTTCCAGTACGTGTAGGGAACGCCAAACGCGTCGGGGAGGACCGAGAAGTCCTCGGACCCCACGGTGGGACCCTGCCTCAGGCTCTTCTCACCAAAGTACTCATCGAAGGATGCCGCAACCTTTGCCGTCACATCCTCGTCGTTCACGGTGAGCGGGAAGCGATCGTAGTACTCGAACTCGGGATCCTCGGTGGTGCCAGAAG
>NZ_JASDVN010000049.1:0-40011 GCF_041440645.1 Flaviflexus sp. | reverse complement strand
CCAGAAGCGGCACACTCAGCCCGAACGATCCGTTCGATTGCCTCGTGGAGCACCTTCTCCGCCCCTGTATCAAAAGCGCGAGTATTGACGAGCAGCGTGGCAGTATCGGGAATGACGTTGGACTTGCTTCCCGACTTGATCGCACCGACTGTCACAACAGCGGTTTCCCTGGGTGCCACCTCGCGCGACACGATGGTTTGAAGTCGCAGAACAACCGACGACGCAATGACAATGGGGTCAATGCACTGATCGGGCTGAGAGCCGTGACCACCCTTGCCGTGAATGGTGATCTTGATCGAGGCCGCCGCCGACATCATAATTCCCGGCCACGTCGCCACGTGACCGCCGGGAATGAGCGACATGACGTGCTGAGCAAGGAACACATCGGGTTTCGGCATTGCGTTTACCAGGCCAGCATCGACCATCGCCCGCGCACCCTCCTGGGCCTCTTCACCCGGCTGGAACACGGCCACAAAAGTTCCCGACCACCGGTCCTTGCGTGCGAGCAACGCCTCGACAGCCCCGAGTAGGGACATGATGTGCACGTCGTGTCCGCAGGCATGCATGACCCCGACAGTCTCACCATCAGCATTGGTGGCGGTGGCGGTGGATGCGTAGTCCTTGCCGGATCGCTCCGCCACAGGGAGTGCGTCAATGTCTGCGCGGACCGCAACGACCGGTCCCGGTCCGTTCTCAACCGTGGCAACGACACCCGTCTCGCCCACTCGTACGGGTTCGACACCCAGGTTTCGAAGGGACTGCTCAATGAGCGCTGCCGTGTTGTACTCGGCGAGTGATAACTCTGGTATCTGATGAAACTGCTGATATAGCGCCACTCTCTCGTCGTGGCTACCATCCAGAACGCGGACAACGGACGAGATTCGATCGTTCAACATGAGCTCCCTTCGTTTTCTCAAGAATACTCCGAGAGGAGTTTTCTGCGATGTACAGCACACAGCCCTCTCACCACTAATTAGCCTGTCTTTTTCCGTGTTAAATTGGGTGAAAGATTAACATCAGCAAAGGACCCTCATGGATCACGAATGCCAGTGCAAGAACACCCCAGTCCAGGAAGAGGAGCTCGACGTGCTCTCCATTCCCCGCGCCGTTCGCCATCCCGCCATCCTCGGCGCGATAGACGCACTGCCTGCCCAGGGAACCCTTCTTCTCAAGGCTCCTCACATGCCGAACCCGCTTCTCGAGGAAGTCAAGGGCCTCGAGGGAACATTCAGCCACGAGGTCGTCGGCGATGGTCCGGACGAGTGGCTCGTGCGCATTCGCCGCGACCAATAATTCTTCTCCAGGCAGGAGCTCATTTCATCAGGAGGTCGTGGGCTCCTGCCCGGGGGTCATCAGCGCCGTCCGGCTACAGCTCCTGACAGTGGCCACCACTCCCGGCCTCTCCGGGCGCTTGTGGCGGCCACGGCGTCAGGAAGCACCTCCCCAACCAGCACCCCCAGGACCTCACAACCCCGCGGCCCCATGACCCCGCGACCCCAAGACACAACGAACGAAAGAGAATCTTTGGCATGACCGATGCACGGACTCTTGGCGATGAGAACCTGCGGCGCTGTCCCGTTTCTCACGACGGTTCAGCGTGGAACGTGTGGGGTAACGCCGAGGCACGATTGGTGGCCGAGGACCCCGAGTCCTTCTCCAGTCACGTGTCCCGGCACCTCAATGTTCCAAACGGCATGGACGGGGATGAGCACAGGAGGTTCCGGGCAGTCATTGACCGCTACCTCTCCGATGACGCGATTCTCCCCCTCTACCCCCAGTTCGAGTCCATGGCCCAAGAGATCTACGCGGACATGGGTTCATCATTTGATGCGAATGACTTCGGTAGCCTCGTCGCGGTGCAATGCCAGCGGCATTGGCTCGGGTGGGATGCATCCTACGAGCAGGAGCTTCTCAACTGGATCACGGAGAATCAGAACGCCACACGATCAGGTGACCGCGAGCGCACCGCGGCCGCGGCCGAGCACTTCACCGACATTATCCACCGGATTGTTGCCGACCATGAGGGCCACAACGGTGAGGATCCAACGTGCAGGCTCATGCGCGACACAGTTGAAGAGAACGGCGTCCGGCGCCGCCTCACCATGGCAGAGATCGTGTCGATCCTGCGGAACTGGACCGCGGGTGACCTCGGGTCTATCGCCGATTCGATCGGTATCGTCGCCCATTACCTTGCCACTCACCCGGACCTCTTCGACACCCTTCGAGGCTACGATGCCTCCAGCAATACCAGGGCCCTTGATCTTGCTCTCGACGAGATCCTTCGGATCGATGACCCATTCCTGTCCAATCGGAGAATGACAACAAGGGCAGTGACGGTCGCAGGACACGACATCCCCGAGGGCGAGAGAGTCTTCATCCATTGGACGGCAGCGAACCGTGACCCGAGGGCTTTCGGTTATCCGGACGCGTTCAATCCCGAGGGCAACGCCTCCCGGAATCTCGTGTACGGTACTGGGCCTCACGTGTGCCCGGGCAGGACCCTCTCCACACTGGAACTGCGGGCGGCACTCGTTGCACTGCTCCGTGGCGGCAGATTAGAGATGACTGGTGAAGCATGGCGCAAAGAGAATCCCGTCGGAGGCTACGGAGCGGTTCCGATTGGGCGCGTCGGAACCGAGTGACTGTTTCCTTCAGCAGATACCGACAACCCGCGACAGTGAGCATCCGCAACGACGTGCGCAGCTCACTATAACTGGCGGTCTATGACATCACATGTGGTGAAGGACCTACGGTCGCGGGCGGTGATGTGGGTACCATCGATGGGTCCACGAGAAGTCTAGAAAGCGGTTTATGCGTCACCAGTCGAAGCCAGTCACGATCATCATCACGGCACTGGCCCTCTTCTCCATGTATTTCGGTGCAGGAAACCTGATCTTCCCGGTCATGATTGGCATGTCCGGAGGTGTCAACGTACCCCTCGTGATCACCGGCTTCCTCATGACCGGAGTGGCACTACCCGTGCTGGGCATGATCGCCGCTTCGACACAGGAGCGCGGCGAAAGTGACGGGATTGCCTCCAGGATCGGCAAGGTCCCCGGCCTCGTGTTAACCATCGCGATCTTCCTGTCGACTGGAATGCTCTACGCCATCCCACGCGTCGCGACCGTGAGTTACGAGATCGCCGTGGCACCCTTGGTTTCCGGGGGCGGTGGTACAGGAGAATCCAGCTACCTGTTCCTGTACACGCTCGTGTTCTTCGCGGTCGTTGGCCTGATCTCCCTGAACCCGGGGCAGATCATCAACAGGCTGGGAACGTACCTGACTCCGGCACTTCTGTTGGTTCTCGCGGCCCTCATCATCACGACGATCATTCGCATGGACCCGGTGAGCGGTGAACCGACGGCTCACTACGCGAACAATCCCCTCCAGGTGGGGCTGCTTGAGGGTTACTACACGATGGACGCGATTGCTTCCCTCGTCTTCTCAGTCATCATCCTCAAGTCCTTGGCGAACGCAGGTTTCTCCTCTCGGAAGAAGCTCATCGGTGGCGCAACCTTGGCCTCGATCATTGCCGGCGTCGGCCTGTGCGTCATCTACCTGGGTCTCGCCGCCGTCGGCACGAGGGTCGCGGGCAATGGCTTCACCGATGGCGCGGCGGGCCTCGCTCACGCCGCGAGTGTTGCCCTTGGTCCACTGGGTCAGGCCGTGTTCGGCATCGTCACGATTCTTGCCTGCTTGACTACCGCGATCGGTCTCATTGGCTCATCAAGCCAGTACTTCCGCCGGCTCCTCCCCGGCATCGGCCATCCCGCGATGGTTCTCATCCAGTGCCTCGTCGCCCTTGGGATCGCCAATCTTGGGCTGTCGACGATCCTCGAGATCGTCACTCCCGCAAACCAGCTGCTCTACCCGATCGCGATCTGCATCATTGTCATCGCGATGCTCGACATTGTGCTTCCGGGCAGGCTCCACTGGACCTATCGCCTCTCTGCCTGGATTGCGGGGCTACTCTCCATCCCCGAGGCCCTGTGGGCAACGAAGATCGGCACCTTCGCGTTCCTGCGCGAGTACCTGGACATGCTACCGGCCGGGACGGTCAACATGGCGTGGGTTGTTCCCGCCCTCATAGGGGCAGGAATCGGCCTTCTCATTGACCTCAGGCAGGGCAGGCTGAAGAAGAGCAACTCACCTTCGACTATTCCGGTCTATTCGACGAACTAGCCCTCGTGGCGCCTAATGCCGACTCCCGTGTAGAAGTCGTCTCGTTGGCCACCCACGTGCATGATGTGGTCGGGATAGACGGTGAGCTGGCTGCGGTACTTCGACAGCGCATCGATGACGATGTCGAGGTATTCACCGAGTTCTAGCCTCTGGAACTCGGGATCGTTGATGTCGGAGGCGATTTCGAAGAAGGGGATTCCGGCCTGCTGTGCGGCCTGGAATGAGATTTCGTGGGTGCGGATGTGATCCGGGTGCGAGTACGTGCCGGTGCGGTCGTAGGAGACAATCGCGGTGGGAGAGGTGAGCTCGATCAGCGCGACGAGGTCGCGGACCTCTTCCTCAAGGCTTGAGCCACACAGCGTTCCTTCGGAGGATTCACCGGAGGGACCGGCCACCCCTTCCGATATCCACACCATCCCGGAGTCCTGGTACTTCCGGTTCCCCAGGCCTTCTACTCGAGCCGGTGCGGTGCCGAGCCAGTAGTGCTCATCCACACCGAGAACCTCGGAGGCAAGTTCGAGTTCTTCCTCGCGGTGGGCGGCGAGCTGCTCCATCGTCGAATCCAGCGGGATGGTTCCCGGGACGATCTCCCCCAGTTCACCCCTGGTCGCAGTCACCACGGCCGTGTGGAGGCCCTGGTTGCGACAGGCCGCGATCAGCGAACCCGTTTGTAGGGTCTCATCATCAGGATGAGCGTGAACAAAGAGCGGGGCCCGCCCAAAGAGTTCCACGAGGTTCACAAAGCTTCTCCTTGGTAGATCACATCGAGTTCCGCGGCCACGTCGGACCATTGCCTGGATAGGGCGAATGCTCTCGCATTCCTACCAAGCTCGTGGCGCAACTCGTCATTGCTGACCAGCCGTTCCATGTAACGAGTCCAGGTCATCGGGTCCCGTTCCTCAATAAGATACCCCGTTTTGCCGTCAAGAACAGATTCCGTCATACCGCCCACCTTTGACGCAATGACGGGAATACCACAGGCTTGGGCCTCAACGTTAATGATTCCGTACGTTTCGAGGTGACTGGGGTTCACGAGAAACATGGCACCTTGGAGGAGCTCAGCGAGCTTCTCACGCGAGAGCGAGGATCTTCTTTCCACCTTCGTTTCCAAACCAAGGTGCTCCACGAGATCTCGGAGCTCATCCAGGTAGTGCTCGTAGCCCGAGGCCGGATCACCCGTGAGGATCAGCCGCGGCCTCGAGTCGGGAGTCATGAGCGACAGGGCCTTCAAGATGAGGTCGGGGCCTTTGAGTGGGTGCAGCCTGCCAGCAAACACAAAATAGGGTCCCGCCGAGTCTGGCTTGTCGGTGGTCGGGTGGCTGAGGTGACCGGCCGCGTGGCCTCCCCGGTGTGCGGGCTTGAAGATTTCTTCCACGCCAGGAGCCGCGATCGAGACCTTGGCCGGATCAGCACCGCATCGTTCCACGATCAGATCCTTCTCGAACTGGCTGACCGCAACGATCCGATCGGATGCTGTGGCGATCAGTTGCTCGCCCGGAATGCGGCCCGGGGATTCTGCGGCCTCACCACCATCGAGCCCAGTACCCTCGGGAGCTGCGAGCGAGTGATAGCTCTGCACGTGCTTGATCCGGTGATTTCGCGCAACTGGAATCGCGGCAACACCCGCGAACCAGTGGTGGGAATGAATGAGATCAATGTCGTTGCGCTTGGAGATCCACTTGTCGAACGCGTCGCGGAACGGTTCGATCAGTGTCTCGGAACCGGCCTTTGACATGGGAGACACGGGGCCGGCCTTGAGATAGACCGCGGTCACGTCCTCGCCGACCCGCTGTTCGTCGGGGAGGCTCGCATGGCCCTTCCGCGTGACGAGGTAAATGCTGTGACCAAGGGCCGCGAGCTCACGTGCCGTGTTCTTCAGGTAGACATTGAGGCCGCCCGCCTCCCCGGAACCCGGCGCCGCTAAGGGCGACGTATGTAAAGCGACCAGAGCAATCGTCAATGCACGGCGCCCATGTTGTTCGTTTCCGCTCATACCAGCACCACCTTCAGCTCAAGTCTGCCAGTGTTCCAGGGCTACAGGAAATAGATCTTCCGCCATCCACCCAGTGACAGCAACGTCCCGTGGAGCACCGGGAGGCCCCACCTCCCCGACTTACCCCACTGCCTGCCCCACGCCCCGTTCGAAGGACCATTCCAACTTCTCCACTAGCTCAATCCGTGGAGTCAGAGTTTCGATCACCCTAGGCTGGGGATATGACAACGAACGGTGCCGCGAAACATAAGCGCGCGACGCCACGGACCAGAAAGGACCCATCGTGTCGAACTACTTGATCATTGGCGGCCACGGAAAAGTCGCCCTCCTTGCCGCACCCATCCTTGTCGATGAGGGGCACTCTGTCACTTCTCTTATTCGCAACCCTGACCACGTGGCCGATGTGGAGGCAACGGGAGCAAAGGCTCTCGTTCTCGACATTGAGAACGCCTCCGCAGAGGAATTGGCGGATGCGATGAGGGGGATGGACGCAGTCGTATGGTCGGCCGGTGCCGGCGGCGGCAATCCCGCCCGCACCAGGGCCGTTGACTTCGATGCTGCAGTGCGGTCGATGGAGGCAGCGAAGGCCGCTGGCGTCAGCCGCTACGTCATGGTCTCGTTCCTCTCCTCCAGCCTTGACCACAAGGTTCCGGAAGACAACTCGTTCTTCACCTACGCACAGGCAAAGGCAGAGGCAGATGAGTACCTGCGTGGTAGCGGACTCGACTACACGATCCTGGGCCCCGGCGGCCTCACACTCGAGGATCCCACGGGCCAGGTTGACCTGCACCAGGTGGACTACGACGGCGACTCCTCAACGTCCCGCGCCAACGTCGCACTCACGATCGCGGCAGCCCTGCGAAACCCCGGATCGATCGGTAAGACCTTCCGCTACTCGGATGGCAGCACCCCGATCGACAGCGCGGTGAGCTAGCCAGCCTAGGCAACGGCGAGTCGCGTTCTCAGACCGTTAGCCGAAACTCGGACGCTGAAACACTGAGCTTCCCCTCTCCATTGCGACAGGGCAATAAGCAAGGCTCAGCGGTCGGCAGGACTCAGCTGTCGATAGGACTTAGCAGTCATCGGGGCAACACAATAATCACTGTGGGAGGCGGCCGTCCTGGCCGCCTCCCACAGTGATCAATTCACATGTTCAGCACGAGAATGCAGGCGCTGACGCTCTGTTTCTTAGCAGTCGTCTGGATCCGACTCCCAGGCGTGCTTGACTAGTTCGCGGAGAACATCGATGTCGATGCCCTCAAGCTTGTTGACGTAGACACAGGCCTTTGCAAGTTTGTGCTTGCCGAGCTTGGCAAGGAGTTCATCGCTCCGCCTGTGTCCCTGTAGCCCATAGAGCGAGAGGGAAGCCTTGCGCGGGCTGAAGCCGACATGGAAGGTGTCGCCTTCGCGGCCTGTTGCGTACTTGTAGTGGACCGCTCCGTATCCGACCATGCTCGGTCCCCACATGACTCCCTTTTCGCCCGTGGCTTCCGAGAAGATGTCGAGGAGCTGTCTGCCCTGTTCGACTCTCTTCGGCCACGGCAGGGACTCAACGAAGTCCGCCGGATCCTCGGAGGTCTGTGCGGTCTTGATATCGTCAGCGTTCTTGCCCGTGTGGCCCTTAGTCCAGGTATTTGCCGGTTGCTCCGGAATTTCTCCTGTCAGGCCCATGCCCTTCTCAAGCAACGAGTCGTGGACGCGGCGCAGGCCGGCCTTTCCAACGCCGTGCAGTTTCAAGAGCTCCTGGAAGTTTGCGCCGTTCAGGGACTCGAGGTCACTGTAACCTTCCTGAGCAACTGCGTCACGTAGCGGCCGGCCGATGCCGGGGACGGAGTCGAGTGGTGTTCCCATGGGAACAACCTAGCGAGAAAGCAGCTCGTCCGTCGAGATTCCGGGGAGGGAAATACTGACCTGGGTGTTCCAGGGATCCACGGTCAGGACCGAGGTGCCGTTGTCGGTGTACGAGACCTTCTTGTTCTTGAGGCGAGCAACGAGAGCATCGAGGTCGTCACGGCCGGGAACGGTGATTGCCACGTTGCCGAGACCGAGGGAAGCCGCGCGTGGGCCCGCACCTGCGGAGTTCCAGGTGTTCATGGCGACGTGGTGGTGGTAACCACCGGCCGACGCGAACAGGGCCTGGGGGCCGTACGCGAGAGTGGACTCGAAGCCGATCGTGTCGACGTAGAAGTCGCGGGCGGTCGGGATGTCGCCAACCTGAAGGTGCACGTGACCAACCTTTCCAGCTGTGGTCGGAGCCTTGTCCATCTCTTCCTGGGTCAGGTGGTTCTTGAGGAACTCGTTCGGGTCGAGGTAGAGGGTTGCCATCTGCACCTGGTTATCAACCCAGGTCCACTGATCGCGGGGGCGGTCGATGTAGAGTTCGATGCCGTTGCCCTCGGGGTCGGTGAAGTAGAAGGCCTCGGACACGAGATGGTCACCGGAACCGGTGTAGACGCCGCGACCGTCGCGTGCCGCACGGTAGACGGTTGCCGCGAGCGCACCGGGGGTGTCGAAGAGGAAAGCGGTGTGGAAGAGGCCGGGCTTGCTGGGATCCACGCCGGGCAGCCCCGGGGTGGCAACGAGGCGAACGAACGGAACGCCGTTACGACCAAGCACTCGGTGAACCTCGGCGCCGCGGACCTTGTCCTCGATCGGGGTCAGCGCGAGTGCGTTCGAGTAGTAATCGGACATGAGATCCAGGTTCCCGACGCGCAGGGTGACGGCATCCATGCCGGTCGATGCGTTGAGCGTAACCCCATCGGCAAGAGTTGTTGTTTCCATGATCCACTACCTTCTTCAATACTTGAGGAGCATTAGTTGACGCTTCAAGCAAATCTTAGAACCTATTACTTGAATCGTCAACTACTCATAAAGTGGTGCACGCTACTGTTGCTAGAACCTCCACGACCACACCGTCAGCAGCTCGCGAGAACTGGTTGGAAATTGGAATCGGGCGGAGCAGCGCGACTGCCAACATCCCACCCCGGCGCGGACGCAAGGGCGACTCACCATTGTCACGAAAGTGCACTTTCAGTTCTTCAAGTTTGAACAAGTGCTCTATTTATCCAAAATGTCACCCCTGTAGACATGTTGGCGAGTCCCCCACCAGCATCGGAGCATCCCTTCCCGGGAGCAAGGAAAGCACTGATGAAGCACGTGATTCGCAAAACTACTACGCACTCTTTCCCTGGGATTAGCCTAGGATTAACCAAGGACGTAAACGACAATTTACTTATTTTGCACAGGTTGTTCATTGGAACAGTTCCAATTTAAGAGTTAGGATGAGGGTATGGCTTCCGACGAACACGTTGATGCTCTGCGCGATGCAGGGTTGCGTGTGACGGCTCCCCGGCTGGCAGCCCTGGCTGTCATCGCTCAGCATCGGCACGCTGATGCTGAGTTGATTGCTGGTGAGGTACGGGATCGGCTTGGCTCTGTGTCGACGCAGGCTGTTTACGATGTCCTGCATGCACTCACCGACGCTGATTTGGTACGCAAAATTACGTTAGATGGCCGCAAGTCCCGCTACGAGATTCGCGAGCACGACAACCATCACCACATTCTGTGCGATGTGTGTGGACGAATCGAGAATGTTCCTTGCGTTGTTGGAGAGGCTCCGTGTATAAAGCCCGACGACGACCACGGATTTACTGTTAACGAGGCTGAGGTTATCTACCACGGCGTTTGCCCGAACTGTCTGGAGGCCGCTCATGGGAAATAGCGACACCAGAAAGTTGATGACAGTACATGACGAATTTCGACCCAACCAAGAAGTCCACCACGGAGGCTGGCGCACCGCGCGACTCTGACTCCAACTCCCTGAGCGTCGGCACCGACGGTCCCCTGCTTCTGCACGACGTCGCACTTGTGGAGAAGCTTGCTCGCTTCGACCGTGAGCGCGTGCCCGAGCGTAGCCCCCACGCAAAGGGCTCCGGCGCCTTCGGCGAATTTGAGGTTCTCGAAGACGTTTCCGCATACACGAAGGCGGATTTCCTTCAGCCCGGCAAGAAGACCCGCGTCCTTGCTCGCTTCTCCACCGTTGCTGGCGAGCTTGGCTCCCCCGACTCGTGGCGTGACGTTCGCGGCTTCGCGCTGAAGTTCTACACCGAAGAAGGCAACTTCGACATGGTGGGCAACAACACCCCCGTCTTCTTCGTTCGTGACCCCATGAAGTTCCCGGACTTCATTCACTCCCAGAAGCGCCTGCCCGACTCAGGCCTGCGCTCCAACAACATGCAGTGGGATTTCTGGACCCTCTCGCCAGAGTCTGCTCACCAGGTTGCTTACCTCATGGGTGACCGCGGCCTGCCCCGCACCTGGCGCCACATGAACGGCTACTCCTCCCACACCTACATGTGGGTCAACGAGGCCGGCGAGAAGTTCTGGGTTGTCTACCACTTCCACACCGACCAGGGTGTCGAGAACATGACGAACGAGGAAGCAGCGAAGTTGGCTGGTGAGGATGCTGACATCCACCGCCGCGACCTCTTCGACGCGATCGAGCGTGGCGACTACCCGTCCTGGACCCTGTCCGTCCAGATCATGCCGTACGAGGACGCGAAGACCTACCGCTTCAACCCGTTCGATCTGACCAAGACGATCTCGAAGAAGGACTACCCCCTCCACAAGGTTGGTCGCTTCACCCTGAACGAGAATCCAGTCAACCACTTCGCTCAGATCGAGCAGGCCGCATTTTCCCCCGCCAACACCGTTCCCGGTACCGGTGTCTCCCCGGACAAGATGCTCCTTGGTCGCGTGTTCTCCTACCCGGATGCTCAGCGCAACCGTATTGGCACGAACTACAACCAGCTCCCGGTGAACCAGCCCATCAACGCGACCAACTCCTACGACAAGGAGGGCGCGATGCAGTACCACCACACGGGCAACGCTCCCGTGTACGCACTGAACTCGTACGGTCGTGCCTACCAGGACGAGCAGGGTCCGGTCGAGAACGGTTGGGAAGCTGATGGTCAGATGGTCCGCGCAGCCTACTCCCTCCACGCCGAAGATGATGACTGGGGCCAGGCGCACACCCTGGTGCGCGACGTCTACTCCGAGGAAGAGCGCGACCGTCTCGTCAAGACCGTTGTCGGTTCGCTCCTGTCCGATGTGGAAGAGCCCGTTCTCTCCAACGTCTTCCAGTACTGGAAGAACATCGACCAGGAGGTCGGCGAGCGCATCGAGGCTTCCTACAGGGAACAGAAGTAAGAAGTCATACCTTTGAGGTAGCAGCAAGTAGCTGTCAGTTTTTCTGACAGGGCAACGTGGTCCGTGATCATCGATTCACGGACCACGTCCTTTTCTTCCCAAATATTTAGTTCGGCCTTGATGGTTCCGTTCTCCTCTGTACGTGGCTTTGAGCGTTCGTTCTCGAGGTAATGATGGGCCCGTTGCCGAGTCGAGTTGCATGTAAAGTCGCAGGTGTTAGGTTGTGTCAGGGGCCCAGAGAGGGCATGCGACCAAGGGGTGCAAAAATGGCATTGTTCCGCAAGAAGCGGACGAAGAAATCCGCAACTGGTTCCGGAGAACGAAAGCCGACGCGTCAGGTGACTCCCTCCACGGCGCCGGCACCGACTCTACAGAACACGACCTCTCCCCTACCCGGAACATCCGTGGGAGTCCCACGCAACCTCGCCAAGTACGGGCTCGGATCCTGGTACATCATCGGAATAGTTGTCGTCGTATCAATGGTCGTGTTTGCCCTGGCGCGAATCTCGTTCATCTTTGTCGCGATCTTCCTCGCCCTCGTCTTCACCTCCGTTCTGCGCCCCATCACCGACTTCTTTGACCGGTGGATGCCACGACTCTTAGCAATGCTCGTAGCAGTCATCCTCTTGACCGGGCTCTTCGGTGGTCTCATGACCTACGTCGTGTACTCGGTCCAGGGCGAGTGGGATGAACTGGCGGACCAGTTCTCGAAAGGCATCGACTCCCTCATCGGGCTTCTCGATAACCCGAATCTGCCGTGGAGTGTCACGGCCGATGAGGTGAGGGAATGGCTGGCCAGCATCACCGAGACCGGCATGCAATGGCTTGAAAGCAATACTGGCCGAATCACGGAACAGATCATGTCGAGCGCTTCCGCCATCGGTACCCTCATCATGATCATCTCCCTGGCCCTCATGGCCTCAATCTTCTTCATCATGTCGGGTAAGAACATGTGGCTCTGGTTCATCAACCTGCTTCCCGAACACAACAGGGAGAAGACCCACGAGGCGGCCACCGCCGGCTGGATCGCGTTCTCCGGTTACGCCCGCGGCACGATCATTGTCGCCACCCTCGACGGCATCCTCGCCTTCTTCCTCCTCCTCATCCTCGGCGTCCCCCTCGCGGCACCCCTCGCAGTGCTCGTCACCATCGGTGCCTTTATCCCGCTCTTCGGTGCCCCGATCGCAATGATCATCGCAACCGTTGTCGCCTTCGCAGCGAACGGACCCCTGACAGCACTCATCGTGCTCCTCGGTGTGGCCCTGATCGGACAGCTCGAGGGTGACGTATTCCAGCCCCTCGTCATGGGCAAGCAGGTCAACCTCCACCCCGTTGTCATCGCGGTTGGTGTTATGGCGGGCACGTTCCTGGCCGGCCTCGCAGGCGCCATCATCGCCATCCCGATCCTGTCCGTGATCTGGGCCGTCTTCAAGGTCCTCTATGAGCCAGATGAACCGTTGGATGATCTCCCGGAGATCCGAAAGGACCATCTCCCAGGGGCCTAACCGATGCCGACCAATGTCGTATCGTTGAGAAGAACTAAAGGAGTACGCACCATGTCGACTGAACAGGCAAAGATCGCCGCAGGTATTTACGCAGCTTCCCTCATCGAGGACGGTCAGAAGGTTGGCCTCGGATCTGGAACATCGGCCTGGCACTTCATTCGTGCGCTCGCGGAACGAATCAACGACGGTCTCGACATCGTGTGCTCCCCAGCCTCCAAGGTCAGCCGCGATCTTGCCGTTGAACTAAACGTGCCCCTCGTCGAATTGGATGACATTGACGGGCTCGATGTCTGCATTGATGGTGCGGACGAGGTCGCTCCCGACGGCTCCATGATCAAGGGCGGCGGCGCCAACCTCCTGTGGGAGAAGATCATCGCCGTCAACTCCACGAAGATGCTGACCGTTGTCGACGCCTCGAAGCTCGTCGACACCCTCGGCGCCTTCGCCCTTCCGATCGAGGTCACTCCCGCCTACTACGGCACGACCATCAAGAACATTGTGCAGCTCCTGGAGTCCATGGGATGGTCGAACGTTTTCGTTGAACGCCGCATGAAGGATGGGGAGCCGATCATCACCGACAACGACAACTACATTGTCGATGCTCACCTCGAGACCATCGCGAACCCCGGAGAGCTCGCTATCGCACTCAACAGGATTCCCGGCGTGGTCGAGAACGGCCTCTTCCCCACCATGTCGGCCGGCGTCATCGTCGGCCGCGAGGACGGTAGCGCCAATTTCTACGAGCCCGGCTTCTCCGTCGACGAGGCACGCAACCAGGGCTAATGCGCCCGCGTGATTTCCAAACCAACACTCTGACTTACTGACTCACTGGCAACTCGTCCCAAGGGCTTCTCCTGATGTGTTTGCCAGTGAGTCTCCTCAGTCGATATCGGCAGTCAGTCTCAGCTGAAATCTTCAAGGCACAGTTCATGCGCCACTTCGGTGGGGCATGAACTCGATCTCCGGCGCTTCAGACCTCATGGCAACTAGCACCCACAGTGCAGGCGCTCCCCTGTGGCCATCAATCCGCGACGCGACAGCGAAAAGTAAACATCTTGAGAACAAATACCGAATACGTACGAGAATGATGTAGCGCACACTATGCTCACTCTCATGACTCAACAGCTCATTTTCATTGATGGCATGGGAGAAAAGCCCGCCACCTACCAGCGCCTATCGGAACTGGTGGACTTTCCCGACTCGAAACTCATCAGCTACGGCGAGCTTGGCGACCCGGGTTCCCCGTTCTCTATTGAGGAGGCGGCACGCACCCTGGGTGACCACCTGAACGCGGTCGGCGTGGACGAGGTCGTTCTCGTTGGCACCTCCATCGGAGCAAAGATTGCGCTCGAGTACGCCACCACCCACGGCAACGTGCTTGGTCTCGTGCTTGTCGGCGTCCAGGAGGACACCGACAAGGACGCCCTGATCAACCGCCTTCGGGCACTGCGCTTCGTACCCTCGAAGATGCTTCCTATCCCCTCAGGTTTCGATAAGGACGGCTTCCGAGGAATCCTCACGGCCGCACACCACTATTCGACGAACACTGCTCTTCCGAAGCTCACGATCCCAACGACATTGTTGTACGGAGCGAAGGACGATGCTCGTAGCGCCGAAATCGAGAAGATCGTTGGTGGGCTTCCCGATGGTCAGGTGCACGTGGTCGATGGTGACCACTTCCTGGCAAACGACAACCCTGCCGAACTCGCCAAGGCTGTTCAGGCCATGATCCAGAAGACCGGCCTCAGCTCCGATCAGTAACACCACAGGCTCTCCCCACGCGACCGTTGCGCTTTCGTCGCCACGCCAGGCCGCGTGGGGAGTTTCAGGAACTACCCAAGCCCTCCGCTCGCGAATACAAAGGTGGCAACCTAACCTGGCGGTGGGACAACACCTGGAGAAGAGACCGAACCCCGGTCCCCTGGTCGCAACCACCGCCTTCCTGCAGCGGGAGTCCCAGAGGGAGACATCGTGAAATCATCGCTTTTCAATCAAGAGAACCAAGAAAACCAGACAAGCGAGCGATGGAGCTTGCAGTCGTCAAAGATGCTTCGGTGCAGACTGAATCCCGGTTCCCCCGAGATCGTCGCAGCCCAGGGCGTCATGGTGGCCTACCAGGGCCAGATGGACTTCGCCTATCAGGGCTCCGGTGGCGGCATGAGAATGCTGAAGAAGATCGCCTCCGGTGAGGGTGGGGATCTCATGAAAGTCCGGGGCGAGGGCGAGGTGTTCCTGGCCCGCCAGGCTCACAACATCTTCCTCATCGAACTCGAAGGTGAAGCCATCACTCTTAACACCGGTAGCCTCCTCGCCTTTGATGGGTCGCTCCGGTGGGACATTCGCGCCATCGGTAACGTTGGCGTGATCGCCGGTGGCCTCTTCAACCTTTATCTTGAGGGAAGTGGAACCGTCGCCGTGACAAGCGATGGTCCTCCCATGCTTCTCGACTGCTCCCAGCAGCCCACCTACGTCGATCCACACGCGGCCGTGTGCTGGTCACCCAACCTCACTCCCACCCTGAAGAACGACTTTAAGATGAGCTCCCTCATTGGTCGCGGGTCCGGTGAGTCCTTCCAGCTTGGTTTCTACGGCCCCGGCTTCGTCGTCGTCCAGCCCTCCGAGGGCGTACCCGGCTCCAGATTCATCGGATAAGAAAGGTGGCATTCCCGGAAGACTCTTATCCGGATGAGAATCCGGAAGTCTGAGGTCCCGATAGAAGCAGAGTGTCGCGACGCCATTGGCGCCGCGACACTCTCCTGATTACTGCTTCTTTACTGCGGATCCGACGGATCTTCGGACAGTCTCCCTGCGGATCCGACTTTTCTGTCGGGAGACCCGGAAGTTGGTCCCTTAACTTGCCTTAGTTCGCCTCATACTGGCGGACGTGGTCGATCACGCCGGAGAACCGGAACGGAGCGTCCGTGACCTTCTCGGTCTCGTTGTTGTCGGAGGACCCAACGTAGGCGTTGTGGCGCTCGCGATACTCCTCGAAGGAGAGCTCCACGCGCGAATCAAGCGATTCCGCGACGTTGTCGGCGTGAAGGTGCTCGGCGTACCCGGGTTGGACGATGCCAGTGAAGAACTCCGAGACGGACCCGGAACCGTAGGAGAACAGGCCGAGTCGCTTGCCAGCGAGATCGTCGTTGCCCTGAAGCTGAGCAACGAGACCAAAGTACAGGGAAGCCGTGTACGAGTTGCCGACGCGGCGGTTGTAGGTCATCGACTCCTCGATGAGGTCCGCACCGAGTTCAACGCCGAGGTGTTCCGCGAGCTTCGCGTGTGCCTTCCTCGCCATCTTCGTGAACGGCTGATGGTGGAGGAAACGGTGGATGTCGGAGATTTCGATGCCGCGGCGAGCAACGAGATCATCCCACGCGCCGAGGGTGGCATCCATGTAGGCGTCGAGGGACAGCTTGCCTTCAACGAACGGGGTGGAGGAGTCGTTTGGGCGCCAGAAGTCGTTGACGTCGGCCGTGTAGACACCGGAATCTGGCTCGATCTCGAGGATGCTCGGATCGGCTGCGATCAGCATGGCAACCGCACCGGCGCCCTGGGTGGGCTCACCGCCGGAGTCGACCGCGTAGCGGGCGATGTCGGAGGCGATCACGAGAACCTGGTCCTCGGGGTAGCGAGCAACGTGGTTGACTGCGGTCTGGAGGGCTGCGGTGCCGGAGTAGCAGGCCTGCTTGAACTCGACGGTGCGCACGGCGTTCGGAAGACCGAGGAGGCCGTGGACGAACACGCCTGCGGCCTTGGACTGGTCGATGCCGGTCTCAGTTGCGAACAGAACCATGCGGATCTTCGAGGCGTCGTTCCTTGACAGCAGCCTCGTTGCGGCCTCAGCGGCCATGGTCACAACGTCCTCGTCCGGTGCCGGGACAGAGAACTCATCCTGTCCGAGACCCATGTGGTACTTGCCCGGGTCGACGCCGAGTGCCTCAGCCATGGAATCCAGCTTGAGAACAAAGTGCGTGGTCGCGACATCGAGGTCGTGAATACCGATTTTCAAGAGTTCTTCTCCTTCGGGGTGGGTCCCACCCCCTAGTTCTTGCCTCGCTCGAAAGAAACGTGTGCTTGCATGAGCTCGCCGGGGTTCGTTTGTGCGGCCAGGAGCGACAGCTCGCCACACAGGACGGTGCCGGCAATGAGTGCGGCCAGTCGCCTGCTGTTTTCGCCGGGTTCGCGATCCTCGCGCAGGCCAAGGCGTTCCATGGCGACGTTGACGTGCTCAAGATGCTTGCCGTTGCCGACGGTGCCAACAATGAGGTGCGGGAGAGAGCACGCAAAGTAGAGGCCCTCCTCGCGGTTCTCCGCGTACGTGAAACCCTGTGAGCCCTCAACGATGTTCGCGGCGTCCTGGCCGGTGGCCAGGTAGAACGCGAGCAGCATGTTGGCAAAGTGCGCGTTCGAGGAACGGAGCGCTCCCGCAATGGTCGAACCAACATAGTTCTTGCGGACAACGAGATCCGTGATCTTCTCCGCCGTGGTCTTGAGAGTGGAGGCCACGACATCGTGGGGAATGAGAATGTCGGCCTGAACGTTGCGGCCACGCCCGAGGGCACCGTTGATTCCGGTGGCCTTCTTGTCCGTGCAGAAGTTGCCGGAAATGGAGCCGTATCCCAGGCCCAGGTCCCAGGACAGGATGGTGGCCATGAGGGAGTCGGAGGCCTGGGTCGCCATGTTGTGGCCCGAGGCGTCACCCGTGCGGAACGCGAACCTAACAAACAGGAGGCTGCCAACGATCTCGGGGTGAATCTCGATCAGTTGAGCGAACCTGGATCCGGCGGACACGACAGCGGCGAGTTCATCGAAACGTGAGGTGATGATCGTGGTGGCGTGATGTGCCTGGGCGGCGGAGTTCGCGGTGAACATGACCGAGCGGGTCATCCGCTCGTCCACGACGGTGGCAACAATGCCGCCCTCGACGAGTCGGGACACCTTGGCGCCGCGACCAACACTTGGCCACAGGGGCGTCTCGTAGGTGGCGAGAGGAACGTCGATCTCTCCCTCGACAGCGTTACCCGAGAACCGGATCGGACCAACCCACCGGGTGGGGATTGCGGTCACTGTCGTTTCAGAATAGGTGGACTGGCTCATTCCTTCTCCTGGCTCCTGCTGGCAAGGCCAGCAAGGTCGATTCCACGAACCTCGGCAAAGTCACGGGATTCACCGCGAATTAGTATGTCAGTGTATTCCATCTGGTCAGGGGCGGGGACTCCCATTATCGCCATCATCTCCCCCAGCCTGCTCTTCCATGCGAGCAGCACCTCGACCATGGCATCCGGGCCCTCGTGGAGCGCGACCTTGAGGAAGGATCCCGCGACACCGACGGCGCGAGCCCCAAGGGCAAGATTCTTCGCCACATCCAGCGGGTGACGAACCCCACCCGAGGCAAGCACGGTGAAGTCGCTGGCACCGAGCAGTCCTGCGCTACGAGCATCGAGCAGGCACTGGACGGCTGAGTTTCCGTAGCCGTGAAGGTACGAGTAGTCGTCGTGACCCCCGCTCCTGCGGTTGTTCTCGATCTTTCCGAAGTCGGTGCCACCGACTCCCGCGACGTCGGCGATACTCACGCCAACGTCCTTGAGCTTGAGGAGCGTCTTGGCGGAGAGGCCCGCACCGACCTCCTTGACGATCACCGGAACGTCGAGGCCGCCCACAATCTCTTCGATCAGGGAAAGCCATCCGGAGAAGTCCCGATCGCCCTCGGGCATTATCGTTTCCTGCACCGCGTTGACGTGCAGTTGCAGGCCGTCGGCCTGCATGAGCTCCACAGCCCGCTTCGCATCGTCCAGGGTCCGCCCGGCACCAATGTTCGCGAACACGATCCCGTTCGGGTTCTGCTCGCGGATCACCGTGAAGGACTGCGCGGTCTCGGGATAGTCGAGCGCGATGCCGACCGATCCGCAAGCCATCGGAATCTGTGCTTCTGCTGCCGCAATGGCCAGGTTCCGGTTGATGATCATGGCGGTCTCGGTGCCACCGGTCATGCCGTTCACATAGAACGGTGCCGCAAACGTTAGGGGACCCACCTGGGTCGTCAGGTCAACCCGCGTGCGGTCGATGCCGTCGAGGGCGTGGTGGATGAAGGAGACATCGTCGTAGGCGCGGTGCGGAACCGGGTTCTCCTGCTGCTCTGCAGCGAGGCGGATGTGGTCTTCCTTGCGGGACGAGACGTTCACGCATCCTCCTTGGAATAAACGTTAAGGTCGAGGGGCCGGATCCCGGCCTCCTCCCATGTCCGCCAGATCTCGGCAACGTCGGTGGCCGGATCGGCGAAGGCGA
The DNA here is from genome assembly GCF_041440645.1 of Flaviflexus sp. Taxonomy (GTDB): domain Bacteria; phylum Actinomycetota; class Actinomycetes; order Actinomycetales; family Actinomycetaceae; genus Flaviflexus. The sequence continues at coordinate 20,838 of NZ_JASDVN010000049.1, read as the reverse complement.
TGCCGCAGTCGCCGCCACCGGCTCCAGCCGGCTTCGCGGTCGCACCGTGGCTCTCCGCAATGTCGCAGAGGGCCGTGAGCGCGTCAGTTTCGATGACGATGCCGGAGGATTCCTGCAGGAGCAGAAGATTCTCACGAACCCTGCGGAGGAAGCCCTGGGAGGCGGGAACATCGCCGCCTTCGAGAGCCGCAATGAGTCCGGATACGCAGGTCTGGGTGCGCTCAAGGAACGTGGAGTATTGGGGGCTGTCCTTCGGGCTTGCCTTCTTCACGGAACCGACGAGGGCTGCGGTCGAGGCCGGTGATCCCGTCCATCCCACCAGGAGCCTTAGTCCCATGGGTGCTGACAGGGTGGAAATCGCACAACCGTCCCACCCGGGTGCCGACAGCGACTCGGTCACGGAATGAGTGGCGGAGTACTCGAGAAGAGCATCCCGATCCGGTGAGGAATAGCTGATCCACCCACCAAAGGTCGAGGTGGCGATGTCGCCTCCGGAGGCGCGCTTGGAAACGGCGATCGTGGCGAGCATGGCGAGCTTGAACCTGTCCATCGTCGATAGACCGAGCTCATAGTAGTCGTTGATCGCGGAGATCGTGGCAACCACGACAGCCCCGGAGGAACCGAGACCGTACTTGTGTCCGCTCGCGTCGTCCAACTCTGACTCAATGTGGAGGTCGAAGTAGGCGGGGGCAATGCCGCGCTCCTCGCGCAGGCGCTCCACGGTGGACAGCGCCGACATGACGTAGTCGTACGGGTGGTCTTCGGCAACAACCTGACCGGAGTCGTCCCTGCGCCACTCGACGGGAAGCCTGCCGTACTCGGCGGAATGAATCCGACCAGCATCCTCCGACGGGGTCAGGGTGATGGTGATGAAGCGATCGACAGCAACGAGAACGGACTGGTGTCCCGGTTCGACTACTGCGTATTCACCTGCGATAAAGAGTTTGCCCGGGGCTTTCGCCTCAATCATGCCTCACCGTCCGACAGCAGGTGCGCTCCCCTGCCCGGGTAGAGGATCTTTGCCTCACCGTCGCGCGTCAGAGGGGCGAGTCGGTCAGCCACGGCCTGAGCGTCCTCGACCCGGGAAATGGCGAACACGTTGGGACCAGCATCAGCCGTTCCGTACGCCTCGAGCCCGTCCCTTCTCATCTGAGAGATCTCATCGAACACGTCGATGCTGGCGGAGTTGAGGTAGCGGATCGAGGGGCGGGAGGCGCCAATCACCGCATGCATCCGCGTTGCGTGCACTTCGGCGATCTCACCGATGGTGGTGAAGTCGCCTGCCTGGCAGGCGGCAATCATCTCCAACAGGATCTCCTCCGTCGAGGTGATCCACGCGGGATAGAAGGGCGAGGTGGTCGCTGTCGCGACCATGCCCTGGCGGGAGGACACTGCCTTCTCGCCCGTGGCCACGGGAACCGAGATCATCGCCATGTCGGGAGCATCGATCTGCTCCGCGAACGAGGACTCATCGGTCCCTGCGTGCCACACGGCAAAGCGGTCGATCACGGAGCGGCTGGCTGATCCAGAACCCCTGCGAGCAAGACGAGACAGATCCCGAAGATCCAGGTCGAGTCCGTATTCTTTGGAGGCAGCAACGGCGAGTGCCGCGAAGCCCGAGGCGGAGGAGGCCATCCCGGCGGCGGTCGGCCCCTCGTTCACAGAGGTGACAGTGGCAGACGCGTTCGCGGTATCAAGGCACCGTTCCCTCGCGAGATCCCGAACGAGATCCAGGAACGCGAAGACGCGGGCTGAAACCTTGCCCTCCTGGTCTGTTCCGTTGAGATTGAAGTGGTCCTCATCGGCGAGGGTCACGTGAGTCGTTGTCGGATAGTCGTCGAGGGTCATGGAAAGCGACCCGGCCACGGGGAGGATCAGATCCTCATCGGCTTTGCCCCAGTACTTCACGAGAGCGATATTGGGGTAAGCCCGAGCGGTCGATGTCACACATTCTCCTCGTTGTTGAAGAGGCCGTCGAGGCCAGAGTCGTGTTGGAAGTCGCTAGCCAAGTGCGAGGGCACGAGGGAAGTCTTCCATCCGCGGGTGGCTCCCACCCCCTGCATCTCCTCAATAAGCGCATTGGCGTGGTCGTGGTCCTTGGCGAGAATCAGCACGCATCCACCAAGCCCAGAACCGGTCAGCTTCGCACCGAGAGCGCTGTGCTTGATCGCGCCTTCCACGAGTGCGTCGAGGGCGGGGGCAGATACGCCGAGTCGGGCCAGCTGCTCCTGGCCCTGGTACATGGATTCACCCAGGCCCTTCGAATCTCCCTCACCGAGTGCGGCGATGGCGTTCTCCGCAAGGTTCGCAAGATTGTCGATGATGCCGTTGACGAAGCGGGGGCTCTGCTCGCGGAGCATGCGCACACCGTTGACCGCAGCGGATGTGGAACCCGACGTTCCGGAGTCTGCAATGACGAAAGTGAAGGGCGTGGCCACGTGGACGTCGGTGGGCTTACCGCCCTGGAAACGAACCGGAGTCAGGGAACGAACCGTGTGAGCATCGAGGCCCGAGGAGGTGCCGTGCGCGACGTTCTCGGCAATCTGAACGAGATTGAACTCATCATCGGGGTTGAGCTTCACGCCAGCTGCGTTGCTGACGGCGGCTACCATGGCGGCCGAAACTGCCGCGGAGGAACCGAGGCCCCTCTCGAGGGGAACGGTTGAGGAGATGACGATCTCGCAGGACTCAATGTTGAGGCCAACGTGCTTGGCGGTCGCGCGAAGTGCGGTGATGACGGGGCGCAGTTCCTTGGGCGCCTTCGCTAGCGGTCCCGTGTAGAGGTCTGAGGTGATCGTGGCGGTGTCGGAGGCACGCACCGAGACAGCGGTTTGGAGATCGAGGAGCGGCAGGGCGACTGCCGGTGCCCCGTACACCACGGAATGCTCTCCCATGAGAATGGACTTGCCGTGGGAGCTACCAAGCCCACCGTGTCGCAGGTCTTGAAGCGGGCGCCGAGCGTCGAGAGACAGCTGAGCGCCGGAGGCAGGGTTCACCTTCGGCTGCATTGGAATGTCCATGTCGTTTGATTTCCGCTTGCGCATACTCACTTCACGTCCCCGCCTCGCTCGCACGCTGCGGGGCAACTCAGAAATTGTTGAACCTACTAAAACTACACAATCTAGGTTATCTTGGCCATCACCTTGTTCATGACTCCTTGTTACCTGTACCGCTCATGATAGTACTCACAGGGATGTCAGCCGTGGAGCAAGCAACAGCATTCCAAACAGATCATTGGTATTCAAAGGTGGACCGCACTCCGGGTGACACCGCTCGAACAACTCCTGACACGTGGTCGAGTACGTGGCCCTTTCACGAGTCGCAAACGGGATTTGCCGGAGGATCTTGAACTGAAGAAAGCAACCCGGACACAAGAAAGGTGGGGAGCCTACGCTCCCCACCTCCCAGCCGGACTATCGCCTTCCCGGCCAGGTCCCCATCACTCAAATGAGCTCATGCGACCCCATATGTGGCGGTGACGGGATTATTGTTCCTCGGGTTCTCTGTCTTCCCTCGGATACGTCTCTTCGTTGTTTCTCCTTCGACATCTCCACATCGATGTTTCTGAGGAGAAATGTCTCTTTGCATGTTTCCTTGCGGTCTTTGGACTTAGGCCTTCTGGACGGTGATGGACCAGGTTGCTTCGTCAATCTGACGGAAGTCGGTGACTGCGTGACCGTTCTCCGACGCCCATGCGGGGATCGAGTCCGTGGCCTGCGTGCAGTCGAAATCGATCTGCAGTTCGTCACCCGGGTTTAGAGGCTTGATTGCCTGCTTGGCCTCAACGAGCGGGAAGGGACATACCTGCCCGATCGTGTCGAGGCGATACTTCTTGGCGGGACCGGTCGATTCCACGGGTGCCGGGGGTGCCTTGGGTTCCTTCTTCAGCTTGAGAAAAACCATACTTCTATTCCTTCGTTTCTTCTGTGCTTACGTTCGTTTCTTACTGAGTGATGGGGTTAGTTGACTGCGGAAACCTGCGGAACCTCGCAGGCCACGGCTCCTGCCCTCTTGTGGGTCTGGACGAAGAACTTGGCCGCGAAACCAACACCGAGGAAGGTGAAGAGGAGCGCAATCCAGCCCTGCCAGGAGAAGAGAGCGGTCTGGACGAGCGAGTTGCCGATCGAGCAACCGCCCGCGAGCGCAGCGCCGGTACCCATGAGCGTGCCGCCAGCAATCGCGCGGACCGAGGTGCGAGCATCCGGTGCCCTCAGGCGGAACTCACCGGACAGTTTGGCAGCAATGTAGGAGCCGGGGATGATGCCGAGGACGAGCATGACGCCCCAGTCGATCAGGGTGGTGTCACCGGTTGCGAAGAACTCGACGATGTTGGCGGACGGGGTGGTGATGCCAAGGCCGGCGTTGCGGCCAGTGGCCTGCGACAGCGGGTACGCGAGTGCCGCGAGGAGACCAACGGCAACGGCGGTTGCGTTGGGGGTCCACTTCTTCTCGAAGAGGAGGTGTGCGAGGCCGGTCTTCTTGGCCGGGAGGGTCGCGATCGGGGCCTTGGCCTTGCGGGTCTGCTGGACCAGCAGGTAGCCAACGAGAGCAACGAACAGGACAACGAGGACCCACACGGAAATGCCGAGGGTGTCGTGGATGGTGACAGCATCCTGGGTTTCGTTACGCTGGCTTGCCGTGAACTCGGCTCCGAGGCCGGACTTCATGACGGACGCGCTCATTGCGTAGAAGAGGAGGGCGATCCAGGAGCCGATGAGGCCCTCACCGCTGCGATAGTAGGTGCCGGTGGCGCAGCCACCGGCGAGGACGATGCCGATTCCGAAGATGAAGGATCCGCCCACCACGGCCGCGAGCGCGAGCGTGGGAATGTTCGGGTTGATCCAGCCGGCGGCAATCATGCCGTTGACGGCAACCGCCTGAATGGCAATGGCAACGAGGAAGGCGGTGAGCCAGCGGGTGGATCCCGAAAGCCACACGTCACGGAAGGCTCCCGTGACACAGAATCTGCCTCGCTGGAACACAAATCCTAGGGCTAGTCCCAGTAGTAGACCGGTAATAATCATAGTTGTCTCCAGGTATGGGGGTGAAAAGGGTTAAGTGAAGGCACCCTGAGATGTCGAAGATGACCACGAATTGGGTATGGAACGCCCTGAACAAGGCAGGGAACTACCAATGGGTATAGGTGTGCGTCTAAAACGTGGGAGAGACAGCCTCAGGATGCGCTCAGTCGTCGAGCGCTGGTGCCGCTAGTTCATTCGACAGCACGAACAACACATACAGGCAACCGAAAAGATCCCGTTGGCGGGAGCGGTGCGCGTATGGAGGAATGACAACATAGTTTGTCCTCGTGTTCGATACATCGCATTTTTGCGATGTCGTTAAAGTATCAACTTATTCTCCCCAGTCCAAGAGATCTCGATAATCGGACAAAATTGAGTTGGCCCGGTTCAGAGCGATCATCGTGCGTGAGACTCCTCCCTAAGCAGGTTGACACTCTCCACACGCGGCACGTGCGAGTCCTACACTTGGGTGGCCCCATCTCAGCTTTCAAGGAGTTCTCATGCTCTTGACCGTTCTCTACATCATCGGCATTACCGCCGAGGCGATGACTGGCGCATTGGCAGCGGGACGACAGAAGATGGACCTCTTTGGTGTCATCATGGTGGCCAACGTGACCGCACTCGGCGGCGGCTCAGTGCGCGACATGCTGCTCGGTCATTACCCCCTGAGCTGGGTAGCTCATCCTGAATACATCGTCATCGTGACGGTCGCGGCCCTCATCACGGTCTTCACGTCATCTCTCATGAAGCACTTCCGCGTCCTGTTCCTCGTGCTCGACTCCGTGGGTCTCGCAGTGTTCGCGGTGTTCGGTGTTCGCGTGGCGCAAGAAATGGGTTACGGCCTCGTCGTCACCCTGATCGCCGCTCTCATCACGGGAATCATGGGTGGCGTGCTTCGAGACATTCTCTGCAACCGGATCCCCCTCGTGTTCCACAAGGAACTGTACGCATCTGTGGTCCCGGCCGGTGTTCTTATGTACCTGGGTCTCCAGGAGCTCGGTGTCAACGAAGAAATCATCATCATCTCGACGCTCCTGACCATCTTCCTGATCCGCATCGTCGCGATCTACTTCAAGTGGAGCCTGCCCGTCTTCGACTACCAGGAGAAGGAATACAAGCGACTTGATCGCACCAAGCTGTTCCACCTGTACCGCAAGAACGGCGAGCCCCTCTCCTACAACTTCACGAGTCCGCTCAAGAAGAAGAACCGAGCAGCCGCCAAGCGACGCAAGATCAAGCAGGCCGAGAACCACTCCGGCAAGACGGAGCATCACTCCGACAAGTCCAACATGTCTGTCGCGGAGGAAAGCACCGACTAAACCGCTGCCGCCAGGTCCACCCGCAGTCCCCCCTGGAAACCAGCGCCGTTCGCAGACCCTAGAAGCAAAACGAGCCGTCAGATTATATTGACGATCGGGCTGTTCTATTCGTCAGCTTCACAGCTGTTCCGATCGCCTTGTGCTTGATCGGAGCCATGGCTCGAAGATCGCACCCTTTTGATAGCCCAGATGACAACAACCGCGGCAAGATTCGCCAGCGACTGTGACCCAGCTGTGCCGTAAACTCCATGTCAACGTTACGTGAAGGGAAGTACTTGTGCGCACCATCAGTATTGACCAGGCACGGAGGATCGCGGTTCGCGCCCAACATCTCGACGGCTCGTATTCGGCACGGACGCGCCGTGACATCGGGAAGATGGTGGAGCGCATGGGAGTGCTCCAGATCGACACGGTCCATATTCTGGTCCGCGCACACTACCTTCCGCTCTACTCTAGGCTGGGCCCCTACGACACGACACTTCTCGATCAGGCGCTCTCGAAGCGGCCGCGGCTCATTCTTGAGCAGTGGGGCCACGAGGCCTGCTTCGTCCCACCCATGACCCACCGCCACCTCGCTGGCTTCACCCGTCGGTGGGGATCGAGCCACAGGCTTGACCAACACCCGGGAGCCCCCTTACTCAAGTCCCGCGTTCTCGAGAGAGTCTCGCACTCCCCCGCCACCTCGCAGGAGGTCGGGACGTGGATCGATCAACAGGAACTCAGCGACGAGGAGCTCGACCTGCTCGCTGTCACCTCTGACCACGCATGGTCCAGGAACTCGGTCAAGGTGGTACTGGAAAACCTGTTTGACGAGGATCGGGTGACGAGTGCGGGACGCACCCACCACTTCCATCGCATCTACGGACTGACCGAGAAGGTGCTACCCGAACCGGTTAACTCCATTCCTCCCAGCGATCGGGAGACCGCGATCAGGGAACTCACCGAGATCTCGCTCGAGAAGGTCGGGATCGGAACTCCCGCAACAGTTGCTGACTTCTTCCGACTCAATCAGAAGGATGTTCGCCCTGTCCTCGACACCATGGTGAAGGAAGGGCGAGCCGAGTGGGTCCAGGTGGCGGGCCTCAAAGACCACATCATCCCCGCCTCCACCATCATTCCGAGATCAGTCAGGGGCACAACATTTCTGTCCCCGTTTGATCCCCTCGTGTTCGAACGAGATCGAGCGCATGCGATCTTCGGCCTGCATTACCGGATCGGGATCTACACTCCCGCACCGAAGCGCACGAAGGGCTACTACTCGCTTCCGCTCCTCCACAACGGAACCATCCCGGCGCGGGCCGATCTGGCTCTCGACAGGAAGTCCCAGACTCTGCTTATCAAGGGAGCATGGTACGAACCCGGTTACGAGAGCGAGGAAACCGACCGCGCACTCGCCAGCGAACTGGTGCGCATGGCGGGATGGCTCGGAGCCACGAGCGTCAGCGTGATTGACGATGCCCCGGGCGATGCCATTCCCGGGATCAAAGCAGGTCTCTAGGCCCTCACCAGGAAAATCCTCACCACGAAATTGGCCTCAGCAGAAGCAAGGCTTTGACCTTTGTGCAGGACCAAGCAACGAAGCACGGAAGATTCCGTGAGCAAAGAGAGTGCACCTTCGCCCTACTCGATAGGCTTCCAGCTCTCGCCCGTTGAGACCCAATCAACGCCATCACGTTCGATTACGTCCGTGAGCCAGTAGGTCTCGCCGGGATTCCAGCCTGCGATCATGCTCGCTCCTCCACGCACCGGGATCGCCTTGGTCGCGGACGTGAGGTAGCCGTGAACGGTGAGCCTCACGGCGCCCCAGTCCTTGGAGACCGCGTGCCAGTCGGGAATGATCCACACTCCGTCGCGTCCCGTCACCCGATACCAGTCATGGCGGACCGCCGCCGTCACCACCATCGGATACTGGTCGCACAAACGGACCCAATCCTCGTCCGAATCGATGAGGTAGGTGGCGGCATCTCCATCAACCGTATGAGTAGTTGCGCGATCGGAGATCGGCCCGTCCTCGACATAGGTCAGGGCCGCGGGAGTGCCATCGGGAAGCAACCTGTTACTGTTCGTCAGCCGATAGGGAGGGGTCGAATTCCACGATCCCGACCAGTTGGCAGTCGGATCGTCTGGGCGGGTTCGTGCCGCATCCTCGACTTCTGCCAGCTTGTTCCGGTGCCACGTGTCGAGAATCTGCTCTGCTGGAATCGGGTCTCTTTCCCGATCAAGATCTGGGTCATCGTGCCGCCACCACACGCTTCGCTCTTCGCCTTGTGAGAGCGTTTCGAGATCCAGATTTGCAAGTCCGGACCGTTCCGCAAAGCGTGCGAGTGCATCAACGATCGTTCGATCCTCAAGGATCACATCGGTCATGTCCGGCTCCTGCCAGTACATGGCGGAGGTGACTGACTCGGCTAGTGCCTCGACCAGGCTCTCCGTCGTCATCGCAGAGAGCCCATCAATGGTGTTCGCGATTCCAGCAGGCGTCATGAGAGTGCTCTCTGGTTCCACGCCTTCCTTCCACGATGGAACCGGTCGCACACGAGTATCCTTCCTGCGCGAGTGTCGGAGGCGACTGAGCTTGTCAGAGAGGGAGCTGAAAGCCGCAGAGAGCCGGGAGGTTGACCCAGCGTTCGGTGCGGGCAACGAGAACACAACTAAGCTGCCATCGTCTGGGTGGATACGTGCCGTGAGGTCGAACATGGCCCGGTGCAGCTCACCGCTCGGGTCCCCCGCGGCGGCAGCATGGTAGAGGAAATGACGGCCCCTCGGTCCCGACGCTAGGTTAGAGGGCTCCGGTTCAAAGCCTCGTCGTTCTTCCTCCATGTGCCTACCTTTCGTCCATCTTCCTGCTCTGCGTGTGGGCGTGCCCTCCAGCAGTTCCGGACCTCGAATTAATCTCAGAGTCGACCACGGGAGGGCACGCAGAGGCTTGGGCAGGAGCTTAGTGATTTCCGCTTCTTTGTAGGCGCTTCCTGCGCGGTCTAGCGGGAAGCGGTTGCTCCCCACCACTGATTGATTCCCGAATCGACGGCGTGCTCGTCGATCGTGGCAAGTTCCTCGTCCGAGAACTCAAGGTTCTGCACAGCACCAACGCTGTCCTCAAGCTGCTGCACGGAGGAGGCTCCGATGAGGGCCGTGGTCAGGGTCTTCTCACCCTGGTCCCGGAGCACCCATGCCACCGCCATCTGAGCCAGGGTCTGGCCGCGGCTCTCGGCGACGTCGTTGAGGGCACGGACGTGGCTGAGGGTCTCCTCGGTGAAGAAGTCCTTGTTGACCCTGCCGTTGGCGAGGCGTGACCCCTCCGGGGTGCCGTTCAGGTACTTGTTCGTGAGCAGGCCCTGCGCCATGGCGGAGAAGCCGATGACTCCCAAGCCCTGGTCAGCGGCGGCCTCGAGGAGCGACGGATTACCGTCCTCGATCCAGCGGTTGAGCATCGAGTAGGAGGGTTGGTGGATGACAAGCGGCGTGCCCAGGTCGCGCATGATCGCAGCGGCTTCCTTGGTGGCCTCGGCCGAGTAGGAGGAGATGCCGGCGTAGAGGGCCTTGCCCGAGGTGACGGCGTGGTGCAACGCCAGCATCGACTCCTCGACCGGAGTGTCCGGGTCGGGGCGGTGGTGGTAGAAGATGTCGACGTGGTCGGTTCCGAGACGCTGCAGGGACTCGTCGAGGCTGGTCAGCAGGTACTTGCGCGACCCACCAAATCCGTGCGGACCGTCCCACATGTTCCATCCCGCCTTGGTCGACAGGATGAGTTCGTGACGGAGGGGTGCAAGATCCTTCTTGAGGATCCGACCAAAGTTCTCCTCGGCGCTACCTGCGGGTGGCCCGTAGTTGTTTGCGAGGTCGAAGTGGAAGACTCCAAGGTCGAATGCGCGGCGGACAATGTCGCGCTGGGTCTGGAACGGGCGATCGTCGCCGAAGTTGTGCCAGAGTCCGAGCGCAATGGCCGGAAGCTGCAATCCGGAATCCCCGCAGGGGCGGAAGGGAATCTGTTCGTAGCGGTTGGGCGAAGGCTGAAATGGAACGTGACTCATGTCCACCATCCTCCCATGAACCCCGGTCAGAGTCTCCTGCTCAGTGCCTACGGGATAGGCCGTTCTAACTTCAGCTCCTTCACTCGTTGATGCGCCGGGGAACGTGGGAACGGGCAAGAAAAGGAAAACATCTCTGTTCTCCCGAATTCTTTCAGCCTGGGCTGTTAGCCCCGGCTGGCAAGGACTGAATTAGTCGTCGATGCCAACGAGAACCGACGAAGCCTTGACGACTGCGTATGCCTCGGAGCCGACGGTGAGGCCGAGCTCCTCAACGGAAGCGTTGGTGATGGAGGAGGTGAGAACGACCTCAGGAGCGACCTCGATCTTGACGATCGAGTTGACTGCGCCGTTCTCGATGGAAACGACGGTGCCCTTGAGCTGGTTACGTGCGCTGAGCTTCATAAAATTCTCCTAAAAAAACTTTTCAATTTACTCGAACATGCTCACCCTAACGCACCGAGGAAATGGCGGCAACTAGCCATTTTCTGGACCTTTCCACATCCGCGGACCACCGGAATACTTGAGCCGAATCAGAGAACCTGGGAGCGTGAATTCCGCGCAAAATCAACTTTGAAACAATTCGAAGCCGTGGGCAAAATATCCGAATCCTTAAGCTTCTTACGGCTTGATGGAGTACTGCGCTCTGGTCATGATGACGGCGATGAGAACGCGGTTCTCGACACCAAACTTCTGTTGGATCGCGGCAAGGTGCGTCTTGATCGTTGTTGTGGAAAGGAAGAGCGAATCGGCGATCTCGCTGGTGGAGAGCCCCTCCGCCACGAGCTTGGCAACCTCGATCTCTCGTTCGGTCAAAGTTTTTGTCAGAGCCACGGCCTGCTTGACCTGAGGGTCGGCCGCGATCGAGCGCACGTGCCCCACCATCTGCCGTGCCGTGCGCGGGGACAGTGCTCCCTCGCCGGCAGCAACGGAGCGGATGGCGCTAATGATCGCGGTAGGTTCTTCGGACTTGAGGAGGAACCCGCTGGCTCCCGCCTCGGCCGCCTTGATCGGTTCCCCATCCGCATCGAAGGTCGTGAGAATGACGATCTCGGGCGGGTTCTTCTGCTGCCTGATGCGCCTTGTCGCCTCGATGCCATTCATCTTCTTCATGAGGACATCCATGAGGATGACGTCGGGCTTCAGCATGAGGGCAGCATCAACTGCCTCTCCCCCATCGCTCGCCGCTCCAACGAGCTCGATGTCCTTGGCTCCGTACTTAATGATCTGGGACAGGCCATGAAGTGCCAACTGATCGTCGTCAACGAGGAGCAGGCGGATGGGGCGCGGGTCAGTCACAAGTCCCTAGTCTAGTCGGACTGTTCAGTTCCCCCACGGCAACCACGCTTCAACAGCAAATACGCCTCCCGCGGTGCTTACGTTCAACGTGCCACCGAGAGCTTCGGCGCGCTCCCGGATGCCGGTGATTCCGCCCCGATGATCACCTCCGGGTTCGGAGTCTTGCGAGGTTCTAGAACCAGTCTGTTTCATCGGGTTGGTGACCTTGATCGAGAGCCCTGATTCAGGGCTGCCCACGACTCTCACGCGTACGAGTTCGTTTGGCGAGTGCTTCATGGCATTGGTGAGCAGTTCCTGGATGATCCGGTACGTCGCCTTCGTCAGGACATCGGGCGCTGTTTCTGGGTTGGAGATCATGACGTTAGAGGAGACGTGCTGGCCCGCCGAGAGCACGTTCTCAATCACCTCATCGAGTTCAGTCAGGGTGAAGCTCTGCTGGCCGATGCCGTTCTCCCCCACCCCGTCTCTCATGATCTGAATGACGGAGCGCAACTCGTCAACAGCCTGCTGGGCTGACTTCCTGATCTGGCTGGCCTGTTCCTTCGCCTCGTCGTCCTCAACCATGAGCTCAAGACCACCGGAATAGAGATTGATGAGAGCAAGATTGTGGCCAAGGGTGTCGTGAATTTCCCGAGCGATGGCCTCTCGTTCTTCCTTACGAACGAGCTCGTTCTCAATCGTCTCGGCCGCCTTCTCCTGCTCCCTGAGGCGATCGGAGGTGACCTCAAGCTGTTCTTCCTTTTGCTCGAGAACCTGTTCCTTCTCCTCGATGACGTCCTTGGTGCGGCGGTTGTAGCCCATCCAGATGGGGACCAGGGTGGTGATGACGAGCAGGAGCACGATGGTGGAATAGTCGGTGATTCCAGCGGCTTCGTCACGAGAACTAAAGGCCATGGTGCCAAGGAAGGACGTCGGCAGCAGGAAGATTTCACGTGCAGCAATGACGACAACGCTGACGATGTAGATCAGGGTCATCCGCCGCCCGTCGCGAGCTGGCTGAGTGTGAATGTACCTGGGTAGTGCGATGCCGAGAACGGGACCGATGGGAAACAGGATCTCGATGATGGCCAGCTTGTTGGCAACGCTTCTAATGTCGTCTCGTCGCTGCGAGATGAGGTAGCAGGCGTAGATGGCGGCAATGATGGCAAGCACGCCGTAGAAAGTGACGAGAATGTTTCCAGTTGCGTCCTCACCCTGTTCACCGGTCCAGGTGGAGGCACCAAATGCAAGGATGAAGATCCACGCCATGGGGGTCAGCACGTAGTACCGAATATTCTCCCAGAATCCCCCTCGCGCCTCGGTAGACGAGTTCTTAGCCATCATGCGAACAAGCATAGTTTGCCGCTACTACCCGGGCCTCATCCTTTCGGTCAGAGAAGTATGGCCACATGGCCGATGTGTAAGAAGGGAACCAAAAAATAGATTGGGGTCATCAAGTTCGCAGCACCAAGGAGACACAATGTCACAGCAAGCACCCCAGTACCCCTACCCGGTTCAGAAGAAGAGCTGGTTCGCTCGCCACAAGTTCTTAACCGCAATTCTCATATTCTTTATCGCCATGATCGTCATCACCGCCACGGGCGGAGGGGATGGCGACTCCGAGCCACGTAGCTCATCGACCACCAGCAGCAACACCGGCAACAACAGCAATGACTCTGACGACTCTGCAGTTGTTGACAATGCTGACGAGGCAGAACCGGCCGCAGAGGAGGAGACCACGGAAGAGGCGGCAGAACCGGAAGAGACCGAGGAAGCCGCACCCGAAACTCCCGGAGTTGGCGACGTCGTCAACAACGACGGTTTTGACATCACGGTCACCTCAGTCGAGTCCGGACTATCGTCGATCCAGGGCAAGTACGGCTCCCGTGACGCATCCGGACAGTACGTGGTAGTCCACATCTCCGCCACCAACGTCGACAACGAGGCTCACACATTCAGGGCTGGCGCTCACGTCCTTGTCGACGAGCAGAACCGTCAGCACTCCGATTCCGACGACACGATCTACATGGGTGACGACGCCATAGTCTACGAGGACGTCAACCCCGGCATGACTCTCGAGGGATACCTTCTCTACGACATTCCTGCCGATGCAACACCTGATGCCATTCTCCTTGGAAGTAGCAACATCTTTGGAGGTGATACGGTCACGGTTTCGCTCCAGTAAGACCACCTAAACGTCAGAGCTCTATTCCTTTCGATTGACGTGTCGTCCGTTGAGTGGCATCCCCTCCGGGATGCCACTCTTCGTTTGTGACGACGTCCCTTGCCTTGGCCGCGACTTACAACAGCAGACTGCATGCAGACAAGAGGAGGCGGTGGCGCATGTTGTGAGGTTGCGCCACCGCCGATTTCCAGCCTTAGAGGAGTGTTAGGCCAGAGTTTTCTGGAAGTGCTCTTCAAGCTCTTCCAGGGACTTGCCCTTCGTTTCGGGAATGAACTTCCAGTAGAAGAAGATCGTGAGGAAGTTGATGAAGGCGAAGATGAAGAATGTCTTGCCATGGAGTGCTTCCTGGAGTGGCGGGAAGACAAGAGCGACAAGGAAGTTTGCGAACCAGTTAGCAAAAACCGCCATTCCCATTACCTTGCCACGTACGCGCAACGGGAAGATCTCAGCAAGCATGAGCCAAAAGATCACCGCAACGAAGCATTGCATAAAGAAAAGAAAGCACATCATGAACGCGAGGACCAGGTAGCTTCGAGCGGTTGATTCCGGCATGAAAGTAAAGGTCGCGCCCATGAGGAACAACGAGGCGGTGACACCGATTTGTCCGGTCAGAAGCATCGGCCTTCTCTTCATCCGCGGAAGCAGAACCATCGAACCAATCGCAACAGCCGCAACCGAGACGACACCATTGCCAATGGTTGCGACAATGGCAGCGTTGGTACCAAGTCCAGTATCGATGAGGATGGATGGAGCGTAATACATGACAGAGTTGACACCCGTCATCTGCGACAGGAAAGCGAGGGCGATACCAATGATGGCGATCTTCCGAATCTACGGGACCCTCATGTAATCACTAAACGAGCCGGAGGTCTGCTCCCTCATCTTCTCTGAGTGGTCCTTGATCCCCTGTAGTTCCGCTTCGATTTTGTCATCTTCGCGGGTCGTCCGAAGCTGCCAAAGTACCATCTTTGCCTCACCGTCCCGGTTCTGGTCGATGAGCCAACGGGGAGACTCAGTCAGATAGAAAGAACCGATGAAGAGGCCCACCGCCGGAATTGTGCACAGGAGAAGCATGTAGCGCCACGTGTGGTGATCGTCGGGGAAGTAGGTCGCAATGATTGCGTTTGTTGTATAGGCAAGAAGTTGGCCGGTCACGATCAGAAGTTCGTTGCGTGCCACGAGTGCTCCGCGACGATCAGTCGGAGCAAGTTCGCCAATGAACACGGGGACGATTGCTGAGGCGCCACCAACAGCAAGCCCGAGAATGACTCGGAATGTCACCATGACAGAGACATTTGGCGCCAAGGACGTACCAAGAGCCCCAATTGTGAACAGAGCCGCGATGATCAGGAGCGTCTTCTTTCGACCAATCGAGTCAGACATGCGGCCCGACAGTAGGCCGCCAAAGGCCGCACCGAGTACAAGCGACGAGGTCACGACACCGACCTGGGTCGCATCGAGCGAGAGACCACCCTCGGAGAACGGCAACTCCATGAACGGGAGCGCTCCGGAGATAACGCCCGTGTCGAAGCCAAAGGCAAGGGCACCGAGAGTTGCGATCCCAACGACGAGGTCGATGTTCTTCTTCCTAACCGGCTTACTTGTAGCTGGCTTGGTTTCCACGTTCATTTCGCACTCTCCTTCAGGTTTGAGAAGGTGTCGACGAAGGTCGTGATTGCGCGATCAGAATCGTACTTGGCCCACGCCTCGAGCGCGATCGTGCCGCGATATCCCATGTCTACCAGTGCCTGTCCGACGTTTCGGTAGTTGATCTCTCCTGTTGATGGTTCGCAGCGACCAGGAACGTCTGCGACCTGCACCTCACCAAGGAATGGAAGCGCCTCGCGGCAGGTATCAATGAGGCTACCGTCTCCAATCTGCGCGTGGTAGAGATCGAGGTTGATCTTCAATCTGTCCGAACCGACGGCCCCCAGCAGACTCAAAATGTCCGAAGGGTGGGAGAAGGGTGTACCCGGGTGATCGACGGCGAGATTCAGATTCTCCATCTCGAAGATGACATCGTGTTCCTCAGCAATGCCAGCAAGCTTCTCCAGGGTGAGAGCCGCCTTAGCCCACATCCTTCCCGTCACCTTATCGACAGGATCAACTGGAATTCCTCCCTCCCCAAGACCTGTGCCGTGAAAGTTCAGTCTCGGGCTGCCGAGAATCTTCGATGCTCGTGCCGACTCCGCGGCCGACTTGAGGAATGCCTCGATTCCGTTATCGTCTGTCAAATTGCCAGAAATGTACCCGGTCATTGACTCGATGGGAACTCCGGTCTCGGCAATGGCAGGGAGATCCAGGTCGGTCCAGTTCCACAACTCCACTGCAACTCCATAGCTGTGGATCTTCTTGATTCGCTCGATGAAAGGCAGGTCGGTGAACTGCATTTCCGCGCAGACGGCGAGAGTAAATGGCGTATTCACAGGACCTCCTCCAGACGAACGAGACGTGACTCTGAAACCGACACTTGTGCAGCGTCCGAGATGGCCTGGGCGAGGATGCCATCTTCCCCGCTCGGGTACGGAAGATCTTCGCCAGTCACTCGTCGGCAGAAGGTGTCGAACTCAGCAACGTAGGATTCGTGGTAGCGAGACGTATCGGTACCGTCGGTAGGAACCACAAGTCCGGCCTCAGTAAAAGTTCGGGCAACTGTATTGGTCGGCTCCCCCATCTGGATCATTCCACGAGATCCAAACACCTCGCCACGTAGATCGTAGCCGTAGGCTGCGCTAAATGACGCCTCCGCTGTTGCAATCGCGCCGTTGTCGTATTTGATTACGACGACTGCAGAGTCGAGGAATCCATTGTCCTTGGCTTCAGGACGGATTAGAGCATCAGCGCTCGCAAACACGGAGACCGGCCTGCTGTCTCCCATGAACTAATTAATCGTATCAAAATCATGGATCAGAGTTTCCTTGAAGATCGTCCCAAGTGGGGTCCTCGCAGGGTCACCTCGGTAAGGACCCGGGTCGCGAGTAATCGAGTGGTATCGCTGAACGTCACCAACAACTCCGCTTGCCACGTTGTCATGAGCACGTGCCCACGACTCGGAGAACCGACGATTAAACCCAACCTGGAAAATGACACCCGCCTGTGTAGCCGCGTCCACTGCCTCACGGGCCTCGGAAACATCCTTAGCGATTGGCTTTTCGGTAAAGATTGCCTTGCCCGCATCCGCAGCGGTGCGGATCAACGGTAGGTGAGTAACCACCGGAGTCGAGATGACGACTGCATCAACGGACACCTTTTCGAAGGCCTCCCCAAGGCTGGCCGCCACACAATCGATACCGTAGGTGCGAGCAATCTCCTCAGCACGTGCGATATCAGTGTCAACAAGGGCAGTGACTCGTGCACCTTGGACGTCGTTAACTAATGCACCAATGTGGTGCGTGCCGATCCTTCCGGTACCGACTACAGCAATATCAACCATTGCTTTCCTCTCAACGCTGAGCTGAACTATAACGTTCTACTAGAACATTATAGCCACAATAGCCGGTGCCCGCTCCGCCCGCAAGGGCAACTTCTAATCTCGTAGAATCCTCTAGTCTTGAGACATGTCAAGAAAACCGGGGGCACGGCGCCCAACCATGAGGGACGTAGCCGAAGAAGCAGGAGTTTTACCAGCCCTGGTTTCCATTGTCTTCCGCGATGCTCCAGGAGCATCCGATGAAACACGAGAGCGCGTGCGCGCCGCGGCCAAGAAGATCGGCTATGTTCTCGATGAGCGCGCACGACTATTGCGAAGCCATAAGTCCTTGGATATCGGCGTGTGTTTCCAGACATCTCAGCCTCTTCACCACCATTTACTCGACGAACTCTATGTCGCTGTCGACGGAACAGAGACCGGGCTCGTCCTTTCCCCAACCTCATCCGCTCGCGACGAGAAGAGCGCTCTCTCCTCACTCGTGGCGTATCGATGTGGCGCCATCATCATTTTTGGTCCGCGACTGACAACCTCCGACATCAGGGACGTAGTCGGCGATATCCCCGTCATCTCTGTCGCTCAGGAACTTGATCCGCCCTACGACTGGATATCATCAGACGATTCTCTTGGTATTCATCAGGCCGTCGATCACCTCATTGGACTGGGCCACAAGAACATAGGGCTCGCTAACAGTCCTGGTGATGCTGGCGCGACAACCCGTGAACTCGCCTTTGTGGAAGCCCTCCAAGCGCATGGCCTAACCCCCAGCGTCTATGCCGCAGAAGCATCCGAAGAGGGCGGCGCAAGGCTCGCGCAGCACCTGATCGACAGCAATCAGCTTCCAGATGCGATTATCGGCTTCAACGATCGCTGCGCCTTCGGAATCATCGATTACTGCATCCGAGCCGGTTACTCGATCCCTCGCGACCTGTCTGTCGTCGGCTTCGACGATTCCGAGGTTTCACAACGATTCTATGTCGACCTCACAACGGTTGCGCAGAACACTGAAAAACTTGCGCGTTTTGCGGCAGAGCGCGCCGTCCAACGGCTCAAGGCAATTAACCTCGAGTCGCAGGAGCCCGGAGTTCTGGTTCCAACTGAGCTGATCGTTCGAAACACGACTGCACCTCCACGCTCGAGACGGGCGGAGTAGCTAGCTTCCAAACGCAGTCGATCCGTGGAGGGCACCCCCAAATGGGCGCCCTCCGGTTCAGTTGTTTTGGCTATGCCTAGACGTCAAGCAGCATGCTGAGCACACTGAGGACTCCGTACTTGGTGTTGGCGGGAGCGATGTAGCGTGCAGTTTCCTTGATGGTGGGGTGCGCATTCTCCATGGCGAACGACAGTGTGCCACGATCCATCATTTCCAGATCGTTGAGGTAATCACCGAAGATGACGGTCTGTTCCGGTGTGACTCCAAGAGCCTTCTGGAGGTCGGTGACGGCCTTGCCCTTATTGCCGGCCGCGGACATGATGTCGATCCAGTACTCGCCCGAGATGACGACCTGAGCTGTGCTGGGAAGAACTGAAAGATCATCCACGATTCTTTGCGAGACTCCATCAAAGTCGAAGATCGCCATCTTCAGCATGTCATCGTCAACCTCGGTCAGGTCGTCAACAAGCCTGAGGTCGCGGTTGTAAGTCCGGATCCTCTCAACAAATGGTGCGTCCTTACGCTCCGCGTAGGCGCCATGAGCGCCACCGATGACAACTCCAGCATCGCGGTAGTCGATGCTGCGGATGATCTCGATTCCCTGAAGGTAGTCGGCTCGTTCGATCGGCGTGGTCGACACGATCTTGTCGTCCCGCTTGACGAGCGGTGCCGTTTTCGGAGATGTAGGTGCGGATCTGATCCTCGTGACCGAACATCTTCTTTAACGTGGCGTACTGACGTCCGCTGGCAGGGGCGAACACGATGTCCCGTTCGATCATTCGATCCAGCAAACCCCAGAACTCGTCAGGAATGTTCCCATTCCCATCAAGCAAGGTCCCGTCCATGTCGCACACGACCAGCCGAACACCCTGTTCGGCAGCTTCAATCGTGTCCCACATTTGCTCAGTCATTCAGTTCTCTCCAGCTAGCATCCGACAAACGATCTCCTACAAGTATCGTCCATGTCTGGTTGAGAAACCTTCGGAGGTGGCGCGCTTCTCAATAGGAGACCGAGGATTCACGCGTCATTGAACCTTTAGAAACTCGAGGTTCAACTACTGTTGGGAAACCCGCAATATTTGAGCGGTTTGGGCCAACATGGGGACGAATGAGGAGGAAACCCACCCAAGGGGGACCCCGTCAAGGCCGCTCCCCGGTATCGTAACCAGCAGACCTATCCGTCCTTCCAAGTTGGGGTATCCATGCTCGCCTACGAGTTCCAAAGTGACAGCACACTTCACGTTACTGAACGACCCGATCCCGTGGCGGGTCACGGGGAACTCCTTGTCGACCTTGTATCGAACGGCATCTGCGGAACGGACCTGAAGATTGCTCGCGGCGAGCACCGCTTCTTCCCTCCCGGCACCACCCGCATCCCCGGCCACGAGTCCGTCGGCATCGTACGAGAGAATCGTTCGGGCGATGGCAGGTACGAGCCCGGGACAGCAGTCGCCATCGCCCCCAATATTTCCTGCGGTAAGTGTAGGCCCTGCCTGCGCGGCTTCCAGAACCTGTGCGAAAACTACGAATCCTTCGGACTGACGTTTGATGGTGGTTATGCCGATAGGGCCGTCGTTCCCGCCTCCACGATCGCGAATGGCAATCTTCTCGTCGTCCCCGACGGTCTCGACCTCACGGTCGCGGCACTCACAGAACCGATTGCGGCAGTACTGCGAGGGCTCCGTCCCCTGGGTGTGGGACCTGATGACACTCTGTTGATCTGCGGTGCGGGACCCATTGGACTTATTGCCCTCCTCATTGCGAAGCACCGCGGCGTCGGCAAGGTCATCGTTTCCCAGACTTCCCCGAAGCGCAGGGAAGTTGCGGCCCAGCTCGGAGCGGACGTCACGATCGATCCCAGGGAGGGAGACCTTTCCGAACAGGTCAGGGCAGTAACCGATGGCAATGGAGCTGACGCCGTTGTTGTGGCCACCCCCAAGGCATCCGTCTTCGCTGACGCTCTGAAGTCGGCCGCAGTCGGTGGCCGCATCAACTTCTTTGCCGGCCTCCCCTCTGGAAAGGGCGAGATCCCGCTCGACGCCAACCTTGTTCACTACGGCGAACTCATCGTCACCGGGTCCACCGCCAACAACAATGCGGACTGTCAGGAGGCACTCGATCTTCTCGGAAGCCAGCCCGAGCTGTTCTCACCCCTCATCACCGCCACCTATCCCCTCGACCAGGCGGACAAGGCGTTCGATGCGGCACGCGGTGGCGAGCACCTGAAGGTCATCATCACGGCACGAGAGAACGTCTGAGCCTTTCCATCGAGAGGTTTGATCTATAAACCAAGTCTGGCCCTAAGCCCATTTGCTTCGTTTCACAGGCAAATCGCTTCTCCAGCAAGAGAGGGGCCGGTGCCGGAAGTTTGAAGGCTCTTCATAATTGAGTGTGTAGCGGGCGTTTTGCGCGTCGTGGCATGAAACG
>NZ_JASDVN010000048.1:0-69260 GCF_041440645.1 Flaviflexus sp. | reverse complement strand
GTTTCCAAGGTTCCCGACTTCTACGTCTCCATCCCGACCGCCCTTGGGGAAGGCGGAGCTGGCTGGACTTACGACGTTGTGGCCGATCCGAAGAACCAGCTGATGGACGTGCCGTCGAAGACCATCGACGAGGATCAGGTCGATCTGGTCGTTGGCTCGGATGTCACCTGGACCCTGAATGTTCCGATCCCGACGTTGAACAACAACGAGACGTTCACGGAAGCCGTGATCACGGATACCCTTGATTCCCGGCTCACCTACGTTGCGGCCTCGTCGTCGGTTACGTTCGATAGCGATCCGGCCACGTCGCTCGTCGAGGGAACGCACTACAACGTGACCGGGAATGCGGTCTGGACTCTGACGGAATCCGGACGGGCTCTCCTTGATAGTAATCAGGGGAAGAACCTGATCATCGAGTTCGATACGACGGTCACTTCAGTCGGTGATGGTTCGATCCCGAACGATGACTACGGGAGCAAATTCAACGGAACCACCGTCCCGGGCGACGATGAGCCGCACACGTACTGGGGGCAGCTCTCCATCCTGAAGACCGATGACTCGGAAAGCGCGCTCCCTCTTGCGGGCGCTGAGTTCCAGGTGTTCCCTGCTGCTGGCACTCAGTGCCCCGCTACGGTCCCGACCGGTGACCCGGTGGCGACCGGCGTATCGGGTGATGACGGCATCGTTCTGTGGGACTACATGGCACCGGCATCTTCGCCGCTTGGACTGTGGATTGCCAACTCCGACGAGCCGCTGACTTCACCTACCAAGGATTACTGCGTCTACGAGACTGTGGTCCCCTCCGGGCACTCGGCTGGTGTTATCACCAACCCGGTCACCATCACCGCTGGTGAAGACAACGTCAAGGCGTTGACGGTCGTTAACCCCAAGACCGATGGTCCGGACCTGCCGCTGACGGGTGCTCAGGGCACGCTGCTCATGACCGTTGGTGGCCTGGTTCTCGTTGGCGTTGGTGGTGGAGCTCTTGCTCTGACCCGTCGCCGCAAGACCGAGTAGTCAACGAGCGACAACGATCCAGTGACGGTTGGGTTGTGGCGGTCGAATCCCGCCGCCACAACCCAACTGGGAGCAATGAAAGGTAGTGACAGTGGCAGGCACGGTTGTCTCGCAACGGGAGGTCCCGGCACAGCGCCGGTGGCGGTTCCCGTGGGCACAGTCAATCGCCTGCCTCGTCATCCTCGCCGGCGTTCTTGTCACCCTCTATCCGCAGATCGCTTCATGGTTCTCGCAGCGCGAGCAGTCAAGAGTCATTGAGCTGATGAGGGAGAGGATGGACCAGCCGCCGCAGAACGATCCGGTTCTGGTCAATAGTGAGCTCGAACTGGCCCGTGCCTACAACGACGCCCTAGCATCCGGCGCTATCTACGAAGCGAACACGAACGTTGCCACCGGTGAAGGAACGTTTGCTGACGGTGGCTTCGACTACGAAGAACTCCTTGCCCTGACCGGCGGAGGCTTCATGGGCCGGCTCCGCTACGACGACCTGACGATCGATCTGCCGATCTATCACGGGACGAGCGATACGACGTTGGAGAAGGGAGTGGGGCACCTTGAGGGGACCTCCCTTCCGGTGGGTGGGGTCGGCACCCGCTCCGTGCTCACCGCGCACCGGGGACTTCCCGAATCGACACTCTTCAACGACCTGGATAAGGCCGAGGAAGGAGATACCTTCTCTGTCCTTGTGCTCGATGAAGTGCTCACCTATCGGGTCGTCAGCGTTCAGGTCATCGAACCTGATCAAACGGAGGCGATCTTCGCCGATCCTGAGCGGGATCTCATCACTCTCGTGACGTGTACGCCGCTCGGTATCAACTCGCACCGCATTCTCGTCACCGGAGAACGCGTCACCCCCACGCCGATCATTGACGTCGAAACAGCCTTTGACGCCCCCGAGATTCCAGGATTTCCATGGTGGGCGATCATTTTGTCTGGAACCGTCATCGTTCTCGTGGCCTACATCTGGAGGAGTGGATATGGGAGGGCCACGAAGCCCATATCCGCTCCTTCGCCTCAATAAGAGGACCACCTTTCCGAAAAGAGCGGGCTGATCGTCGCCTTCTACTTGGTGACGGGATAGAGCCTGATCTCGACAGCGTCGAGAAGGGAGAGGGGATCGTAATAACGGTCCCCTCTCTTCGCGCCCCAGTGCAGGCAGGTGCCCAGCAGGCAGTGCCCCTCCTCAATCGTGCCGATGACATCACCCGTATTGACCCAGTCTCCTATGGAGACAGACGGGTCCACCGGCATGTATGTCGTTCGGATACCGGTGGAGTGCTCGATCGACACCACGTTGTTGTCAACGACGAGCCCCGAGTAAACCACCTGGCCCGGTCCTGCCGCCCGGATCTGCTCGCCGGGCCGCGATGCCAGGTCGACTCCGCGATGACCGGATAGCCAGTTGTGCTCCAGCCGGTCAAAGCCGCGCAAGACAGTTCTGGACGATGTTGGCCAATCGAAGTCATCAGTGCCTATCGGAGCTACTGATGTCGTCAGTCCCCGTGACCCGTCCTCGATAGGGGGAGGATCAGCCGGCGCCGACAGGACGGAGAACAGCTGCGGCGTCCGCAGGCTGCTCTGCTCTGGAGGCGGATCGAGCGGAAACTCTTGAAAAGAAGGATCTCGCTGACCCGACACCGATTGCCCCGAGTCGTTCTCCACCAGGTGAGTGGCGCTCCTAACTGGATCAATACTGGACTGCGGTGGGACGAGACTAGATGACGACACGTAGGTTGTGGATCGCGGCAAGTAAGAACGTGAAGGTAAGGCAGTGCCGGGCGGCGGAATTGAGCTAATCGCTCCAGGGCCGACCATCTGCTCCGCGGAGTCCACGGCGATGGGAGAACCTGGGTTCTCAAGCACTATCGGACCAAGCGAGGCGACGGGCAGGAGTGCCAGGGTCAGCAGGATTGAGATCTTCATGCTTAAAGTTTCGGGCGCGCGAGCTCGACGTAGCTGCGGGGGAGAGCCCCCGTGGGAATGGCCGATCACTCCCCACGTGTGGACGTAGCGTGAGTTCCGATAATGACCGACGCACATGTGGTGGCGGAGTTCTTGCTGCGAAGTCCGCTACCGTTGCCACCGGTCCCCATCCGGCAGTATCGAGAGCGGATTTCGACCATCGCTGTCGTTTTCGTAAGACCGTCTCAGCATTCTCGGCGTGACCGTTGTTTTGTGGACGAGGATCACAGCCGGGGAGGGCCGGGAACGTGGTGGTGTGGTGCGGTTTTCGGCTACGATAGGTGGGCATTCGGTTTATCCGAATGACTTCGCGTGTCCGAACACACCGACGATTCCAGTCCGCATACGCGGTCCCTCGTCGCCGGGCACTAGGGACGGAACCATCCGGTTCACGTCAGATAACTGGAACCGCGCATTACGCGCAATGAAAGGCTACACATGGCAGTCGTAACCATGCGCCAGCTCCTCGAGAGCGGCGTACATTTCGGACACCAGACTCGTCGCTGGAACCCGAAGATGAAGCGCTTCATCCTGACCGAGCGCAACGGTATCTACATCATCGACCTCGAGAAGACGGTTGAAGATATCGAACGTACCTATGACTTCGTCAAGGAGACCGTCGCACACGGCGGCACCATCCTCTTCGTTGGCACCAAGAAGCAGGCTCAGGAAGCAATCGTTGAGCAGGCCACTCGCGTTGGCATGCCCTACGTGACCGAGCGTTGGCTCGGCGGCATGCTCACCAACTTCCAGACCGTTCACAAGCGCCTCCAGCGCCTCAAGGAGCTCGAGCTCGTTGACTTCGACGACGTTGCAGCTTCCGGTCTGACCAAGAAGGAACTTCTCATGATGTCGCGTGAGAAGGAAAAGCTTGAGCGTACCCTCGGCGGTATCCGCAACATGAACAAGATTCCTTCCGCCATCTGGATCGTTGACACCAAGAAGGAGCACCTCGCAGTTGCCGAGGCTAAGAAGCTCAACATCCCGGTTGTCGCCATCCTCGACACCAACTGCGATCCGGACGAGGTCGACTACCGCATCCCCGGTAACGACGACGCGATCCGTTCCGTCTCGCTCCTGACCCGCGTTGTTGCTGACGCCATTGCCGCTGGCAAGATCCAGCGCTCCGGTGGCGAGGCCACGACCGAAGAAGAGCCCATGCCCGAGTGGGAGCGCGAGATGCTCGCCAAGGCAGACGCTCACGACGCTCAGGTTGCAGCCGATGAGGCAACAGCCGAAGCAGAGGCAACCGACGAGGCTGCTTCTGCGACCGACGCCGCCGAGGAGACCTCCCCTGCGGAAACCACCACCGAAGCCGATGAGGCCTGAGAGGTAACCATTCATGGCAAACTACACCGCCGCTGATATCAAGGCTCTGCGCGAGAAGACTGGCGCAGGCATGCTCGACGTTAAGAATGCACTTGCCGAAGCCGAAGGCGATGCAGCCCGTGCAGAGGAACTCCTTCGCCTGAAGGGCCTCAAGTCGATCGCGAAGCGCGAGGACCGCACTGCTTCCGCAGGCCTCGTCGTTTCAGAGGTTGTTGACACCGACGGTGGCCAGACCGGCTACCTCGTCGAGATCAACTCCGAGACCGACTTCGTAGCAAAGAACGACACCTTCATTACCTTCGCTAACGACGTCCTCGCCGCCGTCGTTGCAACGGGTGCCACCACGGTTGAGGAAGCTCTCGCAGCTCCCGCCAAGGAAGGTACCGTCCAGGATCTCCTGAACGGCCTCCAGGCCGCCATTGGTGAGAAGATTGAAATCGGCCACGTCGCCACCGTCTCCGGTGAGCACGTTGCCTCCTACATGCACCGCACCGCAACCGATCTGCCCCCTCAGGTTGGCGTTCTCGTTGCAACCGATGCCGCAGGCGTCGATGTCGCACACGACGTTGCCGTTCACATTGCTGCTCTCAACCCCACCTACCTCGACCGTGAATCCGTTCCGGCCGACGTCGTGGAGAACGAGCGTCGCATTGCTGAAGAGGTCACCCGCGCAGAGGGTAAGCCCGAGCAGGCCATCGCCAAGATCGTTGAAGGCCGTCTCGGTGGCTTCTTCAAGCAGATCGTTCTTCTCGATCAGGCATACGCCCGCGATCCCAAGCAGTCGGTTTCCCAGGTTCTCGCAGCCGCCGGTGCAACCGTCACCGCTTTCGCTCGCGTGCGCGTTGGCAACGAGTAGTCTCCAGCTTCTAAGCTAGGTCCGGCCCCCGCATTAGCGGGGGCCGGACTCGTTTCGACTCGTTTCAACCTCGTGTGTTCCCTTGAACAAAGGCCAAGGATCGACACGACCCCGAGTACCCCGAGTAAGCCGCTGGGCCGACCCTCGAAACCCAATGTCAACTATGCTTGACATTAAATGTAAAGAATGTTTGACTTTAGAAAAGGGTTGTTCTCAAGATAGGGGTTGTTATGAGGTCCGAAGATTCTGGTTTTGCTGACGAACGGGAGAATCACGTCATGGGAGTGGCGGCGCGTTCCGCCCTCAACCTGAACTTTCTGACGGGGATCGTGCTTGCGGCCGTGCTCCTCGCCTTTGGCTGGGTCACATTCTCCGGGATCCTGTTCGTCGTCTCAGTAGTTCCTCATTTGTACTTTGCGGGGAAGACGGAACGACAGAACGTCAATGTACATGAGATCGCGGGACGCCAAAGCAAGGCCATGTGGCTGCGCATGGGCATCGTGTTCTTCGCGTTCCTGCTCGTTACCGCGGGCATCGCAGCCTACTCGGGCTGGTCGGGTAGCCCACTGATTCCCAGTGCGCTCTCTGCCGACATCACTCCCATCATGCAATCCTTCCTCAAGGGCTTCGCCTTCGGTGGCGTTATTGGGGGAGTGACGGGTCTGCTCCTCATCGGTCGCGCTTCCCGCAAGTCCGCCCAGGCTGAGGCCGATGCCGAATGATCGCCATCGTTATCTCGAAAGTGGTTGGGGGTTGTCGTGAGTGAAGCGCTGAAGAATCGCCGCCGACATCTCAAACTCACTCAGGCCGAACTGGCCAAGGAGGTCGGTGTCTCCCGGCAAACGATCGTTGCGATCGAAGGCGAAGACTACGCTCCCAGTGTCTTTCTTGCTCTCGACATCGCCAAGGTCCTCGGTCAGACCGTTGAGGAACTGTTTCGCAGGGATGTCGCTCAAGGTCAAGGGTCTTAGGAAGAAGCAAGACAGTTCCGAAGTAGTGGTGGTTGATGTCGCTACCTGAGTTGAATGCTGAACATGGCTGGAGCCCGGGGAAATCCCCGGGCTCCAGCCATGTGGTGACGTGACGACGTTACTGAATGCGGTTGACACCGGGGGTGTCGGTTCCGTCGCCGTCCCAGTCACCGATGATGACGGAGTCGCCGGAGCGGCCGTAGTTCAGAGTCGAGTCGGCAGGTCCGCCCACGTGCGAGTTGTTGATGAGGAACGTGGTACCACGAACGAGAGCGATCGTGTCGACGCCATCTCCATCAAAGTCTCCTGCGTAGGCTCGGTCGCCAAGGCGTCCGTAGTTGTAGGAGACCTCGGCGTTGCCGCCGCGCGGGGCGTTGACGACATGGAAGGTGGTTCCGCGACGGACAGCAATCGTGTCGGTCGTATCGCCGTCCCAGTCACCCACGAGAGCCTCGTCGGTTGCCTTGCCGTAGTTGAACTGTTCGTCTGCGTTGCCGCCGGCGAGAGTGTTCTTCAGGAAGTAGGTGTTGCCACGGCGGACACCGAGGGTGTCGGTTCCGTCGCCATCCCAGTCACCCACGAGAATCTCGTCGGTTGCCTTGCCGTAGTTGAACTGTTTGTCTGCGTTGCCGCCGGCGAGGGAGTTCATGAGGTAGAAGGTGTTGCCACGGCGGACACCGAGGGTGTCGGTTCCGTTGCCGTCCCAGTCACCCACGAACACCTGGTCGCCACGCTTGCCGAAGGCAAACGAGACGTCACCGGTGGAGGAGGTCCAGCTATTCGACAGGTGGAAGACGTTGCCCTTGAGGGGAACGGGCTGCTCCGGCTCTTCAGTGAGAACGGTGGAGGAGGAGACCGTCCAGTTCTCGACAAAGAAGTCGGCAGGATCGATGGTCTCGTTCGTGATGGCCCAATCGATCATGAGGTCGCGGATCGACTTCTGCTCGTCGTAGATGATGGGGGCGTCAACAACGTGCGGATATCCGCTACCACCGGACTGGCGGTAGTTGTTGAGGACGAGGACGATGCGATCATCGGCCGCAACGGGGGTGCCGTCGATCGAGAGCTTCTCGATGCGTTCGCCAAGGTCCTTCGAGATGTTGATGTGGTAGTCAACGCCCGAAAGGATGTCGTACGAGTAGTCCGGGATGCCGTTGGGAACCGTCGGGTACACGGCGTTCGTGATGTCCTCGGGGTCGTACTCGGCGTCCTCTTCGACCTGCTTGTAGTAGCGGGCAGCGTATTCGAGGTAGTCCTTGAGTTCCGCACCGGACAGTTCAACAGCCATGAGCGTGTTGTCGTAGATGTAGAGGGCTGCCATGTCGGCAACGGTCACATCGCCCTCGCTGAAGACGGCGGTGCGGGAGAACGGAGCTGCAACTGAAATGACCGGGAGGCCAGCGTATTCCGTGCCTGCGAGTGCACGTTCGACCTCATCGGTCTGCACCTTCGAAATGAAGTCGACGATCGGGGTGTCCTCGTACACGGAGGTGGTTGCCGGCATGGTCTCGGTTGCCTGAGCGACGACCTGACCGACCCATTCGAGAGTGTTGTCGTACCAGGGCTGGATGACGTCGATGATCTCGGGATCAACATCGTAGACGGCCGCCTGAAGTGCCTGGGCGGTTGGCTTCTCGTCGTCGGACCAGACAACCTCTGGGTCGCCTTCCTCATCGAGCTGAAGCGGGATGTCGACGCTCGAGAGGAAGCGTCCGTGGAATCCGGGCTGGGTGAACAGAACCTCGTCACCCTGCGCGTTCTCCAGATACACCTGAACGTTGTTCGTCTGGTGCGAGTGACCACCAACGATGACATCGATGCCGGAGGTGTTCTTCGCGATCGTGGTGGCGACGTCCTCTTCGAGGTCGCCCTCGGTCCAGACGTATCCGGGATCGTCAAGGCCGGTGTGTGCGAGCACGACAATAACGTCGGCTCCGGCCGCCTCGACCTCGGGGATGTAGCGCTGAACCGCGGTCACCGGAGGCTGGAAGTCGAGAACGCCCTCAACGTACTGGCTGTCCCAGATGCGGACACCGGGGGTGACGACACCGATGATGCCGACATTGACCGTGTGACCATCGGCCGTGGTCTTCTCAACCATCGTCCACGGAGTCAGGTAGGGATCCTCGGTGTCGGCAACGAGAACGTTCGCGCCCAGGACCGGCATGTCCAGATTGTCTTCGTACTGGGCGAGGTCGTCCAGGCCGTAGTTGAACTCGTGGTTGCCGACGACGCCAGCGTCGTAGTCCAGGTGGTTGAACAGGGCAGCCATGGGATCGACCGTGCCGTCAGTACGGTTTGCGTGGTAGACGGACGCAAGGGAGTTCCCCTGGTTGGCGTCGCCATTATCGAGAAGCAGAACCGAATCCGCTCCGTCGGTCTCGCGGGTCTCCGCAATAGCGGTGGAGAGGCGATCCATGCCCCTCGTGTTCGCGGGGTTCGTTGCGCCGAAGTCGGCGCCAGTGTAGTAGTCGTAACCGGCGGCGGTGCCGTGCAGGTCAGTTGATGCAAGCAGGGTGAGATGTCCGATCTCATCCCCGGCAGCCTCGACGTCGCCAGTGGCCGACGCAATTGAGGGTGCGAGTGCGACCGCGGCAACGATGCCTCCGGCCCACAATTTCCTTGACAGTCTCATAGGTGAAAACTCCTTCGTAGAGACACATGGGTATCCCAGTCTGACAGATTTCTCAGGCAGTTTGGCGGGAGAAGAATCTTTTCTGTCTCTCCATCCTGCCACCGCGTGATGTGTGTACCGCGCTAACTTTCCCGTGAAATCGCATTGTCCGATGAACATTCACCAATCTGTCACCCGTTGGTCATTGGCTACTCACCAATGGTCAGGGCGGTGCACGACGGCGCCTCCCGTCATGAAGTGGACGGAGCGATACTTACTGACACCGTTTCCGTCCGCAAGCTCCCCTTGGCGAAAGCCCGTGGGTGATCGGTACTGCGAAGTCGGTGGTCTGGCACTGCCACGTGGGTGTTCTGGTGTCGTTACGTGCTAGAACTGACTCATGGGCTCACTTGCTATTCGTTCAGCCACTGCCCTCGATGCAGACAAGCTGGCCTCCGTCCACGCACAAAGCTGGAGAGAGACCTACCGCGGTCTGCTTCCGGACGGCCTCATCGACTCCAAGGAGGAGCGCATGAAAGGCGTGTACGAGACGGCGCTGAGCAACCCGGGAACCTCGTCGTACTGGGTTGCCACCTGGGACGGGGAGGTCGTCGGCCTCGCGATCGCCGATGCCCTGGGACCGGGAGATGTTCGCCTGCTCGAGGTCAAGGCCCTCTATGTACTCAAAGCTCACCAGCGCAAAGGAATCGGCAGTATTCTTCTCAACCACGCGGTCGGCACTGCTCCGTGTCTCCTGTGGGTTCTCGAGGGGAACGAACCCGCCATCGCCTTCTATCGCGGCCAGGGCTTCGAACTCGACGGTGAAGCAACGTCGCCCGAGGTCCTTGGCGGAGCCCGCGAGCTCCGCATGGTGCGCTAAGGCAAGCCACTTTGGTGCGTTAAGGCGGGCCACTTTGGCGGGCTGGCACGATCCGCTTTTGTGGCCTAAGACATGCCACTTCGTGAATGAAGACGGGCTGCGTGGTGCTCTAGGACTGACGACTGTAGGGGAGAGGTCGAAGAGGGTCCGCCGGCTCCCAGGAGCCGGCGGCATTGCTGAATGGTCAGCTTCTAGCGACGAGGTGGGAGCTCCCGCGTGGCCCACGGCCGCGGCTGTCAGCGGGTGCGTGGTCTCCCCGTGAGCTGCCCCGTGAAGATGCCCTGAACGATCGGCCCGTGCATGCGAGCCACGTCTTCCCTCGGCATGCTGGCCAGGGGTTCTAGCTGTGTGATGTAGCGGATTGCAACTATCCCGAGAATGTGAGCGAGTCCGGCTTCGACGCGGTATTTCGCATTTGGTCCGCCCAGTTTGCTGGCCGAGGGGGTGATGATCGCTTCATCCAACCACACCCGATAGTCGGCGAAAGTCGATTCCGATCCGAGGATGGACCGCACGAGAACCTTCGCGGTGGACGACATCTCCGACTCCTCCCACAGCGTCAGCACGCCGAGGACTGCGCGATACCCCAGAGTGTCCCGATCCCCATCAAACAGGTCGGCCACGATCTCGATGGGATCATTGGGAATGAGCATGGACTCCCGAAACAGATTGGTCTTGCCCTTGAAGTAGTAGTTGATTAGGGCAGGATCGACCCCCGCCTCCTCCGCGATGTCGCGGACCTTGACGTCGCCGTAGTCCTTCGTCCAGAAGTGCGATCTGGCCACCTTGAGGAGACGTTCGCGGACCTGGCCGCGGGCCGCTCGCGGCCCCCTTTGGCTACTCACGAGTCCGGGACAAAGGACCTAAAGTTTCTGGGTGCTGCTGACCTGAAGAAACTCTGGGTGCGTAAATTGGCGCAATTGCGCGGTTTGTTTCGGATTGAAAATCTAATTTCAACATAAATGAAAGTCTACAAGATTCGGGCTAGCTTGGTAGAAGTGAAGGGATTGATATGAACCGTACTATCAAGCTTGGCATCGACGTTGGGTCTACGACCGTCAAAGCTGTGGCGCTTGACGGCGACAAGAACGTCTTCAGTGATTATCGCAGGCACAACGCAGACGTCAGAGCCGAGCTCGCGAAGCTCCTCCAGGACGTCCAGCGAGCCATCGGTAATGTTCAGGTTCAACCGGCCTTCACGGGTTCGGGAGGCATGGCGCTCGCGGAGCAGCTCGAGGTTCCCTTTGTTCAGGAGGTTATTGCCGAGACCGAGGTGACGAGGCGGTACTATCCCGAAGCCGACATCATCATTGAACTCGGTGGCGAGGACGCGAAGCTCACCTACCTACATCCCACCCCCGAGCAGCGCATGAACGGCACGTGTGCGGGCGGCACCGGCGCCTTCATCGACCAGATGGCGTCCCTGCTTGCCACCGATGCCTCCGGCCTGAATGAGCTTGCCTCCCGCTACACGGAGCTCTATCCCATCGCCTCCCGGTGCGGCGTGTTCGCCAAGTCTGACGTTCAGCCCCTTCTCAACCAGGGTGTCCCGCACGAGGACATCGCGGCCTCCGTCTTTCAGGCCGTGGCCACTCAGACCGTGGCCGGGCTGGCGGCGGGTCGTCCCATCCGCGGCACCGTGCTCCTGCTCGGCGGACCCCTGCACTTCATGCCGGAGCTGCGTGAGGCGTTCCGCAGGGTCGTGGAGAAGGCCGATGAGTTCGTCACCCCGGACGATGCTCAGCTGTTCGTTGCCCTCGGTGCCGCACTGCTTTCGGACGGCGAGATCCTCAGCCTCGATTCCTTCCTCGATGAGATGCTGAGGCTCGATACGACTGCACTCACTTCCCATCGGCTTCGCCCGCTGTTCGCAAACGAGGAGGAGCGCAGGGAGTTCGACGAGCGCCACGCACGGTCGGTAATCCCCACGAAGGACATCACTGAGGCTCGCGGCCGGTGCTACCTGGGCGTCGATGCTGGATCGACCACGATCAAGGCCGTCCTCATCGACGAGGACGACTCGATCGTCTTCACCCACTACGCCTCCAACGAGGGCGACCCTGTGGCGGCCGCCGTCGACATTGTTCGCCGCATCCAGAGCGAGCTTCCTCCCGGGCTCGAGATCGCCCGCTCCTGCTCAACCGGGTACGGCGAGGGCATCGTCAAGACCGCTCTGGGGTTGGACGATGGTGAGATCGAGACCATGGCTCACTTCAGGGCCGCGAATAAGCTCATGCCGGGTGTCGACTCCGTCATCGACATTGGTGGTCAGGACATGAAGTACCTGAAGATCAAGGATGGAATCGTCGATTCCATTTCCGTCAACGAGGCGTGCTCGTCTGGTTGCGGTTCCTTCCTCCAAACCTTCGCCACAACAATGGGGCACACGGTCCAGGAGTTCGCCTCCGCGGCACTCGAGGCGAAGAGCCCCGTGGATCTCGGCACCAGATGCACCGTCTTCATGAACTCGTCCGTGAAGTCGGCCCAAAAGGAAGGCGCATCAGTCTCCGACATCTCCTCCGGCCTGTCGTACTCGGTTGTGCGCAACGCCCTCTACAAGGTCATCAAGCTCAAGAGCCCGGAGGACCTGGGGGAGAATGTCGTTGTTCAGGGCGGCACGTTCCTCAACGACTCGGTCCTGCGCGCCTTCGAGCTTCTGACGAAGCGCGAGGTCGTTCGCCCGAATCTTGCGGGTCTCATGGGCGCGTACGGCGCGGCCCTGACCGGGAAGAAGAACGACGATGGGTCGGCTGGACCCCACGTGCTGCCCCTCGAGGAGCTCGAGGCTCTGACGGTCGAGACCTCCGTCAAGGTGTGCCGCCTGTGCCAGAACCACTGCAAGATGACGATCAGTGAGTTCTCCACCGGTCAGCGTCACGTGTCCGGCAACCGCTGCGACCGTGGTGCATCCCTCGAGAAGCGTCCCCCGAAGTCCCCGATCCCCAACATGTTCGACTGGAAGTACAAGCGGACCTTCGGATATCGCAGGCTGACCGAGGCGAAGGCCTTCAGGGGCGACATCGGCATCCCGCGCGTCCTTGGCATGTACGAGAACTACCCGTTCTGGTTCACGGTCCTGTCCGAGCTTGGTTTCCGCGTCATGCTGTCCGGCAGGTCCTCGCACGAACTGTTCAAGGACGGCATGGAGTCCATCCCCTCGGAGAACGTGTGCTACCCGGCGAAGTTCGCCCACGGACACATCGAATCCCTTCTCGACAAGGGCGTGAAGACGATCTTCTATCCGTGCGTCTCGTACGAGAAGAAGGTCTCCGATGGTCAGGACAACAACTTCAACTGCCCGATCGTTGCCACCTATCCCGAGGTGCTACGAAACAACATGGAGCGGCTCGCGGGTCACGACGTCACCTTCATGTCCCCGTTCCTGTCCCTCTCGGACCGTGGGCTCCTTCCCAAGCGTCTCGTTGAGGTCTTTGCCGACTTCGGTGTGACCGAGGAGGAGGCGCTCGTTGCGTGCACGAAGGGCTGGGAAGAGGACGATGCCTACCGGCAGGATATTCTCGACAAGGGCCAGGAAACTCTCGACTACATCGCGAAGCACAATATTCGCGGCATCGTCCTCGCGGGCCGCCCTTACCATCTTGATCCCGAGATCAACCACGGCATCCCCGATGTCATCATCGGGTTGGGCATGGCGGTGCTGACAGAGGACGCAGTGAACTTCGGTGAGCTTGAGAGACCCCTGCGCGTGCGTGACCAATGGTCCTACCACTCCCGCCTCTACGAGGCCGCAGCCACCGTCGGCAACGCCCCCGACCTTCAGCTCGTCCAACTCACCTCCTTCGGGTGCGGGCTGGACGCCGTCACCTCCGACCAGGTCATCGAGATCCTCGAGGCCAAGAACGACGTGTACACGGGACTGAAGATCGATGAGGTCTCCAACCTCGGCGCCGCCAGGATCCGCCTCCGCTCTCTCGCGGCGGCAGCGGACGAACGACTCGAGTCGCAGTCGATCTCCACCCACCCGGATGATGCTGACGACATTCACGAGATGCGTCAGGAAAAGTACCCACGTGTGGCGTTCACGAAGGAGATGAAGAAGGAGTACACGATCCTGGCTCCGCAGATGGCGCCAATCCACTTCCGTCTGCTCGCTCCCGCGCTGCGCAGGGCCGGCTACAACGTCAAGCTTCTCGAGCACACAGACAGGGACAATATCGAAACCGGGTTGACCTATGTGCACAACGATGCGTGCTACCCAGCAATCGTTGTTATCGGTCAGCTGATCTCCCAGTTCACCGAGGGTAGGGAGAACCCGGACAGTAGCGCGGTCATCATCACCCAGACCGGTGGCATGTGTCGCGCCACCAACTACGCCGGCATGCTCCGCAAGGGCCTGGGCGACGCCGGCTACCCCCAGGTCCCTGTCATTGCGGCATCCGCGCAGGGCATCGAAGAGAACCCCGGGTTCGAACTCAGTGTTCCTCTCCTGCACCGTGCCTTCCAGTCCGTCACCGTCGGTGACGTTCTCCAGAAGGTCCTGCTCCGCACCCGCCCCTACCAGAAAGAAGGGAACGCGACAACACTCTACGAGCGCTGGGACCAGATCGCCCGCGAATACTTCGAATACGGGTATTCGGACACCCTGGGAGAGCGGATCACGTTCAACAAGATGATCAAGCGCATCGTCACCGAGTTCGACGAGCTTCCCCTCCAAGACATCCCACGCAAGCCCCGCGTCGGTGTCGTGGGCGAGATCCTCGTCCAGTACCACCCGGATGCCAACAACAACGCCGTCGGCACCGTCGAGGAAGAGGGCTGCGAGGCAGAACTACCGTCCCTCGCGCAGTTCTTCCACAACTCCCTGGCCACCGCCCAGTGGAAGCACGACACACTCGGCTCCCTCAGTCAGAAGCAGGCGAACCTCCACTCGATCGGTCTCTGGATTCTCCAGCAGTACGAGAAGCCGGCCCGGAAAGCACTCGAAGCATCTACGCGCTTCGAGGCGGGAGCCACCATCCAACAGCTCCGCGAGAAGGCGCAGGACATCGTCTCCCTTGGCAACCAGGCTGGTGAGGGCTGGTACCTCGTGGCGGACATGATGGACATGATTGAACGGGGATGCCCGAACATCATCTGTGCCCAGCCGTTCGCCTGCCTCCCGAACCACATCGTGGGTCGCGGCATGTTCAAGGCGCTACGCGGCAAGTACCCGGAGGCCAACATCGTCTCCATCGACTACGACGCGGGTGCCTCAGCGGTCAACCAGCTCAATCGCATCAAGCTCATGATCTCCACCGCCTTCCTCGGACATGAGGACGTCACGGAAGAAACCGAGTACGAGGTTCCGACCAACGTCGTCTCTCTCGGCATGCCCCGCGTGCGCGTCTCGAACTGACCTCACCGCGACCCGGCTCTCGCGCGATATAGCTCTGGCACGACCAGGCTGCAGAACGGAGTCCCTCGATCCCACGTCTCTCCTGGGCGAGCGAGGGAGTATTAGAGCGAAACAGGGCCCCTCCCACATGATCCGGTGGGAGGGGCCTGCCAATTGGAAGACAAACTAGTCTCCTGTTGACTGAACGAGGAACTACTTCTCTGTCACGGGTCCGAGAACAACCTTGGCCCAGGAACCGTGGAGCGATTCCTGATCGGAGGGCTGGAACAGGCCAGCAAGAACGTCTCGGTAGAGGCGGGAGAGCTCGTTCGAGTTCGAATAGGAGGAGCCACCGCTCGAGCGAATCGCCTGATCGACGGCGTAGAGGGAGGCCTCAGCGGCAGCATTCTTTGCGGCAGAGAGCTGGGGGTACCAGAGCTCACCACGGTCCCGCCCCTCATCCAGATCCCGCGCAATGAGGGTGACCTCGGCGGTTGCGGAGTTCATGCGCAGGGCTGCGCTCGCGAGCCGCCACCGAATGTCCGGGTCGTTCGCATACACATCCTGGTTGAGAACGGACTTGCGGGTTTTGACCTTGTCGGACGCCACCTCGATCGCGCGATTGCCGATGCCGAGGTACGTGGCGGCAAGGAAGGCCTCAAAGTAGGCGAAGATGCCGAACACGACCGGTTCGTAGCTGGGTCCCGGGGTAACCCTCTGGAGGACCTGCTCCTTAGGAGCGTGAGCACCCTCGAGCTTTGTCGAGTTCGACTGCGTCCCCCTCATGCCGAGCGTGTCCCAGTCATCCGCAATGGTGAACCCGCCACCTTCCCGGTTCAGGAGTGCAAACACAGAGTGCGGGCCGTCCTCGCCGGAGTCGTCACGACCGAAGGTCATGAGTTTCGTCCACACGGGGGAGAGGGACGTGAAGATCTTCTGTCCGTGGAAGCAGTAGCCGCCCTCGCCATCGGGCCGTGCCTCGGTGATGGAGCCGAACAGGACGAGGTCGTTGCCGGGTTCGGAGATACCGAAGGCAAAGACGTCACCGTTCACTGCGCCCTCGAGAATCTGCCGGCCTGAATCGACACCGTTTGCGACAAGGTGACGTCCGAGGCCCACGATGATTTGGTGCATGTTGATTGATAGTGCGGTCGCGGGTGCCGCCTGTGCTAGCCTGGTCTGCTCGTTGCAGATCTCCTCAACGCTGAGGCCCGCACCACCAAACTCCTGCGGAACGAAGGCCTTGAGGTAACCGGCCTCCTTGAGGTCCCTCAGATCCTCGTCAGGAAACACGTTCGCTTGATCGACAGCGTTTGCTCGGGAATGGATGGCGGAGAGGAGATCATCGGAAAGAAACATGGGTTCTGCCTTTCAGTCGTGGGATTGACCCGCGTCATTAGTTCTCTATTGTTGCGAAGGAAACGGCGTCTATTGGCGTCATTGCACGGTAATCATTCCTAGATAATCAGTGCACTATAATCACTGCTGCGTGATCATTGTCGAACGGTCAGTGCTGGATGTAAGGCTGTGGCCCAAGCCTTGGGCTTGGGCCACAGGGGTGAGCGGCCCGCCATCAGGCAGTGTGCTCAATGAGGTGGATCGCCTACTTGCCGATGACCTCCATGGCCTGGCGAGCAATAGCGAGCTCTTCGTTCGTGGGAACGACGAGAACCTGGACGGAGGAGTCGTCGGTGGAGATCTGACGGATCTCGTCACCACGGACCGCGTTAGTCTCGGCGTCGAGCTTGAGTCCGAAGCCCGCGAGACGCTCGAGGACCTCTGCGCGGAGCAGGTCGTCGTTCTCGCCGATGCCGGCAGTGAAGGCGATGACGTCGAGGCCACCCATGACGGCCGCGTAGGAGCCGATGTACTTGACGATGCGGTGCACGTAGATGTCGAGTGCCTCGCGTGCGTGAGCATCGCCGCTCTCAGCGAGCGACCACACGGCCCTCATGTCGTTTACTCCAGCAAGACCCTTAAGGCCGGACTGCTTGTTGAACAGGTTGTCGATCTCGTCGATCGAGAGGCCACCAACGCGGGACAGGTGGAAGATCGCCGCGGGATCGATGTCGCCCGTGCGGGTGCCCATGACCAGGCCCTCGAGCGGGGTGAGACCCATCGACGTGTCGACTGCCTTGCCGTTCAGGACTGCGGATACCGATGCGCCGTTACCGAGGTGGAGGACGATCTGCTTGAGATCATCGCGACTAACGTAGTCCGCAACCGCCTGCGCCACGAACTGGTGGGAGGTGCCGTGAGCGCCGTAGCGACGGATCGAGTACTTGTCAGCGATCTCGCGGTCGAGTGCGTAGCGGGCAGCCTCTTCGGGGAGGGACTGGAAGAAGGCAGTGTCGAACACGACGACGTGCGGGACGTCGAGGAGCTCGCGTGCCACGTCAATGCCGCGCAGGTGCGCGGGATTGTGGAGAGGAGCGAGCGGTGCCAGCTCCTCAATGAGGTCACGAACTTCCTGGGTTACGAGTGCGGGACCATCGAAGTGGTTACCGCCCTGAACAACACGATGACCAACGGCTTCAATGTGGGCGTCCGCGAGCTTCGGGCCAATGTTCTCGAATAGGTCGAGAACGAATCGGAGTCCCTCACCGTGATCAGCAATCGGCTGATCGTACTCGTGCTTCTCACCCTTGTAGGTGTGCTTAATGTGGCTAGATTCTTCGCCGATCTGCTCGACGAGACCCACGGCAATTGCTTCGCCCGACTCCGGATCAACAAGCTGGTACTTAATGGATGAGGAACCGGAGTTAATGACGAGGACTGTCATATGGAATACCCTTCGAGCTAGTTCTGTGCCTGGACTGCCGTGATCGCGATCGTGTTGACGATGTCGTCGACGAGGGCGCCGCGGGAGAGGTCGTTGACGGGTTTGTTGAGGCCCTGGAGGATCGGGCCGACAGCGATCACGCCGGAGGAGCGCTGAACGGCCTTGTAGCCAATGTTTCCGGCATTGAGTGACGGGAAGATGAAGACGTTGGCCTTGCCAGCTACGGGCGAGTTCGGCATCTTCTTACGTGCCACGTTCGGGTCGACAGCAGCGTCATACTGGATCGGGCCCTCGATGAGCAGATCCGGGTTCTTCTCACGTGCGAGTCGCGTTGCCTCAACGACTGCCTCAACGTCTGCGCCGGTGCCGGAGGAACCGGTTGAGTAGGACAGGAGCGCGATCCTCGGGTCGACACCGAACTGTTTCGCGGTCTCCGCGGAGGAGATGGTGATGTCGGCAAGCTGCTGGGGGGTCGGGTTCGTGTTGACGGCGCAGTCGCCATACACGAGAACGCGGTCGGCCATGAGCATGAGGAACACGGAGGAAACGATCGAGGTGTCCGGCTTGGTCTTGATGATCTGGAACGACGGAACAATAGTTTCCGCGGTCGTGTGGTTCGCACCCGACACCATGCCGTCAGCGTCCCCCATGTGCACCATCATGGTTGCGAAGTAGGATAGGTCCTTGAGCTTCTCCACGGCCTGTTCCTCGGTCATGCCCTTCTTGGCGCGCAGGCGAGCGAGCTCCGGGGCGTACCGGGACATGTAGGACTCGTCGGTTGGATCGATGATCTCCGCCTTCGACAGGTCGTAACCGCGCTCCGCGGCGCGGGCAAGGACCTCGTCCTTGTTGCCCAGGAGAACGATGTCGGAGACATCGTTGGACAGGATGATCGAGGCCGCCTGGAGCACGCGATCGTCGTCAGCCTCGGGCAGGACAACGCGCTTGCGATCCACGCGAGCACGCTCCATCAGCTCCGACTGGAACATGAGGGGCGGGCGGATGGCGGGCTTCTGAGTAAACACATCGAGGATTCGCTCATCGACCGCGCCGGCAAAGACCGGGATGTCCGGGTGGTCCTCGTTGATCTCGTCAACGAGACCCTCCTGGGGGTTGATGAGGAACACGGACGTGATCGGCACGTGTGCCGCACCCATCTCCCCTGCCGCGAGATCGATGTAACCCGCGGTCCTGTCCACGCTCCTGCGGCTCGCGTCGACAACCATGCCGATCGTGGTGCCAACGTTGGCTGCGGTGCGGCCGGAACGACCGATAAGACCGGGGTTGACGGGGTCACCTTCGGTATGACCAACAAGGAGTACTGCGTCGTAGTCTGTTGCAAACTTGCGGTAGGCACGCATGATGGCGTTCATGGCGGACGCTTCATCTTCGAAGTAGTGGTCACGCGTTGTGCCATGCCCCGCATCAAATCGCTGAACGATGGGATCTTCCTCTGCCGGACCGTTGACGTAGGGGCGGAAAACGCCCACCCTGTCGTACTTGGTGCGCAGAATATCCACAATTTGCTGAGCTATTTCAATGCCGCCGGTCACCTGTTCGGTTGATGCCAGGTACAGCGAGTCGGTCACGAGTTTTCCTTCCGCAGAGGTTCGTCCTGATATATACAGTATCGGTCATCAGGGGGACCAATGTCTTGGATCATGGCAAAAGTGACATAGGATCAACACATGGAAGAACGGGGCCGCGGTTGGGACTGGGTGAGGGAAGCTTTCACCCCAAAAATGATTGTTTTGTTCATCTTTCTGGCCATTGCCGCTGGTGTATGCATCAGGCTCGGATATTGGCAGCTTGAGCGAGCCACGGCTCGGGGAGCCGAACGGATCACGGCCGAGCACCAGGAGAGACTGAACTCACCTGCCGAACCCCTCGGCAATGTCCTCCGCGCCCAGACCAACATGACCTCGGACGAGTACGCGAGGCCCGTGTACGTGACCGGAACCTTTGATGAGAATCAGCTCCGCGTCCTCGATCGCGCAGTCAACGGCGAACCAGCCGACCTCATCCTTGCCGAATTCACCATCACCGAAGGACCCGATGCTGGGGCGAGGGCCCCAATCATTCGCGGCTGGGTTGAACCCGGAACAGAGCTTCCCTCCGTCCCCGATGGCGAGGTCACGGTCTTCGGGTACCTCGCGGCCCCGGAGGACTCCATCGGTGGCCTCACGGACGAGACCGCGGTATCGATCTCTCCTGCCGAACTCGTGAACGCGTGGGGTGGCCCCATCCTCTCCGGATACATTGTCGAGTTCACGCCCACGAGCGTGGACCCCGCGGCCATCGACGCAGGTGAAACCATCAGTGTCACAGCAGAAGCCACGTCCCCCGACGGGGTTCGCCACGCATCGGCACCCAAGCCCACGGAAGAGGGCGGCTTCAACCTCCAGAACGCCGCCTACGCAGTCGAATGGGTTGTGTTTGCCGGCTTTGCTCTCTTCATCTGGTTCCGCATCCTGCGCTCCACCGTCCACTCCAAGCGTGAAGAGAGAATGCTTGATGAGTGGGCGGAAGAGTTCCTGACTCAAGAGGAGTCTTCAACTTCCCAACCCTCACCGGAGTCCGCATCGGCAGGATCCGACTCTGAGAAGTAGTACTGACGCTGACACCTTCAATACGTGAGCACGACTTACGTCGGATGAGGACAACGTCGGTCATTTGCTCGTAATTTGCCGCATTGGTCATGTGAGTTGTTCCGACGTGGCCAGGTGTGAGAGTTAGCCGCATGTTGCTGACATGGGCGACAAACGACTCCTAGTTGGCGACCCAGGATCGAGAGACGCGTCAGCCAATAAACGGGGCGAGAGCCTCGGCTTCGCGTCGAAGTCGTGCAGCTTCGCCCAGCTGTCCCAGCGATTCAAACTCTTGTGCCACCTCTATGCGCTCGCTCATCTCACGCTCAAGAATGGCTCGAATCTCGACCTCGGAAAGCTCTCGACGCATCGCTTCTGCGGAGCCAGCGCCTATCGACGCTCCCGCTACGTGCTCGCTCGTTGTCTCGAGCTTCGTTGGACTAGCGTCAACGGCTTCAGCATTGTCGATCGCTGCGAGCGCCGACCGCAGGGCTGTTCCGGCGTCGCGTCCCCTGCCCTTCATGGCGTCCTTCAAGGCGGCGCGAAGTGCTTCGCGCGCCGATGTTGAATCCGTCAATGGCATGTACTCTCCTGAATTTGGGTCTTGTCCTCTACGGTACCGCCAACGTCCACTGAGACTCCCGTTGTGGATGTCCTCTGAATTCGTTTTTCTATTTCTCGAATTCCTTTTTCTATTTCCATTTGGGGTTCCGAAAGATCGGGAACGACCAGAGGCCACCAGAATCCGCCGGTCGTATCGGTGCGGGATTCTGATGGCCTCGAGGATGGATCCGGGCGTGGAACGACATTGATCAGGGGGCTGTCACCGCCACCGGTTCGGCGGGTGCGGCCGTATCCGCGGTCTTTGAGCTCCGGTTGAGTCCGAAGGCGACGAGAAGGATGAGAGTTCCGGCCAGGGCGAGGAGAACGCCGACCATGGAGGGGGCGCGGTATCCGAAGCCGGCGGTCACAACGACACCACCGAGGTAGGCGCCGAGGGCGTTGGCGGCATTGAAGGCGGCGTGATTCATGGCGGCCGACATGTTCGGAGCATCGGACGCGGCACGGAGCAGTCGTGCCTGCAGGCCGGTCGTGAACAGGCTCATCGCAATCGCGTTGAGGAACATGAGGGGGAGTACCACATACCAGATGTGCATGAAGATCGACATGAGGCTCAGGATCACCGCCATGCCCAGCACCCCAGCGAGAGCGGACTTGTCGATGGAGCGGTCGATGCAGGGGCCGGCCACGAGTGAACCCACGGTCATGCCACACCCGTAGAGAACGAGAACCCAGGGCAGGTACTCATCCGGAATCCCCGTCACCTCGGTCATGGTGGGCGTGATGTAGGTGTAGAACGCGAACGAGCCACCAAAACCAACGGCGCCCGCCACGAGCGGCAACCACACCTGGACGCGGGTCATGGACTTGAGCTCGGCACGGGCCGAAGAGGTCTTCTCAGCCGGAACTGGCGGCAGGAACTTGAACAGAGCCAGCATGGTGAGCAGACCAATGGCCGCGATGATCACGTAAGCCCAACGCCACCCAAAGGTCGACCCCATCCAGGTTGCGGCAGGGACGCCAATGATGTTCGCGATAGTCAGTCCCAGCATGGTGCGTGCCATGGCGGTGCCGCGCTTCTCGGGGCGGACCAGGCTCGCGGCAATGACCGCCGCAATGCCCAGGGTGATGCCGTGGGGGAGGCCGGTCAGGAACCGGGCCGCCAACAGGGTGGGCAGATCAAGTGCGAACACGGTCAGCAGGTTGCCAGCCGAGAAGAGGATCGAGCTCCAGATGAGCAGGTTCTTCCTGTCCATCTTCGACGTCAACGCCGTAATGAGAGGTGCACCAACGACCACGCCAATCGCGTAGGCGCTCACGGCCCAACCCGCCTGCGGATTGGTGATACCAAGGTCGGTTGCGATCCAGGGGATGAGGCTCATGGAGGCGAACTCCGTTGTACCCACGGCAAAACCACCCGCTGCGAGAGCGGTGAGAGCCAGGGGGACAGAACGAGCTGAAGGCATAAGTGTTCCTATCAAAGCGTCATCGAAGGGGTTTCTGCCGTTCAGTTACGCGGAGAGGTTCCGTACAGAAAGAAACGGAAAGTCCGAGAAGGCAGAGCACAAGCATAGGATGTGCGGGCACAACTATGCACGCATCTGACCGCCGTGGTGATCGTTCTCAGGCCCCATCCCACCATGTGATTAACGCAAGGAGAACGCAGTGACACAAGGAGGACAGAGGGATAGGGAAGGGGCCGCCCGACACCAGTCCGGCGGCCCCAGGCCTGGTTACCCGGCGCATGCGGGTACGTACTGCCAGAGGCTACCGAGAACTCGCCATTGCTCAGCGCTCCCGGTGCCAGGTTTCCCAGAGCTTCGCGTACGCTCCACCAGCATTCACCAGTTCGTCGTGGGTTCCGAGCTCGCTGATGAGACCATCCTCGATCACGGCAACGCGATCGGCGTCGTGGGCCGTGTAGAGGCGGTGGGCGATGGCGATGACGGTGCGAGCATCCAGCACTGCGCTGAGGCTCGCCTCGAGGCTCCGTGCCGAACGGGGATCGATGAGGGAGGTCGCTTCGTCCAGCACCACCGTGTGGGGGTTGAGGAGGACGAGGCGGGCGAGGGCGATCTGCTGGGCCTCCGCCGGAGTCAGCGTCTTTGAACCGGAACCGACCTCCGTCTCGAGCCCGTTCTCCAGCTCGTTCACCCAGCGCAGCGCATCGACGGAACGCAGAGCATCCCGCAGCTCCTCATCGGTTGCATCGGCCTTGGCGAGGCGGAGGTTGTGTGCAAGGGTGCCGACGAACACGTGGTGCTCCTGGGTGACGAGAGCGACCTGGCCACGGAGTTCCTCCTCTGTCAGGTCAACGAGGTTGACCCCACCGACCGTGACGGAACCGCCCGTGGGAGGGTGGATGCCGGCCAGCATGCGACCGAAGGTGGACTTGCCGGCACCGGACGGACCGACGATGGCGAGCCGCTCACCGGGAACAAGATCAAGGTTGATGCCCTTCAGGACATCCTTGCCCTCCCGGTACGCGTACCGCACGTCTTTGGCCACCAGGTTGTCTCCCTGGGGCTTCTCACCGGTGGCAACGCGGTCGTTCTCCACGAGGCGGACGCCGACGATGCGGGCGAGGGACACGGATGCCACCTGCAGCTCATCCAGCCACATGAGGAACTCGACGAGCGGGTTGCGGAGCTGAGCAGTGTAGAGCGCAACGGTTGCGACCATGCCGATTGAGACCGCATCGAGGCTGATGAGGTGAGCGCCCCACACGACCGCCACGGCGGTCGGTAGCGCACAACCAAACAACAGGAAGAAGAACAGCTCCATGCGGAGCTTCGCTGCCTGGGACTCGGATGCGCAGGCGCCAGCATCCACCACGGTGCGCATGCGGTTGCGGCGGGGTTCACCCAGGTGCATGGCGTCGATTGTGCCAACGAACTCGACCGACTCTGCGACCACGGAGTTGAGGCCTGCCCACGCCTGTGCGTTCCACAGGTAGACGGGGCGGGCGCGTTTCAGGTAGCGAACCGCGGCAACCACGACGAAGGGTACGCCCGTCAGGAGGGAGAGCGAGACCAGGGGAGAGGCCACGACCGCCATGATGATCGTGATGATGATCGTGATCGCGGAGGTGATGATCGCGGGTAGGCCGAAGCGCACGATCCACTGGATGCGATCCACGTCGTTCGTGGTGCGGGACAGGAGGTCACCCGTACCGGCCGACTCGACCGT
The DNA here is from genome assembly GCF_041440645.1 of Flaviflexus sp. Classification (GTDB taxonomy): domain Bacteria; phylum Actinomycetota; class Actinomycetes; order Actinomycetales; family Actinomycetaceae; genus Flaviflexus. The sequence goes on along the minus strand of NZ_JASDVN010000048.1, from coordinate 45,176 downwards.
CGAGAGCGGCAGGGTCGTGACCGACTCGAGGAACTCCTCGCGCACCTCGGCAAACACCTGCTCGCCCAGGACACGGGTGCGGAGCTGGACCGAGCGGGTCAGGATCGCGTAGATGAGGTACGAGCCGATGACGATGAGGATCGCGGCGGACACGTAGGACCGGGTCGTGCCGTCGAGGACGGCGTCAACAAGCTTACCGACGATAAACGGGACGGCAAGTGAGCTGACGGACGCGAGGGCGTGGATGACGACGATGGCAACAAACCGCCACTTGTGCCGGGAGAGAATCTCCTTGGCGTAGGCGATGACCTGCCGATTGTCGGCAATGGGAAGGATCTGGTTCATGATTCCTCACCGGACTGGCGGGTGACGACCCACTCGTAGCGCTGTGCTAGTGGATCGCCCGCGGAAGAACGAGCAAGCAGGTCATCGTGGGACCCGCGAATGACTTCCCGACCATCCTCGAGGAGAACGACTTCGTCGACCCTGTTGAGAATGAGCGGGAAGCCGGAGGTGATGATTGTGGTCTTGCCTGCCCGGCGTTCGGTCAGGCGCTGCGCGATCCTGTCCTCCGTGTGGGAGTCGACAGCCGAGGTGGGTTCCACGAGAACGAGAACCTTGGGGGAGTCGAGGATGGCGCGAGCGAGGGCTGCGCGCTGGCGCTGACCACCGGACAGGGAACGAGCCTTCTCCGTGACCTCACCCGAGAGCGAGTTGTCGAGGGAGGACAGCACGTCGTGAGCATCAGCATCGTCGAGCGCGTCAAGGATCTCCTCATCGCGCTTCGGATCAATCTCTGTCTTCGTGACTGCCGCGGGTCCAAAGACCTCGGCGCGGGCCTTGGCGAGCGGCTGATCGATGATCGCGTACGGGGTGGCGGCGTCGATGACGGAGCGAAGCTGACCGCCAAAGAGCTCGGGAGTTGCTCGCGCAAGCAGCACGTTCTCACGCACATCAACGATTGGTAGCGTCCGCACGTCGACACCTGATGCCGTGACGTCGGCAACCTCGTCGTCGATGCGAGCAAGACGCTCCGCGAGCTCAGCCACCTGCTGCGGCGCGCTCGACACGATCGCCGTGGAGATTCCCGGCTTGATCTCGATGCCGGTCACGTTGTCAACGATTGGACCATCGAAGACCGAGGCGGAACCCGTCTCCTGATGAGCGGAACCTGCCTCCTGAGAGGCGGAGCTCCACTCCGCGCTGGTGGAGTTCGTGGACGCACCGCTCGTTGCGGCCCGGGCAGCTGCGCTCACGTACTCGCGATCGGCGGTATCTGTCTCTGAGGCGACGCGTTCGGCCAGGGTGCCGGAGATCGGCTGGATGCGGAAGATGTTGAACATCTTGCGTGCACCAACGCGTGCGCGACCGAACTGGGTCACGACCATCATGACGATCTGGAGGGGACGTACCAGGTAAACGGTGAGGCCGAACAGGGCGGTGTAGTCGCCGACCGAGATGTCACCGTCGAGCGCGAGGAGGGCACCCTGCCACATGACGAAGGACGTGAAGAGGCCGGGGATGAGAATCTGGAGGCCATCGATCCACGACTGCAGGTAGGCAACCTTGTTGCCCGCCATACGCACCTTCTGCGACTGCTCGGCGTAGCGTTTCGCGAACTGTTCCTCGCCGCCAATGCCGCGCAGAACACGCAGGCCCGCAACCGTGTCAGTGCCGAGGGCCGTGAGCTTGCCCTGCTCGTCGCGTTGGAGCTGCTGTCGGCTCTGCAGGGGCCTGATCAGGAGGGAAGCGAGAGCGGTGATGATCGGAACACCGATGAGAACCACAAGCCCGAGACCGACGTTTTGGTTGAGCAGAACCATCGCAACGGTCAGGAACGCAAAAAGCCCGCCGACGAGGCGGGGAATGAATTCGACCAGGTTACCGACGTGTTCGGCATCGCTCATGGCGGTGGCGACAACCTCCCCGCTCGATTTCGTGCGGAGGATGGCAGGGCCGGATCTGGTCACGTGATTGTGCAACTGGGTGACGGCGCGCATGGTGGTGCGCAGCCAGGACACGATCTCGTAGCCGTGGCCCATCGACATGGCGAAGGCCTGGACGATGGCCAGCACTGTCAGCCAGCCTGCGATCGTCCACACGGCAGTGGTCGCGCCGTGCTCCATGCCCGAGTCGAGCGCAATACCGAGAACAACGGGTGTGAGGGCACCAACGACTTCTTGGATGGAACGGAAAATGGTGGCCGTGGTCAGTTGCACCTTTGATGAGGTGATGAAATCGGCCATGATTGCCCGCGGCCTGTATGCGGGCAGGGGTTTATCGACAACCGGAGGAAAGGAAAACACCACGACAGTCTAGCGACCACTAGGCGGAAGTGCTCACCCCCAATTTTGCGCCCTACTATAGGGTTGAGTAACAAGATGCCGAGTAAAGGATGTGACGTGGCCTCAGCATTGCCTGAACCAACTGAAGAAGAGGTGGAGCTGGCGCGGGTTGCGCGTCAGGACGCGGGCAAGAAGGCCCAGGTCGCCATGGCTTTCTACCGCGCCATGGCATACATCACCGGCTTCTGGCTCCTGCTCCTCGTGCTGGAGATGGTGCTGAAGTACCTGGTCGATGTGAACGGAAACCACGAGCCCGTTCTCGGCACGTGGGTGGCAATCGTGCACGGCATGATCTACGTCGTGTACGTCCTTGCGGTCTTCAATCTCTGGTCAGTTATGCGCTGGAGCTTTAGCCGTATGATTTATCTCATCCTTGCCGGTGTGGTGCCCGTCCTTTCCTTCGTTCTCGAACGCAAGGCGGCATCCTGGTATCGCGAGGACCTCCCCGGGGCCCTCGATGCGGTGGAGGGCCGCGCCCTGCGGCGCGCACAGATCTCACGCCTCAAGGCAGAGCGCGAAAGGTAGGACACGATGGAACACGAAACCGTTTACGTTGTCGACAACGGAGCCCAGTATGCACAGCTCATCGCACGTCGCGTGCGCGAAGCCGGCTACTATTCCGAGATCGTGCCGCACACGATCGCGACCGAGAAGCTCCTCGACAAGGATCCCGCAGCGATCATCCTGTCCGGTGGTCCCGCCTCCGTCTACGCCGAGGGTGCACCCTCGCTCGATAAGAACCTGCTTGAGGCCGGCGTTCCCGTTCTCGGCATCTGCTACGGCTTCCAGTCCATGGCTGCGGCCCTGGGCGGCACCGTCGACAAGACCGGTGAGCGCGAGTACGGCCACACTGACATCGAGGTGTCGGGTGGCTTGCTTGGTGAAGGTAACGACGAGTCGGTGTGGATGAGCCACGGCGATGCCGTGTCCGTTGCCCCCGAAGGCTTCACCGTCACCGCCACCTCGAAGGGTGCACCCGTTGCCGCCTTCGAGGATCCCGAACGCAAGCTGTACGGCGTCCAGTGGCACCCCGAGGTCCGCCACACCCCGGGTGGACAGGCATTCCTCGAGCGCTTCCTGCGCGAGGGCGCGGGACTCGAGTCCAACTGGAGCACCGGCTCCATCATTGATGAGCAGGTCTCCCGCATCCGTAACCAGATCGGAACCGACAGGGTCATCTGTGGCCTGTCCGGCGGTGTTGACTCTGCCGTGGCCGCGGCTCTCGTACAGAAAGCAGTTGGCGATCAGCTCACCTGCGTGTTCGTCGATCACGGCCTGCTGCGAGCAGGGGAGCGCGAGCAGGTCGAACGGGACTTCGTTGAAGCCATCGGCGTCAAGCTCATCACGGTCGATGACTCCGCGATCTTCCTCGACGCCCTCATCGGCGTCACCGACCCCGAAGAGAAGCGCAAGATCATCGGACGCGAGTTCATCCGTTCCTTCGAACGCGCCGCCCGCATGGTTTCCGAGGAGGAAGGCGGGGTCAAGTTCCTCGCTCAGGGCACCCTCTACCCGGATGTTGTTGAGTCCGGTGGCGGCGAGGGCGCAGCCAATATCAAGTCGCACCACAACGTGGGCGGCCTTCCCGACGACCTCCAGTTTGAGCTGTGCGAACCGCTGCGCGAGCTGTTCAAGGACGAGGTTCGTGCAGTGGGCCGCGAACTCGGCATCCCCGAGGTCATCGTGGGCCGCCAGCCGTTCCCGGGTCCCGGACTCGGCATCCGCATCATCGGTGAGGTCACAGGGGAGCGTCTCGACATTCTCCGTCGCGCTGACTTCATTGTCCGCGAGGAGCTCACGGCGGCCGGTCTCGATTCCGAGATCTGGCAGTGCCCGGTCGTGCTGCTCGCAGACGTTCGTTCCGTCGGTGTTCAGGGCGATGGTCGTACTTACGGCCACCCGATCGTGCTTCGTCCCGTGTCCTCAGAGGATGCGATGACGGCGGACTGGTCGCGACTGCCCTACGACGTGATCGCGAAGATCTCTAACCGCATCACCAACTCCGTGGCGGAGGTCAACCGAGTTGTTGTTGACGTGACCTCCAAGCCCCCGGGCACCATTGAGTGGGAGTAATTGAGGGAGGAACCTCCTCGGAGCTGAGACGCTGCGCAGGGTAACTCACGAAGGGCACGACCATGGTCGTGCCCTTCACTCATGTCGGGCTCATGTCTCATGACTGAGGTGAGCGAATAGTCGAGCGTGAAGCCGTGGGATGAGAGTTGGCCAAGTTCGTAAGTGCGACGCAGGGCGTGTGAAGGCAGTGTGAAGCGGGGCGTGAATCAGCCCAACTCGGACTCGTACGGTCTGGGGTAGCGGAGTGAGGCGAGCTGGAGGAGCGGAACACGCGTCGAGAGTCCAGGTCGCCTTCGGCACGATTCTTCGGACACGCCTGGCATGGAACGGCTTCAGGCACACATCATTCAGAACTGATTCGAGCACCCATCACTCAGAACTGCTTCGGGCGCACATCACTCGGAACGGCTTCAGCCACCCATCAATTAGAACCAGTGGGAGCCCGGCGGTTTGGCTGGACAGGGGGAGCGCACTCAAGGAGGCCCTGGGCACGCCTCTGGCTGGTTTCGAGATGGAGGCTTGGACAGTAACTCTGAAGGTGCTTCGGCGGACGTTCTACTCCCGTTGGTGGCACGTGGCGAGGTGCCACTTTGGCTCTCTAGGAGCTCTCTGACGGCGGTGCCAAGCACTGCATATCAATAGATCCCTGGAAGCCGTCACGGAAGTGGCAGAAGAAAAACTCAGACTAACCTGTGAAACCGGCTATACGACACGTGTTATGCCCGTCTCAAACGAGTCGCTTCGGGGGTGGAGCGGAGGCCAAATCGGAATAGTGGACCATTTTGCCCTGTCAAATTGGGACCTTTGTCTTCCCTAAGTTTATGAATATATCCAGAAAACTGAATAAACAATGGGGCAATTTGTCCGAATTGAAGTATGAATATTAGTGTCCGAATTGCCATCAATGTGATGCGTAGCACGTTAGGTTTCATAAAGTTACCGGGATTCCGCCGATTTACGCAAGGTTGGCGTCGCGGTATCAAATGTATACTTGTTGCCCGTTTCGGCACCCCATAAATTTGAGTCAACAGAGCAAGCAAGGGTTTGCTCGAGAAAGCGGGAGCAACAGGGGTTGCCCCGAAGGAGGAAGTTATGTTCACGAAGCTTGGGAAGATCACCGGCATTGTCACTCTGATCTTTGGCGTTCTGTTCGTGGGTACGGGCGGCGTTGCATGGGGTCTGGTTACCAGCCAGCTCAAGGCAGAAGACATCACCGTGTCGGCAGATGCTTCGATGTTCGGTGGCAAGCAGGTTGGTGGACCCCTCACCGCCTACGCACAGGCAGAGGTCATCAACAAGCACGCCCTCGCCATCTCCGGTGGCGAAACCTACGCAACTCTCGGCGCTCTCGCCAACCAGGCTGAAGAAGACGGCGACACCGATGCGGCTGCTGAGTACCAGGCACAGCGCACCACGATGATGAACGCTTCGTTCCTGCGCTCCTCGCTCTTTACCTCGGTCCTCGCATACGGCGTCTCGCTCTTCGCAATCGGTGTTGGTGTTTGGATGCTCCTCATGGGCGCAACCATGGTCTCCGCTGGTCGCAAGCAGAACGAAGTGACCAACGCCTGAGACGAGTGACAGCTAGTCAATAGCTCATCAGTAATCAGAGGAAGGTGCACGGCGCAGGTCGTGCGCCTTCCTCTTTGTATATGGTGGTGAAGGCTTCCATTGCATGTGACTGGTCCCAGTGCTTCCGTGCCTAGAAGTGGAACGTCAGCCACGACGAGAGATATCAAGTGACCTAGGTTCGAGCGGCTACTTGTGCAGATTCGTGTAGCGCAAAACGGTGTCAAATGTGATGTGGGTAAACTCTCCACGAAACGAATGTTCGAAGCTCGAAGTGGCAAGTTCGAGACGTTAGGCTGGCAGGCATGGATATTGTGCGTTCTATTCTGATCATCCTCCACCTCCTCAGCTGGGCTCTCGTCTTTGGCTACGCCATCGCCTCCCTGAAGACCAAGGAAATGCCGAAGGGTCTTCTGCACGGTGCACTCGGCGCCCTCGCAACCGGCCTGCTTCTCGTGGGCGTCGCCGAGATGAACGACTACGACGTCAACCACATGAAGATCGGTATCAAGCTCGTCGTTGCCCTGGTTATTAGCGGCATGGCGATCTGGGGCGGCCGACAGGAGAAGCTGAGCGCAGGCTTCTTCGGAGGCATTGCGGCGCTCGTGGCCGCCAACGTCGCCATCGCCGTCATCGTCTGACACTCTTAGTCGCCACCACCCCCAAGGTCGGATGTACCATTTCGTGTACGATCCGCGCACACCAGTAACTCGGTTTTTCGCTTCCCTGCGATAGCTATCTAGAGGACTTTCGTCGATGCCTTCTCAGCCACTTTCAGCACTCGATCGCCTGCGTCAGAAGGTCGCGGCCCAGGCCGCTGGCGCTGCCGCTGCGCCGCAAGCCCCGGCCGCACCGGCGGGGGCACAGTCACGCGAATCTGCACCCCAGGTGCAGGCCAGTGGCGCAGAGCGGCTGACCGAAGGTCTCAACCCACAGCAGCGTGCCGCGGTTGTGCACGAGGGGAGCCCCCTTCTCGTGATCGCCGGTGCCGGCTCGGGCAAGACCCGCGTCCTCACCCATCGCATCGCCTACCTCGTTGAGACGGGCCGTGCACGTCCCGGCGAGATCCTCGCCATTACGTTCACGAACAAGGCCGCGAAGGAGATGAGGGAGCGCCTGCAGGGCCTCCTCGGTCCCGTTGCGAACCGCATGTGGATCTCCACCTTCCACTCGGCCTGCGTGAGGATTCTCCGTGCGGAGCACGAGGCTCTCGGCATGAGATCCTCGTTCACGATCTACGACTCTGCCGATTCTCTCCGCCTCATGAACCAGGTGTGCCGAGAAGAGGCAATCGACTCTCGGGTGGCAACCCCGAAGTCCCTGCTGCGCAGGATCTCGGATCTGAAGAACGAGCTCATTGATCCGGATGACTTCGCACGGAACCTGACCGATCAGGCCGATGTCACTGTCGCTGCCGCTTACCGCGCGTACCAGGATCGTCTGAAGGCAGCAAACGCACTCGACTTCGACGACATCATCATGACGACCGTGAATCTCCTCCAGTCGCATCCGCTCATCACCGAGCACTACCAGCGCCGCTTCCGCCACATCCTGGTCGACGAGTACCAGGACACGAACCACGCCCAGTACGTTCTCATCAAGGTCCTGACGGGCACAGGGGAGAACATGGGTGAGTTGACGGTCGTTGGTGACGCCGACCAGTCCATCTACGCCTTCCGTGGCGCCACGATCCGTAACATCGAATCCTTCGAAGATGACTACCCGTCGGCCACATCGATCCTGCTCGAGCAGAACTACCGCTCAACACAGAACATCCTGTCCGCAGCCAACGCCGTGATCGCCAACAACCCGAACCGCAGGGCCAAGAAGCTTTGGACCGACCAGGGAGCGGGTGACAAGGTCATCGGCTACGTGGCCGACTCGGAACACGACGAGGCACGCTTCCTCATCGAGGAACTCGAGTCCCTCCACCCGAAGCGCAAGTGGTCCGATGTTGCGATCTTCTATCGCGCGAACGCACAGTCCCGCGCCATCGAGGAAATGCTCATCCGCGCGGGTATTCCGTACCGCCTCATTGGTGGCACCAGGTTCTACGAGCGCAAGGAAATCAAGGACGCACTTGCTTACCTGCAGGTCGTTGCCAACCCCGATGACACGGTTGCGCTTCGCCGTGTCTTCAATACTCCGCGCCGCGGGCTCGGAGCGAAGGCCGAGGAGGCCGTCGCTACCCATGCTCTCCGGTACGGACTGTCCTTTGGTGGTGCGCTCGCGGATGTGAAGAACGAGGAATCCCCTCGTGGCCCAGTCATGGGTCTCGCCACCCGCGCCGAGAACACCATCGTCGACTTCCGCACCCTTCTTGAAGAGGCACGTGACATGGCTGAGAAGGGTTCCGCCCCCGCAGACATTCTCGATGAGCTCATGTCCAAGTCGGGTTACATGGACGAGCTGCGCAGCTCGGAGGATCCGCAGGACGAGGCGCGCGTCGACAACCTGGCAGAACTGCACTCCGTTGCGACCGAGTTCAAGACAACCAACCCGGATGCTGGGCTCGGGGACTTCCTTGAGCACGTGGCACTCGTGTCCGACTCCGACCAGTTGCCTGATGACGGGGGAGTGGACGAAGGTGAGGTCACGCTCATGACCGTCCACACCGCGAAGGGCCTCGAGTTCCCCGTCGTGTTCGTGACCGGCCTCGAGGACGGCACATTCCCGCACATGAGGTCGCTGGCCGACCCGTTCGAGCTGTCGGAAGAGCGCCGCCTCGCCTACGTGGCACTGACGCGTGCCCGCGAAACCCTCTACATCTCCCGCGCAGCGGTGCGGAGCCAGTGGGGCGCGCCCCAGGAGCTCCCGCCTTCCCGTTTCCTTGACGAGATCCCCGAGGACCTCGTCGATTGGCGCAGGGAATACTCCGCGGGGGACGTACTGCGACGCTCCAGCACGACCAAGTACTCCAGTCCCGACTTCTCCCAGTCCAGCAGTGGAGGTGGGGAACGATCCTCCGGCAAGGTGAAGCCGGGCAGGCTCGATGGTGGGCCAAAGCGCAAGCAGTCTACCCGCCCGCAGGACTCCCTCAACCCAGCCGATCTCGAACGGCTCCAGGCCCGCCAGGCGGAGCTCGAGGCCGAACGCCAGAAGGCCGCAGAGGAGGCGAAGGCGGCACGAGCAGAACGCGCCAAGAAGGAAGAGGAGAGCCTCGGTGCTCTCGCCTCCCTCAAGGTTGGCGACACCGTCATCCACCGCTCCTTCGGTGCTGGCACGGTCATGGAGCTTGAAGGCGCTGGCGCCAACAGGGTCGCAAAGGTCAAGTTCGACTCCAAGACCAAGCGCCTCATGCTCGCCATGGCTCCGCTGACTCTGCCTGAGTAAACGGAACACCGCCCGTCAACGGAACGCCATCGCGATCATCGTCGAAGTGGCCCAGGCTCGTAGAGCCTGGGCTTTTTCGATGCTGCCGTACAGCTCATACTCGCCCAAGAATCCAGAATCCTGAATCCTGCGAGGGCGCTGCGCATGGCAGGGGCTCATGGAGCCGCTTTGATACAGCTGTGACAGATGTGAATATGCGTCGTCTAAGCGTAAGTTCCCTGCTTGGCGGCCCGGTGCATTGCGGCGAGTCACCTCCTGCAGTTTGTCCGGGACCCAATTAAGGTTGTTCCCAGGATTGAAGGGGGCGAGATGAGCACAGAAGCACAGGGGCGGCGTAAAGCGCGCCGTCACCCGATGGCAGACCCGGGTGGAATGATCCGCGGTCTTGATGGCCTGAGGGCGCTCGCTGTTGTTGCTGTTGTCATCTACCACATCACTCCAGGAGCCCTGCCCGGCGGTTTCCTTGGCGTCGACATCTTCTTCGTTGTTTCCGGCTTCCTCATCACGACACTTCTCCTTCGCGAGGTTCGCAAGACAAAACGAGTCGACCTCAAGGGCTTTTGGACGAGGCGTGCACGCAGGCTCCTGCCCGCGCTCCTTCTCCTCGTCGTGACCGTCGTTCCCATCGCTGGGCTCATCAACAGGGATTTACTTGTCGGTATTGGCAGGCAGGTGCTCGGTGCGCTGACCTTCTCGTCGAACTGGCTTGAGATCGCCAACGGCTCCTCCTACTTCGACCAGACCTCCCCGATGCTGTTCAAGAACTTCTGGTCTCTTGCGGTGGAGGAGCAGTTCTATCTGCTGTGGCCGCTCATCTTCATCGGAGTCATCATGCTGCTCCGGACCTGGAAGGCGCGAGTTGGGCTTGCCGGGGGATTGGCGCTGCTGTCGGGAGTTTTGATGGCGGTCTTAGCAGACCCCATGAACCTGACCCGCGTGTACTACGGAACCGATACCCACCTGTTCGGTCTCGCACTCGGCATTGCTCTAGCGTTCTCCTGGTCGCCGCCCTCGGGAACCTGGATGGCGGGAACGTGGCAGAAGTACAGCCAGGTTGCTGGCATTGCCGCCTTCATTGGTCTGATCGCACTCTTGCTGACGCTGTCGGACCAGTCCCTCATTGCCTACCGTGGCGGCATCTTCCTGTCCTCAATCTTGACCCTCATTCTCATCGCATCGATGCTGGCACCGGGATCCAAGCTCCCGACGATCTCGGACAACCCCGTGGCCACATGGATAGGTCACCGCTCCTACGGGATCTACCTGTGGCACTGGCCGATCCTCGTCATGATGAGCCTCATCGTTCCGGCCGCACCAGGTTCCGTGACCTTCTGGATCCGTTCGCTTGTCGCGGTGGCCCTCACCTTCCTCATCTGCGACCTCTCGTTCCGCTATGTCGAAACCCCGATCCGCCAGAACGGTTTCAGGGCTACGTGGGCGGCAGTGAGGGATCGCGTTGTCTCCCGTAGCCCCCTCGCGGTCGGACTAACAGTTGCGACCATCATCATGACTACAGGAACCGGAATCGCAGTTGCCGTCGCTCCCGAGAAGTCCTCCGTTCAGCTCGAGATCGAGGAGAACGAGGCACGCTTCGAGGAGCAGAACGGGGCAGATCCCGCGCAGCCACCTGGTCCAGGCGAGGAAGAACAGCCACCCCCTGGTGAGGGCGAAGGAAGCGAGAAGCCCGATCCAAGCGGCGAGGACACCTCCGGTGAAGGCGATGATCCGGGCCAAGAAGACCAGGGCAATGAAGAGCCAAGCGATGCCGAGACGGACCCTGATTCGGATTCGGATAATGGGTCGAACTCTGGAAACCCAGACTGGGCGATGCCGACGGGGGAGGAGATCACCGCGATCGGTGACTCCCTGATCGTGACCGCGGCCGATGGTCTCGAGGTGACGTTCCCGGGACTCAACTTCATCGCGAAGTCGAACAGGCAGTGGCACGAAGCTCCCGCACTCGTTCAGGAGGGCCTGAACAACGGGACGATTCGCAGGGCCGTCATCCTCGACTTCGGCACCAACGCCGGCATCCCCGACCCCCAGGTGGTGCGCGACGTCATCGACATGTTGGGACCCGATCGCATGATCGTCATCGTGACGATCTACGGTCAGTCCACCTTCATCGACGGCTCGAACGACATCATCAGGGAGATTGCGTCCGAGTACCCGAACGTGGCGGTTGCGGATTGGCACGCCGCGGTCAGCGCAGAACCCCACATGTTGCAGGCGGATCAGACCCACCCAAACATTGAGGGAATGTATCTTTTTGCCGAAACGGTGCAGGCCGCATTTGAGACACTTACCGCGCAGGGTGGGTAATAGGTCACGTATCTGACGTGACCTTGCTATCCTTGTCTGGGTGTCTCGAAGTCGAGACACCCAGACGTTATGGGAAGGATCTCCTCCGTGGACCTCTTCGAGTACCAGGCTCGTGACCTCTTTGCCAAGCACGGCGTACCCGTGTTGGAAGGTCTTGTAGCCACCACTCCTCAGGAAGCTCGCCAAGCAGCCGAACAGTTGAACTCAAGCCTTTTTGTCGTGAAAGCCCAGGTCAAGACCGGTGGTCGTGGCAAGGCTGGCGGCGTGAAGCTCGCTCGCACCCCCGAGGAGGTGGAAGAGGCGGCGTCCCAGATTCTGGGAATGGACATCAAGGGCCACACGGTGCAACGCGTCATGATCGCTGAGGGTGCCGACATCGCCGAAGAGTACTACTTCTCGGTTCTGCTCGATCGTTCCGAGCGTCGCTACCTCGCCATGTGCTCGCGCGAGGGCGGCATGGAGATTGAACAGTTGGCAGTTGAGCGCCCCGAGGCGCTCGCCCGCATCCCCGTCGACCCCACCGTTGGCATCACCGAAGAGGTCGCCTACGATATCGTCAACCAGGCGGGTTTCGGCAAGGACGACGCCGACAAGATCGTTCCGGTCATCCTGTCCCTCTGGAAGGTGTATGTGAAGGAGGATGCGACCCTCGTTGAGGTCAACCCCCTCATCAAGTCTCCCGACGGCGAGATCATTGCCCTCGACGGCAAGGTGTCGCTCGACGACAACGCGTCCTTCCGCCACGAGGACCACGAGGCTCTCGTCGACAAGTCGGCGGAGAACCCGCTTGAAGCCAAGGCCAAGGAAAAGGGCCTGAACTACGTCAAGCTCGAGGGCGGCCAGGTCGGCATCATCGGTAACGGTGCCGGACTCGTCATGTCCACGCTCGATGTTGTCGCCTACGCGGGCGAACAGTACGGCGTTGGTCCCGCGAACTTCCTCGACATCGGTGGCGGCGCGTCCGCCTCGGTCATGGCCAACGGTCTCGACGTCATCCTCGGTGATGATGAGGTCCGTTCCGTGTTCGTCAACGTCTTCGGTGGCATCACTGCGTGCGACGAGGTCGCCAACGGCATCGTGCAGGCCCTCGCCATCCTCGGCGATTCCGCGACGAAGCCGATCGTGGTTCGCCTCGACGGCAACAACGTTGAGGAGGGGCGCCGCATTCTCGTGGAGGCTGCGCATCCTCTTGTGACGATCATGGACACGATGGACGGGGCTGCCGCCAAGGCCGCCGAGCTCGCGGCGTAAGGAACAAAAAGACATGTCTATTTTTCTCGACAAGAACTCCAAGGTCATCGTTCAGGGCATCACCGGTTCTGAGGGCTCGAAGCACACGCAAAGGATGCTGAACGCGGGTACCCAGATCGTGGGTGGTACCAACCCGAGGAAGGCCGGTCAGTCCCTCGACTTCGAGGTCACCCCCGTGGGCCCCGGCAACGCGGTTGCCGGAACCGTGTCAGTTCCCGTGTTTGGCACGGTCGCGGATGCGAAGGAGCAGACCGGTGCCACCGTGTCCGTCATCTTCGTTCCCCCCGCATTCACCAAGGGTGCTGTCGTGGAGGCGATCGATGCTGGCATGGATCTGGTTGTCATCATCACCGAAGGTGTCCCGGTAGCTGACACCGCGGAGTTCCGTGCATACGCAGAGCAGAAGGGCGTTCAGCTCATTGGACCCAACTGCCCCGGCATCATCACCCCCGGTCAGTCCAACGTCGGCATCACCCCTCCGAACATCACCGGTCCCGGTCGCATCGGTCTCGTCTCCAAGTCCGGAACCCTGACCTACCAGATGATGTACGAGCTGTCGGACATCGGCTTCTCCACCGCCATCGGGATTGGTGGCGACCCGATCGTGGGCACCACCCACATCGATGCGCTCCGCGCCTTCGAAGCAGATCCCGACACTGACCTCATCGTCATGATCGGTGAGATCGGTGGAGATGCTGAGGAGCGTGCAGCCGAGTTCATTAAGGCGAACGTGACGAAGCCCGTTGTTGGCTACGTTGCCGGCTTCACCGCGCCCGAGGGTAAGACCATGGGCCACGCCGGCGCCATCGTTTCAGGTTCCGCCGGCACCGCACAGGCAAAGAAGGAGGCCCTCGAGGCCGTTGGTGTCAAGGTTGGTAAGACCCCGACCGAGACCGCAAACCTTGCACGAGAGATCCTCACCGCCTAATCAACACGGGCAACAGTCCGTGAAACACTCATCGGGAACAAGTCGGGAATAGGACTCCTGGTGAGTTGTACAGGAGCTTTGGGGCCGGACCACTTAGTGGTTCCGGCCCCAAAAGCTATTGTGGCTGATCATTGAGACTTCGCTAGGCCCTGCTAGGTCCCTATGCCTGTTGAAAAGGAAGAGCCTTGGGACAAGGGGCGTTTTCATAAATTGGCGAGAATAGCTTAATTGAGACTAGTCGTAGGTGACGTCCTCGAGTGTGAGGATTTTGACCTCGGGGGGAGTCACATCTGTGTTGGTAACTTGGACGGTGACATCGGCAGTACGATCCCAGCCACTGGGGTAGTCTTCTACCGGCGGATCTTTGCGGGTGAACCCTTCGGCCTCAAAATCAAATCCCTCGTCGTAAGGGACTTGCAGATAGGCCCAGCAGCTGGTCAGGAAATCCTCGTTTCCGAGAGAGCTCTCATCCACCGAGAAGCAAATGTCTATTGCGTCGCTACCGTCCTCGTAGACCAGGGCAACGTGATCGGCAAGCAACTGGTCCCCAGCCTGAACTTCCTCAAGCACCCCGTCGTCCACCCCATTATGGTCAACTTCGATCGGCCCGGACGAGCAGGCTGCAAGCAACATCACCACGGGAGCAATCAAGTACTGTCTCGTTCTCTTCATGGCGGTCTCCTCGCGTCAATTCTGAACGGTTGCTCTGCGGTGATGTCTATTGGTTAATGAACTGACTTTCGTGTTGTCCATATCTTAATGAACTGACTTTCGTGAAGTTGGAATCACTCTATCCCAGGTTTTCGGATTTGCTAAGAGAATGGGGCAGCTATCGGTTCCGCTTTGCGAATTCCGACAGCAAGACGATCTCCGTTTGAGCCGAGGACTGCCCTCGTTCTGGATGTTTGGCGGGGATCAAGGACAGGCGGTCATCGGCTGGCCGCCTGAAATGTGGCTGATCACTAGGTGAGTTGTTCGCGGCCTCGGAGGGCTTCGGCTGGAATTATGGAAGGCGATGAAAGCCGACGTCAGAACCCACCCGCTGCGACTGATCCTCGCAGGTATCCAGCCTGTCCTCTTTGGATGGGCGGCCATTGTTGTTCTCGGTATCTTCGCCTACACGCTCATGGCCGACTCGCCATCGCTAGGTTCGACGACCTGGCAGGACGTGGCCGGAGTGACGACAGGGTGGTGGCTGACCGCATTCGGTGGCACCCTCCACTTCGATGGGGTGTCGATCTCGCTACCCCCGCTCCTCATCACCCTCCTCACCTTCCTCGGGTTGTACTTCCTCGTGCGACGCATGCCGGTGGCGGACTGGAGAGATACGGCGATCTTTGTCGTCTCGGCGGGTGCGACGACGGCACTTCTCGGTCAACTCGCACCGGCGGGCTCCAACTGGTGGCTGTCCGGCGTTGGCGTTGCTCTCCTCGCCTTCCTTGCCATCCTCATGTCGAAGAACAGAACGGACTGGTTTGGTTCCTCCTTCTTCACCTCGACCGTGGGCAGGGCACTGTACGACGGGCTCATGCTCTCGCGGCGGGCAGTCGCAGCCGGCCTCATCTTTGGACTTCTTGGTTTCATCGCTGCCGTGATTGCGGGCTGGTCCGAGATCCTCGCGATCAACAGCTACTACATTGTTGAGTGGCATTCGAACGTTCTCATGTGGCTGTTCCAGCTCTGCTACGTTCCCACTTTCGTTCTGTGGGCTCTCGCGTACATGATTGGTGCCGGCTTCGCCGTTGGCGCTGGCACGAGCTTCTCGGCACTAGGCGTCACGTCCGCTCCGCTGCCCGCAATCCCGCTCCTCGGTGCTCTCCCACAACCGGGAGCTGGCACCCCTTGGATCATCGCGGTTGTCGTGGTTCTGTCGTTCCTTCTTGGCGTGAGGCAGTCCCGAGCATTCCCTGGCATCAAGGAAGCGGCAGTCACCGGCGCCATTCACGTTGCCTTCGTCGCCGTGATCTGTTCCCTGCTGGCGGCTCTTGCCCAGGGCTCCATCGGCCCGGAGCGGCTCGCCATCACTGGCCCCGAGGCTCCTGTCATGGCGGGGTTGGGTGCCCTGGTCCTGGCACTGCCTCTCTACGCCGGCATGCTCGCCAATCACCGCACGGCACGCGCTGCCTACAAGTCGTGGTGGAAGAAACTCCGGGACAAGACGGGCGGGGGCGAGGTGACCACGGAGCAAGAGGAACCGGCGGCAGTCACGTCCCATTCCGTCTCCAGCGATAAGGTGAAGATCCAGCAGACCGATGAGGCCCCGCAGGCATCGAACGGTGCACCCGGTAATCACGCGGCACCGACCTCAACGACTGCGATCACAGCTCACACCGCCCCAGAGGCCGGAAGGAAGAATTCATGACTGCACCCGCACGGCTCGCCGTTCTGATCTCTGGCGGCGGATCGAACCTCGAGGCACTTATGAGGGCGTGCGAGGATCCGGCCTACGGCGCGGAGGTTGTGCTGGTCGTTGCGGATCGCGACGGGTGCGGGGGAATGGACCTTGCCGAACAGCGGGGTATCCCCACGGCCACCATCAAGGTGAACGACTATGCGGAGCGTGCTGACTGGGACCATGCGCTCGCTACCGAACTACAGGGAGCAAACCCTGACCTTGTGGTCTCTGCTGGTTTCCTCAAGATCATGGGTCCGCAGGTGCTCCAGGCATTCCCCGGAAAAATCATCAATACTCACAACTCGCTTCTCCCGTCATTCCCTGGGATTCACGGCCCCGTCGATGCCCTCAACTACGGCGTGAAGATCGCGGGAGCCACCCTGTTCCTCGTGGACGAAGGAATGGACACGGGTCAGATTCTTGCCCAATGCACCGTCCCCGTGCTCGAGGACGACACGGAAGACACGCTTCTCGAGCGGATCAAGGTCGCTGAGCGGGCTCAGCTGGTCGAGACCGTTGGCATCATGATGCGGTCGGGATGGCGGGTCGAGGGGCGACGCGCCTTCCTCAACTCCGAAGACTGACAGCACCTCATGACCCCTTGTCAGCATTACTTTTGTCGGCGCTGGTCACGAGTGTGGACGAATGGCCACGGGTGAGGGGTGCGCACCGCTCACCCGTGGTTTCTTCTTGGCAGCGTTTCGAATCGGGCTGGGTTCGGCAAGGGATAAAGTGAGGGTGTGGCTTGAGCGGTCTCACCAGCGTACTTATTTTGTGTAATTCGTTATGCCTGGGAGCAACCTGCAGGCAGACATGCTTAAATGGCGGTAGGTAATTGGATGGAGAGCAGATGCGCCACTGGGTGAGAGGAACGGCTTTCGGTGCCGTTCTGGTGACCGCGGGACTCATGACGGGAGTTGCGGCCGTTGCCGCCCCCGAGAACACCATCGACCCCGTGAGTGATGATCCGGCGCAGTCGATTGGGTTCCTGACCCCGAGCGATATTCTCCCTACTCCGACCGATCTGGACCCGGAGCCCACCGACGAACCCACGGATCCTCCGATCGAGGAACCCACAACTGAGCAGCCGACCGACCCTCCGACAGAGGAGCCGACCGATCCTCCCACCGAGGAGCCCACGGATCCGCCGACGGAAGAACCCACCGAACCTCCCACGGAGGAACCGACCGAGCCGCCGACAGAGGAGCCCACGACTCCTCCCACGCAGGAGCCGACGGCACCTCCGACCGATCCCGGCACTGGAGTGTTCCCGGAGGACCCGACGTTCCCGGTCGCTCCGCCCGTGAACCAGGCACCTCGCATCACCTCGATTCCCCCCATCACGGCTGTGAGCAGGGCGGACCTGACCGAGCCTGACCTGCTGAGCGGCATTGTCATTACCGACGATGTTGATCACTACTTAGTTCCCGAGATCACGAACTGGGGAGACTGGTACAACCCGGTTGAGTGCCCCAGCGGCTACCCCTGCATGTACCAGCTCGTGTACTTGGTGTTTGATTCGCACGGCAACTACGACGATGCCACGCGCAACATCATTATCACGGGCCAGCAGACGGGCCTCATGCGCTCCATTATTTCCACGGCCAGCAACAACCTGATCGACAATGGTGTGTTTGATCAAGGTGCTGGACAGGACGAGCTTCCCTACACGGGTGTCGATGCTGAGCACCTGTTCGGCATTTCTGCCGTTCTCATTGCTGGTGGGATCGGCTCCATGTACTGGGGAAGAAGAAAAGCTATCCGCTAGAATCGGATACGGTCACAACTGGCGAGGAAGATGGAACACCATCGGGGAGTGACCATGACTGCCGCGTCGCACGCCTGGGCTTAGCGGTGGATAGTCAAGAGGAGAATAATGTCTCGCGCACTCATTTCCGTATTTGATAAGACCGGCATCGTCGACATCGCCCAGGCCATCAGCCAGGTGGGCATCGACATCATTTCCACTGGAGCCACGGCACGTGCACTAGCGGAGGCAGGCATCCCTGTCTCCGGTGTCGAGTCCGTGACCGGCTTCCCCGAGTGCTTCGAGGGTCGCGTCAAGACCCTGCACCCGCTCATTCACGGTGGCATCCTGGCCGACCGTCGCGAGTCCGATCACGTTGAGCAGATGTCGGAGCTGGGTGTCGAACCCATCGACATCGTCATCGTCAACCTGTACCCGTTCGAGGAGACCCTCGCATCGGGCGCAACCCCAGACGAGTGCATCGAGCAGATCGACATCGGTGGCCCCGCCATGGTCCGCGCCGCAGCCAAGAACCACGCCTCCGTCGCTGTCCTCACCTCGCCCGCACAGTACGGTGAGGCCATCGAGGCGATCCAGCGTGGTGGTTTCACCGACGCCGAGAAGCGTACGCTCGCTGCCCGCGCCTACGCGCACACCGCCGCCTACGATGCTGCCGTTGCGAACTGGATGGCGACCCTGGCCGATGATGAGCCGCAGTACGTGGGCGTGGGTCTGCCCCGTACCGCAACCCTCCGCTACGGCGAGAACCCGCACCAGAGCGCATGGATCTCCGCCAACGGTGCCGGCGGCGTTGCGAACGCCGTTCAGCTCGGCGGCAAGGAAATGAGCTACAACAACTACCGCGACACGGACGCTGCCGTGCGTGCAGCCTACGACCACCTGTCCCCGACGGTTGCCATCATCAAGCACACGAACCCGTGTGGCATCGCAACCGCCGAGACCATTGAACAGGCGCACGCCTCCGCGCACGCATGCGACCCGGTCTCCGCCTACGGTGGTGTCATCGCGGCCAACAGGACCGTGACGCTGGCGATGGCGGAGCAGGTCAAGCCCGTCTTCACCGAGGTCATTGCCGCTCCCGGTTACGACGAGGATGCACTCGCGCTCCTCCAGACCAAGAAGAACCTCCGTATCCTTCAGGTCACCCCCTCTGACGAGACTCAGGACATCACACAGATCTCTGGTGGCTTTCTCGTACAGGGACGCGACCTGGTCGATCAGGCAGGTGACGTTGCCGCGGGATGGTCGCACGTGGCCGGACCCGAGGCTGACGAAGCCACCCTCAAGGATCTCGAGTTCGCGTGGCGCACGGTTCGTTCCGTCCGCTCCAACGCCATCCTGCTCGTCAAGGACGGTGCGTCCGTCGGTGTCGGCATGGGCCAGGTCAACCGCGTTGACTCCTGCCGCCTCTCCGTCGAACGAGCCAACACCCTCGGCGTGGCCGTCGAATCCGATGTGGATTCCGCAGGTGGCGCGCAGGCCTCCGCCTCCGGTAGCGAGGAGCGCGCACGCGGAGCCGTCGCAGCATCCGATGCCTTCTTCCCCTTCGCCGATGGTCTCGAGGTTCTCATTAACGCGGGAGTCAAGGCCGTGGTTCAGCCCGGTGGCTCAATCCGCGATGACGAGGTTATCGAGGCAGCCAACGCGGCAGGCGTACCCATGTACTTCACGGGTGTCCGCCACTTCGCCCACTGATCGCAAGACATCGACATCTCTCCCAAACACCTAAGCTGGACATCGCGTCACGGTCGAATGTGGTGGTGAGTTCTCGAGTGAATCTCAGTGAGTAACTGAGGATGCCGAGAAGAGCTAAAAGGAGATGTCGAGAGGAACTGAATAAGAGTTGGGCCAGGATTCATTCCTGGCCCAAACTTTTTCATCTCAGTGCAGTCCAGAGCGCAGACAATCACTGACTTGAGGACGATCCACTGTTTTCTGGCGAATGGGGGTGCCTGGGCTTGCTTGCGCGCTTGGCTCTCTATCCGCGCAGGATCTTCTTCAGGGGTCGGGGGTCTGCTGCCGCATCGGGGGTGAGGGGATGACCCAGGTTGCGGCGTAGTGCGACGCCGTCGGCGGGTCTGTCGATCGTGAAGCCACCTGTTAGCTGGTCGTTCAGGATCCAGAGCGTGCGTGAGCCGTCCTCGAGGGTGACGGGAGTACCCTCGGCCCTGCCGATGAAGAGGAGTTCCTTGTTCGCGATGGTGGAGAAGACATCCGAGACCAGGGGAAGCGGCTCGTCGGTTGGGTCCGTCATGATCGCCTCTGCCACGCGGGAAGCCTGATGAAGTGCTGTGTTCCAGTGGCCCCACGTGGGTCCTGTTGTCAGCGTCGCGCAGTCGCCGACGGCATAGACGTTGGGCATGGTCGTGCGGCCCCACCCGTCCGTCGTGAGGTCGAGTCCGAGCGTGTTCTGAATGGCTCCGGTTGCCTCGACGAGAGTGCCGTGTTTCTCCGGGAGCGTGTTGGTGATCGTGACCCCCATGTCCTCCAGCGCTCGTGCGATGGGTGCGGACGCTTCCTTGCCCAGGGTGGGTAGTATCGAGTCCGCGATCTCGACGAGGGTGACCTCGTGACCCTCCTGAACAAAGGATGAGGAGAGTTCGCATCCGAGCCAGCTGCCACCCACGATGGTGACGGGGCCGGTGACGGCACGGAGCTTGTCGGCATCCTCGCGGGTTCTGATCGTCAGTGCTCCCGGGAACATGTTCCGAGCATCTGCACCAAGAGCGAGCACGACGCTGTCGGACTGGTAGGCGACTTCTTCGTTTTGGTTGCTTTCTTCGCCTATTGTCTCTTCGCCGATTCCAATGCCGCTGGTGTTCCTGACGCAGACCGTGGTCCCCTCGACTCGGGAAACGGTGCCGTGAATGACCTCGTCGACGAGCTCGGACAGCTGACCGAGTCCTTCCGCCGAGAGTGGCCTGCGGTAGTTGCCGAACAACTCCTTTGTGAGCGGCGGGCGGTCGTAGGGCGGTACCCCTTCGCGATCAATGGCCCGGATGGGACCGGAGTATCCTCGCTCGCGTAGTTCCCCAGCAACCCGCAATCCGGCCAACCCGGTCCCGCATATTGTTAGCAAAAATACCTCCAAACGATACAGTAAGCGTATGGGAGAAAAGCGCGTACCGTCATCAACACTCTACGTTTTGATGACCGTGTGGATCGCAATTGTGACTGCCCTTGCTTTCGCTGTGGGGCCAGTGTTTTCAATCCGCTCCCTAGCAGTTAGCATGGTCCTTTTGGGCGGGGCGAGGCTCGTGCTCCCGACAGGTTTCGTTCCAGACATTCGCGGGCGAGTCTGGGACACATTGACACTGGTCAGCGGTGGCGCGGCTCTGCTACTCCTATCAGAATGGGGCAATGCCACAGTGGTGGCTTAAGGAAAGAAGGTTGTTGAATGGATGTCGTGACGCGGGCGGTTACAAAGGCGCAAGAGTGGTCGGAAAACGCGAGTAAGTACGCCACACCGTACGCATCGGAACTCCTCTCGAAGGTCCTTGACCACCCCGGTGGTCTGTCATACACAGTGAACTTCGTTGACGGCGTGATCCGCCCCGAAGATCCCCACGTGGTGGCAGACAAGCTCAAGGACATCTCCTCCCAGGACGCCTCGTTCCTCCCCGGATACCTCGCGACCCTCGCGAAGGGCGGAGGCGCCATCGCACCCCTCGCACCCAAGCTCGCAACGGAGGCCGCAACCAAGCTGTTTGCGGCACTCGTCGGTGACCTGGTTGCTGACGTGACCCCGGCCAAGCTCGGGCACACGATCGCGAAGAAGCGGGCCGATGGCTCAAGGCTCAATCTCAACCTCCTCGGCGAGGCAGTGTTTGGTGACGCCGAGGCCACCCGCAGACTAGCGGCCACAACCGAGCTCATCGAGCGAGACGACGTCGACTACGTGTCCCTCAAGGTCTCCTCCGTCATCGGCCACCACGCACCCTACGGTGTCGTCGAGGCAATCGAACACGCCGTCGAGAAGCTCCTGCCCGTGTTCAGGACGGCGCAGCAGCACGGCACGTTCATCAACTTGGACATGGAGGAGTACAAGGACCTGTACCTCACGAGCGAGGTGTTCAAGAAGATTCTCGATCGGGACGAATTCCTGAACTACCGCGCCGGTATTGTCCTCCAGTCCTACCTGCCCGATGGGAGGGCCGCACTCGCCGATCTGACCGCGTGGTCGAAGGAGCGTCGCGCTCGCGGCGGAGCCCCCATCAAGGTCCGCATCGTCAAGGGCGCGAACCTGTCGATGGAGCGCGTGGACGCCACCATGAGGGGATGGGAACTAGCCGTCCAACCCAGTAAGGCTGACACCGACGCCAACTACCTCGTCATGTTGAAGGATGCCCTGACGAAGGAGAACACCGACGCCGTTCACATCGGCATCGCTGGACAGAACCTCTTCACCCTCGCCTACGGCGTGCTGCTGGCCATGGACAACGGACTCGAGATCGGTCGTGAGGTCGATGTGGAGATGCTGGCGGGCATGGCCACCCCTCAGGCTCAGGCCGTCCGCGACGAGGTCGGTCCGCTCCTGTACTACGTTCCAGTGGTCCGACCCGAAGAATACGACGTCGCCATCTCCTACCTGGTGCGCCGTCTCGAGGAGAACGCAACCCCCGAGAACTTCATGTCCAATGTCTTCAACCTTGACGACGCTGCAACCTTCGAGAAGGAAGCGGAACGCTTCCGGACCGCAGCTCGTAAGGCCGAGGAGGGCATCGCGTTTGGTCCGCGCCGCCTCCAGGACCGCACCAAGGCACCCGAACCGGTCTCCCACGAGTTCGAGAACACCCCCGACACCGATCCCTCCCTGCCCGCCAACATCGCGTGGGCACGCGACATCGCGAGCCGGATGGCAACATCCGACCTCGGTGAGGAAACGGCGCACTCTCACACGATCACAACGTACGAAGAAATAGATGAGGTCGTGAAGACCGCGGAAGCGGCGGGTAAGGAATGGGCGGCGCGCCCAGCCACCGAACGAGCAGAGATTCTGCTGTCTGTTGCGAACGTGCTGGAAGCCAACCGCGGACGGCTTATTGAGGTCGCGGGTTCTGAGGCAGGTAAGGCCATCGACCAGGGCGATGTCGAGGTGTCCGAGGCCATCGACTTCACCCGCTACTACGCGTCCCTCGCGCCGGCACTGGAGAACCTCGAGGGTGCTCTCTTCCGTCCCGTGGGCACGACTCTCATTACCCCGCCCTGGAACTTCCCGATCGCGATCCCCGCCGGTGGCATTCTCGCCGCCCTCGCAACGGGCTCCTCGGTCCTGTTCAAGCCGGCGTCCGTCACGAAGCGCATCGGCTCCCTGATCGCGGAGCTCATGTGGGAGGCGGGCGTCCCGAAGGACGTTCTTCAGCTCATCAACATTGACGAGAAGGCACTCGGTGCGGACCGCGGGCTCGGTCGATACCTGGTGGAGAAGGCCGATCAGGTCATTCTCACGGGCTCCATCGACACGGCGCGCATGTTCCGTTCCTGGCGTCCCGACCTGCGCATCTTTGCAGAGACCTCCGGCAAGAACGCCATCATCGTCACCCCGCACGCCGACATTGACCTGGCGGTCAGGGACGTGGTCGCCTCCGCCTTTGGTCACGCGGGTCAGAAGTGTTCCGCGGCCTCCCTCGTCATCCTGGTTGGTTCTGTTGGCTTCTCGAAGCGTTTCCGAAACCAGCTGGTCGATGCTGTCCGCTCCCTCCACGTGGGATATCCGCAGGACCTGTCAACCGAGATGGGTCCCCTCACCGAGAAGGCCTCCGGCAAGCTCCTGCGCGGTCTGACGGAGCTCGAGCCGGGACAGTCCTGGGTGCTGGAGCCGAAGCAGATCGACGAGAAGCTGTGGACCCCGGGGGTGCGCGCGGGCGTGCAGCCCGGTTCCGAGTTCCACCTAACCGAGTACTTCGGCCCCATCCTCGGCATCATGCGTGCGGACAGCCTCGAAGAGGCTGTGGAATGGCAAAACGCCGTCGAGTTTGGTCTAACGGGTGGTATTCACTCGCTCGATTCGGCCGAGATCGCGTACTGGCTCGATCACGTTCAGATCGGCAACGCCTACGTCAACCGCACCATCACCGGAGCCATCGTGCGCCGCCAGCCGTTCGGTGGCTGGAAGCGTTCCACGGTCGGCACGGGCACCAAGGCGGGTGGCCCCAACTACCTGCTGTCGCTGGGACACGTGGAACCCGAGTTCACCCACGAGGCCGAGGGCCCCATCACCGACACGGTGCTGCGCGACGCTCACCGGGTCGCCAAGCTCATCGACACGACGAGCAGGACGAACGAGATCCTGGTCGGCATGGACAAGGCGCTGAAGGACGAGTTCCGAGGAGAGCACGATCCGTCCGGACTCGGGGTGGAGATCAATATTCTTCGCTACGTCGGATTCCCGAGGGTCATCGTGCGCTCGGGTGAGGGAGTTGCCCTCGGTGATCTGCTGGCAAGCGCAGCCGGTGCCGTCACCCTCGGGGCCGGAGTCGAAGTGTCCGTCACGGCTCCGCTGCCTCCGGCACTGTCGGAGTTCTTCGCGGACCACGAGGTCAAGGTGACGATCGAGACCGAGGAGGCGTGGCACCGCCGAGCAGGCGGCCTCTCCATCAACGCCGACGGCGTCCGCGTCCGCCTCCTGGGAGAGGACCCGGTTGCTCTGGCTCGGGCGGTCCGCGGTTCCGTGGACGTTGGCATCTACTCCGATCCCATCACCCCGGCCGGTAGGGTCGAGCTCCTCGCCTACGTTCAGGAGCAGGCGATCTCAGCAACAAACCACAGGTTCGGTAACAAGACGGACCTGCTCGAAGGCGTGCTGACATATTAGCAACGGCGTACTGACACTCGTCTTCTGGATGGATTGAGTGCTCGTCGACTGTTTGAGACAGTTGGGATGGACGAGGGCCCGTGGGATGAATCCCACGGGCCCTCACTGTCGATGGATTCTTATTTTCTGCCCTGAGTTTCCTCTGCCTTTGTGTCTATTCTGGCGTGAGGTCGTCTCTTTCTCACGGTCGCACCAACTGGTTGCGACCGGCCGGCTAGTTGTTTCTGACCTTTACGTCCTTGGCGGTGACGTCGATGATCATGAGGGCGTCGTCCACTCCCGTGATCCCAGGGCCGATGTAGACGTTCTTCTTCCCATCCATCTTCGCCCACGAGATGTTCATGTTGGCGTCGATGTCCATGGTGTTCTCGGAGCGGATTGCAACGTCTCGTGAGGAGGTGATGATGGTGGCGGTTCCGGTCGTGTAGATGGGGATGGTGATGGGGGAGGAGGGATCGAGCCAGCTCAGGTCTGCCACGATGTCTTCCTGGCGGGAGCGGACTCCCGCTGCCGCGAGTTCCTCGGTTACGGGAGAGAAGCGCAGGGGCCCTGCCTTCCTAGCAGACCGTGGCCACAGGGCCGCGATGATGAGGACGATGGCGAGTCCGATGAGGGTGAAGACGAGCACCTGGGTGGGGCTGATGTCCGTCACCACGGACCATTCCAAAGCGAGGGCCAGGATCCACAGGGATTGGAGGACGACAAGGATGCCGATGACGATGGTTCCGATGACGGGTTGCTTGGTCATGATGCCCTCTCGATCTTGAGGGAGGACATCATGATGTTCGTGTGGATGACGATGTCTGCATCGTCAATCGAATCGATGTCTCCCACGTAGTAGGTGAGTTCCCCAGAAAAACTGTTGTTTGACATGTTGCCGTCCCCACCCGATGGCACCTCTGCCATGGTGAAGTCGGTGATGATGGCGATCTTCTGATCGTCGTGAACGGTGATGTTGAGCTCTCCCATGCGGCCAATGACCTCGAACTCGCCCTCGTCGAGGTCGGTGACATCAATGTCCATGGTTCCCATGACGAAGGAGAAATCACCCTCGACGTCGGCCTGGGAGGTCGGTGCCCAGGACCCCTCACCCATGAGCACGTGATGCTCGTTGTGGGGGAGCGTTGCGATGACTCCAACCGGGATCGTGAGGAGCGCGGTGATGATGGCGAGGGCCGTGAGGCCACCGCCTCTCCTACCCGCAATTCCGTATCCGATGACCGCGAGGCCGAGGATCAGGGAAACGACGGCGAAGGTTGCGAGGACCAGGTTCGGGTTTGAGAGCGGGCTGAGGCCACGATCGATAGCGAAGGTGAGGAGCGCTCCGACGAGAAGGATGAATGCCAGTCCGAGAAGGACGACCCGGCCGCTCGCTGCGGGACGCTTCGAGCCACCGTAGTCGGCGACGTCGGCGTAGAGGTTGCTTCGGTCAAGAGGCTGGGTCTGGGCCGGTGAGGGCGCACCCGTGGGGTTCTGATTCATGGTTTCCTCTGATCCAAGGTTTGTTCCATTGCTCTTGTACGAGTGAGCACCCGCATACGAAAAGGAACCGGGCTGGTATGCGGGATCATCGCCACCCTTGTAACGATTCATGGGATCCGAGTCCGAAGCGGTTGCCGAGGGCTCGCCCGCAGTCGGTTGGAAGGCTCCACCGGACCCATAAGGTGCGCTGGATCCAAGAGTGCTGAAGCCAGGGATGCTGGTTTCATTCGTGTTGGATGCGGATGCTCCATAGGAGCCGGTGCTTTCACCGGAGGGAGTCTGCGCTGCACCCGCGCCTCCGGCGGTGGGCTGGGGAGTCGTTGCGAAACCGGGTTGTTCCGGGAAATCCTTCGTGTCCCTCATGCTGACGATGAGAGTCACGATGAGAACGATCGTGATGATGAGGCCGAGGGGGCCGAAGAACGACCAGTTGTCGTTCATGATGCTCGGTGTCGTGACCGACATGAGGAGCAGGATGCCACCAATGACAACGCTGGCGGACAGCTTTTCGTAGAACGGCTCCTGCGCGTGAATGCGGCCTTCGTGATCGGGAAGGAGCATCCAACCGAGCACGTAGAGGGTGATGCCGGCGCCACCGAAGAACGAGAGGACAACGAATCCTGCACGAACAAGGAGTGGATCGACAGTCCAGCGGGTGGCGAGCGCCTTGCTCACACCCGCCAGGGGCGCATCGGGTGGTCGGATGATTCCGAACCCCCGAATCGAATCAAAGAATCTATCTCCAGTCATGCTTCTATCTTGTCGCCTCCCGCGTAGAGAAGATATTGGGGCTCCCCTGATTAATCCCTGAGATTGATTTATCGGGGGAGCCCTGGGCCAATTGCCATGGAAGAATCAAGCCATGGAACGCTACCCGCTACGGAGGCCGGAATCAGGCAGGCTCATTCTCGGGGTCTGCCAGGGTATTGCCGATCATCTGGCAGTCAACGTGTGGATCGTTCGCGGCATTTTCGTTGCCCTCACCTTCGTACAGTTCGTTGGCGCCTTCGTCTACGTGTGGCTCTCGTTCGCGATCCCGGCCTCCCCGGACGTTCCCGACAGGGTTGAGAAGAGGTTCTCCCCGGGTACCCGTACGCGCCTCCTTGCACTAGCGGTCCTCGTTCTCGTCACTGCCCTCGGGCTGTGGGCCAGCAACCAGGTCATCTCCATCAACATCGGCATCCTCCTCGCGATCTCCTGTGTCGTCATCGGTGCGGGACTGGCGTGGACCTCGGCGGGTGGGAAGTCGATGAAGGTGCAGATCATTCGTATTTCCTCCGGCATCGCGCTCCTCGTCATCGGGGTCCTGATCTTTGCTGTTCGCGACGAGGACCCAAACACAATGCTGCTGTCCGTCATCATCGGCCTCACCGTGCTCGCGATCGCTCTCGGCGGCATGTGGCCCGCCGCCTCACGGATGGTGAAGGAACTCGATCGGGCACGTGAGGAACGCGCAGCAGAGACCGCTCGTGCCGACATCGCGGCTCACCTGCACGACTCCGTCCTTCAAACCCTGACCCTGATCCGCAATAGTGCAAGCGATCCCGCCACCGTCACGCGTCTCGCACGCGTTCAGGAACGACAGTTGCGATCCTGGCTGTACGGGGGTGAGGCAGAACAGACCTCGCTCTCGGAATCTCTGCGCACCATGGTTGGCGAGGTCGAGGACCTGTACGGAGTCGAGGTCGAGTACATTGCCGTGGGCGATGCTGAGGCCGATGAGCACAGTGCCGCTCTCCTTGCCGCGGGCAAGGAAGCCCTCGTCAACGCCGTTCGTCACGGCACGCCGCCCGTCACGTTCTATGCGGAGTTCGGCAAGAACCGAACGGAACTGTTCATTCGAGATCACGGAACGGGTTTTGAGATCGACGACATCCCGGAGGATCGGCACGGTGTGAAAGATTCGATCCTTGGTCGCGTACGCAGGCACGGCGGAACTGCGACAATAAAGAGGAGGGATCCCGGAATCGAGGTCCAGATATCTTTACCGCGAGGTGCTTCATGATTCGCATCGTCATCGTTGATGATCACCCACTCGCCCGCGCCGGCATGGCAGGCCATCACCACCGTACGAAACGCCCTTCCCGACGTGGTGCTTTTGGACGTGCATATGCCGGGAGGGAGCGGCGGAGGCGGAGCCGAAGTGGTCCGCGACTGCACCGACCTCTACCCGGGAACCAAGTTCCTCGCCATCTCTGTGTCCGATGCTGCACGCGATGTTGTTGCTGTCGTGCGTGCCGGTGCCCGCGGCTACGTCACGAAGGACGTGACGGGGGAGAAACTCGGGGATGCCATCCGCCGAGTCCACGACGGCGATGCCGCGTTCTCCGCCAGACTCGCTGGCTTCGTGCTTGACGCCTTCGGAAGTGGCGCCGGCGATGTGGCCGTGCAGGACGACGAGCTCGACAGGCTCACGGCCAGGGAGCAGGAGGTCATGCGGCTCATTGCTCGCGGCATGGCCTACAAGGAGGTCGCGAGTGACCTCTACATCTCCATCAAGACCGTCGAAACCCACGTCTCGGCGGTTCTCCGCAAGCTCCAGCTCTCCAACCGCCACGAGCTGGCCCGATGGGCGGCGGCGAGGCGAATCGTCTGACGCCCCTCAGGTCCCCACCTGCTCGAACTCAGCTCATCAACTGCTCGAAGGTGAGGTGCTGCGGGAGCAGGACTGAAAGCGCACAGGAACTGCACGAGCACTAGCACTGCAGAAGCGACACGGACAAAGCATAGGTGAAGGTTGGCGCAATTGGCACCAGCCTTCACCTATTCTCTGTTTTGCTTGACTGCTTAGCTGAGGGTCGCGCTTGCTCCTAGTCAATGAGGATGGGGAGGGACTCCGCCTTACCCTTGAACTCGGGGTCCGACACCATGTAGGTGACGTCCTTGAGACCCAGCCACCACTGATCCGTTGGGAGGCGGGTTTCCGGATCCCAGTACTCCTCCATGTGGCTCAGGGGACGGACCGAGATCTCGCCCTCCTTCATGCCGACGAACGCGCACTTGTCCTTGCCCTGGCTCAGATACTCATCGAGCGCTGCGATACCGACGTTGACGAGACGGACCGCAAGCAGGCGGTCGAAGGGGGTGGGGTTGCCGCCCTGCTGCATGTGGCCAATGACGGACTGGCGAACATCGAACAGTCCGGCTCCCTCCTCCTCGAAGATGCGGGCGAGGAAGTCGGTCGTGTAGTGCTCCGAGGCGTACTCGTTGCGAACGACTAGGTAGAGGCTGCGTCCGCGTTCAAAGGCACCGATCATTTTGTCGGTGTCGGCAGACAGCTGGGCGAGGGTGATGCCGGTTTCGGCCAAGTAGACCTGCTCCGCACCTGATGCGATCGCGCTCATGAGAGCCAGGTAGCCGGAGTTGCGGCCCATCGTCTCGGTCACGAAGCAACGGCGTGAAGCAGAGGCGGACTGCTTGATCTGGTTGAGAGCAATGACGTTCGTGTTGAGGGCGGTGTCCGCCCCGATCGACAGTTCGTTCGCTGGCAGGTTGTTATCGAGGGAGGCGGGAACCGCGATGATGGGGATGCGGAAGGCGGCGAAGCGTTCGCGCTCTTCCTTCATCTTGATCGCGGCCTCGTAGCCGTTGAGGCCACCGATGATCATGATGGCGTTGATGCCCTCATCCTCGATCGTGCGTCCCATCGCGTAGAACTCATCAATCTCGGGGATGCGGCGGCGGGTGCCGAGCTGTGCGCCACCCAGACCGGACCAGGAATCCACATCAGACCAGGAAAGGGGAACGACGTCACCCTCCACGAGCCCGGGCAGGCCGCCCTTGATCCCGACCATCTCGTACCCGCGGTCAATGCCAAGGCGGACGGCGGCACGGACTGTCGAGTTCATGCCCGGAGCGAGACCGCCCACGTGCATGAGAGCGATCTTGCCCTTCGGCTTCGTCACTGTGCTGGTCGGCACCGCGGATGCCATCGTGTCAAAGACCTGGAGCATCTCGCCGTAGGAGGAACCACGGGAAGCGACGGCGGACTCGTAGTCGCCCGTGGCCGTGTACTTCTTGACCGCACGGGTATCCTCCACGGCCTTCATGAGCGGGAGTTTCTTGATCCGGTTGCGGCTCGTGCCGACAATGAACGGCTCGGAATCGCTCTTGAGGAGCTCAACGGCCGCCGTATAGCCCAGCAGGGTCGGCATCCACCGGTCGTAAGCGGACGGGGCGCCGCCGCGCTGAACGTGACCAAGAAGCGTGACGCGTGCGCTCTCGCCCAGGCCCTCCTCAAGAACAGTCTTGACCCGGTCGGCGGTGATGGGTTCGCCCTGACGATCCGTGGCACCCTCGGCAAGGATGATGATGGAGTCGCGGCGGCCGGCCTCGCGACCCTGCTTAAGAGCCCGACACATGTCCTCTTCCCAACCATCGGCCGGAGGCTGCTCGGGAACAAACACGTAGTCACAGCCACCAGCGATCGCGCTCATGAGAGCCAGGTAGCCGCAGTGGCGGCCCATCACCTCAATGACAAAGGAACGACGATGGGATTCGGCCGTGGAGGAGATCGCGTCGATTGCGTCAATGATGCGGTGGAGTGCGGAGTCCGCACCGACCGTCATGTCCGATCCCACGAGGTCATTATCGATGGAGCCAACGACACCGGCGATGTAGAGGCGGGGATGAGCGTCTGCAACGTCGCGCGTGATCTCGCCGCTTGCCACCAGTTCCTCAACGAGCGAGGGCCACTCTGTCGCCAGCTCGTTCGTGCCGGTCAGGGTGCCATCGCCGCCAATGGAGATGAGGCGGTCGATGCCGCGGGTGATGAAGTTCTTAACCGCGTCCCTCATGCCGTCGCGCTCGCGGAAGCGATCGGAGCGGGCGGTGCCGATGATGGTGCCACCGCGGTGCAGAATGTCGGACACATCGGACCACGACATTTCCTGAATGAGATCGCCGCCTTCGACGGCTCCCTTCCATCCTTCTCGGACTGCGAAGGGCCTTGCCCCCTCATGAAGGGCGGTACGGACAACGGAACGGACTATGGCATTCATTCCCTGGGCGTCTCCGCCAGAGGTCAACACGGCAATCTTCACTGGTTCCATGTCTCTATTGTGGCCCAAGTTTTCTGCAGCGTGGGAGCCTATCCAAAGCAAGATATGGCAATATTTGAGGAATCCTCAAGGGAAACTGAAGGTAAGTCGTTGCAATGTCGACCGAATTGTCTCGATCGTCCTGACCCCACGTTGACCCGCTTCCTACCACCAAGCCGACCGACGACATCCCACGAAGTCGACCGAGCCTGGGCACGGTGGCGGCGAGAATTTCCCGCCGTACGGGACCCCAATGCTCCCGGCATCGGCACGCCCCTCAATGGCGATTATTGTGCCCTCGAGACATACCAGATGAGAGGCAGAACCGGTGGTTTGGGGAGTGGGTTGGGGAGTGGTCCACTGGCAAATGCGCGGCCTGCCTGTCCGTTTAACCGCAATGTAGGCAATAATTTGAGGCATGAGCAACGACGACCGCTTTAGACCGCAGGACAATCAGCCAGATCCAAACCAGGGGGGCCAGTACTACGCCCCTCAGAACTCCGATGGTGCGGACAGCCCGCACACCGGGGAAGGGCAGAACCTGCAGTGGTCCGGTCAGTCCCCTCACACGGGCCAGTCACCCCAGTGGCAGAACCAGTACTCGCAGAACCAGGTTCCGCAGAACCAGGGCGAGATGCCGCAGCAGGGCTCGCAGAACTTCCAGCAGAACCCAGGCACTCAGCAGGACCAGGGTTTCCAACAGACTCAGAACTTCCAGAGCCAGGACCCGCAGGGTGGCCAGTTCGGTAGCTCCCAGAGCCCGCACACCGGCCAGGGACAGAACCTGAACTGGTCCGGGCAGTCGGCTCAGACCGGCGAGTACTCGCAGGGCGGGGGATGGCCGCAGCAGGTGCCGCCCCAGGGCGCGGGCGGGGCCGGAGGTCCGGGAGGTCCCGGCCAGAACTGGGGACAGGGCAACTATCAGGGCGGCCAGCCGCCAAAGAAGCGTCGCTCCACCGCCATCATCGCGATTCTGCTTGTGCTCGTCCTTGTGCTCGTTGGTCTCGGCATCTGGTGGTGGATGGGTCGTTCCTCCCAGGCTGAAGCAGCGGACGGAGCAGCAAACCCCACGGAGGCCGCAACCACTCTCGTTGAACGCGTCAACAGTGGCGAGTTCACCACGATCTACGAATCGATGTCGCCCTCGGAGAAGCAGTACAGCTCGGCTCTGCTCTCCATCCTCATGAGCTACTCGTGGGAGGCCATGAGCGAAGAAACCGACACGGACACAGAGGATGCTCAGGAAGCTCTCACGGAGGCTCTTGACCGCTACTCCGAAGTCATCGACTACAACATGGAGATCGGTTCGATGGAGGAGGTGCCGCTCACGACCGGCATGACCGGTGTCGCCATCACCGACGGCTCCATCACTGTTGAGATCACCGATGTTCACGAGTTCTCCGTCATCACCGCCGATGTGGTGCAGGAGATGTACTCGGAGGAGCAGCTCGCCGCCATGTTCGGCGTGACCGACGGCGATGAGCTCGTCGCTCAGATCGAACAGGCCATCACCGAAGCGGATGGCGCCGGCCCCCACTCGGTCGACTTCACCGAGCTCGAACCGCTGATCCTCGTCATGGTGGAGGAAGAAAAGGGCTGGTACGTGTCCCCGATCTCCTCGGCAGTCGCCTACGTTCGCCCCGACTACTTCACTGATTCGGATGCTCGTCAGAGCTTCATTCAGCGCAATGGCGAGTTCACCATGACTACACCGACACCCTCCTCGTCCCCTGAGGAAGCGGCGGAGCGCTTCACGAAGGCACTCTCGGACGAGTCGATCACCGACGCTCTCGGTTACCTGCCTCTCGCTGAACAGCGCGGCCTCGGGCTCGGCATCTACCTGGCTGAGGCGCCGCAGATTCAGGAAATCACCTTCGGTGACCTCGTGCGACTGTCGAACATCGTGACCACCACGGTCGAGATCTCGGATCACTCCGCGCTCACGATCTTCGATGAGGTCCTCATCGACTTCAACCCGGCACTGACCGGTTCCGCCCTCCAGATCGAGCTCGCGAACGAGCAGCTGACGGTCGGCACCTGTGAACCGATCGATGCGTCGCTCCTGCTCGACCCGGATTCCCCGGTGCTCGCGTTCGCGACCGTCCATGACGAGTCGGGCTGGAACGTATCGCTGTTCGGAACATTGCTGAACGCCGCCGGAGCTGTCTCCACGGATACTACTAACATGGCGGAATATGAAAACCTCATGAACCAGCTGAATACGTGTCTCGGATAGTTCATCTATCGGACGAATGCGTGGTGGGGCCACCGAGAGGGGCCCCACCACTCTTGTGGTTATGTGAGAATTGATCCATCTATCCCTGAGTGACAAGGACCATCATGTCAGCATCTCCAATTGATCCAACGGTGACATCAGCCTGGAAGAGGCTCGAGCAGATCGCAGATGGATTTGCCCCCAACTTCCATGAGTGGTTCGCGGCAGATCCCCAGCGTGCGGACACGTTCACCTACCGGGCTGGCACTCTCCACGTCGATCTTTCGAAGTCGTACCTCAACGATGAGGTCCGCGACGCACTCGTAGCTCTCGCCAGCGAGACAGGAGTTGAAGAGCGACGCGACGCCATGCTGAGCGGTGAGCGCATCAACGTGACGGAGGACAGGGCCGTCCTCCACACCGCACTGCGCGCACCCCGCGGCGCCACCATCACCCTCGATGGCGACAATGTTGTCGACCAGGTTCATGAAGTTCTCGATCGCGTGTACGAATTTGCGAACAAGGTGCGGTCGGGCGAGTGGACCGGCATCACCGGCAAGCCGATCACGACGATCGTCAACATCGGCATCGGCGGCTCCGACCTTGGCCCGGTCATGGCCTACGAGGCTCTCAAACCGTACGTGAAGGACGGCCTCGAGGCCATCTTCATTTCCAACATCGATCCGACGGATGCGGGGGAGAAGCTCAAGGGACTCGATCCCGAGACCACGCTCTTCATCATCGCCTCAAAGACCTTCACCACCCTCGAGACCCTGACGAACGCGAAGGTGGCCCGCGAGTGGCTGCTGAGCAACCTGCCCGAGGGTACCGGTGACGAGGCCGTTGCCAAACACTTCGTTGCTGTCTCGACCGCTCTCGACAAGGTTGCCGACTTCGGCATCGATCCGGACAACGCGTTCGGTTTCTGGAGCTGGGTTGGTGGCCGCTACTCGGTTGACTCCGCGGTTGGCACTTCCCTTGCCGTGACGCTTGGCCCCGACAACTTCGAGGAGTTCCTCGCGGGATTCCGGGCCATGGATGAGCACTTCGCAACCGCTCCCGCAGAAGAGAACGTTCCGATTCTCATGGCTCTGCTCAACGTGTTCTACACGAACTTCCTGGGTGCCCCCACGCACGCAGTACTCCCGTACTCGCAGTACCTGCACCGCTTCGCGGCCTACCTCCAGCAGCTCACGATGGAGTCGAACGGTAAGTCCGTGCGTTGGGACGGCACCCCCGTTACCACGACCACGGGTGAAGTGTTCTGGGGCGAGCCGGGTACGAATGGGCAGCACGCCTTCTACCAGCTCATCCACCAGGGTACCCAGCTCATCCCGGCCGACTTCATCGCGTTCGCGAACCCGACCTACCCGTTCGTGACGGACGGTCAGGACCAGCATGAGCTGTTCCTCGGGAACT
Source organism: Flaviflexus sp. (assembly GCF_041440645.1). Taxonomy (GTDB): domain Bacteria; phylum Actinomycetota; class Actinomycetes; order Actinomycetales; family Actinomycetaceae; genus Flaviflexus. The sequence goes on along the minus strand of NZ_JASDVN010000048.1, from coordinate 10,223 downwards.
TCTTTGCGCAGACCAAGGCGCTCGCGTTCGGCAAGACCGCCGACGAGGTACGCGCGGAAGGCACCGCGGAGGCGATCGTGCCGGCACGCGTGTTCGAGGGCAACAAGCCGACGGCCTCGATCATGGCGCCCTCGCTCAGCCCCTCCGTCCTCGGTCAGCTCATTGCCCTCTACGAGCACATCACCTTCGTTCAGGGTGTTGTGTGGGGCATCGACTCCTTCGACCAGTGGGGTGTGGAGCTCGGCAAGCAGATGGCGAACGACCTGGGACCGGCGATTTCCGGCGACGAGGAAGCCCTCGCGAAGCAGGATCCGTCCACCCGTTCGCTCATCGCCTACTACCGCGAACATCGGGACGCAAGGCCCGAGAATGACAGGTAGTTTCCGCGTAGACTGAGACCTGGATAACCCGATCGGGCCCAAGTCGACATAGGAGTTGTAAATGACCAAGTCACCCGTCACCGTGACCGTAACCGGAGCCGCCGGCAACATTGGATATGCGCTGCTTTTCCGCATCGCCTCCGATGGCCTGCTAGGACCCGACGTTCCCGTGCGCCTCAACCTGCTGGAGATCCCGGCCGCGGTCAAGGCCGCTGAGGGAACCGCGATGGAGCTGAACGACTCGGCATTCCCGCTGCTTGACTCCGTCAACATTTATGACGACGCCAACCAGGCTTTCGAGGGAACCAACGTTGGTCTTCTCGTTGGCGCACGCCCCCGCACCAAGGGCATGGAGCGCGCTGACCTGCTTGCAGCAAACGGTGGCATCTTCGGTCCCCAGGGCCGTGCCATCAACGATCACGCAGCTGACGACGTCAAGGTCCTGGTTGTTGGAAACCCCGCCAACACCAACGCCTACATCGCAGCGGCGTCCGCACCGGATGTCCCGGCCGACCGCTTCAACGCCATGATGCGACTCGACCACAACCGTGCAGTGTCGCAGCTGAAGGAAAAGACGGGCACCCCCGTTTCCGAGATCAAGAACGTTGTTGTGTGGGGTAACCACTCCGCAGATCAGCACCCGGATGTTTCCTACGCGACCCTCGCAGGCAAGCCCGCACTCGACGCAGTGGAAGAGGAATGGCTCTCCAGCTACTTCGTTCCCACCGTTGCCAAGCGCGGCGCCGCCATCATCGAGGCACGTGGTGCTTCCTCCGCAGCATCCGCCGCTTCCGCCGCCATCGACCACGTCTACGACTGGGTCAATGGCACCAAGGAAGGCGAGTGGACCACCGCGGGCACCGCATCGCACGGTGAGTACGGCGTTCCCGAGGGCCTGATCTTCGGCTTCCCGACCATCTCCAAGGGTGGAGAATGGGAGATCGTCACCGGTCTCGAGATCAGCGAATCGACCCAGGCAGGAATTGACCGGAACATCAAGGCCGCCCAGGAAGAGATCGATGCCGTCAAGGAACTCGGCATCCTCTAAATAGCAATACCCAAACAAAAAGTAGCAATACTAAAAAAATAACGGACGCGCTGGCCCGCCCCGAGCAATCGGGGCGGGCCAGATCCTTGTCTAATCGACGTTCAGCACTTTGCCTCGTCCAGGTCATGGAATACTCATCTCATGCTTTGCGAATGATTCGCATTATCGTTATATCGAGGGTGTGTCCATCGCTACTCGCACGCCTCGGAGCGTCACCTCTCGCAATTCATATCGGGGCCGAACCCTAGCGATCCTGTTCTTCGTCATGATTGGACTTGCTCTCGTTGGGCTCCTCGTTGGCCCGCACTCGGTCTCTCCCTCGGACACCCTTCGCGTGCTGGGTGCGATGATTATGGGACACACCGACTTCACGGGATCGGATGCCGTGATCTCAGCGGTCCGCGTGCCACGCGTTCTCGTCGCACTTCTTGTTGGCGCGGGACTTGGCGTTGCTGGTGCGGCGATGCAGGGAGTATGCCGGAACCCGCTCGCCGAGCCGGGTATTACGGGAGTGTCGTCCGGTGCGGCAGCCGCTGCCGTCATCCTCATCGTCACGGGCGTGGCCAGTGCTCATTGGCTGGTGCTACCGCTGGGCGCGTTCCTTGGGGCGCTCGCCGCCGTCACCATCGTTCACACCTGTGGCGCGCTGACGGGTTCCATCTCCTCGCTCCTCCTTGTAGGCATCGCGCTCAGCGCTTTCCTCGGAGCCATCATCAACGCCGTGGTGGCGAATGCGAGCGACGCTGAAGATGCGAGGTCGGCCATGTTCTGGCTCAACGGGAGCCTGGTTGGTCGCACCATGAACGACGTCGCGATCAGCTTCATCCCGCTCCTCATTGGCGTGGCGGTGGTGCTGTGGTTTGCTCGTGACCTCAACCTGCTCTCCCTTGGAGATGCGACAGCTGTGACGAGCGGCATGAATGTCGGGAGAACGAAGCAGTGGATCATGGCGGGTGCTGCTCTCGCCACCGGGGCCGGCGTCGCCATCACCGGTGTCATCTCGTTCGTTGGCCTTGTCGTTCCGCACCTCATTCGGCTGATCTGGGGTTCGGACCATCGCTTCCTTCTACCGGCAAGCGCGATCCTCGGAGGAATCTTCTTGTTGGCGGCGGACACGGTGGCACGCCTGCTGTTCTATCCGATCGTGTTGCAAACAGGCACGGTTACCGCCTTCATCGGTGCGCCCTTCCTTCTCGTTCTCGTTCTCAAGCAGGCACGGAAGGGGCTGTCATGACGAACCTGATTCATAGAACACGAAACAGTGAAACAAAGACGGTCGCACCCAAGGCTTCCACTGGAGCCACCGCCGGAGTCGCCACTGGAGTCGATACGGGTCCAGGTGCTGTCGATGCACGCTCCGCTTCGGAGGCTACGTCGGTGCCTGTTTCGATGGTCACGGTTGCCCAATCGGTAGCGGAGAACGAAGACGCGAGCGCTACTCGGCCTGCTCCAGTCGTGTGCCTGATCAACGTGACCGTGTCCTATCGGCAACGAACAGTCCTACGCGGCATCTCCTCGAGCTTCGAGGAGGGACTCGTGCACGGCATCATCGGTCCGAACGGCGCCGGCAAGTCCACTTTGATCAAGGCGATACTGGGACTCCTTCGGCGTACTGGACGGATTGACGTTCGAGGTCAAGATCTGGATTCCCTGTCCGCTCGTGGGCGCGCGAGGCTCATGAGTTACCTACCCCAGGACATCCCGCCGGTGGACATGACCGGGCACGACTACGTGACCATGGGGCGTTATCCGTGGCGATCGCGGCTCGGTGGTTTGACGGCGGAGGACGTGTCGTTTGTCGAGGAAGCCCTGGATGCAACTGGGGCACAGTCATGGTCACCTCGCGCGGTGAGAACCACCTCCGGCGGTGAGCGACAGTTGTCGGCACTCTCTCGTGCCACCGCCCAGCAACCAAACTTCTCATCGTCGATGAACCGAGTTCCGCACTGGACGTGGGGCACGAAATGTCGGTGTTTGGGCTGTTGCGGCCCTGGATCCAGGAGCAACCCGGCGAAACAATCATCGCTGTCCTGCACGACCTGTCCCTCGCCGCACGCTTCTGCGACCGACTCACCCTCCTTGGTAATGGCGAGATCGTCGCCCAGGGAACACCGGACGAGGTCCTGCGGCCCGAGCTCCTCAAAAGTGCGTACGGGGTGGACGTCGATGTTCGCAGGCACGAGATCACGGGAGCCCTGCAGGTGACAGTCCTCTAACGCCGCCAGGGTTCGAGGGAGGTTCATCCCGCCAACGCCTCCATCACTGACTCTCTCGAGTCAGCGAGGAACAGAGATCGGACAGAGTATGGCTCCTAACTCTGGCTCCTCCACACGCTCCATTTTCATCAATCAAGAGAACGTTGCTCACTAACCATGAGAACTTTGTTCACCAACCACGAGAAGAAGAAAGAACAATGACAATTCGAAAACTATCGGGAGCTACCATTGCGGTCGCTCTATCACTCTTTGGTCTTGCAGCGTGCGGGACGGACGAGAGTGCTTCTGAAGAATCGGCAACGGTTTCTGAATCCACTGACGGAGCTGGGGAAACGGAGAATGAGGATTCTGTCACTGAAGATACGGACGCGGTTTCGGACAGCGACTCTCATGAAGCGACCGCGACTGGGACATGGCCGCGAACGATAACCATCGGCGATTCGAAGGTGACGATCGAGGAGGCCCCGAGCAGGATCGTAGCGGTGTCGTCGGAGAGCGCGGAGATCGCGTTGATCCTGGCCGGAACTGAGCGAGTTGCGGCGGTCCCGTCCTCCAGCCAGGCACCGCACTCGAACACTACCGATCTCGCAACGCAGGTGGATCAGACGCTACCGCCGGGAACGGATCCCGATCCGGAGCTCATCCTGTCGATGGAACCGGACCTGGTTCTCAATACTGCCCGCCACGGTGGTGAAGAGACGGCGGGTCAGCAACTCGAGCAGGCAGGCGTTCCTGTCGTTAACATCGACCCGTCCGCGTTCTCAACCCCCGAGACTGTTGCCGATACTGTGACACTCGTGGGGGAGACGCTCGGTGAAGAGGAGAAGGCGGCCGAGGTAACGACCGTGTTCCTTGCCGAAATCTCGCAACTGGATCAGACACGTGAGGAAACGGACCAGCGCTTCCTCGCGCTCATGGCCCGCGGCGACAGCGTGATGGCGATGGACGACTCCCTCATGCTTCCCGGCCTCATCACTCGCGCCCATGGAATGAACGCTGGTGACGCTATTGGGTTGACCCAGACCAGACCCATCGATGCGGAGCTGATCGCCACGGTGAATCCCGACATCATTTTCTTGGAGGACTTCCAGGGCCAGGGCGAGGAACCGTTCGCCGAGATTCTCGACAATCCCGCACTCGCCGATGTTCCCGCCGTCGCCAATGACCGCATCTAACTCATCCCCATGAGTGAGGCATCCGGAATCTCGGGACTCAACACCGCCGCGGGCTACCAGAAGGTCATCGAAGCACTTGCTGAGTAAGAGCCAAGCTAGGTAAAAGCCGGTTGGGTAAGTACCAGCTGAGTTAGAGGCGGCTGAGACAGAGCCAGCTGGGTTAGAGGTTGCCGTGTAAGAGGCGGCTGGCTCGGCATTAGCCATGTGATTCTCGCAAAGGTTGCGTCATGCGCGTTGTATCCGCAGTGCTTCGACGTCGCATCGTCCCCCGGACATTGAACTCGTCAGTTCAGTTTCCGGGGGACAGTCGTGACGGCATCTTGTCCATCGACGCCCTTAACGCTTATTCATCCGAGGTACACGATCGAGATCTCAAGAAGGAATCGTCACGCTGATAGAGCACCACGGTTGGATGGCGTTCTCGCTGCGCTACCTGGAAGCTCCGTTGTTGGCTGGCGTTCTTAGAAGCGGTGTTACATGGGAGAGCGGCGGGCGCCCCAGCGACCATCGGCTTTCGTGACCCTGATGGGGAAACTAAAGGCATCCGAGATGTGCTCACTTGTCAGGACCTTTTCGACCGGACCCTGCTGTGGGATGACTCCGTCGCGAATGAGAACGGCGTGCGTGGTGCTCGAGGGTAGTTCTTCAAGATGATGAGTCACGAGCAGCGACGTCATGTTGAACGCGGCGAGCTGATCGAGGGTATCGAGGAGCTGTTCTCTCGCCTTGAGGTCAAGTCCCGTTGTCGGTTCGTCGAGGAGGAGAAGCTCGGGCTTGCCCGCGAGGGCACGGGCGATAAGTGCGCGACCGCGCTCACCCTGGGAGAGGGTCGGCCACACGGCATCCCTGCGGTGCTCGAGACCAATCTCGACGAGCAGACGTTCTGCTAAAGCCAGCTCATCTTCGCTTGCCCGCCAGCGCATGGGTAGCTCCACGGTGCCGGTGGTGCCGGTGAGGACCACGTCGAAGACGGTGGGGATGCCGCGAACGGGGTGGCGGGGATTGACGTGCCCGATGCGGGCACGCACGTCCCGCAGGTCCACCCGCCCAATCCGGTTACCCAGAATGTCGACAGTTCCCGAGGTCGGGTGGGCGTTGGCTCCGCACAGGGAGAGGATCGTGGACTTGCCGGCCCCGTTCTCCCCGAGCATCGCCCAGCGTTCACCTTGCTCAACACGGAAGGTGACGCCGTCCAGGATCTGTACGCCGTTCCTGCGGAACGTGACGTCCTCGAGACTGATGACCGACATTACGGGAAGACAACCGTGCGTTCGCCGTTGCGCAGAACGCGACCCTCAGCGTGCCACTGCACTGCGCGCGCAAGCACCCTGCGCTCCACGTCCTCACCGATGGCCTGAAGGTCTGCGGAGCTCAGTGCGTGGGTCACGCGCTCAACGTCCTGCTCGATGATTGGACCCTCATCCAGATCCTCGGTCACGTAGTGGGCGGTCGCTCCGATGAGCTTGACGCCGCGGTCGTGTGCCTGCTGGTAGGGGCGAGCACCCTTGAAGGAGGGGAGGAAGGAGTGGTGGATGTTGATGATCGATCCCGCCATGCGGTGGCACAGCTCGGGCGACAGCACCTGCATGTACCGCGCCAGCACGATCAGTTCCGCACCGGTCTCCTCAACGACCTCGAGGAGCTGAGCTTCCGCCTCCGCCCGGTTCTCCTTCTTGAACGGAATGTGCGTGTACGGGACTCCGTAGAAGTCGGCGATGGGGCGGAGCTTGTCGTGGTTGGAGACGACGCGAGTGATGTCGATGGGGAGGCGGCCCTCGCGCTTGAGGTAGAGCAGGTCCGTCAAGCAGTGGGAGGTTGTCGACCCCATGATGATGGTCTTGATCTGACGATCCTTCTCGGTCACGTCGATCCGAGCCACGAATTCAGCCTCGAGCTTGCGAACCGGCTCGGTCAGGTCCTCGACGGTCCCGGGAATCTCTGCCTCGACGCGGAGGAAGAATTGGCCCGTGTCGGGATCCCCATACTGCTGGGATTCGAGAATGTTGCCGCCTGCGGCGACCAGCAGGCCGGAGACGCTGTGCACGATTCCGGGGCGGTCGGGGCAGGACAGTGAAAGAACGATAGACGACATGGTGCAAGAGTAGTCGGTTCCCTGTTTCAGTCGGTGGATTTATCGCCCACTGGACAGTGAGGGATTTGGGGGAGGGGTTAGTATTGGTGCAATTGCCCCGACCATGGAGAGAATCTAATGGATCTGCTTAACTCGTCGATCGCTGAGGTCGACCCCGATATTGCTGCGGTCCTGGACCAGGAACTGGCCCGCCAGCGTGACACTCTAGAAATGATTGCCTCGGAGAACTTCGTTCCCCGTGCGGTTCTGGAAGCACAGGGTTCGGTCCTCACCAACAAGTACGCCGAAGGTTACCCGGGCAGGCGCTACTACGGTGGTTGCGAGTATGTTGACGTGGCAGAGAACCTCGCCATTGAGCGTGCCAAGAAGGTCTTCAACTGCGAGTACGTCAACGTTCAGCCCCACTCGGGTGCGCAGGCCAACGCAGCCATCTACCACGCACTCGTCACCCCCGGCGACACCGTCATGGGTCTCGAGCTCAGCCACGGCGGTCACCTGACCCACGGCATGAAGATCAACTTCTCCGGCAAGAACTACCGCATCGTCTCCTACGGTGTGCAGAAGGAAACCGGCCTCATCGACATGGATGAGGTGGCGGAGATTGCTCGCCGCGAGCAGCCGAAGCTCATCGTTGCCGGCTGGTCCGCATACCCGCGTCACCTTGATTTTGAACGCTTCCGCCAGATCGCCGACGAGGTGGGTGCCTACCTGTGGGTCGACATGGCTCACTTCGCAGGTCTCGTTGCAGCTGGCCTGCACCCGAACCCGCTCCCGCACGCACACGTCGTCACCACGACCATCCACAAGACCATTGGTGGACCCCGCTCCGGCATGATCCTCGCCCAGACCGACGAGCTTGCCAAGAAGCTGAACTCCGCCGTGTTCCCGGGTCAGCAGGGTGGTCCCCTCATGCACGTCGTGGCAGCCAAGGCTGTGGCCATGAAGGTCGCGCAGAGCCCCGAGTTCAAGGACCGTCAGCAGCGCACCCTCGACGGTGCGAAGATCCTCGCCAACCGCCTCCTCGAGAAGGACGTTGCCGACGCCGGCATCTCCCTCGTCTCCGGCGGTACCGACGTCCACCTCGTGCTCGTCGACCTGCGTGACTGCGCCCTCGATGGTCAGCAGGCTGAGGACCTCCTCCACTCGATCGGCATCACCGTCAACCGCAACGCGATCCCGTTCGACCCCCGCCCGCCGCGAGTCACCTCCGGCCTCCGCATCGGCACCCCCGCGCTCGCAACCCGCGGATTCGGCGAAGCCGAGTTCACGGAAGTTGCCGACATCATCGCGACCACCCTCGTCGAGGGCAACGCGGCCGATGTGGACGCGCTCCGCGCCCGCGTCAAGGCACTGACGGAAGCATTCCCCCTCTACGAAGGACTCAACTAACTTGGTCGCACAGGTACTCGATGGCAAGGCAACCGCGCAGACAATCAAAAATGAGCTCGCAGAACGCGTAGCGGCTCTCAAGGAGCGCGGCATCGTTCCAGGTCTCGGCACAATCCTCGTGGGGGATGATCCCGGCTCCCAGAAGTACGTTGCTGGCAAGCACCGTGACTGCCAGGAAGTCGGCATCAACTCCATCCGCGTTGACCTACCGGCCACCGCAACCCAGGACGAGATCCTCGACGCTGTTCACCGGTTGAACGACGATCCGGCCTGCACCGGCTACATCGTTCAGCTGCCCCTGCCCGCAGGAATCGACACGAACCTCATCCTCGAGTCGGTTGACCCGGACAAGGACGCGGACGGACTCCACCCCACCAACCTGGGACGGCTCGCCCTGCGCGCCAAGGAACCGATCGACTCCCCGCTCCCGTGCACGCCCTCGGCAGTTCTTGAACTACTGCGTCGCTACGACATCGATCTGAACGGGAAGGACGTCGCAGTGGTCGGCCGCGGCACCACCGTCGGTCGTTCCATCGGCCTCCTGCTCACCCGCAAGGACATCAACGCCACCGTCACCCTCATGCACACCGGCACGGTGAATATGGCGGACAAGGTCAAGCATGCGGATGTCGTTGTCGCGGCGGCGGGCTCCGCTGGTCTTGTCAAGGCATCCTGGCTCAAGCTGGGAGCCGTTGTTCTCGACGTCGGAGTCTCTCGCGTCACCAAGGAAGACGGCACATCGAAGATCTCCGGCGACGTTGAACCCGCGGCGAAGGACGTGGCCGGATGGCTGTCTCCCAACCCCGGCGGCGTTGGCCCCATGACCCGAGCTATGTTGCTTGAGAACGTGGTGAGGATGGCGGAGGCGTGAGGGTCACAACCGTCAACGTCAACGGCATTCGCGCCGCAGTCAAGAAGGGCATGACCGAGTGGGTGACCGAGAACAATCCTGACATCCTCCTCCTGCAGGAGGTCCGCGCCCCCGAAGAGCTCGTCGAAGGGCTTCTCCCGGGGGAGTGGAAGGTTGTTCAGCAGGCCTCCCGCGCCAAGGGCCGCTCCGGCGTCGCCATCGCGGTGCGTCCCTCACTCGAGGTCACGGGCGCGAGGGTCGGACTCGAAGGTGATAACGACGTGGATTCTGGCCGCTGGGTCGAAGCCGACGTCACCGTGGGTTCTACGACCGTCACCTTCATCTCCGCCTACCTCTACTCCGGCACAGCCACCAAGGAGGAGGTCATGGCGGCGAAGTACCGCCACCTGGACATGGCGCAGGCACGCCTCGCCCAGATCGAGGGCGAACTGCTCATGGCGGGGGACTTCAACATTGTGCGAGGACCGAAGGACATCAAGAACTTCAAACCCAACCACAACAAGACTTCCGGCGTGCTCGATCGTGAGATGGCGTACCTCGAGGATTGGTTCTCCCGCTACGAGGACGTGCACCGCAATCTCGTTGGCGACGTCCAAGGCCCCTACACGTGGTGGTCGCAGCGCGGCAAGGCATTCGACACGGATGCCGGATGGCGTATTGACTATCAGATGGCAACGAAGGCGCTCGCGGACACCGCGACCAACGCCTCTGTTGGCAGGGCCGCAGACTACGCCTCACGCTGGTCCGACCACGCTCCCGTGACAATCGACTATGACGTGTCCAGCTTCTAGTCGCCACTCGCGTAGTCGCCACTCGCGCAGATAAATGACAAAACGACATATCGATCAGGCTCGTGGGCGGATGCGACAGCACCCGCCCACGGCCTTGTGGGATGTGGGCCAATGACGCCACGTCTCGCGCACGGGAAAAGAATCAGGGAGTGCATCCCTGCAGTTCCAGCCCTCAATCGCATCAAGTGCCTCGATCAGCCATGGTTGGGGGGTGCCCCTATGTTGTGTGTCAAGCTGCGAGGAGGGTTTCGGGACTGTCGT
>NZ_JASDVN010000047.1:2336-69470 GCF_041440645.1 Flaviflexus sp. | reverse complement strand
CAAGGGTAATTTCAACAACTAACTACCCCTGCCACATAGTCTGACGCGCGACACAAACCTCTACTAAGGTACAAACCTCCGCTTCCGTGCAAACGCCCGCTTAGTTGCAGACCTCGGAGATGTCCTTCGCTCCGTTATCGGTGAGGAAGGTGAGCGGGTTGATCGTGGTCTCACCATCACCGGTATGGATCTCGAGGTGAAGGTGGGAACCGGTGGAGTTGCCATTATTACCAACATCTGCGATGTACTGGCCCGCGGTCACCTCGTCGCCAACCTCAACGTGAAGACCATCGTCGTACATGTGGACGTACCAGGACCAGAACACCTGACCATCAACGTCGTGCTTAATAATGATGAGGTTCGAGGAACGGCCGTCCTTGCCAATACCGACGTACTCAACGGTGCCGCTCGCAATGGCGTAGATCGGAGTACCGGTAGGTGCCGCGAAGTCGGTTCCAAGGTGATTCTGGTAGCCGCTACCCGTGGGGTTCCAGCGGGCTCCGTAACCGGAGGTCAGCCTGTAGTCGCCCTCAGCCACCGGCATGACGAACCCAGCGTCGGGCTCGGCAACCATGGCGGACAGCATGCCGTTCGCTCCCCAGGTGGGATCGCACGTTGCAGGCAGGTCCGCAGCCACTTCCTGAGTGGATAGGTAACGATCAATGTCGGCCGCGTCGGCATCGCTGGCCAGGGCATCGGGCACCTCGGCGCTCGCGGTAGAAAACGTCGCGAGTGAGGAAGTCACCGGCGGGCCGGGGTTCATGGCTTCGGCCTGCTGGCCGGTGCCAGTCAGAACCGTGGAGGCACCAAAGCCAGCGAACAGGGAGGTCACGGAGGCGTACGTTGCCCTCATGCGGAGCTTTCGCTGAGCGCGCTGCTTCGCGGCCTGCCGAGCAAGTCGAGCGTCTCGACGCGGCCCCGCGGGCAAAACAGGGATCAGCTCAGTCACCTGTTCGTCGCGCGCAGGGGTGACCTGCTCGATCAGTTCAGGTGTGCTCCCAACTCGGGCACTGTGCTTTCCCACGGAAACTCTCTCGCATTGATAACAAAGGATAACGAATAGATAACGTTACCTTTTGATCATAGCGACTCGGGATCGAATGGGCACCCCCGAAGTTTGTAAGACTCGTCAAGTTTCGAGAGGGTCATTAGTCCCTCTGCATTGAGTCTCGCACCTCCCCAACCAGCTCTTCCAGGATGTCCTCCAGGAACAGGACACCTACCGAAACATCGTTAACATCTCGAACTTCCACCAAGTGAATTCCGTCACGTTTCATGATGGCGAGAGCGGACTCGACCTCGTTCTCTCCCGGGATCGATGCCATGGTGCGGATCTTGAAGGAGGGCATGGGCCGGTCGCGGTTAAGACCCGTGGATCCAATGACGTCCTTGAGGTGGAGATAGCCGATAAAGGTGCCGTCGGATTCGGCGACCACGAAGCGGGAGAACCCGGTCTGCGCCACCAGCTCCTCCATCTCCGCCGGGGTCACGTCGGGGCTGACGGCGGACACCTCGTCGCGGGGCACCATAACCTCAGCGACCGACAGGTCGGAGAACTCGAGCACGCCCGAGAGAAGACCAATTTCGTCCTCGAGCACGCCGGCGCGCTGGGAGGTCTCGATGATCGAGGCAACCTCGTCCGCGGTGAAGGCGGAGGCTACCTCGTCCTTGGGTTCGAAGCCGAACAGTCGCACGATGTGGTTGGCGAGCCAGTTGAGGGCAACAACGATGGGCTTGAAGACCCGGGTGATGAGAACGAGCGGCGGAGCCAGGATGAGGGCGGCGGTCTCGGGAACGGTCACGGCGAGGTTCTTCGGAACCATCTCGCCCACCACGACGTGCAGGTACACGACGACGACGAGGGCGATGATGAAGGCAACCGTGTGCGCTGCCGCGGTCGGTAGCCCCAGCGAATGGAAGGGGCCGGTCAGTGCGTTGGCGATGGCGGGCTCGGCGACTGCACCAAGCGAGGTCGAACAGAGGGTCACGCCGAGCTGACATGCGGCGAGCATGAGAGTGACGTTCTCCAGTGCCCACAGCACCGTCTTGGCTCGCTTGGAGCCAGCATCGGCCAGCGGCTCAATCCGCGAGCGCCGTGCCGACATGATGGCGAACTCGGCGCCAACGAAGAACGCGTTGAGGGCGAGCAGGATGACACCAATGATGAGAGCGGTACCGGTGCTCATTCCGTGTCCCCTTCCTCGTGGATGGCGCGGGCTCTGATGGAGGCGACTCGCCTACCATCCAGTGCCTCGACGGTCAGGATGACGTCGTCACCGCGGACCTCGTCCCCGACCTCGGGGAGCCTGCCCAGCTCGGTCATGATGTAGCCGGCCAGGGTTTCAAACGGACCATCGTCGGGCACCCTGAGTCCTGACTCGCGGGCGAGCTCATCTGGCCTCATGTCGCCCGGGATCACCCACCCATCAACCGAGAAGCGGGCACGCAGTCTTCTGGGGTCGTGTTCGTCTGCTACCTCGCCAACGACTTCCTCGACACAGTCCTCGAGTGTGACGATGCCGGAGGTGCCGCCGTACTCATCGAGGACGAGCGCGAGCTGACCGCTGTCGCGGAGCTGAACAATGAGGGGAGCAAGAGCAACTGTCTCGGGTACTCGCTCAATCCGGCTGAGGAGCGATGCGGAGGTGACGGGAACATCCGCTCTCTTCTCGTAGGGAATGGAGATCGCGGACCGCAGGTTCACGAAGCCGCGAACATCGTCCAGGTCGTCTCCCACCACGGGGAAGCGGGAGAAACCCGTCGCGCGAGCAAGGGTGATGACATCGGCCGCGGTGGCGTGCTGGTCAACCCACTTCACTCGGCCGCGGTCAGTCATGACGTCCACGGCCGTGAGCCTGCCGATACCAATGGACCGAGTGAGCAGGCGTGCCGTTGAAATATCGAGGGTCCCCATCTTGGCACTGCGACGGACGAGAGCCACGAGTTCCGTCGTGGACCGTGCACCGGAGAGCTCCTCGGCGGGTTCAATGCCGAACTTGCGGATGATCCAGTTGGCGGAGGAGTTGAGGCCCACGATGAGGGGGCGGAGAAGCTTCGTGAACGCGCCCTGGATCGGGGTGACAAATCCTGCCGTCGTGAGCGGATCGGAGAGCGCAAAGTTCTTGGGCACCAGTTCGCCGAAGAGCATGGAGAACAGGTTGATGACTATGAGGGAGATGACGACGGCGATGCCGGTCGCGGCCGCCTCAGCGGCTCCCGCGGACTCCAACGGCCCCTTGAGGAGGTTCGCAAGTGCCTGCTGCGACGTGTAGCCAAGAAGGATCGTCGTGATCGTGATTCCGACCTGAGCGGACGAGAGCTCAAGTGAGAGTTTCTTCAGTCCTTTTAGTGCAGAGGCGGCCCGCTGATCACCATCCCGCGCCTTGCGTTCAATCGTTCCTGGGTCGAGTGCGACGAGCGAAAACTCGGCTGCCACGAACACGGCAGTTCCAGCGGTGAGTACGACTCCGAAGAGCAGTAGGAGATAGTCCATGTGCCAGATGGTACCGCGATCTTTTCTCCTCTCCTCACGCAATCCGCAAAAAGGCCGCAGGCAAGGCCGAGGTCACAGGCTCGGTCGCACCTTGTTGCCCTCTCGCAGAGGCACTCTCTCCCGAACTCTCAGGAGTCCTAGAGAACGATGTCCGTCGAGACCCTGACGACGAGTTAGGCCCTCTACTCCAGGGCTTTCTCCTCTCAGTTGTCTGTACTACGGACTCCGACGTCGTCCGGTTACCCGCGGTTCGAATCAGCAGAAACTGACGGCCAGAGCCATACGATTCCCGCGGCAAAAACTCGTCACTATATTTGGTCCATTTTTGGTAGCGAAAACAGGACAGAAAGTGAGGCTTGCATGTACTTGGTAAGACATAATCGTGACTCACTCTTGACGGTGCGATAAAAATGGCTCCAGCAGGCAGAATTTTGGGATCAAAATCCGCGTCCAATGAGATGTCTGTCATGTCGGTCACCTAAACTGGACACGTTCCGCATTTCACACACCTCGAAAGTAGGGCGACCAAAAGTGTCCGACAAAAACGTACGACCGGACGAGGATTTCGGCGCGAATCAATGGTTCATCGACGAACTGTATGCCGAGTATCTCCAGGATCGTGGAGCCGTACAGCCGCAGTGGCGCGAGCTGTTCCGACGTTGGGAAAAGGAAGGGCGTGAAGCTACGGTTGACGTCCCTTCCGCCTCCTCCCAGAAGACTCCAAAGACCCCGAGCGAATCCGCTCCCAAGGAAGCAGTCGAGCAGAAGCCAGCGAAGCAGAGCGATTCGGCTCGCAAGGCCCAGCAGAAGCCCGACAGCAGGCAGTCCGCTTCCGATCAGTCCCAGGTGAGGTCGGACCTTCCCCCCGCCCCGACGGTGGTCGCGGTACCCGCCACCACTCCGTACGCGGAACAGTACGACTTGGCTCCGTCCGCAGATGATGGCTCGGACTCGACCACTAAGCTCAGGGGCGCAGCGGCACGCACCGTGACGAACATGGAGGCGTCGCTGTCGATTCCGACCGCCACCTCCGTGCGAGCCATACCCGCCAAGGTCATGTTCGAAAACCGTTCGGTCATCAACACCCACCTCAAGCACAGCCGTGGCGGCAAGGTCTCCTTCACCCACCTCATCGGCTACGCCATGGTCGAGGCCCTCGTCGAGGTCCCGGACATGAACCGCGCGTTCGCTCACACAGAGGACGGCAAGCCCGCCGTGTTCGAGCCCGCGCACGTCAACTTCGGTCTCGCTGTTGATCTGCCGAAGCCCGATGGCACCCGTAGCCTCGTTGTCCCTTCGGTCAAGGCTGCAGAGACCATGGACTTCGTTGAGTTCTGGGGCGCCTACGAGGAACTCGTCAACAAGGCCCGCAACAACAACCTGGGCGTGGAGGACTTCCAGGGCACGACTGCGACCCTGACGAACCCGGGTGGCATCGGTACCGTACACTCGATCCCCCGTCTCATGAACGGGCAGGGCACGATCGTTGGCGTTGGCGCAATGAACTACCCCGCAGAGTTCGCAGGTTCTTCGGACAAGGCGCTGGCACGCATGGGTGTGTCCCGAGTTCTCACGCTTACCTCCACCTACGATCACCGCATCATTCAGGGTGCCGCCTCCGGCGAGTTCCTGCGTGCGATCGAGGAGAAGCTGACCGGCCGCGACGGCTTCTACGACCGCGTGTTCACTTCCCTGCACGTGCCCTACGAGCCCGTGCGCTGGCAGAAGGACATCGAGTATGACGTTGAGCGTGAACTGGGCAAGCCCGCCCACATTGCCGAACTCATTCACGCCTACCGGTCCCGCGGACACCTCATTGCCGACACGGATCCGCTCGCGTTCCGCAACCGGCGCCACCCCGATCTCGACATCACCCGCTACGGCCTGACCCTCTGGGATCTGGATCGGTCGTTCCCGACCGGCGGCTTCGCAGGCACCTCGCACCTGCTCCTGCGCGATATCATCGATCAGCTCAGAGAGTCGTACTGCCGCAACATCGGCATCGAGTACATGCACATACAAGATCCCGCGCAGCGCGAGTGGTTCCAGGCTCGTCTCGAACGCCCCCACATTGAGCTCACCGCCGATGATCGCCTTCAGATCCTGCGCAAGCTCAACGAGGCAGAGGCTTTCGAGACCTTCCTTCAAACTAAGTACGTCGGTCAGAAGCGCTTCTCCCTCGAGGGCGGTGAATCCCTGATTCCGTTGCTCGATGCCATCCTCGACTCGGCTGCCGACTCGGGACTTGAGGAAGTTGCGATCGCCATGGCGCACCGCGGCCGCTTGAACGTGCTGACCAACATCGCCGGCAAGTCCTACAAGCAGGTCTTCACCGAGTTCGACGGCACCCAGGATCCCCGCTCCGTGCAGGGCACGGGCGACGTCAAATACCACCTCGGCACTGAGGAAACGTACACGGCTCGCTCCGGTTCGTCCACGGACGTATACCTGGCCGCGAATCCGTCACACCTCGAGGCAGCCGATGGCGTACTCGAGGGCGTTGTCCGAGCCAAGCAGGACCGTATCGACCTTGGCGAGCACGGCTTCTCCGTTCTCCCGGTCCTCATTCACGGCGATGCTGCGTTTTCCGGTCAGGGCGTTGTCACCGAGACCCTGAACTACAGCCAGCTGCGCGGCTACCGCACGGGTGGCACCGTCCACATCATCGTGAACAACCAGATCGGGTTCACGACCTCACCGGCGTCCGGCAGGTCCTCCTACTACCCGACCGACATCGCCAAGGGCCTCCAGCTCCCCATCTTCCATGTCAATGGCGATGACCCCGAGTCGGTCACCGAGGTGGCCCGGCTCGCGTTCGAGTATCGCGAGACCTTCCACAAGGACGTCATCATCGACATGGTCTGCTACCGCAAGCGCGGCCACAACGAGGGCGACGATCCGTCGATGACCCAGCCTGTCATGTACGGGCTCATCGAGTCCAAGCGGACCCCGCGTCAGCTCTACACCGAGGCCCTCCTCGGTCGCGGCGCCCTCACGGACGCACAGGTCGAGGAACTGGAAACCGACTTCCACAACCTCCTGTCCGCGGCCTTCGATGAGGTGCGCGAATCCGAGAAGGAAACCGGTTACGGATACCCGCACGTTGACAATCCGGACACGGTTGCCGGCCTCGAGCTTCCTGCCTCGCAGCAAGAGGATGCTGGCACGATCGTTGGTTGGACGTCGGCCACCACCCCGGATGTCATCGCCCGCATCGGCGAGGCGCACGTGCGCGCACCGGAGGGCTTCACCATCCACCCGAAGGTCGGTCAGCTATTCGAACGCAGGGCGAAGATGGCGGTCGAGGGCAACATCGACTGGGGCTTTGCCGAGCTCATTGCCTTCGGTTCGCTTCTCATCGAGCAGACCCCGGTCCGCATGTCTGGCCAGGATTCGCGCCGCGGCACCTTCGTCCAGCGTCACGCCACGGCTCACGACCTCAACACGGGTGCCGAGTGGGTTCCGCTCCGCCACCTGACCGAGGATCAGGCCAAGCTCTGGCTGTACGACTCATCCCTGTCCGAGTACGCGGTTCTTGGTTTCGAGTACGGCTACTCGGTGGAGCGCCCGGACGCTCTCGTCCTGTGGGAAGCCCAGTTCGGTGACTTCGCGAACGGCGCGCAGACCATCATCGATGAGTTCATCAGTTCCGCTGAACAGAAGTGGAACCAGAACTCCTCCCTCGTCATGCTCCTCCCCCACGGCTACGAGGGGCAGGGACCCGACCACTCCTCAGGCCGCATCGAGCGCTACCTGCAACTGTGCGCGGAAGAGAACATGATCGTCATCCAACCATCCACGCCGGCGAACTACTTCCACGCTCTGCGCACACAGGCATACGCCCGCCCCCGCAAGCCGCTCATCGTGTTCACACCGAAGCAGCTACTCCGCCGCAAGGCCGCACAGTCCGCGATCGAGGACTTCACGACCGGCGGCTTCAAGCCCGTCATCGGCGAGGTCGATCAGAACCTGGATCCGGAGAAGGTCAACCGGGTTCTCCTCTGCTCCGGTCGCATCTACTACGACCTGGTCGAGGCACGCGAGAAGCGCGGCGATGCCAACACGGCAATCGTTCGCGTCGAACGCCTCTACCCTGAGCCGGTCGAGGAGATCAAGGAAGCCATCGCTCCCTACGGCGATGCTGAGCTCGTGTGGGTGCAGGACGAACCCACCAATCAAGGCCCGTGGCCGCACCTCGCGCTCAACGTGTTCCCCGAGATCGGTCAGGTCCGGGTCGTGTCCCGCCCCGCCGCAGCATCGCCTTCCACGGGACTGTCGACCAGGCACATTGCGCAGAACAAGGAACTGATGGAGAAGGCGTTCCAGCGCTAGAAACAGCGCCTGCTTTACTCTGACACACCGCTGGCGGCCCCCGGGCCGCCAGCGGTTCCTTATGAGAGACTTGGAAAGGTGAGTACAGAGGAATTACGGATCATGGTCGTTGGTGACGAACTCGTTGCCGGGCGCGGTGACGCGCGCGCAATGGGGTGGACGGGACGCGTGCTTGCGCGTACAGACTCCCCCATTCCCCTCACCGCCATGGTTCTTCCCGTACCCGGTGAGGACTCCAAGCAGCTTGCTGACCGGTGGGAACCGGAGGTCATGGCCCGCTACTCATCCGAGGCCGATAACCGCCTCGTCATTGGCATGGGTTCCCACGATCTCGACCACGGCATTTCCCTCATCCGTGCCCGGCTCAACCTCGCCAACGTTCTCGATCAGGCAACCCGCCACCAGATGAAGTCCTTCATTGTGGGTCCCCCGCCCCGTAGCGACGTCCCAGCAAAGGACCTGAGCGACCTATCGAACGCTTACCGTGACGTTGCTGAGCGCCGCGGCGTCCCCTACGTCGACACCTACCATCCGCTCGCTTCGCACGATCAGTGGCAGACCGACATGGCTCAGCCCGGTTCCTACACGCCTCAGCAGGCGGGATATGGCCTGCTTGCGTGGCTGGTGCTTCACAACGGCTGGCACCACTGGCTCGGCCTCACCGCCTAGCCTGAGCGCATCCAGTATTCGACACTGGTACTCGGTCCTGATTCTCGGTGTCGTTACTCTCTGATACGTTCGGCTGAAGATCGGCGCTGAAAAGCAAACCCCCTCGGCTAACGCCCAGGGGGTTTCACATTGAATCGGACGGGATCCGGTTGCCTGGACCTCCCGGTTGAGGGTGACGGTCCCGCGAATGGGGATCCTAGTTCTGCAGGGAGGACTGGTGTCCGGTTTCCGTGGCCAGGAAGATGAGGAAGATTCGGGAGAGGGTGCGCCACACGTGGGACTTGGCGACCTCAATGTTCTTGGAGAGCAGGCCGACGAGGCTCATTTCGAACTCGCCTTCAAGGATTTCGAATTCCTGCTTGCGGCAGTCACGACCAAGATTGACATCGCCCGCAGCCCAAGCTGCTGATTCCCTGCGGCACAGGTCCCTCATGGTGACGAGGTCGTCGTAGAAGGGCTTACCTTCGAGAAGGGTTTCGTGATCGGCAAGGAAGGACGTGAGGTCGTCCTCAACCGTGCGCCTGCGTGCGCCACGGGAGTACACGTCAAGGCTCATGAGGGCGCCGTGCGCGAGGGATTCCTGGCCGATCTCCTGGAAGTACTCCCTCATAAATTCGCCGAACTCACCATCGCGTATGGAGATGAGGAAAGATTCCTTACCTTCCCACAGGTCAATTGCGAGTCCCCAGCACTTGCCGCGCTGCTGCGCGATGCGGGAAATCCGACCAGCAAAGTCAGGAACACTTGTCGACAACGTCTCTCCTTAACGGCCCGGAATGGGCGCAAAACCGCGGTTGGTGTGGACATGGCCGCACCCAAAAGGGAACGGCCATGCAACGCTATTCACTTTATGCGTTTGGACGCTTGCCGTGATTAGCTGCGTTCTTCTTGCGCGACCTGCGCTTACGACCACGACGGGACATGGTTCCTCCTCAGTTAAACAACATGTGACATGCTATCATGCCGAGAATTTTGAACCGAAGGTGTCCGGGGAAACTAGCGGGTGAGATCGGTGACGACTTTGGCACGAAGCGAGTCGGGAGCGGACTCGGTGCAGGAGCGCTTAATGACTTCCCTCATGTGCTTCTCGGCCTCCGCGGCCTCGGTGCAGTCGGGGCAGTTCTCTGCGTGTGCACGCAGGCGCTCCTCCTGCTCCTCGGTCATCTCCCGATCGAGGAGCTCAAACAGGTGATCACGGACCTCTTCGCAGGTGCACTCCGGCAGGTCTGCACCAAGTTCTCGTGCGACGTCATTGATGTTCTTCATACCTTCGCCTCCGTGGCATATCCTCTTTCGGCAGCGTACTGAGCAAGGAGTTCACGAAGCTGGGACCTGCCGCGGTGAAGTCGCGACATGACGGTACCGAGCGGGATCTCGAGGATGGAGGCGATTTCTTTGTACGCAAATCCCTCCACGTCAGCCAGGTACACGGCGAGCCTGCGGTCCTCCGGGAGGGCCGCGAGAGCTTCCTTGATTTCTTCGTCCGGGAGCGCGCTCATGGCCTCGGTTTCGGCGGAGCGCATCCCCTGGGCTTCGTGAGTCGATGCCTCAAGCATCTGCCAATCTT
Organism: Flaviflexus sp.; assembly: GCF_041440645.1. Lineage (GTDB taxonomy): Bacteria > Actinomycetota > Actinomycetes > Actinomycetales > Actinomycetaceae > Flaviflexus. The sequence goes on along the minus strand of NZ_JASDVN010000047.1, from coordinate 59,409 downwards.
CCAGCTCACCAGCATCAGATTTCTGCGGTTCTCGCTGCTTCTTGCGGTAGGAGGAGATGAAGGTGTTGTTGAGGATTCGGTACATCCACGCCCGAAGGTTCGTGCCTTCCTTGAACTGGTGGAAGGAGCTGTATGCCTTCGCGTAGGTCTCTTGAACGAGATCCTCGGCGTCGGCGGGGTTCCTCGTCAACCGCATGGCGGCGCCATAGAGCTGGTCAAGGAAGGGCAACGCGTCCCGTTCGAAACGTTCGCGTCGCTCCTGATCTGTCTCCTCGACCGGCGCCCGGTTAACTTCCTCTGTCATCTGTCCCATACTACCGTTTTAGTTTTCGCAGTGGGAACGACCCCGATCCGCCTTTAATTCCCATAGCTGAAGCCGTCACGCCACGCGCGAACACTCTCCCCATCGACCAGAGCCCCTGTTAGTGGCTTTAAAAGCGTGGGTGGGGCAGGTGGTGCGATGTTCAGCGCACGCGAGGGCGCCAGCATCGTAGCTCGCGCCAGAACGTCGGCTCCCACGCCTGCGTGAAGCAACTGTGACACCTGCCGACCGAGTGTCGTTCCACCGCCGGCGATGGTCGACGTGCCAGTCAATGTGGCCGTTCCATCGATCATCGTCACCGCCATGCCACCCAGCACGTAGTCGCCGTTCGGCATCCCCGCGCACGCGAGAGCATCGGTCACGAGTGCCGCACCAGGTTCGGTTGGATGGTCCAGGTAGGTGAGCAGATCGGCAACCAGGTCGGTTGCCACATGAATGCCGTCGCCAATGATCTCGACCACGAGGTCGCCCCGCTTGGCGGCGTGGAGGAACTCCCGCACGGGACCGGGTTGACGATGGTTCAGTCCCGGCATCGCATTGAACAGGTGGGTTGCGGTCTGGGCCGGCCGATGCCCTGCGGTCTCGACGGCGGATGAGATTGCCGAAGTGGTCTGCTCACTCGACGCGTTCGTATGCCCCCACGAAGGGATCGCACCATTCTCGAGGAGCAGCTCCGCGGCTCTCGATGCGTTCTCACGTTCCGGGGCAAGAGTCATGGTCTTGATCCAGCCACGCCCCTCGCTTAGCCACGCCCGTAGTTCATCCAGGTCGATGGGCCGGATCGCGGCAGGGTTCTGCGCACCCGCCTTACTGGGGCTGATGTAAGGCCCCTCGAGGTGAATGCCGATGAACGTGCCTCGCTCGCACGCCTCCGCGAGCGCCCGAATCGCAGGAATCGGATCAACCGCGGACACGAGGGACGCAACCAGATGGGTTGTTCCTTCCCTGTGGTGGGTGAGAGCCCCACGATCGATGTCGTCGGCATCGAGATCGTCGGGGAAGGAGACTCCCCCACCGCCGTGGCAGTGCAGGTCAACAAATCCCGGGAAGAAAAATGGGGCACACAGCGCGCCCTGACCATGGGGCGGGCCGATCTCGACGACGAGCCCGTTCTCGATCGTGATGCTGGAGCCAATGACGGTGCCGGTAGCGTCCACCACCGTGGCGGTCAGTGTTTCCATTCTTCTCTTCGCCTTCAAAAAAAGGGGATCAGGCCCATGGGTGGTGAGAAAGGATCACGCGCACGTGTTCTTTGCTCTGGCGGAGCAGATTCGGCGTGAAGGAGCGACTATCCGCTGATCGAACGGTAGTAGTCGAGCAGCTCGAGGTTAGCGACTGCCGCTTCGTCCGCGTAGACGGTGACGCTGGAGTGGTGCTGGAGGATGGTGGCGGGCCAGCGCTGGCTGACTCCTCCCTCCATGAGCTGGTGCAGTGCCTCAGCTTTGTTCTCACCGAAGGCGAGGACGACGATGTCCTTGGCTGACATGATCGTGCCCAGTCCCTGCGTGATGCACTGGGTGGGAACCAGGTCCATGTTGTTCTCGAAGAACCGCGCATTGTCCTGTCGTGTGGTGTCGGTCAGGACATCGACGTGAGTGCGGGAGGACAGGGAACTGAGGGGCTCGTTGAACCCAATGTGGCCGTTCTGTCCCACCCCGAGGATCTGAATGTCGACACCCGCGCCGATTTCGCGGTCGTATTCGGCGGCCGCAGCGTCCGAGTGCTCCGCAAGACCGTTCGGGGTGTGGAGATCTTCGTCGAACAATCCGGTTGCTTCGTCTCCAACGAGTTCGCGGTGGAGGACGTTGCGGTAGCGCTCGGGGTGGTCCTCGGCAATGCCGACGTACTCATCGAGTGCCCACGCGGTGCACCCGCGCAGGGAGAAGGTCTCCGCCTTGCGTGCCTCACGCAGGTACTTGTAGAGCGGGAGCGGGCTGGAGCCGGTGGCCACACCCAGCTTCATGCCCGGGGTGGCGCGCTCGATGATGTGGTCTGCTGCGATCTTCGACGCCTCATCGGCGCTTTCCCGAATAACAATCTTCATAGGTCTTTTCTATCGCCCCAAGCCCCCGCGAACCAAGAGGCGGCCATGCTCGGATCGGCGCGCCTCGTCTGACCCGCCATTCGCAACGCCCCATTACTCGATGCCGAACGCGCTGAGGAACAAGATCCCGCGGTCAGTGAGGTCGGTGACTCCGAGAGTTTCTGTACTCCCTTGTGGGATGCTCGCACCTCTTCTCCGCGCTCTTGCACCACTTCCCTCTGAGCGGAATTGGGTTTTCCAGTTTAATTTTTGTCTCGTCTGGTAAACAATGGAGTCATGAGTATCATCACAGCATTGGCCCGACCCCTACTTGCCGCTCCGTTCATCGCTTCCGGTGTGGACGCTGTTCGCAACGCCCCCGATCACGTCGAAACCGTCGAGCGCGTTAACCCGACTCTCGAGCAGGTCGGAGTTGGCGCTCTATCTGCCGGCACGATCACGACCCTGACACGTGCAGTTGGCGCCGTCCGCATTGTCGCGGGCGTCGGCATGGCTCTCGGTAAGAAGCCCCGCGTTGCCGCACTGACGCTGGCCGCAACCGAGCTCGCCATTGGCGCGGTGAAGAACCCCGTGTGGCTTTCCGAGGGTGACGAGCGCAAGCAGCACCTCGCCGGTATCGTTGGTTCCATTGGTCTCGCGGGCGGCGCACTCGTTGCCGCAGGTGACCGCCGCGGCAAGCCGTCACTGGGATGGCGCCTCGAGAACAACCGTGCACACAAGGAAGACCTCCACGCTCTCGCGGATGACTACGAACTCCGCCTCGATGAGCAAAAGGCTAAACTTGAGGAAAAGATTGCCAAGGCCAAGGAGAAGGCAAAGTCCTAAGCACCAATTCTTCACTGCACGACCCGTGGCCGGCCCCTCACAGGGAATCACCGGTTCACGGGCTCGTTGCTGTTCCCGGGTCTAAGTCGCTGACGGCCCGACAGCTTGTGATCTCAGCACTTGCAGCGGAGCCCTCCACGATCGAGGGCGCGTTGCGCTCACGCGACACCGATCTCATGATCACAGCCTTGCAGAGCATGGGAGTGGAGATCGCGGGTGACAGCAGCACCCTGTCGATCACTCCCGGCCCCCTGCACGGAACAAGCATCGATGTTGGTCTCGCCGGCACCGTCTATCGGTTCCTTGTGGCGGCCTCCGTGCTTGCCGATTGTCCCGTCAGCTTCGATGGCGACAAGGCCATGTACGCGCGCCCGATTGAGCCCGTGCTTGACGCTCTTGAGCAACTCGGCGCCACCATCGAGGCGGGCCAGGGCTCGAAGGGCCGCACCCTGCCGCTCACGGTCACGGGTCCCGTCACAGGCAACTCCGTCACGATCGACTCCTCGGGTTCGTCCCAGTTCATCACGGCACTCCTGCTCGTCGGATCCCAGCTCCCCGCGGGGCTGACCATCAACCTGACGGGCAACGAGGTCCCCTCGCTGCCGCACGTGGAGATGACGATCGGTGCTCTGCGCCGCGCTGGCGCCACCATCGAGACCACGTCGGATCCCATCTCGTTCACGGTCGCTCCCGCCAGCTTGCACCCCGGTCACGTCGTGATCGAACCGGATCTGTCGAACGCCTCCCCGTTCCTCGCGGCCGCAGCCGTGACGGGTGGTAGCGTGTCCGTTCCTCACTGGCCCAACACAACCACTCAGGGCGGTGCACACATCATTCCGATTCTGGAGCAGATGGGTGCCACGAGTTCCCTCGAGGATGGTGTCATGACCGTGACTGGAACCGGCAAGCTGCGCGGCATCGACCTGGACATGTCGGAATGTGGCGAGCTAGCTCCCACGGTTGCGGCCATCGCCGCGCTCGCGGATAGCCCGACCCGCCTCAGCGGGATCGCGCACCTGCGCGGGCACGAGACCGACCGCCTTGCCGCCATCTCCACCGAGATCACCAAGCTCGGTGGCAGGTGCGTTGAGACCCGCGACGGACTCTACATTGAGCCCGCCCCGTTGCACGGTGGCGTTGTCGAATCCTACGAGGACCACCGGATGGCGACCTTCGGCGCGATCCTGGGTTTGAAGGTCCCGGGCATCTCCGTCCGCGACATCGCCTGCACCTCAAAGACCCTTCCCGAGTTCCCGACCATGTGGGCTGACCTCGTATGAGAGATACCGGAACGGATGATCCTCGGGTCAAGGTCCGCCCCAACAGGCGCGGCTCTCGACCCCGGACAAAGATTCGTCCCGACTTTGGGAACGCCCTCACCGCTCGCGTCTATCGGGTCGACCGCGGCCGCTATCACCTCGTTCTTGAGGAGGCAGGTACGGCCGTGGTCGCGGTCAAGGCACGCGAGCTTGGTCGTGGCGCCATCGCCGTTGGCGACCGCGTCTCGGTCGTCGGTGACACCTCCGGCAAGAAGGACACCCTCGCCCGCATCGTCCGCGTTCTCGACCGCACCTCCTCGCTGAGAAGAACCGCTGAGGAAGGCGAAGCCGCCGGAAATGAGCGGGTCATCGTTGCGAACGCCGACAAGCTCCTCATCATTACGGCTCTGGCGCAGCCGGAGCCCCGCACCGGCATGATCGACCGGTGCCTCGTCGCGGCCTACGACGGCGGGATGGAGCCGGTCCTGGTGCTGACGAAGTCGGATCTGGCCGACCCCGCTCCCCTGCTCGACCACTACCGGGACCTCAACCTCAAGGTGCTTGCCACCTCGATCAACGAGGAAACCGGCCACGATGGCGTCGACATCGTGGCCGAGGAGGTCACCGACTCCATTTCCGTTCTCGTTGGCCACTCGGGAGTTGGCAAGTCCACCCTCATCAACGCCCTCGTGCCCGACGCCGATCGCGCAACCGGTTCCGTCAATGCCGTGACCGGCCGGGGCCGCCACACGTCCTCCTCCGCGATCGCCTTCGATCTTGAGGACGGCGGAATCATTGTTGACACCCCGGGCGTGCGTTCCTTCGGGCTCGCCCACGTTGAACCCAACACCCTGATCAAGGCGTTCCCGGATCTCATGGAGCTCGCCGAGGAGTGCCCGCGCGGGTGCACCCACGCTGAAACGGAACCCGAGTGCGAGCTCGACACCGCTACTGGTAGCACCGCACTTCGAGTCGCCTCCTACCGCAGGCTTCTCGAGGCCCGCCACAACGCCGAGCAGTTCTAGCTCGAAGGTCCGCGTCACGTGCGGGCCTTTGCCTCATCCCTTTCTTTAGTCGCGCCACCGGGCCGCATATCGCTCACAGTCGGGCCACATCCTTTCGTGCGCGACCGGGGCGTTTCACGACCCTTCTGATCTTGGTATGGCGCATTGGCTCGTGTTCTGCACCTTCGTGTTTCGTCCCTTGGCGTTGGGCTCTGCTGGCGGGTTTCTGACGTAATGTAGTGGCATGCCATCTCTTAACCGCATCGGCGACGATCTGAGTTTCGCCACCGCCATCATCGATCAGGTGGATGCACTGACGCTCCCCCGGTTCCAGGCTCAGGACTTCACGGTCCGCACGAAGCCGGACAACACGGAAGTAACCGAGATCGATGTTGCTGCCGAACAGATGATTCGTTCCATGCTTGGTCGCTCCCGGTCCCGGGACGCCATCCTCGGTGAGGAGGAGGGTGAGTCCGGCACGGCGTCGAGGCGCTGGATCATTGACCCGATTGACGGGACCCGCAACTTCGTTCGTGGCGTGCCCGTGTGGGCAACCCTCCTGGCCCTGGAGGAAGAGGGCGAGATCGTCATGGGTATCGTCTCAGCCCCCGCTCTGCACAGGCGCTGGTGGGCCGGCAAGGGACTTGGCGCCTTCACGGGCCGCAACTGGACGAACGCGAAACAGATCCACGTGTCCGAAGTCAGCAAGGTCGAGGATGCGTCCCTGTCCTACTCGTCGATGAGCGGATGGGCGGAACGAGGCCAGCTGCGCGGTTTCCTTCGCCTCGCACAAGAATGCTGGAGGAACAGGGCCTACGGTGACTTCTGGTCCTACATGCTCCTCGCCGAGGGCGCAGTCGACATTGCCTGCGAGCCCGATCTTGAACTGTACGACATGGCGGCGCTGGTGCCGATCGTCCAGGAGGCCGGAGGCACGTTCACCTCGGTTGATGGCGCACCCGGCCCCGGCGGCGGCAACGCCTTCGCTACCAATGGCATGCTTCACGACGAGGCACTATCGCTCCTCCACTCTGTGACCGATGGTGAGGGCGAGGCACGAGCCTAGGCCCTGGCGACTCCCCAAATCCCAATCCCTTGATTCCGCCCCAGTGGGTCACGGCCAGAACGGGATTCACAGACTAAACGAGGATCACGGACTAAGCGGGGATCACAAACTGAGCACTGATCACAGACTGAAGGTGTGGCGACTTCGAGGCCGCCACACCTTTCCTTTTAACCATCGCCCCGAGCGTTAGCCTCCCCCTACGGGTAGCTCGACGCGGGCCAATTCCTACCGATAGCTACTCAGAACAGTTCGACCGGGAACTATGCGAGATCCTCTGCTAGCTTCGTGCGCTCGCTAGGGTGGTACCAGAGCATCTCCCAGCCCGCACAAGCGTCCCAGGCCGCCTCGTCGCCCGTACGTGCCCTCAGGACATCATCTGCAGCCTCCGGCGCGTCAGCAAAGATCGCAGCAACCTTCGCCCACGCGATTGGTTCACGGACTGTGACAAGCGATGGATCCTCATCGCTGCCCGCGGGTTCGACTTCGGCATCTGCCGCGACCACGAGTCGCGACCGCTCGTTGCTCACGGTGCGGAGGTTGTCGTCCGCGGCTGCGAGCTGGACAATGAGGTCGAGCTCCTCATCCCCCTCATCAGCAAACGCCGCTGTCAGTCCCGCCGTCACGGCGTGGGCGAGTAGCGGGGAGAGCTGAGGTTCGATAAGGTTTTGCCGTTCGATTGAAAAGAAGACTCGGCTCGTTGCCATTTTGCCCCGCTTTGGTCAAGGTTTGGCAATCGACGCACATAAAACCTTAATCGACCCTGTTAGTTGCATGCCATACAATTTACTCCGATACTAGCAAGATGTACTGTTAAGTATCCGAATGCACTTTGCCGACCATCCAGGTCGGCAAATTCAAAGAAAATAATCTCTTCAGTGCCTTTGAACCAGCCAGGCTTAAAGTGTGCATGAGGGTAACGAAGCGGAGATCGCATACTATGGCCACAAAATTTATGACGATTGCCGATGTCGCTGAAACACTCAACGTTTCGACGGCTCAGGTCAGATCACTTATTCATACGGGCACACTCCCAGCAATCCAGGTCGGTGGACGCGGGCAGTGGCGTATTGAGCAGTCAATCCTCGATAAGTACATTGAGGAAGGCTACGAAGCTACCCGGCGACGGGTTCAAGGTCAGTAACGACACTGACTACATGGGGTCACCATTGGTGGCCCCATCTTTTTGTCCACAAGACCGGTTGTAACCGGTTGATGACTCTCTCACATGCACTAATAATGACGTGAACAACATCAATACTTGAGAACACAGACAATATCGGACAAATAACTATCGGTAGCTCATCATGAATAAGATACTCGACAAAACGACACTGAGAGAACCAATGATCGCTTCTCCCGCCCCGAACGAGGTTGAAGATGAGGCTGCACCATTGCCCGACCCCCAACCCATCGCCGAACGCATTGCCCTTGCGGCTGTCGAGGTTCTCTCGGGGCACCGGTCCGTCCGCCAATTGCAACGCTGGCTCGCTCCCCACATCTACATGGAACTCGCTCAGGCCGCGGGCATGAGAGCACGGATGAAGAAGGTGACGGGGCTTCCCGGGCGGATCATGAGTTCCCGGACCTGCGCTCCCGCGCACGGCGTGTGCGAAGCCAGTGTCGTCGTGTGGGACATGACTCGGCCCCGAGCATGTGCCGTGAGGCTGGAAATGCATCGGGGCCGGTGGCGGGCGAACGCGCTCGACGTCATCTGACGGACGGGCGGCTCACCCGTTGAGTGTTGGTTAGCGGTTGCGCTTCTTGGCTGCGCGGCGCTGTGCACGGTTCTGGCCGGTCGCAGCGGGCTTCACGGCACCGGACTCGTCCTTGTTCGTGCGGATCTTGGACTGCGGGCGCTGGATGGAGAGCACCTTGTCGGCGGCCTCCTGCCTGCGGGCCATCGCCACAACATCATCGTCGGATTCGACGGATGAGATCGCGGCCTTGGCTTCCTCCTCCTGCTGGGAGGGGAGCTTCAGTCCGAAGAGGTAACGGACGGTCTCTTCCTTGATGGAGACGGACATGGCCTTGAACATGTCGTAGCCCTCGCGCTTGTACTCGACGAGCGGGTTGCGCTGGGCCATGGCGCGCAGGCCGATGCCTTCCTTCAGGTAGTCCATCTCGTACAGGTGCTCACGCCACTTGCGGTCGAGAACCGTGAGGAGGACGCGACGCTCAATCTCCCGCATCTGCTCCTCGCCGAACTCTTCTTCGCGATCCTCGTACTGGGCGTGAATGTCGTCGTCGAACTCCGCTTCGAGACGCTCCACGGTCAGCCTGTTTTTCGCGCCAACGTCTTCGAGGAGTTCATCGGCGGTGAAGGAGGGGCGGAACACGGTCTTCATGTCGTTCCACAGCTCGTCCAGGTCCCAGTCGGTTGGGTCGCCCGCGGTGTGGCCGGCAACGACATCCGACACGACCTGGGTGAGGTAGGACTGAATCGAATCGGCCAGATCCTCCCCCTCCAGGATCTCGCGGCGTTCCTTGTAGACGGCGGTGCGCTGATCGTTCATGACGTCGTCGTACTTGAGGACGTTCTTACGAATGTCGGCGTTGCGTGCCTCGAGAGTGGTCTGAGCGGACTCGATGGACTTGGCGAGGTTGCGGAACTCGAGCGGCTGATCATCAGGCTGGCTGTCGGAGTTCAGGAGCCTCGTGGCCGCGTTGTTCGCGAACAGACGCATGAGCTCATCGTCGAGGGACAGGTAGAACCTGGACTCGCCCGGGTCGCCCTGACGTCCGGAACGACCACGCAGCTGATTGTCGATACGGCGCGACTCGTGACGCTCAGAACCGAGCACGTAAAGCCCACCCAGTTCCTTCACCTCGTCGTGCTCGAGAGCAACGGCTTCCTTCGCGGCCTCAAGAACCTTGGGCCACGCCTCCTCGTAGGCCTCCGCGTTCTCGTTCGGGTCGAGACCCTTCTGCTCCATCTGCTCGACGGCGAGGAACTCGGCGTTGCCGCCGAGCATGATGTCGGTACCACGACCGGCCATGTTCGTTGCGACCGTGACGGCGCCCTTGCGGCCCGCCATGGCAACCACGGCGGCCTCACGCTTGTGCTGCTTCGCGTTGAGGACCTCGTGCTTGATCTTCGCCTTCGTCAGGAGGCGGGAGATCACCTCGGACTTCTCCACGGACGTGGTGCCAACGAGGACGGGCTGCCCCTTCTCGTGCCGCTCCTGAATGTCCTTGATGATGGCTTTGAGCTTGCCCTGCTCCGAGGGGTACACGACGTCGATCTGGTCGATGCGGATCATGTCGCGGTTCGTGGGGATGGGGACCACGCCAATGTCGTAGGTGGAGGCGAACTCCTCGGCCTCGGTCTCTGCCGTACCGGTCATGCCCGAGATCTTCTCGTACAGGCGGAAGTAGTTCTGGAGGGTGATGGTGGCGAGAGTCTGGTTCTCGGCCTTGATCTTCACGCCTTCCTTCGCCTCGATGGCCTGGTGCATGCCCTCGTTGTACCGACGGCCAGGAAGCACACGACCCGTGTGCTCATCGACGATGAGGACCTCCCCGTCCATGACGATGTAGTCCTTGTCGCGCTTGAACAGTTCCTTCGCCTTGATCGCGTTGTTGATGTAACCAATGAGGGGTGTATTCGAGGTCTCGTAGAGGTTCTCGATGCCGAGCTGATCCTCGATCTTGTCGATGCCGGGCTCGAGGATGCCGACGTTGCGCTTCTTCTCGTCGACCTCGTAGTCGGTGTCGCGGTGCAGGGAGTTGATGATGCGGGCGAACTCCGTGTACCACTTGTTCGCATCCCCCTCGGCGGGGCCGGAAATGATGAGCGGGGTACGGGCCTCGTCAATGAGGATCGAGTCGACCTCATCGATGATGGTGAAGTAGTGATCGCGCTGCACGAGCTCGTCGACCTTCCATGCCATGTTGTCGCGCAGGTAGTCGAAACCGAACTCGTTGTTCGTGCCGTAGGTGATGTCGGCGGCGTACTGCTCGCGGCGCTGGGCAGGAGTCATGCCGGAGGTGATACAGCCCGTCGTCATTCCGAGGAAACGGAACACGCGTCCCATGAGGTCGGACTGGTAGGTCGCCAGGTAGTCGTTCACGGTGATGACGTGGACGCCCTTGCCGGTGAGTGCGTTGAGGTAGGCCGGGAGCGTCGCAACAAGGGTCTTGCCTTCACCGGTCTTCATTTCGGCGATGTTCCCCATGTGCAGGGCCGCACCACCCATGATCTGAACCGGGTAGTGGCGCTGTCCGAGGGTGCGCCTCGATGCCTCGCGGACCACCGCGAAAGCTTCCGGGAGGAGTGCGTCGAGAGTCTCGCCGTCTTCCAAACGCGCCTTGAACTCGTCGGTCATGCCGCGCAGTTCATCATCGGAGAGTTCGAGGAACGAATCCTCCAGCTCGTCGACGTGCTTAGCAATCGACTGCAACTTCTTCAGCGTGCGGCCTTCACCGGCACGAAGAATCTTATTGAGAAACTTTGACACGAAACTTATCTCCTGCGAATGGACAACTGAAAACATTGTACGGCGTAAATAGTAATCCGCCCGTGTTCGCGTAGAACCCGGGCGGATATTCGGCGCTCAGCTTATGCGATCAACCATGAGCCGCGCGAAGGCGATAAGACCGTCTTTCACTTCCCCATCGGGAATGACCTCGAGGGAGGCAACCGCGTCTTCGGACCAGTCGTGAGCGAGCTGACGGACGTCGTCCATGACCCCGTGTCCACGGAGCAGCTGGACCGACCTCTCGACCTGTGCATCGTCGCGCTCTCCGGCAAGCAGATCGAGGATCTCCTGGCCTTCGGCGTCGATCGTGCCCGCGTCCTTCCGCTCCTTCAGGAGCAGGATCGGCATGGTCTCCACGCCCTCACGAAGGTCCGTGCCGGGAGTCTTGCCCGTAACGTCGCCATCGGACATGATGTCGATGACATCGTCGGCAAGCTGGAAGGCAACGCCCACCTTCTCGCCAAAGTCGGCGACGGCCTCGGCAATGTCGGGGGCTCCCCCGGACGCGTTGACGCCGTAGCGCGCCGAGGCGGCAATGAGGGAACCGGTCTTCTCGGCGAGGACGTGAATGTAGTTGTCACGCGGGCTCACGTTGTCCGGAGCGCCCAGGGTCTCCCGGAGCTGACCGAAGCAGAGCCTCTCGAAGGTGACGGCGTGGAGGCGGACTGCCTCCGGTCCGAGGCCTGCGACCATTGCGGAGGCCTTTGCGAAGAGAACGTCACCGGCGAGGATGGCGGCCGAGTTCCCAGCGATCTGCTGGGCCGAAGGCACTCCCCTCCTCATCGGCGCATCGTCCATGACATCGTCGTGGTACAGGGTTGCCAGGTGGGTGAGCTCAACAACTGTTGCTGAGATCTCTGCCTCCTCGTTGCCCGGGTTGGGACCCAGGAACGAGGTGAGGAGGCACAGGGCAGGCCGGAGGCGCTTACCGCCAGCAGCCGCCAAGTGCTTCGTCAAGGCATCAATGTCTGGCTCAGGTGAGCGCACGGCGTCCTGGAGACGGTCCTCCACGGACACCATGAGCTCGTTTAGCCTCTCGTTGAGGCTACCCGTAGCGTTGACGAGTTCTTCGATCACGGGAGAAGCACCGCCGCCTGTTCAAATAGTTCGAGTACGGGGCCGGGAACGACACCGAGAGCAATAGTAGCAACTGCACACAGGACAATGGCAACCAGGCTCATGCCCTCGGAGCCAACCGTGGTCGTACCCTCCGCGGGCTCCTCGAAGAACATGAGGACGATGAGACGGAAGTAGAAGAACGCGGTGGCAGCGGATGCGAGAACCGCGATGAGAACCAGCGGCCATGCTCCGCCCTCGATACCGGCTGCGAAGGCCGAGAACTTACCGACGAAACCACCCGTGAGCGGGATGCCGGCGAAGGAGAGGAGGAAGATGAGCATCGCAACAGCGAGACCGGGGTTGGTCTTGCCGAGTCCGGCCCACGCCTTGAGGTTCGTTGCCTCACCGGTCACGTTGCCAAGGCTGTCCTTCTCGCGAACGAGGGTGACAACCGCGAAGGCGCCGATCGTGGCGACCGCGTACGCGAGCAGGTAGAACAGGGTGGCGGAGATGCCGGAGGCCTCAAACGAGGTGACCGCGATGAGGACGAAGCCCGCGTGCGCGATCGACGAGTAGGCCAGCATGCGCTTGATGTCGGTCTGGACGATACCCATGACGGTACCAACCAGCATCGTGAGAATGATGATGGTCCAGAGCAGGACCTCCAGGTCCGCCTCCATGCCCGGGGCGATGACGTAGAGGAACCGGATCATTGCGGCGAAGGCCGCAACCTTGGTGCCCGCTGCCATGAAGCCCGTGATCGGGGTCGGGGCGCCCTGGTAGACGTCCGGGGTCCACGCGTGGAACGGAACGGCACCCACCTTGAACAGGAGGCCGATGAGGACGAGGACGATGCCGCCAATGAGGAGCCAGTCCATGCCCACCGTCTGCGTCGTGACGGACGCAACCTCGGAGAAGCGTACCGAGCCGGAGAATCCGTACAGGAGCACGAGGCCCATGAGGAAGAACGCGGACGAGAACGCACCAAGCAGGAAGTACTTGAGTGCAGCTTCCTGGGAGATGAGGCGCTTGCGGCGTGCCATTCCCGACAGGATGTAGAGCGGCAGGGAAAGAACTTCGAGCGCGATGAACAGGGTCAGCAGATCGCCCGCTGCCGGGAAGGCCAGCATGCCGGTGACGGAGAACAGGACGAGGGGGTAGACCTCTGTCTGTGCGATACCTGCGCGGGTCAGCTCGCGTTCCTCGGGGGAACCGGGGCGTGCCGCAGCGGAGGACGCGAACGCGCCCTCCTTCGTCTGGGTGCGATCCGCGATGACGAAGATGGCGAGCAGGGCGGCCACGAGGACCACGCCCTGCGCGATCAGGGTGAAGGGGTCCTCGATGAACTGTCCGCCCACGACCTCCTGGGCGCCGTCGCTATCGACAACGGTCCAGCGCCACACGACCGCCACGAGCGCGCCAGAGAGAGCCAGCGACGTGATGGTCACCTGGGTGGCGCGGCGTGTGCTACGGGGCGCGAAGGCCTCAACGAGGACACCGAGTACGGCTGCTCCCATGACCACGAGGATCGGGGTGAGCGCAGCCCAGTCAATATCTGGGGTCACAAAGTTTGTCACGCGAGGTTCCCTTCGATGAGCGCGGGCGCAGCCGAGATGGTCTCGGATACGAACGCGACGGACTGCTGAGCAACCGGCTCAACCAGCTCGATGATCGGGCCGGGGAAGAAACCGAGTGCCAGCATGGCTGCCACGAGAACACCGGCAACGGTCTTCTCAGCGCCAGTCAGGTCGGGAACCTGGATGGCGGGGCGAGGTCCGGTGAAGACCCGCTGGTAGGGCAGCAGAATGTAGAGAGCTGCAAGAATCACGCCAATGACGGCGATTCCGGCAATGACCTTCGATACTTCGAAAGTGCCGACCAGGACCATGAACTCTGGGACGAAGCCCGACAGGCCCGGGAGGGACAGGGTGGCGAGACCCGCGATGAGGAACGTGCCAGCAAGGAGCGGGGTGACCCGCTGCCAGCCACCGTAGCCGGTGACGAGCTGGCTGCCGCCCCTCTTGGCGAGGTAGCCAACAACGAGGAACAGGGCCGCGGTGCCAACACCGTGGGCAACCATGTAGAGGATTGCGCCGGTCATGGCGGTCTCGGATCCGGAGAAGATACCCATGACCATGAAGCCGAAGTGCGACACGGAGGTGAAGGCGATGAGGCGCATGAGGTCGCGCGAAGCGATCGCCATGAAGCCGCCCCAGATGATCGAGACGAGAGCAAGAACCATGATAACGGTGCCCGCGCTCTGGATGGCGCCCGGGAAGAGTGGCAGACACAGCGCAATCATGCCGTAGGTGCCGACTTTGTCGAGAACGCCAACGAGCAGAGCGGAGGTGCCTGCGGGTGCCTGTTCCGTGGTGTCCGGGAGCCACGTGTGGACCGGGAACATCGGGGCCTTGACCGCGAACGCGATGAAGAACGACAGGAACATGAGCATCTGTGCCGTCTCGGAACCGGTGACTGCTCCCGCGAGGTTCGCGATGAGGAAGCCTTCCGGTCCGCCGGGACCCGCCACGTAAACCGCGACCACGCCAACGAGCATGATGAGACCACCTGCGAGCGAGTACAGCAGGAACTTCAGTGCAGCCGCCTTGCGGTTCGGACCACCGTAGTTACCGATGAGGAAGTAGACCGGGATAAGCATCGCTTCGAACAGCACATAGAACAGGAACACGTCCTGTGCCGCGAAGATCGCGATCATGACGGACTCGAGTGCGAGCACCCAGGTCACGTAACCAGCATCCCTGCGGCCGCTCTCGGCCTCGTGGGGACGCAGGTAGCGGTCGGAGTCGGCGGTCAGGATGACGAGCGGGACAAGCAGGACGGACAGTCCGATCATGACCGCGCTCATGCCGTTCGCGCCCCACGCGATGGACACGCCAATGGACGGGATCCACGAGTAGGTCTCTGCCAGCTGAACCGTGCCGGCCGAAGCCGCATCGAATTCGCTGGCGAACGCGACAACTGCGCCGATGAGAACCAGGACAGAAACGATGACGCCGTACGCCTTCGCTTGACGGTGCAACGACTTGGTGAAAGCCAGAATGATGGCTGCTACCAGCGGCACCAGGATTAGGACAGTCAGCCAGGGAAAGGCTGCCGTTTGTGGGGTATCCATGTAACCTCTATTCCTCCAGTCCCGGTCAGATCCGCGCCAAGAAGGCGAGTGCGATGACGACGACGACACCGAGGGTCATGAGACCCGCGTAGCTTCGTGCGTAACCGTTCTGGATCTTACCGACGCTCCGTCCCACGGCGCCGAAGCCCCGTGCGATAGCCATGACGAGGCCATCGATGATGCCCCGGTCGGTGCCGTCCACTCCGCGCGTCAGCCACTGGCCGGGGCGCATGAACAGGCTTTCGTTGATGGTGTCCTGGTGCAGGTCGTTGCGAGCCGCAGTGACCAGAACATTTGCGGCGGGTGCCTCGACGGGCACGTCACGACGGACGTACATGAGGTAGGCAACTGCCACGCCCACGGCCACGAGGGTCAGGGTGAGGGCGATGATCACGGGGACCGGGATCACCGGGTCGTGATGCTCGACTGCGCCAGTGACGGGCTCGAGGAACGTGATGAAGCGGTCACCCGAATCCAGGAAGAAGCCGAGTCCGACTGAACCGATCGCGAGGATGATCATCGGGATGGTCATGAGGGAAGGCGACTCGTGCGGATGCTTCGCGTCCGGTCCTTCACTTGACCAGCGGGGCTTGCCGTGAAAGATCATGAAGAACATGCGGGACATGTAGAACGCGGTCAGGCCCGCAACGAGCAGAGTTGCGGTACCGAACACCCAGGGCTGCCAGCCCTCGCCAACGAACGCGGCCTCGATGATGTAGTCCTTCGAGTAGAAGCCCGAGAGGAACGGGAAGCCGATGATCGCGAGGAAGCCAAGACCGAACGTGACCCACGTGATCTTCATGTGCTTCCACAGGCCACCAAACTTGCGCATGTCGACTTCGTCGCCCATGGCGTGCATGACCGAACCTGCTCCGAGGAACATGCCGGCCTTGAAGAAGCCGTGGGTGACGAGGTGGAAGATGGCGAAGGCTGCACCGACCGGGCCGAGGCCCGCTGCCAGCATCATGTAACCGATCTGGGACATGGTCGAAGCTGCGAGCACCTTCTTCATGTCGTCCTTCGCGGCACCGACAATGGCACCGAAGATCAGGGTGATGACACCGATGATCGCGACTATGAGCTGAGCGGTGGGGGCACCCTCGTAGATGAAGCCGGAGCGCACCATGAGGTAGACGCCGGCGGTCACCATGGTGGCGGCGTGGATGAGGGCCGAGACCGGGGTCGGGCCCGCCATGGCGTCACCGAGCCATGCCTGCAACGGGAACTGCGCGGACTTACCGCAGGCAGCGAGAAGCAGGAACAGGCCGATCGCGGTGAGGATGCCCTCGGATGCCCCGCTTGCTCCAGCGGCAACACCATCGAAAGTGACGGTGCCGAAGGAGGCAAACATGACCATCATGGCGAGCAGCATGCCCATGTCACCGACACGGTTCATGACGAAGGCCTTCTTGCCCGCGGTGGCGTTCTCGGGAACCTGGTTCCAGAAACCGATGAGCAGGTAGGAAGCAAGACCCACGCCTTCCCAGCCCACGAACAGGACCAGGTAGGAGTTGCCCAGCACGAGGAGCAGCATCGCTGCGACGAACAGGTTGAGGTAGGCGAAGAACCGACGACGATCCTGGTCCTTCTCCATGTAGCTCACCGAGTACAGGTGAATGAGTGTGCCGACGAAGGTGACAAGCAGAACGAAGGTGATGGACAGCGGGTCAACCCGGAAGCCCAAGGACACGTTCAGGTCGGATCCGGGGATCCACTCGTACAGGTTCAGATTCTGAACTCGCTCAGAAGCGTCACGACCAAGCAGCTCGAGGGCGGCAAGAATACCGATCGCGAGGGAGCTCGTGGAGGCGAGGATGCCGAGCCAGTGGCCCCACTTGTTCGCGGACTTGCCGAGAAGCAGGAGGAAGCCGGCGGAAACCAGCGGGATAGCTACGGCGAGCCAAATCAACGACACGTTGCCGGTCGCTTCGATTGCGCTTGTGTTCACAATCTACCCCCGTCAGTTCTTGAGCAGGTTCGGTGCGTCAATCGACGCGGACCTGCGGGTTCGGAAGATGGACACGATGATGGCGAGGCCGATAACAACTTCGGCTGCCGCCACAACCATGACGAAGAAGGCCACGGTCTGTCCCGTGATATCCCCGTGCATGCGGGCGAACGTCACGATCGCAAGGTTGCATGAGTTGAGCATGAGCTCGACACCCATGAGGGCGATGATGGCGTTACGCCGTGTCAGGACCGCTACTGCACCGATGGCAAACAGGATGAATGCCAACAGCACGTAGTTCATGAGGCTCACTTGTTCTCCTCCTTAGAAGAATCTGGCTTGACCTCTTCGGCAGCCTGAGTTTCAGCGGCGGTGGGCACGTCGTCAGACTGTGCCTCCTCATCGAAGGCAGGGGCGGGCTTCACAGCCTCAGTCGACTGGGTGGGCGCGAGCGGCGCAGGAGTGCCGGGCATGCCCGGGAGTCCAGCTGTACCGGTCTTGCCGTACGTGGTGGGTCCGTCCAGACCGGGGCTGGTCTCGCTGGCGCGAGCAATTCGCTCGACGGTCTTGGGCGAGATCTCGCCGACGGTGCGGGCCTGACCACGGATGCGAAGAATGCGGGACACGGACTCCTCGACGGGCTTGCCTCCAGCCGTGAGAGCCGGGTTGGTCGACGAATTCGACTCGGCGTACACACCGGCGTTGGGCAGCTGGCCCGGGTGCGCGCCGGACTCGGCGTACGCCATCATCTTCTCGTTCGCCACATCGAGCTGCGTCTTGCGCGGCTTCAGGCGTTCGCGGTGCGTCAACACCATCGCGCCCATGGCGGCCGTGATGAGCAGGGCGCCGGATAGCTCCATGCCAAGCACGTGGTTGCCGAAGATGTCGGAGGCGACCGCAACGGGGTTCGACTCCGCGTTGACCTGCTCCATACCAACCGGGGTCGGCATGTCGGTGGAGGCGAACAGTGCGCCACCGAGGACGATGAGGAGGCCGAGTCCGCCGAGGCCCGCGATCCAGCGCTGACCCCTGATCGACTCGACGTTCGAGTCGGAGGAGTCGACGCCCACGAGCATGAGGACGAACAGGAACAGCATCATGATGGCGCCCGTGTACACGATCACCTGTACGACACCGAGGAACGGTGCCTCGAGAGCGACGTAGAGGAACGCGAGCATGATCATGACGGCCACGACCGAGACCGTGGCGAACACGGCCTTCTTAGCGAAGAGCAGTCCGAGGGCAGCGATCACCATGAGCGGTGCGAGCACCCAGAAAAGAATGGTCTCTCCCGTGGTCACTGTCCCGGTAACCGGATCAATTCCGGTGCTCAGGAACGGGTTCACTTCCTTGCCTCCTCAACGGGACGGACCGACTGCAGGGTCGGATCTTCGGGGCGACGTGCCGAAACCCAGTCGATCTGCTCCTTGGTGGGGCCGGTGACTTCGTTCCGGTAGTAGTCATCATCCGTGGTGCCTTCCACCATCGGGTGGGGTGCGGCCAGCATGCCGTCCAGCATCGGAGCAAGCAGATCCTGCTTCTCGAAGATGAGGGATTCGCGAGTGGGACCCACGAGGGAATCGAACTCGTTCGTCATCGTCAGCGCGCGCGTCGGGCACGCTTGGATGCACAGGCCGCAGAGAATGCAGCGCAGGTAGTTGATCTGGTACACCTTGCCGTAGCGTTCACCCGGTGCGTACTGCTCATCCGGAGTGTTGGCACCGGCCTCGACGTAAATGGCGTCGGCCGGGCACGCCCACGCGCACAGCTCGCAGCCAATGCATCGCTCCAGGCCGTCCGCGTAGCGATTCAGCTGGTGGCGGCCGTGGAAGCGCGGCTGGGTTGGTGTGCGCTTGAACGGGTACTCTTCGGTCACGTGCGGACGGAACATTGTCGAGAACGTGACACCGAAGCCGGCGACGGGTGCGAAGAACTTGCCAATGGCACCTTTCTTCTTCGGGGTGTAGAGTGCCGGGTCAATCGGGCGGCGTTCCTTCGAGTTCTCACTCATCAGAATCTGCCTCCTTTGCGGTAGACGAGTAGGCGGGTGCGCGCTTGGCTCTGGGCGACGGCGGGAGCTGTTGTCCCGGCAGCGGCGGGACGGGGAAGCCGCCCGCGTATGCATCGAAGTCGTCCTTCGGATCGGAGATGCTGCCATCGGCGGCAACTTCCTTCGGATCCGACTTGTCCTCGATGAACCAGAGGACGGCGAAGATGACGAGGAAGATCGCTGCGAGAACGATGAGGATCATCTGGGTGTCGATGTCGGTGAAGGAACCGATGCCCTGGATGATGGCGACGGCAACGAGCCAACCAAGAGCAACCGGGATCAGAACCTTCCAACCCAGCTTCATGAAGTGGTCGTAGCGCATGCGCAGCAGGGTGCCGCGGATCCAGACGAGGCAGAACATGAGGACCCAGGTCTTGAGGAAGAACCAGAGCATGGGCCACCAGCCCTCGTTGAACATGCCGTCGTTGATGGCGGACAGAGGCCACGGGGTGCGCCAGCCGCCGAGGAACACGACGACGGCCACGGACGACACGTTCAGCATGTTGATGTACTCAGACAGGTAGAACCAGCCGAACTTCATGGCGGAGTACTCGGTCGTGTGACCGGCAACGAGCTCGCCCTCAGCCTCGGGAAGGTCGAAGGGCAGGCGGTTGACTTCGCCCACCATGGAGATGAAGTAGGTGACGAACGCGGGGAGGCAGATGAAGACGTTCCACAGGTCCGTCTGTCCCTCCACCAGCGACGAGGTCGACATGGTGCCGGCCACGAGGAACACGGACAGGAGGGAAAGACCCATCGCGAGTTCGTAGGAGATGACCTGGGCTGCGGAGCGAACGCCACCGAGCAGCGGGTAGGTCGAGTTCGAAGCCCAACCACCGAGCACGAGACCGTACACACCGAGCGAAGCAACCGCGAGGATGTAGAGCAGTGCAACCGAGGAGTCGGCCAGCTGCAACGGCGTCTCGATGCCGAACATCGACACCTGCGGACCGAAGGGCATGACCGCGTAGATCGAGAACGCACACAGTGCGGAGATCGCGGGAGCAACGAAGTAAATGACCTTCTCTGCTCCCTTGAGGGAAATATCTTCCTTCAGCATGAGCTTGATGGCGTCGGCGAATGCCTGACCGAAACCGAGGAAACCAACAACGTTGGGGCCGAGGCGGTTCTGCATGCGACCGAGCGCGCGACGCTCCACCCAGAGGGCAAGGATCACGGAAAGGATGAGGTACAGGACAATGAAGACGGCCTTAATGAGCCAGATCCACCAGGTGTCCTGCGAGAAGTCCGCTACCGGTTCCGCCATGGCGGCAGGAAATGAGGTGAGCATTAGTTAACCTCCGCTGCTAGTGACACGATGCCGCCGGGAGCGGCACCCAGGTCTGCCACGTGGCAGGCCGGGGACTTCTTGGGAAGCCACACGACACGATCGGGCATGTGCGAAAGCACAACCGGGACCGTGATGGAACCGGCGGGACCCGTGACGGTGATCTTCGAATCCCTGCCAACACCGAGAGCCTCGGCGGTGGCGGGAGAGATGCGTGCGATGGCGCGGTGCGCAGTACCGGCCAGGTGCGGCTCGAAGTCCTGCAGGCGACCATCGTCGATCATGAGGTTCCAGGTCGACAGAACAGCTTCCGTCTCCCCCGGTGCCGGAGTCTCGCCTGCGGCTACGCGCGGGCGCTCGATCCGGGCACCATCCCAGTCGACCAGCTCACGGTATTCCGCGTGCACGGCCTCGAGGGTGGGCAGGCCAAGGTCGACACCGAGTTCCTCGGCGATTTCGGCAAGGACCTGGCGGTCGGTGAGAGCGGTCGAGGTGAGAACCTGACCGAAGGGGCGTTCGCGACCCTCCCAGTTAATGAAGGTGCCGCCCTTCTCAACAGGAGGAGCAACCGGGAACACAACATCGGCCTGGGCCGTGATGTTGGAGCGGCGCACCTCAAGGGAGATGACGACCGGTGCGTTCTCGAACGCTTCCTTGGCTCCGGCCGGAAGATCGGCTAGTTCCACGCCGGCGGTGATGAGTGCGAGCTGACCGGCGCGGGCCTGCTCGAGCATGCCGACCGTGTTGAGGCCAGGTTCGTCAGCCTTCGAATCCGTCCACGTGATGCCAAGGTCAACGCGTGCCTGGCTGTCGGTGACGGGGCGACCTGCGGGAAGCAGGAACGGCAGTGCGCCAACCTCGACGGCTGCGCGGTCACCTGCTCGCCTCGGAACCCAAGCAATGCGTGCGTTCGTGCGCTCCGCGAGATCCAGGACAGCGGACAGCGTGCCCGGGGTTTCGGCGGCGCGTTCGCCCACGAGGATGACACCATCGGTGAGGCGCTCGTGCAGTGCCTTGAGGTGCTCGGCGGGGGAATCTGCTGTGACGGCGGCGAGGACCGAGGGTTCGGTACCCGGTGCTGCGGTCACAAGCGTTCCCGACATCTTCAGCGTGCCGCGGGTTGCGAACGGCGCGAGGACCGAGACCGAGGTGGTCTTGGCCAGGACGCCCTTGCGCAGGCGGAGGAAGATGGAGCCGCATTCCTCTTCCGGCTCGAGGCCGACGAGGAGAACGTGGTTTGCCTTCTCAATTTCCTTGTAGGTGACACCAAGGCCCGTGCCAACCACGCTGGAGGCAAGGAACTGGTCCTCTTCCTCGGTGGTGACGCGGGTGCGGAAGTCAATGTTGTTGGTCTTAAGGACGGTGCGGGCGAACTTCGAGTACGCGTACACATCCTCAAGGGGAAGGCGGCCACCGGTGAGGACGCCGGTGGCGCCCGCGGCCTCGAGGCCGCGGGCCGCAACGTCAACGGCGTCCGCCCAGGAGGTGGGAACCAGCTGACCGGACTCGTCACGTACGTGGGGAACGGTGATGCGATCGTCGCCGTTCTGCCAGCGGAACGCGAAACGGTCCTTGTCGGTGATCCACTCTTCGTTGACCTCGGGGTCGTTGCCTGCGAGCCGGCGAAGGACGGTGCCGCGGCGGAAGTCGACGCGAATGTCGGAGCCGGAGGCATCGTGCTCGGTCACGGACGGGACGGACACCAGGTCGAAGGGGCGCGAACGGAACCGGTAGGTTGCCGAAGTGAGCGCACCGACGGGGCAGATCTGGATGGTGTTGCCGGAGAAGTAGGAGGAGAAGGGGCGACCCGACTCGTCCAGTTCGGCCTCACCGATCGGTCCGGGAGTCATGCCAACAACGAGGCCGGCTTCGCCGTGGGGTCCGGAGTTCTCGAAGTCCTCGACCTGGGTGGTCACACCCTCGCCGGAATCGAATCCGAGAACCGCAGCATCGAAGTTGCCGATCTGGGAGCCGTGGAGGCCGTGCACGTCGTAGCCGACGCTACCGCCGCCACGACCCTGGAGCTGGATGAACGCGTCACCGGCGATCTCCGACTGGAAGCGCGTGCAGCGCTGGCAGAGGA
The DNA here is from genome assembly GCF_041440645.1 of Flaviflexus sp. GTDB lineage: Bacteria > Actinomycetota > Actinomycetes > Actinomycetales > Actinomycetaceae > Flaviflexus. The sequence goes on along the minus strand of NZ_JASDVN010000047.1, from coordinate 36,850 downwards.
TGCAACGGTCGCGGTCGAGCAGGATCTGGGAGGAGACCTTGATCGGCTTCGGGAAGGTGCGCTTGATGTCGGTGAAGCGGGAGGTGCCGCGACCCTCCGACATTGCCTGGTTCTGGAGGGGGCATTCGCCACCCTTATCGCAGATGGGGCAGTCGAGCGGGTGGTTAATCAGCAGGAACTCCATGATTCCGTGCTGCGCCTTCTCGGACACCTCGGAGGTGTTCTGGGTGTAGACCTCCATGCCGGGGCTGACTGCCTCAGCGCAGGACGCCACGGGCTTCGGGCCCTTCGCTAGGTTGCCGTCGCGTCCGGGGCGAGCCACCTCGACGAGGCACTGGCGGCAGGCGCCAGCGGGCTTCAGGAGGGGGTGGTCGCAGAAGCGAGGAATGCGGATGCCGGCCTGCTCGGCGGCACGGATGATGAGCGTTCCCTGCGGAACAGCTACATCCTGACCGTCAACCTTGATGTTGACAAGATCGGTTTCGGTCGCTGTCATGAGACACCTACTTCAGTGAAGAGTGCGGACTTTTCGTACGGGAACAGTTCCCAAGCGGGCGTCGTGAGACCTGCTTCGAATTCCTCCCGGAACTTCGTGATTCCGGACTGGACCGGAGTTGCGGCGGCGTCGCCGAGTGCGCAGAACGAGCGGCCGGCAATGTTGCCTGCGATCTCGTACAGCATGTCGACGTCGGTGGGCAGGCCCTTACCGGCTTCGAGGCGGTGCATGACTTGACGCATCCAGAACGTGCCCTCGCGGCACGGGGTGCACTTGCCGCACGACTCGTGCTGGTAGAAGTCAATCCAGCCGCGGATGACGCGCACAACGGAGGTGGTTTCGTCGAAGACCTGGAGCGCACGGGTTGCAAGCATGGAACCGGCCTGGACGATCTCCTCGTAGCCGAGGGGCACATCAAGGTGCTCGGGGCCAAGGAGCGGAGTGGAGGAACCGCCGGGGGTCCAGAACTTCAGTTCGTGACCCTCGCGGACACCGCCCGCCATCTCCAGAAGCTCGCGCATGGTGATGCCGAAGGGAGCCTCGTACTGGCCCGGGTTCTTGACGTGACCCGAGATCGAGAAGAAGCCATGTCCCTTCGAACGTTCGGTGCCCATGGAGGAGAACCACTCGGCGCCGTTCTTCACGATCGTGGGAACGGAGGAAATGGTCTCAACGTTGTTGATAACGGTGGGGCGTGCCAGGTAACCCTTCGCTGCCGGGAACGGCGGCTTCAGGCGGGGCTGGCCGCGGCGTCCCTCGAGGGAGTCGAGGAGCGCGGTCTCCTCACCACAGATGTAGGCGCCCGCACCGGCGTGAACCGTGATGTCGATGTCGTAGTCGCCGTTCGGGCCAAGTCCCTTGCCGAGCAGACCGGCGTCGTAGGCTTCGCGCACCGCTGCCATGAGTCGGCGGTACACGTGGACGACCTCGCCACGCAGGTAGACGAAGCCGTGATGCCCACCGATTGCACGCAGACAGATCGCCATGCCCTCAACGAGGGCGTGCGGGTTCGCCATGAGAGTCGGGATGTCCTTGCAGGTACCCGGCTCGGACTCGTCGGCATTGACCACGAGGTAGCGGGGTCCACCATCGGCGGGTGGCAGGAACGACCACTTGAGGCCGGTTGGGAAGCCGGCGCCACCACGGCCGCGCAGGCCGGAGGCCTTGACGAGTTCCGTGAGTTCACCATCTCCGTAGTCCCACGCCTTTGCGAGACCTTCGTAACCACCGTGCTGGCGGTACGTGTCGAGCTTCCATGACTGCGGAACATCCCAAAGGTTTGAGATGACCGGAGCCAGTGTCACAGCGTGTGCTTGCTCAGTCATCGTGACTCCTCCCCTGCTTGAGGTGCGGTCCAGCCGTTCTGACGCGCGAGATTGAGACCCACGAGAGATTCCGGACCTGCACCGATGCCTTCATCGACAAGGCCGTCCTCGAAACCAGCGAGGGTTCGGGAGACCTCTTTAAACGTGTGGACCTTGTTGGGGCCACGGGTGGGCTTGATATCCTCGCCGTTCGTAATCTTCGTAACGATGTCGATGGCGGAGGCCGGTGTCTGGTTGTCGAAGAACTCCCAGTTCACCATGATAACCGGTGCGTAATCGCAGGCGGCGTTGCACTCGAGCTGCTCGAGCGTGATCTTGCCATCCGCGGTGGTCTGGTCGTGACCGATACCCAGGTGCTCGGAGAGCTTGTCCCAGATGATGTCACCACCCATGACTGCGCACAGCGCGTTCGTGCACACGCCAACGTTGTATTCACCGTTGGGGCGGCGTCGGTACTGCGAGTAGAAGGTGGCAACAGCCGACACCTCTGCACGGGTGAGGCCGAGGACGTCGGCGCACAGGCCGATGCCGCGGGGCGACACGTAGCCGTCTTCGGACTGGACCAGGTGCAGCATCGGGAGAAGCGCGGACCTGTCATCCGGGTACCTGGCAATAATCTGTGCCATGTCATCGCGGAGTCGGGACTCGACTTCCGGCTCAAAACGTTCGGACATTAGCGATCAACGCCTCCCATCACCGGGTCGATTGATGCGAGGGCAATGATGACGTCGGAGAGCATGCCGCCCTCGCTCATCATCCCCAGCGACTGTAGGTTGGAGAATCCCGGGTCACGGAAGTGCGCACGGTAGGGCCGTGTGCCACCTGCGGACACGAGGTGCACGCCGAGGGTGCCCTTGGCGTGCTCGACGAGCTGGTAGGTCTGGCCCGGGGGAACCGAGAAGCCTTCCGTCACGAGCTTGAAGTGGTGGATGAGCGACTCCATGGAGTCGTTCATGATCTCCTTGATGTGCTCGTACGACTGGCCCTGGCCGTCGTTACCAATCGACATCTTCGACGGCCACGCAATCTTCGGATTCTCGACCATGACAGGTTCGCCTTCGCTCTCCTCCAGGTCCTCGAGAACCTGGTAGACGATGTGAAGCGACTCGTATGCTTCCGCGAAGCGGATGACTGCACGGTTGTAGGCATCCGACTTGTCTGCCGTGGGAACCTCGAACTCGTAGTTCTCGTAGCCGCAGTACGGCTGAGTCTTACGCAGGTCGAAGGGCAGGCCGGCTGCGCGGAGGTTCGGTCCGGTCATGCCGAGTGCCAGCATGCCAGCAATCGGCATGGTGGCGATATCAACGTGGCGGGCCTTGAAGATCGGGTTCTGCACGACAACGTCCTGCATCTCTTCCAGAGTCTTCTTGACGTTCGGGAGGAGCTCACGAATGTACTCAATCGTGCCCTCGGGGAAATCGTCGGGAAGGCCGCCGGGGCGGACGTAGGAGTGGTTCATGCGAAGGCCGGTGATGCGTTCGAAGATGCGCAGGATGTCTTCACGACCGCGGAAGCCCAGGGTCATCATCGTGGTTGCGCCGAGCTCGTTGTTGCTCGATGCGATGGCGACCAGGTGGGAGGCGATGCGGTTGAGCTCCATGAGGAGCACGCGGATCTGAGAGGCGCGGCGCGGAACCTGGTCCGTGATGCCGAGAAGCTTCTCAACGGCGAGGGCGTAACCGACCTCCTGGAAGAAGGGGGCCACGTAGTCCATGCGGGTACAGAAGGCAACGCCCTGAACCCAGGTGCGGTACTCCATGTTCTTCTCGATGCCGGTGTGGAGGTAGCCGGTGGAGGAGCGCAACTCGCGCACGTACTCACCGTCAAGCTCCAGGAGCAGGCGGAACACGCCGTGGGTGGAGGGGTGGACTGGGCCCATGTTGACGACGATGCGCTCTTCGCCCAGGCGTTCAGCCTCAGCCGTCAGGTCCGACCAGTCGCCGCCCTCTGCGTGGTGCTGGGGTGCCGAATTCAGGTCCTCTTCGGTAGCGCCGGAGGTGGCGTGGAACCGGGAATCTGTAGTCATCAGTTGTAGCTCCTGCGAGTATCCGGCGGCGGTACGACCGCGCCCTTGTATTCGACCGGGATGCCGCCGAGCGGGTAGTCCTTGCGCTGCGGGTGGCCCTGCCAGTCGTCCGGCATGGCGGTGCGGGTGAGACCCGGGTGATCATCGAACACGATGCCCATGAGGTCCCAAGCTTCGCGCTCGTGCCAGTCGTTACCGGGGTAAACAGCCGTCAGTGTCGGCATGTGCGGATCCTCGTCGGAGCACACGACCTCGATCGCGATCTGGCGGTTGTGAGTAATGGAGAACAGTGCCGTGTAGGCGTGCAGCTCCCTGCCCGGATCTGACGGGTAGTGAACGGCGGACGAGCCGAGGCACAGTTCGAAACGAAGATCCTGGTCGTCGCGGAGCATCTTCGCCACCATCGGCGAATGTTCCTTGACGATGAAGAGGATGAGCTGGCCGCGGTCGATGACGACCTTCTCGATCACGGACTCGGGGTTGAGTCCCTCAGCTGTAATGAGTTCGACAAGAATATCGACGGCCTCATCAAACCAGGAGCCGTAGGGGCGCTGAGCTGCCGGGGAAATCGTGACCGTCTGCTCGAGGGTCCCGAATCCGGAGGTGTCACCGGATCCCTTCACTCCCCACTGGCGCTGGGAGGTGGCGATGACTTCCAGGTTTGGGCGTCCGCCACGCGCTAGTTCGTTCTCGGTCACGCGAGCAGTCCCTTCATCTCGTGGGTGGGTGTGGCTTCAAGAGCTGCCTGCTCTGCGCGGCGAGCAATCGCCTTGCGGTGTCCGAAGAACTTCTCGTCCGCAATGAGCTTGCGTAGCTCGAGCACGGAGTTGATGAGCATCTCGGGACGCGGCGGGCATCCGGGCAGGTAGATGTCGACCGGAACAATGTGGTCGACACCCTGAACGATGGCGTAGTTGTTGAACATGCCGCCCGAGGAGGCGCAGACACCCATGGAGATAACCCACTTGGGCTCCGCCATCTGGTCGTAGATGTTGCGTACAACCGGTGCCATGCGGTGGCTGACGCGACCGGACACGATCATGAGGTCAGCGTGGCGGGGCGAGGCGCGGAACACTTCGAGACCGAAGCGGGCCATGTCGAAGCGCGGGGTACCCGCGGCCATCATCTCGATGGCGCAGCACGCAAGTCCCATTGTGACCGGCCACTGGGAACGGGAACGTCCCCAACCTGCCAGGCCCTCAATGGTGGTGAGCATGATGCCCGGCGATCCATCATCGTCATGCGAATGTGCCATGATTTATCTCCTCAGTCCCATTCCAGGCCGCCGCGGCGCCACTCGTAAACGAACGGCACGGTGATCAGGAAAATGAATGTCAAAACTGCAATGAGCCCGAAGGCTCCCAGCTTGTCGAACGACACCGCCCACGGGTACAGGAACACCACTTCAATATCGAAGATGATGAACGTCATGGCGGTTAGGTAGTACTTGATGGGGAAACGTCCCGCTGTTCCCGCATTCGGGGTCGCCTCAACGCCGCATTCGTAATTCGCGACCTTGACGCGGTTGTACCGTTTGGTACCAAGAAAGCCGGTCGCGACAAGACCGCCGATGGCGACCACAAGCGCCACGACGATCATGAGGAGTATCGGGGTATAGGGGTTCATTTCGCCTCCATTGCGCAAACGACCCGCAGGCAACCATCGCCTGCCAGGTTCACACTTCTAGGGTAGTCGGTAAATTCGTGGCGTGTTGCAGTACTGATAATCGGGATCAAGCGGACGGCACCAACTTCGTGAGCGTGGTGATGAGCTTGTCCATCCAGTCGCCATCCCTGCGGTCGTACCCGTCGGACAGCAGCTTCATGACAAGCCTCATGAGGGTCGGCCTGGGCAGCCCGTAGTGCACGCACAGGTGCATGATCTCGGGCCGCTCAATGAGCGAAGCGAAGACGCGACCAAGCGTGTAGTAGCCGCCCAGTTCCTCGCGAAGTTCAGCGCTGTACTGGTGCATGACCCGGTCCTGCTGGCCGAGGGTGCGGCGGGCGAGAGCCTGGTTGATGAAATCGGCAGCGAGCCTGCCCGACTGCATCGCGTACGCGATGCCCTCACCGTTGAAGGGAGAGACCATGCCGCCGGCGTCACCAACGAGGAGGAGGCCCTTGTCGTAGTGGGGCTTACGGTTGAACGCCATGGGGAGAGCGGCTCCCCTGACTTTGCCAACCTGGTTCTCCTTCGTGAATCCCCATTCCTCAGGAACGTTCTGCATCCACGTGTCGAATAGCTTGCGGTAGTCGATGCCCGTGGGCTTCGCGGTGGAGGACAGGGAACCAAGCCCAACGTTGACGAGGCCGTTGCCGAGGGGGAACACCCAGCCGTATCCGGGCATCAGGTTGGACTTGCCGGGTTCACCCTCCCACAGCTCGAGGTGGGATTCCATGATCGGCTCATCGGCGCGCGGGGACTTGAAGTACGTGCGGGTCGCGACACCCATCGGGCGATTGAAGGTCTTCTCGCGACCAACGGAGGTGGCGAGGCGAGCGGAGACACCACCGGCATCGATGACGAAGGGCGCGTAGAAGCGCAGGAGCGGAGCGTTCTTGTCAGCACCTTTGGGGCGTGCCTCCACACCGATGACCCGGCCAGAGCGTTCGTGAATGATGGGACCGGTCACGGTCATGTTCTGGCGCAGGTCAGCACCGGACTCGACGGCCTTCATGGCGAGGTCGTGGTCGAGATCGCCGCGTGCGCGTGCCATGCCGTAGGAGGGCATGGAGCTCAGCTCGGGCCACGGAACCTCAATGCGGTGGCCGCCGCCGTGTGCGACGAGAGAGTAGTTTCGGATCCAGCCATCGGTGTTGACACCCATGCGGATGATCTCCGCAACGGAGCGAGGGGTGAGGCCGTCACCGCAGATCTTGTCGCGCGGGAACTCGCCTTTTTCGAGTAGCAGAACGTGACGACCGGCTTGCGCGAGATAGTGCGCTGCCGCAGAGCCACCCGGCCCCGCACCGACAACGATGGCGTCTACCTCACCGTCGAAGCTGTTTCCTGACACAGTTGTCCTTTCGCTACCGCGTTATCCTATCAGCGGATTTGTTCAAACAATCCATTCGCAAGTGTGGTCATTTACCAAAGGGGAACGTTGCTAAATTACCGTTCCCCTTTGGTCTGTTCACTCTGGCTTCGTTGCCCGATGGAGGGCGACGATGCCGCCGCTCAAATTGCGATACTGGACGCCCCGCCATCCCGCACCCTGGACGCGCTTCGCGAAGTCCTTCTGGTTTGGCCACGCGACAATCGACTCAGCCAGGTAGTCGTACGCCTCGGAGTCCGATGACACGAGGGAGGACATGAACGGCAGAGCGGTGCCCAGGTAGAAGTTGTAGAGGGCCCTGAACGGCTTCCACGTGGGAGTGGAGAACTCGTTCACGACAAGGGTGCCGCCGGGACGGACCACGCGCAGCATCTCGCGAAGGGCAAGATCCGGATCGTTCACGTTCCGCAGTCCGTAGGAGATCGTCACGGCATCAAACGTGTTGTCGGCAAAGGGTAGCGCGGTCGCATCGCCGGCGATGAAGTCCATGTCGGGCTGGCGTTCCTTGCCCACCTGCACCATGCCGATTGAAAAGTCGAGAGCAACGACATCGGCTCCCGCCTCCGCGTACACCTGCGAGGAGGTGCCGGTGCCGGCAGCGATGTCCAACACCTTCATGCCCGGGGTGATGTTCAGGGCATCCCGCACAGCGGCACGCCAAATGTAGACCTGGCCCAGGCTCAACACGGTGTTGGTGATATCGTAGCGCTTCGCAACGTCATCAAACATTCCCGCGACTTCGCGCGGGTCTTTCTTTAGGGTGGCTCGACTCATAGCTCCATTATGACCCCATACCAAGTATGCTTTTTGCTTGTGTCCGACCTAACGCCACTTTTTGTTACCACTGGGCTGGCCGCATCCAAGCCAGCTCCAGGGGATATCCCCCACCCGCGAAACAACCTCATGTGGGTGAGCGAACATTCCGGACTTATCGGATGGGGCGAGGCCACGCGAGCCACCTTTGCTGGACCCGACCGCTTTACGCAGGCACAACAGTGGTTCGACGAGCTCGTGAAACTGGCTCAGATCTCCGATTCCGTTACCCGACCCGGCACCGGCCTCACCGCCTTTGGCACGTTCTCCTTCGCGAACGAATCTCGTGACTCCTCCACCATCATCGTTCCCGAGAGGATCCTCGGATGGGACGAGCGCGGAGCATGGGAAACAGTTATTTCCACGGAAGAATCCGCTACTACCACAGCGGAGACCATCGAAGCAATTAGTGATGTTGGCCACGTGCACCTGTCGGCGGGTGAATTGGACGAGGATGGGTTCACCTCAGCGGTCGAAGAAACCGTCGAACTCCTCTCCCGCGGGGAGGCGAAAAAGGTCGTTCTAGCTCGCGACCTGGACATTCGCACCGAGTACCCGATGGACGAGAGGCTCCTCATCGCCAAGCTCGCCCACGCCTTCCCCACCTGCTGGACCTACTGCATTGACGGGATGATCGGGGCAACACCGGAGATGCTTGCCTCAGTACGCGCCGGACACCTCTCGACCAGGGTCCTGGCCGGCTCCTGGCCCACGACTCAGGGTCAGGACGCTGCCGAGCACGCGCTCCGCACCTCAGCAAAGGACATTGCAGAGCACAGGTACGCTTCCGATTCCGTGCTCCACGCCCTCGATCTTCAAGCTTCCGGGCCGGTCCGCACCAACGGCCCCACGATCCTGCACCTGCCCAACGTCGTCCACCTCTCGACGGACTTCGAGGCGGACCTCGCTCCGGGATGGACGGGACTGACAGCAGCGGGAGCCATACACCCCACCGCAGCGGTCGGTGGCACGCCAACGGACGCAGCTCTCGAGATCATCGATCGCATCGAGGGACTCGACCGAGGACGCTACGCCGCCCCCGTGGGCTGGATGGACTCCGCAGGCAACAGTGACTGGGCGCTCGCACTTCGCTGCGCTCAGCTCAGCCCCACAGATCCCAACCGGGCGCGAGCGTTTGCAGGCGGCGGAATCATGGACCGCTCCGTCCCAGCACAGGAGCTGTCCGAGACCGAGGCAAAGTTCTCCGCCATCCTCAAGGCCTTCGAGTAAGGCTTCTCAGAAGGGCGTTCCAGTAGGGCCCTGAGTAGAGCCCTGAGTAACGACGATGTTCCTGGTTCTGGAAGCAGCTTCTACCCGCGAGCCCAGCTTAGGAGATTCCCACGTCCGCCCCACCTCACGTCTGAATGACATGACGTGAGCGAGGTAAGGACCCGAAGAAAAAGGACCTGAAGCGATGAGGACCCGAAGAAAAGGGACCTGAAGAGATGTGGGAGGGGCCCGAGCCGCCGTTCGGTGCCTCGGGCCCCTCCTTTTCTCACGTGTCGCTCGAGCGGATGCTACCTGGCCGAGCAGAATGGCGAGGACTCGACTGCGTTTTACTCCTCGCGCTTGCCAAGCACGAGCTCGACCTGGCGAACGGTTCCTTCGCGGTAAACCTCGAGGACAACGGTTTCACCCGGCGAGTACTGACGGACGTACCCGGTCAGAGCAGTGTTCGATGCGAGCTGATCACCATTGATCGAAAGGATGGTGTCGCCGGATTCGAGTCCGTACTCCTCTGCCGGAGAACCGGGAGAGACCTCAACGACGGTGGTTCCAACTCGGGTGCCGGTGTCAGTTGCGACGGCTTCGGAGGTGGTCGTGACACCGATGAAGGCGTGATCAACGGTTCCATCATCCATCAGATCATCAACCACGCGGGTGACGAGGTCGATCGGGATGGCGAAGCCAAGACCAATCGAGCCGGTCGAACCGCCATCGGAGGACGAGAGTGAGGCGATCGAAGAGTTGATGCCAATGACCTCGCCGCTGGCGTTAAAGAGCGGGCCGCCGGAGTTACCAGGGTTGATCGCAGCGTCGATCTGGATTGCGTTGGTGACAACAGCGGAAGAGGTGTCGCCTTCCGTGACAACGGGACGATCGAGAGCGGAGATGATGCCCGTGGTGACGGTCGAGGACAGGCCAAGCGGGTTACCGATGGCGACAACGGGTTCGCCCACGACGAGGTCATCGGAGGTGCCCAGTGTAGCCGGAGTCAGTCCCTCGGGAACCTCATCGAGCTGGATGACTGCGAGGTCGGTCGAGGAGTCGGAACCAACGATGCTGGCATTGATGATCTGACCATCCGAGAGGGTGACCTGGATCTGTTGTGCGCCAGCAATCACGTGATGATTCGTCACGATGTGTCCGTCAGTGTCGATGATGACACCGGAACCCGTAGACGAGGAGCCCTGGCTCCGCACATCAATCGCAACGACGGAGGGTTGGACTTCCTGAGCGATCTGAGCCCAGTTCACTCCCTCGTCGGAAGCCACGGTACGGATCTCCGTAGTGGTTTCGCTCGAGACCGCGGCATCGGTGTGGGGTTCGGTGAGGCCGTAGACCAGTCCGGCACCACCCGCACCACCGACGAGACCAGCCACGAGGGCGATTGCGGCCATGCCGGCCACTCCCCGCTTCCTCTTCGTCGGCTGCGTCGGGGCGTGGTAGGGGCCGCCGTAGTTTCGCGGACCCTCGGGCCCCTGGCCCGCATGGGGGCCGAAGCTGGCACCAGCACGAGGACCACCGTAGGAGGGAGCGCCAGCCGCGGGAGCAGATCCCGCCATCGGTGCAGAACCGGCCTGAGGAGAAGTACCGGCATGAGGAGAAGTACCGGCATGAGGAGCAGAACCACCGAGCGGCGGATTGCCTGCCTGCGGGGCCGAACCCGCCTCCGGGGAGCCACCAGGCTGCGAGGGCTGAGAAGAGTAGATGCGCTGCGGCGATACTCCCTGGTATCCGCCCGGGTAGGCGGGGTACGCGTTGGAGGAGCCATCGCTCGACTTGCCCACTCCGGAGGCGTTGTTGGCCTGCGCATTCGCCGAGGGGCTGAACCTGCGAGTGTCGCTTATCGGATTGGTCGAGTTGCTTGAGCCGGTGCCATCAGAGGGCTGACCGTAGGGGTAACGATCGGTCGGGTTGGTATCGGGGGTGCCCGTGGCACCTGCCTCGAAACCAGTGTTGTGCGCGTGGAGCTCGCCCGTCTGGTTGGCGTCCAGTGCGTTCGCCTCGCCGTCGCCCAGGTTGCCCTTGGCACTCCATCGGGAATAGTCGTTCTCGTTCACCGCTCTCGGTCCCTTCTCTTGTCGTGAAACCATGCGGGTTCACTTCTCTGGTTCGACATTAGTAAACCGAGTCGTTCTGCTAAATGTCTTCATGGATTCTGAGCGGATGCTGGAACCCTACTCTTCTTCCTGCAACGCACACTCAGGCCGGAGTATGCCCGGCAAGTTCCTGACGTGCGGCTTCGATCATGATCGACGTCAGTTCACGGCGGCGCTGGCGAACATGGTGAATTTCCTGGGCGCAGTTCACGACAATCACTCGGCCCGCCGGCTTTGCTGCCAGAATCTCCCTCAGCTCGCCGGTCGATGTCACGACAACCGGTTCCCACCCACATGCTCTTGCAAGAGTTGGTATATCGAGGTTCTTCGCGGTACGGAACACCCGGTCGAAGGTGTCGGAGAAGCGCGGATCACCATGCTCGAGGGTGGCGAAGATGCCGCCACCGGAATCGTCGATGATCACGATGTCGAGTGCCGGTTCGTCCTGACCTCTCGTGAGAATGAGCCCACCCAGATCGTGGATGAAGGTGAGGTCGCCAACCACGACCTTCATGGGGCCCAGGTGGTGGGCCATGCCCCGCGCGGTCGACATGGTGCCATCGATGCCAGCAAGGCCCCTGTTCGCATGGAAGGTTGCCTTTGGACTCCCGGCAAGCAAGTCAATGTCGCGGATGACATTGGAGGCGCCAACGAACCAGTTACCTTCAGCATCAGCGACCTGAGCCGCCACCTGCAATGCGTCCAGCTCATCGCCCAGGTAACTCCGTCCGGCTTCGTAGGCGCGCTGACCGGCCGCAGAGAGCCGCTTCAACCACGCGGTCTGGTCCGGCACGTCAGGCATCACCGGTGCCGTGCGAGCAATGCGACCGGGATCGGTCGGAACCGGCTCGGTCGTGACCGAGATGATGTCGATGTCGGTGCGGCACACGAGGGATGTGATGGGGCGGGACAGGGTGGGATGACCCGTGATGACGACACGCTCGATCTCGTCGTTCACGCAGTCAGCAACGATACGAGCCGCGGGAATGGCCTCGGCATAGTTCCGCTCGATACTTGCGGGTTCGGCAAGAACGGGAACCTGCCCGTGCCCTGTCCTCCTCAGAACCTCGGAGTAGGGAGTTCCGGGGCCGGCGACGATGACCGTTCTCGCGTTATCCAGCGCGCTGGGCGTCAAACCGCTCTCGACTTCGGACACCAGATCACTGCCAGCCTCAAGCACCGGCTCGCTGTCACCCTCGGGCACCGGGACACTGACATCCTTGAACCCGATCAGACCGGCAACCAGATCATCAGCTGGTCCGGTTGGTGCGGGGAAAGAACCGACCTCTGGCGTGACCGGGAAGGATGGCTCTGTTGGGTGGAGGGGGTTTTCAAAGGACGCGTTCAGGTGGACGGGACCGCGCCACACGTCCTGCAGGGCTCGATCAATGAGTTCCGGATCTTCGACCACGTCTTCGGCCGAGACATCGATCTGATTGACAAGGTTTGGTCCAAGCATGCCGACCTGATTGGTTGTCTGATTGGCTCCGCTCCCCCGCATCCACTCAGGACGGTCCGCGGTCAGAGCAATGAACGGAACACCCGAATGGAAGGCCTCGACCGTGGCTGGGTGCAGGTTGGCAACAGCCGAACCCGAGGTGGTGATGACAGGGGCTGGGATGCCGGATGCCTTACCGAGTCCGAGGGCCACGAAACCAGCGACCCGCTCATCTGTTTCCACGTGCAGAGTGATGATGCCTCGCATCTCCAATTCCCGCAGTGCGTACGCAAAAGGTGCGGAACGGGATCCCGGGCAGAGCACGAAGTGGGTTATGCCGAGTCCGAGCAGGCGCGATAGTGCCGCTTCGGCTCCCGCCTGTGAGCTCACAGAACTCCCCCGGTCAGTGCCGACAGATCACGATTTTCCCTAAGGAATTGCCACATGCGGTCTAGTCTCTCACCCCAGCGGGCCGCAACCTCATCGGACACGGGAGCCACATCGTCGGCAGTGACGGGCCGAACGGGCAGGCTCCCGTCCGTCGGGAGCAGGCTCGAGGTCGTCACGTCCCGTTCAAAGAGCTGAACGGTGGCGAGGCCGCACGCATGGTCGAGGGTGGGCAGGCTGGCCGCGAGTGCAACCCCCGCGGCGATGCCGACGGAGGATTCGAGTGCGGAGGACACCACGACCGGCATGTTCAACTCCCGTGCAAGGTTGAGGTAAGCGTTGACGCCACCGAGGGGCTGGACCTTGGCAATGATGAGGTCCGCAGCGTCCTGGCGTGCCACTTCGTAGGGGTCTTCTGCTCGCCTGATCGATTCGTCTGCCGCAATCGGAACGTTGATCGCCATTCGCACGCGCGCGAGACCTTCGACCGTTGGGACGGGCTGTTCAGCGTATTCGAGCCCGCCCGCGGCACGATCCAGGATGGGGAGGTTGTGGATTGCGGTTTCCTCATCCCAGCCGCCGTTGGCGTCGATGCGGATCTTGCCGTCAAAGATCTCACGCACTGCCCTGATGCGGTCGACATCGTCGGAGAGGGACTGCCCCTTTTCTGCGACCTTGATCTTGGCTGTATTGCATCCACCCCTGCGGTTGATGATGCCCTGTGCCTTCTCGGGGGTTATGGCGGGAACCGTGACGTTGACGGGAATGGACTCGCGTACCGGTTCGGGATATCCGATGCAGGCGGCTTCGAGAGCGGCTGCCAACCAGTTTGAGGATTCCGGGATGTCATAGTCCCAGAAGGGAGAGACCTCCGCCCACCCTGCGGGTCCTTCGATAAGCACGCCGTCTCGTTCGTCAATCCTGCGGAAACGAGTGGTCATGGGAGTCGAGTAGACGCGGTACGGGAGAGGGAAGGAAGATGCCGTCATGGCTTAAGCCTAGCGAAGTGGCACAATAGCGCCATGACGCTTTCTCTTCCCACATCCGTGTCGCAAACCTTTGATCCCACCCGGTGGCGAGTCGTTGAGGGCTTCGAGTTCACCGACATCACCTACCACCGTGCAGTGGAGCGCGAGTTTGACGGTGATGAGATCGTGAGCGAGAAGGACCTCCCCATCGTTCGCATAGCCTTCGACCGTCCAGAGGTGCGCAACGCATTCCGACCCGAGACCGTTGATGAGCTGTATCGCGCCCTTGATCACGCTCGCCTCACCTCCAACGTGGGTGCTGTGATCCTCACGGGCAACGGCCCGTCGGAGAAGGATGGTGGATGGGCGTTCTGCTCGGGTGGCGATCAACGCATCCGCGGCAACGACGGCTACCGGTACGACGGTGGCGAAACCACCGAGGAACACGCCCTTACCCGCGACACGATCCACCCCGAGAAGGCTGGCCGCCTCCACATTCTTGAGGTGCAGCGCCTCATTCGCACGATGCCGAAGGTCGTCATTGCGGCCGTGTCGGGCTGGGCTGCCGGTGGCGGCCACTCCCTCAACGTTGTCTGCGACCTGTCAATTGCCTCGATCGAGCACGGCAAGTTCAAGCAGACCGATGCCAACGTGGGTTCGTTCGATGCTGGCTACGGTTCCGCTCTCCTCGCTCGCCAGGTGGGCGACAAGAGGGCCCGCGAGATCTTCCTCCTTGCTCGCGAGTACTCGGCTGAGGATGCCGCCCAGTGGGGCGTTGTCAACGAGGCCGTGCCCCACGCAGAGCTCGAGGAGAAGGCCTGGGAGTACGCACAGATCGTGCTCTCGAAGTCGCCTCAGGCCATCCGCATGCTGAAGTTTGCCTTCAACCTGGCCGACGATGGCATCGCCGGCCAGCAGGTGTTTGCTGGCGAGGCAACCCGATTGGCTTACATGACCGACGAGGCAGCTGAGGGCAGGGACTCGTTCCTTGAGAAGCGCGCCCCGGACTGGTCTGACTTCCCGTACTACGCATGATCGTTCCCAGCGGAACGGATCCGGCAAACATTCACCGCCTCGCGGAGGCGGCACGGCAGTCCTACCTGCTCCACCTTGACGGGCAGGAGCCGGAACCGATCTTTCTCGTTGAGCCGGGTGCCACCCGTGTCGAGGATGTGACGCCGCGGCCCGGAACTGCGTTCCTGCTCCGTACCTCGGGTTCCACCACGGGCACGGGCAAGCTCGTTGAGCTTCCCTGGGAGTCGATCCTCGCCTCAGGCGATGCCACGAACGAGTTTCTGGGCGGGCCGGGTCGCTGGCTGACCTCCCTGCCCGTCCATCACGTGGCCGGACTGCAGACCGTGTTGAGATCAGTCGCGGCCGGCCTGGATCCCCTCCCCTATTCCGTAGGTGCCGTCTTGCCGGATGAGAGAGTGTATCTGTCGCTCGTTCCCACCCAGCTCACCCGCGCGCTCAAGAACGAGGCCGTGACAGACCAACTGCGTTCCGTGGCGGCGATCCTCGTCGGTGGCCAGGCCACTCCCCAGGCGCTGCTTGATGCTGGGCAGGAGGCGGGACTCAACCTGGTCACCACGTACGGAATGACCGAGACTTGCGGTGGTTGCGTCTACAACGGCACCCCCATCGGCAACACCAACGCGTCCATCGAGAATGGTCGGATCGTCATCGAATCCCCCGTCGTCGCACTTGGTTACGTGGGTGGCGAGAACTTCGCGGGACGGTTCGAAACGAGCGACGCTGGGACGTTCACGGACAAGCTCACGGTCCTGGGCAGGATCGACGATGCCATCACCACGGGCGGCATGACCATCATGCCGGCACTACTCGAGGACCTGGTCGCAGAACTGTTCAAGCAGACCACGATCGCCACCAGCGTTCCCGATCCCGAGTGGGGTGAGAGGCTCATTCTCGTGGCAGAGCACGATCTCGATCTGGAGCTCTTGCGTAGCTCTGCCAAGGCCCGCCTCGGGGCGGAGTACGCACCAAAGGAGATCCGCACCTTGCGTCGGTTGGGGCTCACATCTTTTCCGCTCAAGGACTCCGGTAAGATAGATCGTCGCCAAGTTTCGCGACTCGTGAAAGGACTGTAGTGGCTTCGTTTAAGGACTGGATGGAGGGGGCGCGGGTTCGCACCCTCCCCGCCGCAATTGCGCCCGTGCTCGTCGGAACGGGCGCAGCACTTCAGGTGGGCTCCGGTTCCCTCATTCGAGCACTCCTCGCGGGTGGTGTGGCACTTGCCTTCCAGATTGGCGTCAACTTCGCCAACGACTATTCCGATGGCATTCGCGGCACCGATGACGTACGTACCGGCCCTCCGAGACTCACCGGTGGCGGCATGGCAAGCCCCAAGACTGTCAAGTACGCGGCCTTCTTGAGCTTCGCCGTGGGTGCACTCCTCGGCCTCATCCTCATCGCAGTCTCCGGCACCTGGTGGCTGCTGGCGGCCGGCGCTGTCGCCATTGTTGCGGCCTGGTTCTACACGGGCGGCAAGTACCCCTACGGCTACATGGGCCTGGGCGAGCTCTTTGTCTTCATCTTCTTCGGACTGTTCGCCACCCTCGGCACCACCTGGACCCAGGCGGGACAGCTTCCCGCATCGTCCTGGCTCGGAGCCATCGGCGTCGGCCTCATCGCGTGCGCTCTCCTCATGATCAACAACATCCGTGACATCCCCACGGACTCTCAGGTCGGGAAGAAGACCCTCGCCGTCCGCATGGGAGACAGGATCGCCCGCCTCACGTTCGTCGCGATGCTCGTCATCCCGATGATCCTGGCCATCATCATCGCTCTGGACGCACCCTGGGGCCTGCTGTCCCTCATCCTCCTGCCCGTCATTGCTCTGCAGGCACGCCGAGTCCTCGGCGGAGCACAGGGTCGCGAACTCATCATCGTTCTGCGTGACACGGGCCTGATCGAGCTCGGATACGGCATCACCCTGCTCATCGGCCTCGCCATCTAGATATCACCACCAACAGCTAGGCAGGCTCGAACCCTCAGGGCGCCCTCTCCAGACAGAGACACAAGAACAATAAAGATCAACCCCAGCGGTCATACCGCTGGGGTTGCTTATTGATCCCGCGTTTCTGATCCCGTACTTATCGATCTCGTCGTTCTCTGAAGAATCTTCGGATGCGTCCTGGGAGGAAACGGGGTCTGTTTATGACGTCTGCGAGTTGCCCTGGTCGAGGTCCGAGTTCAGATCGGTTACGTCCGAGTGCTCGAGCTCGTCGTCAACGAGGGAGTCCTCGATGTCCTCATCTGAGACTTCCTTGGGATCCTTGGGCTTGGAGTTCTTGTGAGTCACGAGCTTTTCGACGGTTCCGGCCGCCTCCTGGCCTTGCCTGGGGAAGAACAGGAATCCCGCCATGGCGCCGCAGATGATCGCGGTGAATGCCAGCAGGTAAGACCTCATGCCGAGGAAATAGAGGACCACGCCAAATGCCACCACGAGGAGGACGCGGATCAGGGTGTATTTCAGGATGCTCACTGGATAAGCCTACCGTGACCCTGACCAGGCTCATCGCCTATAGTGAGGGGGTGCCTAGATTGATTCTCGTAATTGTGCTCGTAGCCATTGTGGTCTACGCGTTCGTTGTCGCGGTTCGCATGAATCCCAAGAACACCCCGGCGGGAATCAATAAATGGGTCTGGGTGATCTTCACCATCGTCCCGCCCATCGTCGGCTCCATTATTTTCCTGGTGGCCAACTACGTCAACAACTCGCGTAACAGCCCCAAGGGCACCGGCCCCGACTACCTCGGTCCGCTCGCCCGAGATAAGGGACCCCGCCCCGGCCCGATGGCTCCGGATGATGATCCGGACTTCCTCCGAGAGCTCGAAGAGGAACTGCGCCGCGCCCAGTACGACAAGAAGCTGAGGGACCACGAGGATGACAGCGACTCGTCCTCGCAGTAGTCCCCTCGAGGTATCAACCATTGTCGGCGCCCCCGTGGCGGCGTACTTTGCCGTTCTCATCGCGGCCGCCCTCGCCACCGGCATAGCGGGCACCATCCCAGCAATCAGCGAGGCCACGGGACAGCCCATCCCCTTCACCCTGGGTGCATTACTCGTGTCCCTGGCAGCCTTCGGTGGGCTCACGGCAGGTGAGGTCGATCTGGCAGTCGGTACAGTGGGCTTCACCTTTGTCGCCATCCCCTTCATCTTCACCGCCCTCGCAGCCATCATTCTCTTCAAGTGCCACAAGGCATCCGAGCAGAAGAATCCCTGCATCAACAACGCGGACCGGCTGGTTGCTGGCGCCTCCTCCGGCATCGTTCTTCTACTTACCTGCGGCATCGCATGGTTCGTTGCGAGCCTCCTCAACCCCGAAACGTCAAGGGCTGACCTCACCTCGAACGTGTTCTTGTTGGCGGCGGGTGCGCTCCTGATCGGAACCGTTTTTTCCGCGATGGGCCGTTACTCGGCCCACCATCAGCGGCCCGCCTGGCTGTTTGCGATGCGGTACGCGCTCGCAACCGGCCTACCAATTGCTCTCGTCACCTGCATCGTCCTCACTGTGTCCTACGATTGGGGACCCTCGTCATGGTTGCTGCTGGGTAACCTCGCAAGCGGAGTCTGGTCCGCCATCCACGCCGGCATCCTCACGTGGAGCGTTGACCTGGGTCCCCTGGGTGGTCCCGATACCTCCGGCACGGGCCTTCTCGCGGCCCTCCAGACCGGTCCCTGGACGGCGATCGCTCTGCCACTCGGAGCCATCTCCATCGTCTTTGCCACGCTCGCGTGGCGCAAGGAATGCCTGCAATCAAGTAAGTGGGATCTGCCCTGCGCATTTGTCGTGCTCACGGCCGTCACGCTCGTGGCGGGAACCTGGTTCTCCGGTTACGTGAAGGTCGCTTCCGACACGTCACGGCTCTCTGCCATGCTCCTGCTCTCCCCGATCAACATCGTGATCATGGGAGCTGTTGGTCTGCTCATTGATCGGTTGGCGAGGCTGATGGCTACAGGTCGTCCAGCGCAACCCAACCGCAGCGGTAATCCGTCCATCGGTTAATATCCCCTCCATCGGCCAGGAAGATAACCTGCGCGTATCCCGATGAGATGAGAGTGTTCGTCTCGAGCGGATCGATCGGCACCTCAAAGAGTGCAAACTCTTCGTATCCCGCGACCTCCCCCACGCCGGGGTAAGGGTGGATGGAGTCCCGTTCAAACGGCTCCTGCTCTTGAGCAAGTCTGATCTCGTCGATGTCGTCAACGCACTGAACAGATCCGCCCTCGGAGTCGATGCGGACGGGCACTCCCTCCGGCATGCCAACCTCGATCGTGTCCGAAAGCCCATCCTTACGTGCGGTCATGGAGAAGCCGCCGTCGATGGCGGAAATCGAGGTGACGGGACCGGGATTGAAATAGTAGGTGCTGCCCACTCCCCCGTCGTAGGAGATCAGTAGCAGTCCCATACCAGAGGAATCCTCAAGGCTCGAATCCCTGTAGGTGACGGTTTGGTCGAACACGATCATGGCATCCTGGAATCCGTCGACGTTCATGTCCGAGTAGTAGATGTCCTCAGGACCGAACGAGATCTCCAACGTGGCGGTCCCGTCTCGCACTGCCTCGCTCCCAAGCTCGAGAGCAGCGCTGCCGTTTTCGAAATCAAGCTGGTACCCACCATCGGGTGTGAGGCCAGCCGCGAACGTGCGTTCCGGAAACACGCCACGATCAAACGGTTCCATGAACTCGATGTCGCTCAGCGCGAAGCTGGTGTTGAGCAGGTCGATCTCGGTAACCTCGGGACTACCCGGGCCCGTGTTGGTCAGCGTGTGCGGTGGGGACGGCAGGACCAGCCAGCGCGCTCTCAGATCGTCCGCGCCACCGCACCCGGCCAGAGCTAGTGCGGCAAGAAGTGCGACTGCCTTAGACCCCCGCATAGGAGTGCAGGGAGTCGACAAAGAAGTTGATGACGTAGTAGTTAACCATGAGGGCGAGAATGCCGATGATGTTCAACCAGGCTGCTCGCTTGCCCTCCCACCCGCGGGTGGTGCGTGCGTGAAGGTAGGCGGCGTAGAAGCCCCACACGACGAGAGACATGGTCTCCTTCGGATCCCAGTTCCAGGGGCGGCCCCAGGCGTGCTCAGCCCAGATCGCGCCAGCGATCAGGGTGAAGGTCCACAGGAGGAAGCCAACAACCGTCACCCACATGGCACCCGACTCGAGTTCCTTAGCCGACGGCAGGGAACGCCAACGCGACGCCTTCTCCTGAGTCTCGCCACTCGTGACTGGTTCGGAGCCACCGGCGCCAACATTGGCAACAACGCTGTCCTTGGCCTTGGCATTGGCCATCTCCTTCGCCTTTTCTTCCTTGCGGAGCTGGACGAGTTGAAGGGCGGACATGAGGGCGGCGAACGCGAATAGGCCCATGGCGAGGGTCGCGGTGGAGACGTGGATGACGAGCCAGTAGTGGTCCAGGATCGGGGGCGTGCCCTGAACCCGCACGTACAGCACGGCGACGGCGATGCCGAGGGAGAGAAGCGCGAGACCGTTGACGAACGTTCCGAGCACCCTCAGGTCGTGCTTGCGAGCAAGCACGAGGTAGGTGCCGACGGCAACGCACGTGAAGGTCAGGGTGAACTCGTACATGTTTGCCCACGGAACGCGCGAGCCTGCAATACCGCGCAGGATCGTACCGGCCAGGTGCAGGAAGAAGCCGAGAACCGTGACGGACATGCCGATGTTGGCGGCCCTACGCACCTCTTGCTTGCGGTCAGCGGTCGTGAGATCGATGCTGAACGCGATCATTGCGATCGTGTACGCGGCCATGGCCCCGTACACCAGCGTGAGGCTGACTTCTTCCAAGTTCATGAGTTCTCCTTGAGCCCAAGAGTAGTGGACACGACTGCATCGAGTCCTTCGTCGCTGCGCTTACCGATCGCCGCGGCGTGCAACGTGCCCTCCTCGTAGCGTACCCACACGCGGCGGGTCGGGATAAGGAGGGAACCGGCGAGGCTGGACAGCCCCAGCACCGCGAAGAACAGCATCCATCCAAGAGTGGGATCATACCGCATGTCGAATGCGGCGAACCGGGCGAGATCGACGAACTCGATCGTTCCGTGCCCGCCGGGGATCTCAGCGCTCTGCCCAACACCGAGCGTCGTGAGCACACCAACCTCGGTCTTACCAACGGGTTCGGTCACGAGCTCCATGTTCTCCGTATCAAGGAAGTACACGTTCTGGGGGATGCCCTCATCCAATCCCAAATCACCCGTCCACGTGGTCGTGACAAGGACAGGGTTAAGAGCATCCGGGTTAACCGAGATGATCACCCCGTCCATCTCCTGCGCCGTCGGGAACAGGGTTGCCTGGAAGCCCAGCTGCGGGCCGGAGGTCACGTCGGGAACCTTGATGACACCCGTGGAGATGTAGTCCTGGGTGATGTCGGGAAGGACCACATACTCATCGAGAGCGATGTTGCCATCGGCGTCCGTGATCCTGATGTGGGGGGCGTAGCCGTTGCCCGAGAGGTACATGTTGGCGCCACCCACAACGATGGGTTCGTTCGGGCGGACCACCTCGGAGCGTTCCTCGCCGTTCTCCGACACGGTGACCGTGGCACGGAAGGCCGAGGGTGCACCGTCCTCGTAAAACTCTGGAACCATCTCGTCCAGCGTCACCCGATAGGGCGGCAGCGAGTCCTCCGATACGAGGATGCCGCGGTTAAACGTGTCGTAGGAGAGCACCGAGTTCGCGAACGTGCCGCCCTCCACGATGATGGCCTGACCGCGGTACGACACGGCCTGCGAGAGACCAAAGACGATGAGGAGCCCCAGGAGGGACATGTGGAACAGGAGGTTCCCTGCCTCCCTAAGGTAGCCCTTCTGAGCGGACAGCGTGTTGCCCCGGATCACGGTGCGGAACCCGCGCAGGTTCCCCCTCACCATCTCCAATGCTTCTTCCTCGCCCAGGTCCGTTTCCACGGACTGGTAGGAGTCGTAGCGGGTGAGGCGGTGCGGCACCTTGCCGGGGCCAGCCTTCAGGTCCTTCACGAGCTGGATGCTGCGAGGCACGATGCAACCGACGAGAGAAATGAAGAGCAGGATGTAGATGGCGGCGAACCAGGGCGCGGTCAGGAGATTGAAGAACCCGAGTGCGTCGAGGATCTTGCCCCACACCCCACTGTCATCGATCCACTGCTGGGCAAGGAGAGGATCCTGGCGCTTCTGGGGCAGGATCGAGGCGGGGATCAGAGCGATCACCAGCAGGAGCAGCATGATGATGGCGTTGCGCATCGAGGTGAGCTGGCGCCACCCCCACCGGAGCCACCCCCGCCACCCAAATCCCTTGGGGGCGGTCATTTCCGTGTCCTGCTTGCTACGAACGGTTTCCATCACACCACCAGCTCTGTCTGGCCGGACAGGTTCGCGATCCAGTTGATGAGGTCGGTCCACCAGCCCGTCACCATGAGTACGCCAATCGCAATGAGGATGACGCCACCGAAGATCTGAACGTTGCGCATGTTCTTGCGCAGCCAGGTCAGGATCTTCGGGGACCGATCAACCATGAGTGCGGCAAAGATAAAGGGCAGCCCGAGCCCCAGGCAGTAGAAGACCGTGAGGATCGTGCCTCGCTCGACGCTACCCGTGGAGAACGACATCGACAGGACCGCCGCAAGGGTGGGGCCGATGCAGGGGGTCCAGCCCAGGCCAAATACGGCACCAAGCAGCACTGCCCCAAGTGGGCCTGCCCTGCGTTGCAGGTTGAGCCTGGTCGTGCGCTGCAGGAACGGGAAACCGCCAATGAAGGCGATGCCCATGACGATGATGATGATTCCCGCAATGACCATGACGGCGTCCTGGTACTGGGTGAACCTGGCACCGGCCGCCGAGAACACGACCCCCAGCAGCACGAAGACCGCGGAGAATCCGGCAACGAACAGGGAGACGAGACCCGCCATGCGCAGTCCCTTCTTCCCGTCCGTCGATTCGGGTGCGATCGACGAGAAGTACCCCATGTATCCGGGTAGGAGGGGAAGCACGCAGGGGGAAGCGAACGAGACGAGTCCCGCCACCATCGCGGCCCCCAGGGCAATGATCATGGGACCAGCGGTGACCGCCTGAACAAAGGAGTCAGCCACGGACATCGACATCATAGGGTGTCGTCAATCATGCCTCGCACGATCTCCGGATTGATCTGGCCGATGTAGCGCGCTGCCGGCCTGCCCTCGGCGTCAAGAATGAGAGTCGTGGGCACCGCCTGAAGCGGCACCGTTCCTTCGAGATCGGCAATGAAGCTTCCGTCGGTTCCGTCAATCGATTCGTACGGGGTCGCGAACGATCGCTCGAACGCCTGGGCGGTGGCGGCGTTGTCGCGCACGTTGACGCCGATGACGGTCACGTCACCCGCGTAGTCCTCCGCGATCGCGTTGAGGTCGGCCGCTTCCGCACGGCACGGCGGGCACGCCGCGTACCACGTGTTGATGATGACGACGTCACCACGCAGATCCTCGAGGTTGATGTCGTCTCCCTCGAAGGTGGTGCCGCTGGCGGATACGGGGTCTTGGCGTTCCGACTCGTCCCACATGACGTAGTTCGCGTCTCCACCGTCGTACTGCTGACCAGCATCAAGCGTTGATGAGCAGGCGGCGAGGAGGGGTACGAGGAGCAGGAGGGAAGCTTTCCTCAATTGTTGCCTCTCGCTTCTGCCGCAGCTGAGGTGCCGGGAACCATGTCGGATGCCTTGTTCAATAGCCCTGCCGCGGGCTCCCAGTAGTCCAGCGCGAGGAGCTGGGAGTCGGCAAAGGTCAGGGACGTGACGGAGGCAAGGGAGCACTGACGCTTGCGCGGATCGTGCGCGAGCCACTTGCGTTCCACGAATCTTCTCATCGTCCAGATTGGCAGCTGGTGACTGAACAGGACAGCCTCACCGCCGCGGGCCTCAACCAGGGCGGTGGCGACAGCTCCGCTCATGCGTCGCACAACGTTCGTGTAGGGCTCGCCCCAGGAGGGCTCAAACGGGTTCGTGTACCAGGACCAGTAGCGGGGGTGCGCAAGGACGAGACGGTTCTTGTTGACCGCCACTCCCTCAAAGTTGTTTCCCGCCTCGATCAGTCTTTCGTCGACCTCGATCGGCAGTCCGGTTGCCTCGGCCGTGGGTGCTGCCGTTTCCTGAGCGCGTTCAAGCGGGGAGGCCGCTACGTAGCGAACATCGTGCCCCGTCGAGAATGCCTTACCCACTTCTTCACCCATGGCCCTGCCGAGCTCAGTGAGGTGAAATCCTGGACGGCGACCGTAAAGAATTCCGGTAGGGTTGTCGACTTCGCCGTGGCGAACAAGGTGAATGGTCGTCAGTTCCATAGGTCAACAGTGCCACATCAGTCTGGGAAAAAGGTACCGTCAGCTCTCCGGAGTGGCCGGATCCTCGAGAAGAGTGGACATGATTCTGCCGAGAACAAGGAGATCGTCGTGACCTATCTTCTCTAGCAGATGCTTGCGCACGGACTTGACGTGATCGGGTGCGAGGCTGGACAGCAGGTCGTAACCGGCACTGGTCATGCGACAGTTGCGCCCACGACCATCGATCGCGCACGTCTCACGTACCACGAATCCGTCCTCCTCCAGGGAGGCCACGGTGCGGGTGAGGCGGCTACGGGAGTGAACGAGATCGTCGGCAAGGTCGGACATGCGCAAGGTCCAGTCCGGCGACTCGGAAAGCCTGACGAGAACCTCGTACTTGTTGAGGGTCAGACCGTTGTTCTCGAACATGTCGTGTCCGATTTGAGCATTGAGTCGCGCCGATCCACGCAAATAGTTTCGCCAGGCCGCCTGCTCATCGGCCGCCAGCCAGATATTGTCCTCCGACATGTACCACTCCTTCTACAAGGAGCAATCCTACCAAAATTAGTTCAAATGTAAACTACTTTTGATTCTGCCCAGGAGAGTTGGGCGTGTCGCTTTCGCTAGGGCCGCCTTTGATGACGTGAGGATCGCCTTAACCTTGCCGCCCTCGAGGAGGACGGGCAGGTCGTTCGTGTACTTTGCGAGCGCGGGATCCGAATCGATGTCGACGGTCTGCCACGCCAGTCCCGTTTCTGATTCCAATTGCGCGAGCGAGATCTCGGCCTGCTCGCAGAGGTGGCATCCTTGCCTAACAATCAGCGTGTACATTGCGGTTCCTAAAAGCTGTGGGTCCGGACATTCCGGACCCACGATGCTTACTTCTTGTTGCGACGCTGGTGGCGCGTCTTACGAAGCAGCTTACGGTGCTTCTTCTTGGACATGCGCTTACGACGCTTCTTAACTACGGAACCCAATGGTTACCTCCAATGTCGGGACGGCGAATACTCCTTCGCCAATGGTCACCCGGAGATCTTACCGCTTCTTGCGCCTAGGCGTGACGTTCGTCAGCCTCGTAGGCAGTTTTTGAGAACAATTCATCAACAGCATCGGTCGGAACCCGATATGAGTTACCAACCCGCACTGCGGGCAGTTCGCCGGAATGAACCATGCGGTACACCGTCATTCTTGATACGCGTGCGAGCTCCGCAACTTCAGCGACCGTCATGAATTGCGGCGCTGAGGAAGGTCCTTGCGACATACGTTTCCGATCTCGTGTGTGGAGTCGCGTAGAGGTGTGCGGCGACTGGGAGTTATGCTCTTGTGACATCATAGGCGACAACTGGCAACTTTGCCGACTAATTTCCCTGTGTTATGCGAATCATTCCAAAGTTTTCTCAGCGAGGGAGTAGCCTTCGTATAGCTCAACTTTGGTGAAGGAGGTGCCAGTGCCAACCTCAGGCCACGATAAATCCCGTGCTCAGGGCCTACGCTCCTATGTCGATCAGCTCGCACAGGAGCGTCCAGCAAGGCTCGCAATCTTTGTGTTCGCGGGAATTATTGCAGTAGCAACTCTCCTTTTGTCCCTGCCTTTTGCCTACTCGGGTCCCGGTGGCGCCTCCATCATCAACGCCTTCTTCACGGCAACATCGGCAGTCTCGGTCACTGGACTCACGGTTGAGGAAACCGCGACGGCGTGGACCGGGTTTGGGCACGTGGTCATCATGATCTCGATGATGATCGGTGGCCTCGGTGTCATGACCCTCGCCTCGATCCTCGGTCGAGCTGTCTCTCACCGGATCGGCCTCACCCAGCGCCTCCTCGCAGCCTCGGAAACAAAGTCCCGCCTCGGCGAGGTTGGTTCGCTCCTCACCGCCGTCCTCGTGGCCTCCCTTTCGATCGAGGTCCTGCTGACGCTCATGATGCTCCCCTCGTTCCTGAACATGGGAGAGCCGCTCCTGGAGGCGGTGTGGCATTCGATGTTTATGGCGGTCTCCATCTTCAACAACGGTGGCTTCGTCATCGTCAACGGCGGCATCGAGCACCTGGTCGGCGACTGGCTATTCTGCATCCCGATCATCTTCGGCACGATGGCCGGTGCTATCGGCTTCCCCGTGATCCGGGACGTCTACCACAACTGGAGAAAGCCCCGCTTCCTCACACTTCACTCGAAGCTCACGATCAGCACCTATTTGATTCTGTGGGTGGGTGGCATTGCCGCCATCTTTCTCTTCGAATGGGGCAATCCGAACAGCCTCGGAAGCCTCCAGGGCGACGACAAGATCCTGGCCGGGATCGTGCAGGGCACGACGATTCGTTCCTCCGGCCTGTCCACCATCGACCTCGTGGGAGTCAGCAGCTCTACCCTGTTTATCTTCGATGCCCTCATGTTCGTCGGTGGCGGCTCCGCATCGACCGCCGGTGGCATCAAGGTCGCGACCTTCGCTGTGCTCGTTCTCGCCATCGTGGCAGAGGCACGAGGCGATCGCGACATGGTGGCGTTCGGTAAGCGCATCCCAAACTCGACACTGAGGCTGGCGGTCTCCTCCGCCTTCCTCGGGGCAACTCTCGTCGGCATCGGAGCGCTCGCCCTCATGTACATCACCGACCTGCCCCTGGAGACCGTTCTGTTCGAGGCGATCTCTGCGTTCGCAACCAGCGGTCTCTCCCTCGGCATCACCCCCGGCCTGCCCACCGCGGCCAAGCTTGTTCTCATTGCCCTCATGTTCACCGGCCGCGTCGGAACCATGACCCTGGCGGCCGCTTTGGCCATGAGGGAACGTCAGCGCCAAATCCGGTTCACGGAGGAAAGCCCAATCATCGGCTAGCCCCTATGATTGGGGACGGAGGTACAACATGGCACGTAAATCTCAGGGTCGGCTCGGCGCTGTTCTCGTGATCGGCCTGGGCCGTTTCGGCTCCGCCGTGGCGCTCACGCTTGCCGATCAGGGCCGAGAGGTCCTTGCGGTTGAGAAGGACCCTCAGCTCGCCAATCAGTGGTCGCACCGCTTTGCCGTGATCGAGGCTGACGCCACATCCAAGGACGCCCTCGAGCAGCTTGGTGCGCGCGACTTCAACGTTGCCGTGGTCGGCATCGGTTCCAGCCTCGAGGCCTCCGTGCTCACGGCAGCGAACCTTGTCGAGATGGGGATCCCGGAGATCTGGGCGAAGGCCACCTCCCGCGACCACGGTCGCATCCTCGAGAAGATCGGCGCCCACCGGCGCGTGTTCCCCGAGTACGACGCCGGCAGACGCGTTGCCCACATGGTAGCCGGTCGGATGATCGACTACATCGAGATGGAGGACAACTTCACGATCGTGAAGATGCGTCCCCCTCTGGAACTGCGCGGCTTCAGCATTGGCGAGTCGAAGGTCCGCGAGCGCTACGGGGTCAACATCCTTGGCGTGAAGTCTCCCCAGGAGCCCTTCGAGTACGCGACCGCCGAGACCCGCATCGGAGAGGACGACCTCATCATCGTGTCAGGAAACGTTGAGCTTCTCGACGAGTTCGCGGCGCGACAGTAGCCCGAAACCCATCTACTGCGCTGCCCGTGGTAGTAAAGCCTTCAGATCACAGCCCCTCTCCCCACTCACGGCCATTCAGCCGTCGCAGTTTCGTCACCACGATTGGATAACCTCTCTTCATGGCAAAAGTACGTTCCTCGTTCGTGTGCTCTGAATGCGGATGGGAGACCAGCAAGTGGGTAGGTAGGTGTGCTCAGTGCAACGACTGGGGCACCATGGTGGAGAACCGTCCCATCCCCACGACCTCGGCTAAGTCTCTCGCCCCCACATCCCCTGCCGTTCCGATCACGGAAGTGGAAGGAACCACGAGCGAACGTGCCACGACCGGTGTTGGTGAGCTCGACCGTGTTCTCGGTGGCGGGCTGGTCCCCGGTGCTGTCATTCTCTTGGCCGGTGAACCCGGTGTCGGTAAGTCAACCCTGCTTCTCGATGTTGCCGCCCAGATTTCTCGCATCAATACCCAACCCGTTCTCTACATCTCGGGGGAGGAATCGGCCTCCCAGGTCAGGCTCCGCGCAGAACGCATCGGCGCGATGTCACCCGGGCTGCACCTGGCCGCGGAGGCTGACCTGTCCACCATCATCGGCCACGTGGAGGCTGCCCGCCCCTCCATGCTTGTCGTCGACTCCGTTCAAACAATCATGGATACGAGCGTCGATGGTGCCGCAGGTGGCGTCTCCCAGGTTCGTGCCGTTACTGCCGGTCTCGTTCACCTCGCCAAGACCAAGAACCTGCCCGTGCTTCTTGTTGGTCACGTGACCAAGGACGGCTCGATTGCGGGACCACGAGTTCTCGAGCATCTCGTCGATGTCGTGTGCCAGTTCGATGGCGACCGGCACTCCCGCCTGCGCATGGTCCGAGCCGTCAAGAACCGGTACGGCCCCACCGATGAGGTGGGCTGCTTCGAGCTCGTCGATGATGGCATCAAGGAGCTTCCCGACCCCTCGGGGCTCTTCCTATCCGACCGTGCCCGCACAGTTCCCGGCACCTGCGTCACCATCACCCTTGAGGGCAGGCGCCCCATGCCGGTGGAGATTCAGTCCCTTGCCGTGGCACCGGCCGGTCCCCCGCGCCGCACCACCTCGGGTGTCGATTCCTCCCGTGTCGCCATGACCGTTGCTGTCCTCCAGTCCCGTCTTGGCGTGGACTTGGATCGTAAGGACATCTTCGTGTCCACCATCGGTGGCGCCCGCGCGACCGAACCATCAACCGATCTTGCCGCGGCTCTCTCCCTTGCGTCCGCCGTAGCCGACCTGCCGCTCGCACCCGGAGTCATTGCACTCGGCGAGGTCGCACTCACGGGCGAGGTTAGGCCCGTCGTCGGTCTCGAGCAGCGTCTCGGAGAGGCGGTCCGACTCGGCTTCACCAAGGCCCTGATCCCGGCCGGTGCCGAGGTCAAGATCCCGAACGGCATGGCAGTGGCCCAGGTCCCCGACGTTGCGGCAGCCGTCAGGCAGGTCCTACCCGAGGTCTAGGAAAGTCCTTCCTCAAGCAAGCCAACACCAGCTGACTGGTTCGTTCCCTGCTTAAGCACTCATCTGCCTACCAACCCAGCGTGCTCAAAAGAACTTATGAACCCAGCGTGCTCAAGAACGCTGAAAGCAAGCACGCGCTGTTCAACCACGCTGGGCTCACGATCAGCCAACCCGACAGACAGGCGGCCATTACGCAAGAAATGCCTCTGCCCCGCCAGTGGCGGGGCAGAATCTTTGGATCAGTCCGGAACGTATTCGTGGTCCTCCGGTGGCGGCTCGATCGTGGTCGCTTCCTCTGTGGGCTCGTCGGATGTGGGCTGGTCGGATTCTTCCTCCGAGGTGGCCTCTTCATCAGTGGTCGTTTCCTCGGCGGGAGCAATACCGTTCGAGTCGGTCAGAACAAACGATTCTCTCAGCTCTGGGAATTCGACGCCGTCGATGTAGCCCGTCACGACGTACGTTCCCGGGTTGGGTGAGGGCAGTCCGCTGTCGCAGTTCGCGTTCGATCTGGCTCCCGACCAGTGCACGTCAACTGTCGCTGATACTCCGGGGCCGAACACGTACATGGTGGAGCCACCCGTGGCGCAGTGGTTGGATGCCCAGATTTCGTCGTTGCCGGAGGTGACCTCAAGAACGAGATGCTCCGAACCAGCATCCAGCGAGCAGGGCTGTTCACCGTTGTTGGTCATGGTGATCCCGAACGAGACAGGGGAACCCGCCACGCTACCCGTGCGGCTCACCGTCATGTCCAGCATTCCTGGCTCGCAGGGCACGACCTCGAAGTTATCCTGCTGAGTCTCGGCCACGATCTGCTCGCTGCGCTTATTCAGCTGCGCATAAAGGTAGATACCTGCGCCAACAACGAGGATGGCGATAAGTGCGATGACAATGGCCGTGACGATGAGACGCCTGCGCTTTGCCTGCTCCGGAGTGCGCTCCGTGGCATCTGCCTTACGCGATAGGAAAGGCACACGTGAGGCGAGAGAAGCCTTCTCTTTCGTGGCCTTGGCCGATTTCTTGCTCGGGGCTGGCCTGGTGGCTCTGGTGGAACTGGGGGAACGTGAGCCACTGGGGCGCGTACTCGCGCTTCGCGACTTGCCGGACTGCTGACCACCCGTGGAACGAGCAGGTGCTTTCTTGCCCTGCGAAGTGGACTCGGTGCGAGGCTTGGTTGCGTGCGGGGTTGCCGCCGAAGTTGCTTTGCTTGTCCCTGCACCCGAGAGAGTTGCTGGTATCGCTCCGCCAGCGGCACTCTTGCTAGCGGAGGTCTTGCGGGCAGGCTTCGCTTTCCCGCCTTCCTTTGGCAGGGTCCCGGGAATGGGACCGCTCTGCCTACGACGCCCCTGGGAGCTCTTGCCGGTGCCTTGGCCACCCCGACGAGGTGTTTCACCGGTTGAGCCCTTGCGCGGCTGGTCCTCAGAATCCTTCACCCAACCAATTTACGGCCCATCAGCGACAAAGTGCTGGATTAGCGCGCCCCTGTGACACACTAGGGTCGATGTTTAACGAAATGGCGTGGTGGTTTGACCAAAACGGCAGGGACCTGCCGTGGCGTGAGGAGGGAACCCCTCCCTGGCACATCCTCCTGTGCGAGGTCATGAGCCAGCAGACCCCCATTCCCCGGGTGCTCCCCGCCTGGCTCGAGTGGACACGCACGTGGCCCACCCCAGCTGATCTGGCCGAAGCCACACCCGAGGACGTGCTTCGGGCGTGGAAGTCCCTCGGTTATCCGCGCAGGGCTCTGCGGCTCCGCGAGTGCGCCCTGGCAATCGTTGAGAGACACGAGGGTGAGGTGCCGGATTCCGAGGAGGAACTTCTCGCCCTACCCGGAATCGGAAGCTACACGGCCGCGGCCGTCATGGCCTTTGGCTTCCATAAGCGTGCCCTAGTTCTCGACACCAACATTCGCAGAGTCATTGGCCGCCTCCACGGAGAGGCCCTACCCTCCCCCACTCTCACCAAGCCGGAACGCCTGCGCGCACTCGACATGCTCCCGGAAGACGAGGCCGAGTCTGTCGTGTGGAATGCTGCGGTCATGGAGTTAGGTGCTCTCGTGTGCACCGCCCGTTCGCCTCGGTGTGGCGAATGCCCGGTCGTGGACGGGTGCGGATGGCGGGAGCGTGGTTATCCGGCAGACGCTCATGCACATCGGAGGAAGACGCAGGCGTGGGAGGGAACGATGCGTCAGGCCCGTGGCCTCATCATGGGCGCGCTCCGCTCCACCAACACGTCCGTTCACGTTGCCGACCTCATTGCCGTCGATCCGTCCCGCGCCGAGGAGGCCCTGAGCGGTCTCGTGGCAGATGGTCTGGTGGAGCGAATGGGTGATCGGGTGGCTCTTCCCGGTAGCCTTAAGTCATGAACCGTAACCCGAACCAACGCATCATTCTCTGGTCGACTGGCCTCGTTGTCTTTGGCCTGATCCTCTCAGTCATCGGATTGGTTCTTTACGAGTTCACCCCGGCAGGCAGTCGCAACTGGTCTGCCGCGATACCGTCGGTGGCCACACTCGGTCTCACCCTCGGCGGAGTCATCATCATTACTCGCGCCCAGGATCCCGAGCTTGGCGACTTCGCCTCCAACATGTGGAAGACCATCTCGTATGCCACGGCCGCCATCATCGCCGTTGTTCTCGTGATCGCCGCAATCACTCTCGACCCGGTCACGGCCCTGATCCTCGGCCTCGTTGCAGTCCAGGGCCCCATTGCTGCCTGGTTCGTTTCGGACCAGCTCGGCAAGTCCACCTAACGAATCACATACCGAACTTAGGCAAAGAATCAAGTAGTGATTCAAACAAGGAGAACCCACCAGCAGACTCGCAGGTTGCGACTACTGGCGGGTTCTTTCAATATCTCCCCCGCAACTTCTGTTTGGGCAATGCGCCAGCTGACGGACAGTTTCATTCCGCCTACTGGCGGGCCCCGTACCACAGATTGACAGTTCTCGACCTTCAGATTGGGGCTTTGGACGTCGGACTGGCAGTTTTTGACTTTCAGAGCTCACTGATGGGGCGATGAAGCTCCTTGAGCATGCGGGTGTTGCCGAGGGTGTTGGGCTTGACCCGCGCCAGGTCGAGGAACTCTGCCATGCCATCGTCGTGGGAGCGAAGCATCTCCGCGTACACGTTCTCACCAACTGGAGTTCCCTGAATCTCCACAAACCCGAGACCACCAAAGAAGCTCGTCTCGAAGGTCAGGCAGAACAGCCTGCGAAGTTCCAGTTCGTAGGCCCTCGCCTCAAGAGCAAGGTAGAGATCCCTGCCGACACCCTTCTTCTGGTAATCGGGATTGACGGCAAGGGTGCGGATCTCGGCAATGTCCTCCCACAGAACATGCAGTGCACCGCAACCAATGACGCGGTCACCATCGAGAGCCACCATGAACTCTTGAACATCCTCGAAGTAGTCGATGAGGTCCTTCGAGATAAGCACCCGCTCGTGTGCGAGGGGTTCAATGAGCTTCGCAATCTCGCGAACATGACTGGGAAGCGCAGGGATGATGTTGATCATCGCTCTAGTCTAGTCCGCGTTCCTGAAGAGGAACGCAATGGGACACCTGACCCAAAAATGGGACCGCTCAGCTATTTACAAGAACCAAAACCACCGCCCCACGGACTCAGCTGCAGGAAAGGAAAGTCCCGAGTCGTTTGACTCGGGACGGAGCAATGGTGCGATGTGGGTTTAGTGCTTCCCGGAGGCGCCGCGGCCGTTGCGGTCACCGCGCTGGCGGTGGCCGGCCGCGAGGTCGAGGAGCTTCCAGGCAGCGCCCTCGTCGATGATCAGGTCGGTCACCGCACCGGCAAGGAGAGCGCCGTGCAGGGGAAGAACCTTCGAGGCACCCGCGACAACGCAGATCCTGCGCGGGATCTTCCTCAGCTCACCGGGGGTCGGGCCGGTCGCGCGCTTGTTGATCTCAATATCCTCGTACGAGCCGTCGGGGCGCAGGAGAACCGTACAGACATCGCCAACCACTCCCTCAGCACGAAGGACCGAGATGTCCTGGGGTGAGAGGTAGCCGCCCACGTACACATGGGAGGCGAGGGGCGAGTTGAAGGAACCAACACCGAAGACTGCGATGTCGGTAGTCTGCTGCAGTTCACGGACAGCAGAGAGGGAACGTTCGCGCCACATGGCCTCACGGGTTTCCGCGAAATCGAAGAACGCGGGAACCGGGAAGTGCCGAACAGTTGAACCGAACGCCTTGCCGAAGGAATCGATGATCTGGCCGGCGTAGGGGATGCCGGTGGTGGAGGAGTTTGCCGCACCGTTGAGCTGAACGACGATCGAACCCGGAGCTGGGCGCGGGGACAGGTGGTCGGTCACTGCGGAGATCGTGGTGCCCCAGGCGACACCAATGGTGTGGCCCGGCTTGACCAGATCGGAGATGATCGCACCGGCCACGGTCGCCACGGCATCGAGGCGCCTCACATCGGTGGACGTGGGTGACACGGGAACAACGTGAGCGGTGATTCCGAAGATCTCGGAGATCCGGGCCGAGAGCGAGTCGGAGTTCTCCGTGGGCGGGTGCAGGCTGATGCGGACCAGCCCCTCATCGCGCGCCAGGGAAATAAGTCTCGACACGGTCGAGCGCGACACTCCTAGTCGGCGGGCCACCGTCTCCATTGTTTCTCCCTGCACGTAGTGCAGCACGGCCGCCTCATAGGCAATTCTCCGACGATCCTCGGACAAACCTGACTCTCCTCTGACAATGTTCCGAACGAGATCATTTCTGTTCCGTCCGCATTAGCATACTGCCTGCTGGGAGAGCTCTTCGACGAGCCCTTGCCCACTACCAGCTTTCCGCAACAAACCGCACCCAAACACGACGTTGCGACAACCTGGAAACTGCATGCACGTACGTTCATAGCATATGCGATCTAGTGCATGGCTGGCACACTTTTTGCAGTATGATGTGATCACACCCACCCTGGGTGCTGGCCGCAACGTCGCGCTCCGGTTTCCACTGGTGCCAACGATCACCACTTACTACCCACACACGTGATTACGGCTCGCCGTGATTACAACGGCACGTAGTGTCGGCCTTCACCACCATGAAAGGAACTCGTCAAAGATGACCGAGAAGAAGTACGTAATGGCAATTGACCAGGGAACAACCTCTTCCCGCGCGATTATCTTTAATCACGCAGGTGAAATCGTTTCCGTTGGCCAGCTTGAGCACGAGCAGATTTTCCCGAGGCCGGGCTGGGTTGAGCACGACCCGATCGAGATCCGCGACAACATCCGTGAAGTTATCGGTATTGCGCTCTCCAAGGCAGACATCAACCGCCACGAGATCGCATCCGTTGGCATCACCAACCAGCGGGAGACTGCTGTTGTGTGGGACAAGAACACTGCGTGCGGGCAATCTTGAGCGGCCCTGAGCAACG
>NZ_JASDVN010000047.1:1034-2326 GCF_041440645.1 Flaviflexus sp. | reverse complement strand
CCCGTCTACAACGCAATCGTTTGGCAGGACACCCGTACCGACAAGATCGTTCGCGAACTTGCTGGCGACGAAGGTCCGGACAAGTACAAGGAGATCTGTGGCCTCGGTCTGGCCACCTACTTCTCTGGCCCGAAGGTCAAGTGGATCCTCGACAACGTTGAGGGTGCACGTGAGCGCGCCGAAGCTGGCGACCTCCTCTTCGGCAACACCGACTCCTGGGTTCTCTGGAACCTGACCGGCGGCCCCAACGGCGGCGTCCACGCAACCGACGTGACCAACGCTTCCCGCACCATGCTCATGGATGTTCGCGAACTCAAGTGGCGCGAGGACATCTGTGCGGACATGACCATCCCGATGTCGATGCTACCCGAGATCCGTTCCTCCTCCGAGGTCTACGGAGCAGGTGCGAAGAACACCCTCATCATTGACACCCCGATCTCCGGCATCCTCGGCGACCAGCAGGCAGCCACCTTCGGCCAGGCCTGCTTCGAAAAGGGCATGGCGAAGAACACCTACGGCACCGGCTGCTTCATGCTCATCAACACGGGCAACGAGGCTGTGACCTCCAAGAACGGCCTGCTCACCACGGTGTGCTACAAGATCGGCGATCAGGACGCTGTCTACGCTCTCGAGGGCTCCATCGCTGTCACGGGCTCGCTCGTCCAGTGGCTCCGCGACAACCTCAACATCATCGACTCCGCGCCGGAGATCGAGACCCTGGCTGAGACCGTTGAGGACAACGGTGGCGTGTACATCGTTCCCGCCTTCTCCGGCCTCTTCGCACCCTACTGGAAGGATGATGCTCGCGGCGCGATCGTTGGCCTGACCCGCTTCAACAACAAGGGTCACCTCGCTCGAGCAGTGCTCGAGTCCACCGCCTTCCAGACCGCTGAGGTCCTCGAGGCTATGAACCTTGACTCCGGCGCAGAACTCACCGAGCTCCGTGTTGATGGTGGTATGACCGCCAACAGCGCTCTCATGCAGTTCCAGGCCGACATCCTCGGCGTCGACGTTGTTGCCCCCAAGGTTGTTGAGACCACCGCGCTCGGTGCAGCTTACGCTGCCGGTATTGCTGTTGGTTTCTGGAACGGCGAGCAGGACGTTATCGACAACTGGCAGGAAGGCCAGCGATGGACCCCGAACATGGATGCTGACGAGCGTGCTCGCCAGATGCGTCTGTGGAAGAAGGCCGTCACCCGTACCTTCGATTGGGTTGATGAGGACGTCACCAACGCCTAAATCACCGAAAGCTGAACTTTTAGCTAACTAGTGTTGTGGGCCCAAGCTTTTGC
>NZ_JASDVN010000047.1:0-1024 GCF_041440645.1 Flaviflexus sp. | reverse complement strand
GCTTTTGCTTGGGCCCACAACCATGCTTACCGGAATTCCTGCTTACTCCACCTCGGGGCAATCTCTCACGACCGTTTCCTTGGGCAGCTAGCTTTCCTTCGGGTTACTTATTGCCACTGGACGTTGTCGAGGTCGATACCGTTTGCGATCG
This sequence comes from Flaviflexus sp., assembly GCF_041440645.1. Classification (GTDB taxonomy): domain Bacteria; phylum Actinomycetota; class Actinomycetes; order Actinomycetales; family Actinomycetaceae; genus Flaviflexus. The sequence continues at coordinate 873 of NZ_JASDVN010000047.1, read as the reverse complement.
CATTGGCTTCGATGACGTCTCGTAACCACTCGGCAAGACCATCGACGCGGTCGTTGTAGTAGGCCGCGAAACGCTCGTCTTCCGTGTAGAGGCGGGCCATGAGGACCTGCTTGGAGTGGCTTGCATCCGTGTAGGACGTGAGCCAGTCTCGGTGCATTTCAGCGAGCTCGTTCGCCCGTTCCGTTCCCGGCTCGATGCCCTCCTGGAAGGCTTCGGCCAGAGTCGATTCGAGCATGGAGACGTTCCGGTTCGCCTGCATCCAGTCTTCGCGGTCCATGGTGGACACTCGGTTCTGGGAGCGTTTCCAGTCCTCCGTGTGTCCCCAGCGTTCTTCCGCTTCTTCCTCCCAGGCGGGATCCCAACCGTCGCCCAGGATCTTGGCGCGCTCTTCCGCGCTGATCTTCTTTCCCATGATGTTCATCCTGATGAGTTGTTCGATAGCGGCCACGTTCCCCTGCAACTGGGAGATCCTCTTCTTCAGAAGGTCTCGTTGTTGAAGGAGGTGTTCCTTCTCGTTGACTGAGGCATCGTCGAGGAGTTGCTTGATGACGCTGAGTGGCATGCCGGACTCGCGGTACAGAAGCACCTGGTGAAGCCGCTTGATGTCGGCCTCCTTGTAGAGCCGATAGTCGGCGCTACTGCGCTCACTTGGCACGACTACTCCAAGCTCATCCCAGTGGTGAAGCGTCCTTACGCTCACTCCCACGAGTTCAGCAACCTGCCCAACTGTTCGTGTCGTCATGCCCCTATCCTCTCGCATGCCTCAGTCGATCCATGAATTATTGCCCGGTTCCCAATCCCCTGGGAGAAAGGTGTCCTGCGTCAAGTAGTTGGCAGGTTTTCTTTGATTTCGAAGTTGGGGATGGTGGGGTC
>NZ_JASDVN010000046.1:10218-16449 GCF_041440645.1 Flaviflexus sp. | reverse complement strand
AGGGTAATTTCAACAACTAACTACCCCTGCCACATAGTCTGACGCGCGACAGCACCAACACACCACACCCTCAATTGCGAAGAGCCCCATATCCCACACCACCGCGCCAAACCAGAACTGCTCCCCGCCCTTTCGATACTTCGAAAGGGCGGGGAGCAGTTCGTCGTCGCTACTTGCCTAGCGGAGGAGAACTATCGCTTGGCATTGCGCGGGAGGTAGGGTCGCGCCTTGATGGGTGGAAGAAACGCCCCTGGAAGTTACGCGTTCTTACGTGCGTGGATGTTGCGCTGAATCTCCTTCAGACGAGCCATGACGTCGTTAGCGCCGCGACCAAAGTAGTCGTGCAGGGTGAGGTATTCCTCATAGAGAAGGTCGTACTTCTTGGCGTTCTCTTCGTTCGGCACGTAGGCGTGGTCGATCTTCGAACCCATGGCCCTGGCTGCGTCGTACACGTTCGGGTAGGCACCGGCTGCGACGGCACCGTAGATGGCGGCACCGAGGGAGCCTGCCAGCTTCGAACCGGAGATCGAGAGCGGGATGCGGGTGATGTCGGCGTAGATCTGCATGAGGAACTTGTTCTTGAGCAGACCACCTGCGGCCACGATCTCGTTGATCTCAACGCCGTGCTCGAGGAAGTTCTCGATGATCACGCGAAGGCCAAAACCGGTTGCCTCAAGGTAGGCGCGGTAGATCTCCTCGGGGCGGGTGTTGAGGGTCATGCCGATGAGCGTTCCGGACAGCGAGCCGTTGTTCAGGATGGAACGGTTGCCGTTGTGCCAGTCGAGAGCAGCCAGCCCGTGCTCACCAATCTCTTGCTCCGCGCCCTTCTCGGTGAGAAGCTCGTGGACGGAAATGCCCCTGCGGTTCGCCTCGTTCTGGTACTCGCCGGGAACGATGTTGTCGACGATCCAGGCAAAGATGTCACCAACACCGGTCTGACCACCCTCGTAGCCCCACAGGCCAGCGGAGATACCACCGTTGGTGATGCCGAAGACGCCGGGGATATCGCGAGCGGACTTGCCGTTCACGATGTAGACGTTCGAGGTGCCCATGATTGCGGTCATCTGGCCCGGCTCAACTGCCTGAGCGGCGGGAGCCGTGACGTGAGCATCAATCTGACCGACGGCGACTGCGATGCCGGAGGGAAGGCCCAATGCCTCCGCCATCTCGTCCGTCAGATTGCCGGCGCGTTCACCGAGCTGGAGCACGGGAGCATCGAACTTGTCCTTGATGAAGGTGCGGAAGGCGGGGTTGAGTTCAGCGAAGTAGGACTCTGACGGGAACTGGTCGTTCTGGCGGAGCGCCTTGTAGCCCGCGGGGGCTGCGGAGTGAATGAGTTTGCCGGTCAACTGCCACACGATCCAGTCGACGGCCTCAACGTAGTAGTCCATGGATTCGTAGACCTCGGGAGCCTTCTCGAGGGTCTCGAGAGCCTTCGGGATCACGATCTCGGAGGAGATGCGGCCACCGTAGCGACCCAGCCACATTTCGCCACGTGCCTCGGCGATGGCGATGGCGCGCTCAGCCTGCTCGGTGCCACCGTGGTGCTTCCACATCTTAACGTAGGCGTGGGGGTTGTTCTTGAACTCCTCGCGCTCGCACAGGGGCGCACCGTTTTCGTCGGTGGGGAGGGTCGAGGCGGAGGTGAAGTCGGTGCCGATGCCGATGATGTCGGAGGCGTCGACCTTAGCGTCAATCACGGCCTCAGGGACCACGGACTTGAGGACCTCGATGTAGTCGGCCGGGACCTGCAGTGCATAGTCAGGGGGAAGTTGCTGGTTGTCGCCAGCGGTCAGGGTGCGGTCCATGACTCCATGCGGGTACTCCATGATGGAGGAACCAAGTTCCCGGCCGTCGGAAACGCGAACGACAGTGGCACGTCCGGACAGGGTGCCAAAGTCAATGCCAATTACGTATTTTTCACTCATGAGATCCTCGTTGATCGATTGTTGTTGCGGGTGATAGAAGGTGGGTTTCTAGTCTCAGCTGACCGGTCGCGGGCAGCGTTTTCGTTCAAGCGTTTCGTTCGTTCGAGCGTTGTTTTAGGATTTTGACGCATTCTTCGCAGTCACGTTGTGGTGAGATCCTGCCAAACACGTCGAGTTGGTGAATATTTCGGGCAATGGTTTCAGCGGGAACCAGATGCCAAACCTGAATCGGAACACGATAGTGAACCGAGTCAAGAATCTGATTCTGGAAATGATCCTGATGCTGTTCAGGAATCCGCTTCAGAACGTGATCCTAAAGCTATTCACGAATCCGATCCGGTCCCAATTGAAACCGTTGGTGGAAGCAGAACGAGATCCCTGGTGGTGGAACCGCTCTGTTCCGGGGTGGAGGTGTGGGGATGGGCGAAGGTTCACCCATCCCCACCGGGGTTGGTTATAGGGTGTCGAGAACCTGCTTGGTGCCCGACAGGCCGAGACGGCTTGCGCCGGCCTCGATCAGTTCGGTTGCGAACTTGCCGTCGCGGATGCCGCCGGAAGCCTTGACGCCTACCTCGGGGCCAACGGTTTCACGCATGAGCTTGACGGCTGCAACGGATGCTCCGCCCGCCTTGTGGTAGCCGGTGGAGGTCTTGACGTAGTCGGCCTTGGCGGCAACGGATGCCTTGCAGGCGGCCACGATCTCGTCATCGGTCAGGGCAGCGGACTCGATGATGACCTTAAGCAGAACGTTCGGGGCTGCGTCGCGCACTGCCTGGATCTCGTTCTGGATGTAGGTGAAGTCGCCTTCCTTGGCCTTGCCAACGTTGATGACCATGTCGATCTCGTCAACGCCTGCGTCGGCCAGTTCCTTGGCCTCTGCCGCCTTGACGGAAGCGGTGTGCGCACCGGAGGGGAAGCCGCACACGGCCGCTACCTTGACGGAGGTCTCGCGCGGGAGCGGGATCTGGGAAGGGGAAACGCACACGGAGAACGTGCCGAGTGCCTCAGCATCGTCCAGCAGGCGGAGCACATCGTCCTTGGTGGCTTCGGGTGCGAGCAGGGTGTGGTCGACAATGCCGACGACGTCTTGGGGATTCATGTTTTTCTCCATCGTGTTGGAAGTGAGTGAGACCCTGTGGGGTCATAGGTTTAAGTTACAGGGCATTGTTGCCGAGAACCTGCTCAGCAACATTGCTTTCGGTGACGAGAACGTTGCACAGCCCGGCATACAGAGTCGCGCGGGTAATGCCGCTCTTCTCCTCGCCCACTGCCACGGCAATGGACTTCGGAATGTTGGAGAGCCTGTCGAGATCCAGCCCGATCGTTCGCTGATCCAGATCGAAATCCACCACGCGTCCGTTTCGGTCAATGTAGTGGCCGAGGATGTCGCCAATCGCGCCAGCCTCCTGGAGGGAGACCACTTCGTCAGCGGTCACGCAGTTCGTTCGGCGAAGCACGGACTGCGGGGAGAGCACGCCAATGGAATAGAGCGCCACATCAGCATCCGATGCCGCCTGGAGCGTCCTTGCGATGTTGCGGTCCGCGAGGAGCCGTTGGGCCAGATCCCGGTCCTGAACGATGGCGGAGGCGGGAAGCAGCGCCGTGCGCGGGTCGCGAGACTTGCTCGCAATCGTGCGGATGATGCTACCAGCATCCACCGTGTCGGTGAGCGAATTGGCTCCGCCGTTCAGTTGCACGATCATGGGCTCCCGGAAGACTCCCTCCGGGAGCTGATCCGCGATCGCGGCTACGGTGTGGCCCCACGAGACGCCAATGATCTCGGGTTGTGGGCGGAGCTCAACGAGATAGTCGACGGCGGCCTGGGCCGCGAGTGCCATGGTGGCAGGCTTGGAGGCCTGGCTTTCCACGACAACCGCTTCCCTGCAGTCGAATCGTTCGGTCAGGAGCTTCTCGAGGTCGCGCCTGCGGGACTGGGGGTGATGAATCTTGATTTCCACCAGTCCCGTCGAACGCGCTTCCTCAAGGAGGCGACCTACTTTCCATCGGCTCAGGCGTAGCTTGTCAGCAACCTCGGACTGCAGGAGCCCGTCGTTGTAGTACAGCTCCGCCGCACGCACCATGGCGTGCTCGTGCTCGGTGGATCCGCTTCGCATTAGTTGGTAGGCAGGTCCGAGCCGTTGGGGAGGAACAGCACCTTCGAGGAGTGGATGGTCCTCTCAGACATTGCCTTGATGGTCTCGCCAACCTTCTCGAGGGGCTCCTCGTGAGTGATCATGAAGTCCCACTTGAGGTTGCCGTTCGCCATGTGATCGAGAGTCGTGGTCCACTCGGCACCCGGGAAGGGAGCACCGAAAGAGTTCCAGGAACCGCAGATGTTGATCTCGAGGCGCATGAGGCGAGCCCAGTTGCCTGCCGAGATTTCGACGGGGGCGTTGGGGATGCCGATGAGGGTGACCTCGCCGTGGCGAGCAGCAATGCCCACGGCCTGGTCGGCAACCTTCGGAACACCGGTGGTTTCGACAACAACGTCGAAGCCGTTTCCAACGATCTCGGCGAGCTGGTCGGGGCTGGAAACAGCGGTGGTGGCGCCTGCCTGGCGAGCAAGCTCGGCCTTCTGCTCGGACACGTCAACGGCAACAATATCGGTGGCACCCATGATGCGGGCCCACTGGACAGCGAAGAGGCCGATAGGGCCGCCGCCGCCCATGACGGCTACGCGGGAGCCGGCGGTCAGCTTGGTGCGCCAAATGGCGTGAAGTGCGATAGCTGCGGGGTCGACCATGGCTGCTGCGCGAGCATCGAGGCCGGCGGGAACCTTGAGAAGCAGGTTGGCGGGGCCAGCAACGTACTCGGCGTACGCACCGTTGCGACGGGAGCCGTAGTAGTCGTAGTCCTCGCACAGGGAGAATTGGCCCTGAACGCAGGGCGGGCACTTGAAGCAGGGGATCATCGGGGGAACAGTGACCAGGTCGCCAACCTCGAAGCCCTCGACACCTTCACCGAGTTCCTCAATGTAGGCGGAGAATTCGTGACCACACACGAGCGGGAGCTTGTGGGGTCCCTTTTTGAACATGCGATCGAGGTCGGATCCACAGACGCCACAGACGGCGACCTTCATGACAACCTCGCCGGGTCCTGCAGTCGGCTTCTCGATCTCTTCGACTCGAATATCGCCCACCGCGTGCATGACCACGGCCTTCATCTTTGACATTTTTCCTCCTCCGGCCGATCCATATCGGCCACGTTGCACCAACAAAACTATGCTCCAAAGTTGGCAAAGTCAACGTAAATTGAACAGTCCAACATAAGTGCAAATTGGGTCAACTTTTGTTGATATGGATAGGCTTTGTGGCATCTTCTTTCGTCGGCTACTGTCTAAGAATGGCTACTTTTCTTGACGGTGTACTGCCGGAGAATATCGACAACATTGATGTTGCTGTCTTCGACGTCGACGGCACTCTTTCACGCGATGACTCGAGCGTGAGCGACCGGACCATTGACGCTCTGAGGGCTCTCGCTGACACGGGAATCGAGATCGTGCTCGCCTCCGGCCGCATGGCTCCCGCCCTGCGCAAGCTGTTTGGTCGCATGGATCGCAACGGTTACGTGATTGCCTGCAACGGCGCCATCACCGTCCACACCGACCACGACACGATCATCGGGCTCTCCCCGTTCTCGGACGAGTATTTCGAGAAGATCGTGGAGTTTGGGAGGGAGAACGATCTTCAGTCCGTCATTTTCGGCACGGATTTCTTCTTCACCGAGACCGATGGCGTTGCTCGCCAGATTCTTCAAGGCCCGAACGAGGGCCTCACACCCACGCTCGTGAAGTTTGAGGATCTCGACTCCGACGATCGTCTCAAGGTCATGTACTACATCGACCCCGAGGACACGACCGGCAAGGTTGAGCACCTGCGCGAGAACTTCCCCGACACCGTCAAGACCCTTCCCGAGTTCTACGAGCTCACGAACCACGACGTGTCGAAGTGGACGGGACTCACCCCTGTTCTTTCCGACCTCGGCACGACCCCGGAACGCACCCTCGGCATCGGCGACTCCGAGAATGACATGTCCTGGCTACCCAACGTCGGCATCTCGGTCGCCATGGGCAACGCCTACCCGCACGTCAAGGACGCCTGCGACTACCAGATCGGCCAGAACGAAGATGACGCCGTCGCCGACTTCCTCACCCTGTGGGCCAACCATCGGGGGCAGCGTCAGGACTGATTGACCGCAGCTCGATGCTCGAGGGTTGATGCTCGAGGCTTGATGCTCGTGGGTTAGTTCAAGGACTCTCCCACGCACTTCGAAAAGACAATTAAGCAGTAGTGAGGGGGGGGGG
>NZ_JASDVN010000046.1:0-10208 GCF_041440645.1 Flaviflexus sp. | reverse complement strand
CCCCCCCCCCCCTCACTACCTGTCAAGACCCGAGCTGAATCTCTCGCCTGGAACGCCTTACTCAATCCTCCGTGATGACTCGCAACGGGATCGCCGGCTATGACTCGAAGTTGAATTCGAGCTTCATCTGATCGCCCCTCATATAGAGCTTCGTGTACTCGAAGGGCCTGCCCTGAGCGTCGCGTAGCTGGTCGGTGAGGAGGAGCAGCGGATCGCCCGCTTCGCACTCGAGATACTCGGCCTGCTGTTCGGTTGCCCGAGCAACCTCGAGGGTCTCGGCCGTGTTCTTCACGTTGAGAGAAAATTCGGTGCTGAGCACCTCGCAGAGTTGCCTGTCGGCAACATCGAACCGGTCGAGACCGGGAGCAAGATCGGCACTGACCCACGCCTTGTGGAGGGTGACGGGCTTGCCCTCAAGGAATCGCCTGCGGGTGATCTCGTAGACCTTCGTTCCTTCTGAGAAGTTGAAGAAGGATCGGACTCTCTCGGGAGCGGGTACGAGCTCGAAACCAAGCATCTCCGTCTCGGTACTGTATCCGCGGTCCTCGAGCTGCTGGCGGATTCCCTGGTATGCGGGGGATCTCGTGGCAATCTTCGACTCGGTCACGAAGGTGCCCTTGCCAGGAACGCGGTGCAGGAGCCCCTCATCGGCCAGCATGTTGAGGACCCCGCGGACTGTCATCCGGGAGACACCGAACTGGGTCTGAAGAATGGATTCCGACGGGATCTTCTGACCGGACTTCCACTCCCCCGTTGCCAAGAACTCGCGCAACACGGTTTCGATCTGGGTGTACAGCGGGATCGCCGATTCCCTATCGAGTAGATCTTTCATTCGTTACCTCGTACGCTCAGGATGGTCGTCATCAGGCAACAAGGGTATTCGGAGGATCCTTCAGTCTTCCATGACCAAGGTCGCCCCAATTCCTTAACTGACCTGCGAACTTGATCGCCATTCTACTTGTTCTTGAGCACTTCCAGGACGGAAGCCTTAATTCCCGACACGTCGAGCCCATTCCGTTCCAACAGGTCCTCGTAGGTGCTGGAGGGTTGGTTCTTGTGTTCGACAGCAAGCTTCGTCAGCTTGCCTATCCCGCGAGCGCTCAGAACATCAGCAACCCGGGTTCCCAAGCCACCAAACTCGTAGTGTTCCTCAACGGTGAGTGCATGACCGGTCCTGCTCACGGATTCGATGATGATGTCGGAATCGATGGGGGTGACCGTGGGCAGGCAGATGAGATCGACGCTGACACCCTCGTTCTCGAGTTCCGCAACCGCCTCACGCACGTAGATGCTCGTGTATCCGGTTGCGATGACGGTGAGGTCGCTACCACGGGTCACGTAGTAGCCCCTGCCAATGACAAACTCTCGGTCCTCCTCATAGTCGGGAATGGGGCCTGCCCCGATCCTCATGTAGACCGGCCCCTCGTGGTCGAGCATGGCGGCGCACGCAGCCCTCATCTCACCAGCATCACCGGGCGCCAGCACCGTCACTCCGGGAATGGAGCCGATGATCGCGTAATCCTCGAGGGAATGGTGGGTGGAACCCAGTTCCGAGTACGTGAAGCCGCCGTTGCGGCCAACGATCTTGACGTTCTGGCCCATGTAGCCAACGTCGTTGCGGAAAAACTCAAAGTTCCTGCTCGTCACGAAAGGTGCGATCGCGCAGTACACCGGAATGGCCCCTGTGCTCGCAAGTCCTGCAGCAACGGCAGTCGCTCCCTGCTCCGCAATCCCCATCTCGAAGTACCGATCGGGATGCTCAACCAGGAAGTCACCAAACCCGGAACTCTTTCCGGAGTCGGTCGACAGGACAACAACATTCTCGCGTTCTTCCGCGAGATCGGCGATGGCCTTGCCGAAGGTCTTGCGCGGGTCAACGTACTGAATGGTCTGAGACATAACTAGTTCCTCTCGATGTCGTCGGTCAGCGCGATAATTTCGTCCTCGAGTTCCTGCCGCGCCCTCTTCACCTGATCTGCGGTGGGCTTCCAGTAGTGAGAACCAACCGTTCCCGCGATGTCGGAGATGCCGGAGCCCTTGACGGTACGGAGGATAATCGCGGTGGGGACTCCGGGTTCAGCCGGAACGGCGAGCACCTCGTGGAGAGCCTCGTGGTCCTGACCATCAACTTCCGTGACGTTCCAACCAAAGGCGCGGAACTTGTCCGCAATCTTCTCCATGTTCAGAACCTCTGCCGTGGTGCCGGAGATCTGCATGCCGTTGACGTCGACGAGGGCGGTCAGGTTATCGATCGTGTAATGGGCCGCCATGGCCGCACCTTCCCAATTGGATCCCTCAGCAAGTTCACCGTCGCCCATGACCACGTAGACCTGAGCATCGCTTCTCCCGCGCAGGCCAAGCGCCATGCCGACTCCGAGCCCCAGGCCGTGCCCGAGCGCTCCCGTGTTGCCTTCGATTCCCGGCAGCTTGTGCATGTCGGGATGTCCGCCGAGCGGGGTGTTCACCTTGCCGTACTGATCAAGAATGCTCTTGTCGAAGTACCCGAGTTCCGCGAGTACCGCGTACTGGGCGAGAGCCTTGTGCCCTGCCGAGAGGAGGAACCTATCCCGGTCTGGATCATCGATGCGATCCGGAGCCACGTTCATGACGTGCCCATAGAGCACCGAGACTGCGTCGATGCAGGAGAGGGCGCCACCCACGTGACCTGCTGGGGTTGCCTCGAGCATCCTCACGACGTTCAGCCGCGAGCGCGCCGCGAGGATCCTCGATTCTTGTACTTTGCTTGCCTGAGCCACGCTGCTCATGGTCTTCTCCCAATTCTTTTGTGCTCCCATGCCCCAAAGGAGCACATATGGGAGCGGCCGACTTCTCTGTCCAATTCCATTAGAACAGACTTGTATAGTCTCGTCAATACAACTATGTACAAGTTGGATAAATGAGACCTTCAAGAACGGGTGGGTGAGGCCCGTCAAGACAGCGAAAGCATCGACAAGTCAGAGACGTCCGCATGGAATGAACAGCCAAGGGAGCTCTTGAGCGAGTACCCGAAGGAACTTGTGAACGGAATACCCAAAGGAACTTGTTCGACCCTCGCAACTCGGCTGAAATCCGTGAAGGTCAACCCTTAAAGTTGGGTCCTGAGCTTGAGCGGAAACTCGCGGCGTGAGAGACTGAGACAGGTTTATCTATACATGACTATACGAGATGCTCTCCCCTGTGGGTCTCGATAGTTCTCACCCTAAGGATGATCATGGACAAGGATGTCTGGTTCCAGCAGGTTGACGAGGTCGAACTCGTTCACGCGACCTATCTCATGTCGGTTCCGGAAGGATTCGATCCGCACGCAGCCGCGGCCAAGCTTGCCGTTGGTCAGACAACCGGAACGTGGGTTGACGTGCCGGGGGTGACGGAGCGGATGAGCAGGGAACACCAGGGCCGCGTCATTCGCGTCATCGAGGTTCCCGCAGTGGATGTAGCTGTGCCGGACAACACTCGAGCCACCTACGCGCTCATGACGATCGGGATTCCCTCCGCCAACCTCGGCGGTGATATCCCAACCCTGCTCACCACCGTTCTCGGCAATGACGCCTCCACCTCCGTTCTAGCCAAACTCGTCGAGCTGTCACTCCCTCAGTCCTTCCACGAGACGGCCGGCGGTCCCGCATTCGGCCTCGATGGGATCCGCGATCTCACGGGCGTGCATGATCGCCCGCTTCTGCTCAGCATGATCAAGCCCTGCATCGGCATGACGATCGAGGATTCGGCAACGATCTTCCGCGAGACAGCACTTGGTGGAGCCGACATCATCAAGGATGACGAGGTCCTGACCCACACGACGGGTTCCACCCCTGTCGAGCGCGTCCGCGCCTTCCGGAAGGAAGCGGAGCGGGTTAAGGAAGAAACTGGCCGCACCGTGCCCTACGCGGTCAACATCACCGGCCGTCCGGATCGCATGCTCGCCGATGCGAAGGCATGCGCCGACGAGGGGGCGACCGCCTTCATGATCAACTACTCGGCTACCGGCTACGGCGCGCTCCAGATGATCCGTGATGCCGTTAACGTGCCCGTCCTTGGTCACTTTGCTGGCACCGGCCCGTTCATCGAAAGCCCCCACTCGGGCATGGCAGGCACAATCGCTCTGGGGCAGCTCCCCCGCCTTGCTGGCGCCGACATGGCAATGATCCTGACCCCATGGGGCGGGTACCCGCTCTCGACGGGAACCTACCGGTCAACGGTCAGCGCGCTACGCACGCCGGTGGCCGGACTCAAGCCCACACTCCCCCTCATTGGTGGCGGAGTTCATCCCGGCATGGTCGAGAAGTACGTTGGCGACCTAGGAAACGACATCGCTCTCTCCCCCGGTGGCGGCGTCCACGGACACCCGGACGGGTCGCGGGCCGGTGCCACCGCCATGCGTCAGGCCATTGACGCGGTTCTCGAGGGCAAGCCGGTTGTCGAGGCCGGCGAGGAGCACGAGGAACTCTCCCGAGCCCTCCTCGCCTTCGACACAGGTATCTAGACCGTCTTCAATTGAAGTGGTCCATGGGGTGAAGTAGTCCATGGGGTGAAGTAGTCCGTGGCGTGAAGATCTCCGTGGGGTTGTTGACGCATCGCCGTCACTCACCCCACGGAGATCTTGCTCAGGGGCTCAGACTCGCTCGCACCCGATCACTCACTCCTGCTTGCTACCGAGTCAGATTTAGTGACTCGGTCAATAGCCGTGGTCGGATCCACGTTCGTGCGCCAACATGAGCCCGCACCCCACGAGTCAACAACTCCGGCTCTCATCGGGCCATGAAGCCGACGTCCAGATCAAAGCAGGTTTCAATTCACTTACCGGCAATAATTCGCTCAGAATGACGAGCGGTTTGACCAGGAATGCCGCAAATACTGCTCTAGATCTACCGAATTGACGTAGCTCTAGATCCGCCGAGCTCCCGACGCTTATCTCACCTAGTCGAAGAGGCTGAACAGTTTTCCAATAGGCGTCATGATGTCGACGATGGCTCCGAAGCACCCGCCTCGTTCTTTCCGGTTCCTGGCGTCAACAATCTCCACACCGTTGGCAGTGTACTTCTTGGGAGGTTCTTCTTTACGACGACGAAGCCACTTGAACATGTGGACGGCTCCTCACTGAGACAAAGCTGATGCACAGTCGTCATGACCCAAGAGGCGAACGGTGTTTGCAGCAGGTTCATTGGTGAACTGGTTGACGTGAGAACTGTAGCGGAAATGGTTGAGGGGCGCCCGAGATATGAGACGCCCCTCGTCACCACACCACCATGGCGACTACGAAGTCACTAGACGCTCTTAACCTTCTGCGCCCAGCCCTTCGATCCTTCGACGGCCATCTTCCAGCCGTCATACATTTCTTCCTTCTCGTCCTCCGAGATCTGCGGCTCGAAGACACGGTCGACATTCCACAGCTCCGCAGCCTCGTCGAAGCCGCCGACGACTCCGGCTGAGATGCCGGCAAGCCAGGCCGCACCCAGGGCGGTTGCCTCGGTGACCTTGGGGCGGATGACGGGGATGCCGAGGACGTCGGCCTGCAGCTGGCAGAGCATGTTGTTGTTAACGGCGCCGCCGTCGACCCTCAGCTCGGGGATCTGCAGGTCCTTGTCAGTCAGGGTTGCCTCGACGAGATCGCGGGTCTGGAACGCCATCGACTCAACGGCTGCACGGATGATGTGGAGGCGAGTGGTCGCGTTCGACATGCCCACGATGTTGGCGCGCGCGTAGGGATCCCAGTGCGGCGCCGCAAGACCCGTGAAGGCGGGAACAAGGTAAACACCGTGGGTGGAGCCGACCTGTCCGCCGTACCATTCCGAGTCCTTGGCGTCGTGGATGACCTTGAGGTCGTCTCGGAGCCACTGCATGGTCTTACCCATGGAGAACACAACGCCCTCGATGTCGTAAACCGGCACACCCTGGGCCTTCCACGCGGTGGAGGCGGTCACGCCCTCAACAAGCTTCGGGGTATCGCCCGCGTTCATGACGAGCACGCCGGAGGTTCCGTACGTCATCTTCGTCTGGCCCTGCTGGAAGCAGGCCTGACCAAACAGGGATGCCTGCTGGTCACCCATGACCGAGGCGATCGGGATTGCCGTGCCAAAGGAGAATCCAAGATCGCCGAAGTCACCATCGGAAGGCTGGATCTCGGCCAGCATCTTGCGCGGAATTCCGTAGGCCTCGAGCAGGTCATCATCCCAGTCGAGGGTGTGGATGTTGAACATCTGGGTGCGGGACGCGTTCGATACGTCGGTGACGAAGCGCTGCTTGCCGGTGAAGTTGTAGATCAGCCAGGAGTCGACCGTGCCCGCCATGAGCTCGCCGCGTTCTGCGCGCTCGCGAGCGCCCTTGACGTTGTCGAGAATCCAGGCGATCTTCGATGCCGAGTAGTAGGCGTCGGAGATGAGTCCTGTCCGCTCACGAATGAGGGGATCGAGGCCCTGGTCGCGCCACTTCTCAATGAAGTTGTTTGACTGGCGGGAGGCCCACACGATGGCGTTGTAGATGGGTTCACCGGTTGAACGCTCCCACACGAGCGCGGTCTCGCGCTGGTTGGTGATGGAGACTGCGTCAATGTCCGAGGGGTGGATGCCGTTGTTGCGGAGCACTGCCCTCATCGTCTCAAGCTGGAAGGAGACGAGCTCCTCCGGATCGTGCTCAATCCAGCCCGGACGCGGGTAGTGCTGAGTGATGTCCTTCTGTGCGATATCGACGATTTCAAACTTGTCATCCAGGAGGAGTGAACGAACGCTGGTGGTACCACCATCCACTGCCAGAATGTGCTTAGCCATAGATATTCCTCGCCTTCGAGTTCTGGTTAATTGGCTTATTTCAGCGCATTGCGAGCCATTGACATGACTTCCCAAGTCGGTTTCTCACCATCGTAGAAACATTGCGCAACCATGATCATACTTGTATAGTCATGTTACGTGTCAACAGTTCGGTGAATGTCCGAAAGATTAGCGAGGTAGCAGCTGTTGATGCCAGCCTCCCGGCACACCTTTTCCGACACCAGGAGAATCTCGATGAACAGTGCGCAGCTCGATGTTGAGTCGCAAATCGCCAGTGGAAATGAGCTCATCGCTCGAGCCCTCGAACGTACCGGCACGACCAAGGTGGTCAGTTTCGGGTACGGGGTCGCGGCCACCTTCGGCGAACTCCTGACTCAGCAGCACGGCCCCGTCACGGTCGTGTTCGTGGCTGATGAGACCACGTGGAGCGTTGCGCAGGGCGCCGTCACCCAGGCCGTGACGAGCGCGAACATCCCTCAGGCCGACCCGATCATTCTGCCGGCCACTCCCCGCCCCTACGCCGCGATCGATCTCGTCGATCGCGTGCGCGCAGAACTTGAGCTGCGTGCGGACGCTCTTCCCATTGCGGTTGGCTCCGGTACCATCAACGACGCCGTCAAGCTCGCCTCCGACCAGCTGTCCCGTCCGTACTGGGTGGTGGGCACGGCCCCGTCCATGGATGGCTACACCGCGGCCGGTGCATCGATCTCGAAGGACGGCTTCAAGCAGAACATTCCGTGCGCCGCACCCGTTGGTGTGGTCATGGATCTCGACATTCTTGCCACAGCTCCACAGATCATGTGGGCCTCCGGCTTTGGCGACATGATCGGAAAGATCTCCGCTCTCGCGGATTGGCGGGTCGCGGAGGCCATGGGCGCCGAGGGCATCGACCAGGACATCTGGGACATGTCTGCCCGGTCCGTTGTTGCGGCCCTGGCCGATCCAGCGGGAGTTGGCAACCGTGACGTGAACGCGCTTCCCTCCCTCGCGGTTGGGTTGCTCATGTCCGGCCTTGCCATTCAGGCCTACAACTCCTCCCGCCCCGGATCCGGTGCGGAGCACATGTTCAGCCACCTGTGGGAAATGGAGCACGTGGGACTCGACTACGACCCCCCGCTCTCCCACGGCGCCAAGGTCGGGGTTGGTTCCGTGCTGGTCGCGGCCTTCTACGACCAGCTTCTCGAGCTTGACCTCACCCAGATCGACATCGACTCCCTTGTGGCGGCATGGCCAAGCTTGGAGGAGGCGCTTGCCGAGGCAGACGGCCTGCACGGGGATTCACCCCTGCGAAACGTCGCCCACTCCCAACTTCCCGCTAAGTACCCAGATCGGGAACTCCTGCGGGAACGCCTCGATTCGGTTCGGCGAGTATGGCCCTCGCTCCGGGCCGAATTGAGGGATCTCATGAGGCCAGCAGATGAGATTCGTGAGAACCTCACCGCGGCACACGGATACAACCACCCGAGCCAGTTACAGCTGAGCAAGGAGCGGATTGTCAAGGATTTCTTGCGGCTCCGCACGAGCCGCAATAGATACACCAGCTTCGATCTCGCAGCCGAGACCGGAGTACTTTCGGGAATCGTCGATTCCCTCCTCGGTCCCCATGGGACCATAGCTACGTGGCCACAGGGCCGCAGTGGAAGTAATGAATAACC
Organism: Flaviflexus sp.; assembly: GCF_041440645.1. GTDB lineage: Bacteria > Actinomycetota > Actinomycetes > Actinomycetales > Actinomycetaceae > Flaviflexus. The sequence goes on along the minus strand of NZ_JASDVN010000046.1, from coordinate 1,792 downwards.
CTCAACGACGAGAGTGAGAACATGACACGTCTAATTAACGACCCCGAAAATTTCCCCAGCGAAGCAGCAGAAGGCTACCTCCTGGCCAACAAGCGTCACGTCCGTGGCCTCTACGGTGGCGCCGTTCGCGCCACGAAGACCCCCGAGAAGAAGGTTGCCCTCGTCATCGGCGGCGGCACCGGCCACTACCCCGCCTTCGCCGGCTGGGTTGGTCACGGCATGGCGGACGGTGTTGTCATGGGCAACATCTTCTCCTCCCCGTCGGCCGCGCAGGCAGTGTCGGTTGCCAAGGCCGCGGAACGCGGTGGCGGCGTCCTCATTGCCTTCGGCAACTACGCCGGCGACGTTCTCCACTTCGGTGACGCAGCGGCTCAGCTGACCGCCCAGGGCATCCCTGCCAAGGCAGTCGTCACGACCGACGACATTGCGTCGGCGGGTCCGGACGAGATCGAGAAGCGCCGCGGCATCGCCGGTTGGGTTCCGATCTTCAAGACCACAGGCGCGGCCGCTGAGCGCGGACTCGAATTCGACGAGGTCGAACGCGTATTCCACAAGGCAAACTCCCGCACGAGGACCCTCGGTGTCGCCTTCTCGGGTTGCACCCTGCCCGGTGCGGACGAGCCCCTGTTCACGGTTCCCGAGGGCAAGATGGCGATCGGTCTTGGCGTGCACGGCGAGCCCGGCATCTCCGAGGAACCCCTCGGTACCGCCGATGAGGTTGCGGCCCTTCTCGTGGAGCGCCTCCTTGAAGAGCGCCCCGAGGGCAACGACGGCCGCGTCATTGCCCTCCTCAACGGACTCGGAGCCGCCAAGTACGAGGAAATGTTCGTAACCTTCCGTGCCGTCAACAAGCTTCTTGAAGAATCTGGCCTCACGGTCGTTGACGGTGAGGTTGGCGAGTTCGCTACCTCTCTCGACATGTCCGGCATTTCTCTGACCCTGTTCTGGGTCGATGACGAACTCGACTCCCTGTGGAACGACCCGGTTGACACCCCGTCCTACCGCCGCGGTTCCGTCGACTCCTCCGACCTGCGTGACGACCTGGGCGAGCTGTCCCAGGAACCCACGAAGCTACAGGTCACCGAGGAAGGCTCGGACGACTCGAAGAAGCTCGCTTCCGCCATCGCCGACACTCTCGACAAGCTGACGGCCCTTCTCGACGAGAAGTCCGCTGAGCTTGGCAAGCTCGACGCCATCGCCGGCGACGGCGATCACGGCATCGGCATGCACCGCGGCGCTGAGAACGCGACAGTCGCGGCACGCCGCCTCTCCGGCGACGGAGCGGGAGCGGGCACGACCCTTGCTGGCGCCGGTGAGGCGTGGTCCGCAACCGCGGGCGGCACCTCGGGTGCTCTCTGGGGCGTTGTCCTCGGGGCTGCCGGTCAAGGCATTAGCGACAATGACCTGCCAAGCGACGAGCAAGTTGCCGACGTGGTTCGCCGCGTCGCTGACGCCCTGCTCGCTGCAGGTGGCGCCCAGCTTGGCGACAAGACCATGCTCGATGCTCTCCTCCCGTTCGCTGACGCTCTCGAGGCGGAAGTGAAGGGTGAGGGCTCCCTCGCAGAGAAGTGGAACCGTGCTTCCGCGGTTGCCACCGAGGCAGCCAATAAGACTGCGGATCTTTCCCCGAAGATTGGTCGCGCACGTCCGCTCGCGGAACGCTCGGTCGGCCACGCCGATCCCGGCGCCGTTTCTCTCGCCTACATCATTGAAGCGATCGGACAGGAGCTCTAAATGGGCTCTTCATAATTGGGGGTGTAGTTTGTTTTGGAATCCGCCGCTGCCCAGGAGG